>CAIMUX010000001.1 GCA_903844735.1 Candidatus Eiseniibacteriota bacterium
ACCCCGAGCTGGAGTACCGCGAGGCGGTCAAGTTCTACCAGCACGACGTCGACTGGGCGAACCGGCTCATCCTCGGCGACAGCCTGGAGGTGATGTCGTCCCTGGCCACCCGCGAGAACCTGGCGGGCAAGGTCCAGATGATCTACATGGACCCGCCGTACGGCATCAAGTTCGCGAGCAACTTCCAGCCGCTGGTCGGGAAGCGGGATGTGAAGGACAAGGAGCAGGACCTCACGCGTGAGCCGGAGATGGTGAAGACCTAACGCGACGGCAGGTCCGCTCGTTCTTGGCGCCTCGAACCGAGCGACGTTCCATCTAACTTGCTCGGTGGGCGTTTGGTCACTCCGGGTCCGTTCGGAAGCCGATGCGCTTCCGTCGTGGTTCGGGCGGGGCCATGAGCTTGTGGATGGCGTCGAAGACCACCCGAAATTGCTGGTCGCAGCGCTGGTCGAGTTCGTTCAGGTGCCTGGCGAGCTCGGCGTGGGATAGCAGAATCCGGCGGAGTCTGGTGAAAGCTCGCATGATCTCGATGTTCACTTGGATGGCTCGGGGGCTGTGCAGCACACTCGAGAGCATCGCGACGCCCTGCTCGGTGAAGGCAAATGGACGGTGTCGTCTTCCACCACGCGGTTTGGCTAACGGTTCTATGCCTGTTGAGATCGAGTTTGAGGTCACAAATTGTGACCTCAAACTGGCGAATTCCTCCACGGTCAACTGGACCATGAAGTCGGGAGGGAATCTCTCATGGTTTCTCTTGACGGCCTGGACCAGAGCCTTGGTCTCCACGCCGTAGAGATCTGCCAAGTCGCTGTCTAGCATGACTGTCAGGCCTCGGAGCAGCAGGATTCGTCCTTCGATTCGTTCCCTGGAAATCTGGATCTGGGTCTCTTTACCGGGCATGGCAACTGTCCTCCCTGGTTTGGATTCCCCATCCGCCGCTCTCACTTGAGCCGGCAGCGTCCCGCCGATCCACCGTCCCAGATCCGTCGCCGCAAGGCGCCTACAGCCAGTTCCGTGCCGCCCCGCCCCCCGTCCACTTGCGCAACCCCCAGCCACTGCCTACATTCCCCCCGGAGGATTCACCGCATGCCCCGACCCAGAAAGCCCGCCGCCACCGGCCCCCGCACCGCCGACTACCGTCACCAAGGCAGCACCCGCAAGAACAACCCGCCCGCGAAAATCGCCTCGGAGGGCAAGATCCCGAAGGTCGAGCCGGTCCCCTACGCCTACAGCCCGCACCTGCCGCCGGTCTTGCGTTTCGACCCCGACGGCGACGCCGACAAGCTCCCGCGCCTCCTCGAAAAGGCCCGCACCGCGCCGCTATCCGAGGACGAGGTGCGCCTCCTCTCCCAGGCGCTGCGCACCCAGGAGCCCTGGTTGGAGTGGTCCGGCAAGGCAGAGGAGCACCGCCGCCGCTTCTTCGAAGTCGATCCGGTGGCGTTACACATTCACGAGCGGGTGAGCACCCAGGCGATCTTAGACTGCGCGCGACGCACCGACGTGGCGCGGGACCTCTTCGCCGACCCCGAGCTGGAGTACCGCGAGGCGGTCAAGTTCTACCAGCACGACGTCGACTGGGCGAACCGGCTCATCCTCGGCGATAGCCTGGAGGTGATGTCGTCCCTGGCCACCCGCGAGAACCTGGCGGGCAAGGTCCAGATGATCTACATGGACCCTCCGTACGGCATCAAGTTCGCGAGTAACTTCCAGCCGCTGGTCGGCGAGCGGGACGTGAAGGACAAGGAGCAGGACCTCACGCGCGAGCCGGAGATGGTCAAGGCGTATCGGGACACGTGGCATCTGGGGGTGCATTCGTATCTTTCGTATCTGCGGGATCGGTTGATATCCGCCCCGACATCAACCCGGGGATGCGCGGGCTGCTCAAGACCACCCCGAACAGCCAGCTCTTCACCGTCTTCGGCCTGCCCCAGGTGGAGTTGCACCGGCGCGGCGACGAGTGGATCGCGGATCTTCATGGCGTCGACATCTACGACCCGGCCGAGAACGTCATCCGTTCCACCGGGGCCGAGAAGGTCGCGGCCTGGTTCCTCGACAGCGACTACGACGGGCGGACGTTCTGCATCACGCAGGCGTTCTTCCCGGACCAGGATGCGTGGGAGAAGCTGGCCCGAGCGCTGAAGGGGGCGGTGGACGAGGCGGCGTTCGCGGCGTTCGGGGGGACGGAGTCGTTGCCGTTCAAGCCGGGGAAGCACCGGCGGGTGGCGGTGAAGGTGGTGGATCCTCGGGGGAATGAGGTGATGGTGGTGAGGGGGGTGGATCAGGCAGGTTAACGGCAAGTAGATGAATGTGTTAGATGTGACATTGGCCGAGACAGCGTCGTGCGCTCGAAGAGATGGACAGAGAATGTTGTCCGAGAGTACAGTGTTGTGCGAGAGGAGCAACGTGGCAGTTTCAGACAACATTCTGCTCCGGGAAGGACTCCGAGAGCTCCAAAGCCGGCTTCCCGGAGGCTGGAGCGTAGTGCTCGACCGAAGCTCCCAGAAGGGTCCGAAGCGGAAGGACGCGATCTTTCGGGTCACGGCTCCGGACCAGCGATCGGGGGTCTTCGCCGTCGAAGTTCAAAAGCGACTGGAACCACGAGGGGTAGGGGAACTGGCGGCCCGGCCACCCGCCACGCCTGTCGATGCGGTGCGCCTGGTCCTGGCCCCGCACCTCAGTCAGTCCGTGTGCCGGCGTTTGACTGAAGCTGGTCTCTCTTTCCTGGACCTCACCGGAAACGGTCGCCTCGAGCTCCAGGAGCCGGGACTGCTCATCCAGACGCAGGGAGCGCTCACCAACCCGGACCGGGAGGCCCGATCGTCGCAGTCCCTGCGGGGTGTCAAGGCGGGGCGGATTGTGCGCCTCCTTGTCGACTCGAAGCTGCCTCCCGGGGTGCGCGAGCTGGCCGACCGGGCGGGAGTCGATCCTGGCTATGTCTCGCGAATCCTGGGTCTGCTGGATCGACAGGCTCTCGTCGAGCGGCGGGGCTACGGACGAATCGTGAAGGTCGACTGGAGCCAACTTCTGCGCCGGTGGGCCCAGGATGCATCCCTGGAGTCCCGCGGAACGCAGATCGCCTGCCTCGATCCCCGTGGGCTACCGGCGCTGCTCGCCCGGCTCAAAGAATTCGCGGGGCGGTACGCGCTCACGGGGACGCTGGCGGCAGAGGTGTTCGCTCCGGTCACTCCGTCCCGATTGGCGACGCTGTACCTGGATGACGTTGCCGAGTCGATGCCAAGTCTGGGACTCCGGCCGGCCGAAGCCGGCGCCAACGTCCTGGTCATCGAGCCGAAAGACGACGGCGTGTTTATCGGCGCGGCGCCGCGTGGCGGACTGACCTACGTGGCTCCCAGTCAGGCGGCGGCGGATCTTCTCACGAGCCCCGGGCGTGGGCCGGCGGAGGCCGAGTCTCTGATCGCGTGGTTGGTCGAGAACGAGGATGCCTGGCGTGGATGAGTTGTACATTCTCGCTCGCGGCGTGTTGCTTGATGCGTTGGAGGCTCTGAGCGAGCACCGAGGAGCGGCCCGTCTCGTAGGCCATGACGCCCGCTCCGTTCGCATCGTGCGAGGACTGGAGGGCGTTCTCGTCGACCGGGACCGCATGGCCATCGGATCGTTGCAGGCCGAAGACAGTCGTTCGCTGGAGATCCAGGTCGCCGGTTCCGCCGCCTTGCTGATCGCGAAGATGCACAAGATTCAGGATCGGCAGGGAACGTCGCGCCATGGCGACAAGGACGCGCTCGGCGTTCTCCGCCTTCTCCGCGGCACCAGCACCGAAGAGATGGCGGGGCGATTCCGACGGGTGCTTCTCGACCCTGATTCCCGCGCCGCTGCCGAGACGGCCGCGAAGTGGCTCTTCCAGCAGTTCGGGAGTCCCCGAGGCGACGGGGTCGCGATGACCCGGCAAGCAATCGGTCCCCTCGGCGATCCAGAGGAAATCTCCGCGTCCTGTGTCGCACTGGTAAGCGATCTACGGCGCGCGATCGGAGATTAGGAGCACTTGTTGCCTGCATCCCCGGCACTCAAAGGGGCGGTGGACGAGGCCGCGTTTGCGGGGACGGAGTTGGTGCCTGTCGCCGACCGGCGGGATCTTCACGTTCTGGCGTTTGGTTCTTGTCCGAAGAACATGCTATCTTCCCGGACGAAAAGCCGTGGGAAAAACACGCACAATCAATTGATAGGCAGGTCGTTAGAAGGCTGTTGGCCCGAAAGCCTGGCTGGGTCTTCACGCAGAGCCAGTTCGGCGATCTGGGGAGCCCGGAGGCCGTGCGCAAGGCCTTGGCTCGCCAGGTGGCATTCGGGAAGATCTGCCGCGCACGTGGTCTGTACGGCCTGCCGCGCCGCGATCCCCAATTAGGACCGCTTGTGCCTTCGGTCGAGGCGACCGTAGAGGCGCTGAAAGGCCGCGATGCAATCCGACTCCAGCCCCAGGGTGCCTACGCCGCGCAACATGGCCACCCAGGGGTCGCTCCAGCGCCGCTGCCGGGGGGGCGCACGACGCCCCAACGGACATATACCGACCGGGATACAGAAGCGACGTAACGTGCTTGACAATAATGAATTGACAGGCCCGTCGTCCTAAGGTAAGAACTTTTACCTTAGGGGGTAGCGATGTCGGATGAGGATTGGGGCTTGTACGGTAGGCGCGACGAGCTGGACCAGCTTTCCGGTATCTTCGACCGTGGTCGCTGGTTCTTCGTGAAGATCTCCGGCCGCCGGCGGATCGGGAAGACCACCCTGTGCGATTGTCCCATGAACAGGAGTCACCGATGCCCGAAAGGAAGAGCGCACCCCGGCCCGTTCAACCGGTAGAAGACCCTGTCCTCTGCAGTCCCTACGAGGAACCGAATCGTTACTGGTTGTATGACAACGAAGGTGTGCCTCGCCTGATGCCCGGCCGTCGACCGGCCGGCTACTGGTACAAGACCGTGCGAACCGGGAAGATCCAGGAGGATCTGTTCCGTGAGGAGCAACGCGACGATCTTCCCCTGGTCAACGCTCTGCGCGACGACGTGAAACGCTGGCGCGAATCCAACTATCGAGGCGCTTCCAAGGTGACGGTCAACCTGCTCCTCCACTGGCGTCGCGCCGATGCCCCGCGGCGCCTGTTCTTCTGCCAGGCCGAGGCAGTGGAAACCCTGATCTACCTGATGGAGATCCGTATCCCCGGGAGATCGGCGCGGTCCGGCTTCCAGAAGTTCGCCCTCTCGGATTCCGACCTGAAAGCCCTGCTGGAGGGAGAGGAGACTCGGGAGCTTCCACCCACGAGTATCTCTCCCTGCCTGGTCGACAGGTCCGACGACGGCGACCTTCTTCCCCTGCTTCGCCTCGGCTGCAAGATGGCCACCGGCAGCGGCAAGACGCTCGTCATGGCCATGCTCATCTGCTGGGCGTTCTGCAACCGGCGCTTCAACCCAGAGACCCGGGACTACCCGAGTGCCGTTTTGATCTGCTGCCCGTCCTGAATCCGTACCGGCCACATCTCAGCACCAAGGATGTCGAGTACCTGACCATGAGGCCGGTGGTGCCGGTCGAACGTAGCCACCTGAACGCGGTCGACTTCCAGGGGGAGTGGGAGAAGGAGTCGGCCCGAACCCTGGATACCAGCGATCTGGTGGAGAGCTTCGTCCGCAACAATCGTTTCGTCGGTCTCTCCATTCCCTATGTGTACCTCGACGAATCCCACCGTTATGAGCCCGACTTCATCGTGCCCTTGCACGGAGGGCTTCAGGTCATCCTGGAGATCAAGGGGTACGAGTTCCGCGAACCCCGACCGCGTCCACGCCAAGAACACCGCAGCGCGGAAATGGGTGAGCGCGGTCAACAATCTCGGCGACTACGGACGGTGGGGGTTTGTGATCTGCCGGGAGGTGGGAAACCTGGAAGGAATGCTGGCCAGGATCGCCGAGTCCGTGCCGCCGGGGTCACCCGGGGGCGACGTACCGATGATCGAGGATGCGGGCGTCGATACCTAACCATCCCCGAACCGAGAAGCCGGAGCAGATCCCACAGATCACGCGGGTGGTCCTGGGCAAGCTCGCCGAGGAAACGGCGCCGGCCACGGCGCCAAGTGTTCCCTCGGAGGAAAAGCACCTTGTGTTCGCCCCGGGACAGTGCGGATAGTCACGCTCTGACGGCACTCCACTTTGTTGGGGGCAGGCGACTCCTGTTGACCACAGGGCAGAAGGGGTGAACACAGCCTGCCTGCGCAGGAACAAGGTTCGAGAGAAGGTGCAACATGAACTACCTTTTGGTCACGCTGTTGTGGATAGCGTATTGTGTCCTTCACAGTTACTTGATTAGCATGACAGTCACGAGCGCTGCCTCACGACTCCTGAGACGCTACTACGCTTTCTACCGGCTCTTCTACGTGGCACTGTCGCTGGTATTGCTGATTCCACTGCTCGATTACACAGCGCAGATGAAGAGCGAGGTCATCGTCACCTATGGGCACCCGCTGTCCGTCGTCCGGCATGGGTTGATGGGGGCGGCGCTGCTGTTGTTCTTCTGGGCGTTCTTCTTCGACTATGATTCTCTGTCATTCTTTGGAATCCGGCAAATGCTCGACTTCGGGAAGGCGGTCGAATCGAAGCCGCCGGGAGCGCTGAAGAGGAAAGGTCTGTTGGGTGTGACCAGGCACCCGATGTATCTGGCACTCATCGTCTACCTGTGGTGCCAAACGTTCAGGACGGTGGACGTGATACTCAACACCGTCTTGACGATCTACGTCATCGTGGGGACCTGGCTCGAAGAGAAGAAGCTTGTCCTGGAGTTCGGTGATTCCTATCGCAAGTACCAGCGGGAAGTGCCCATGCTGATTCCCTTCACAAAGGCTAAGGCGAGGTAGGCTGAACCGCGATCCGTTCTTCACGGAGGCGTTTTGTGGGCGACCTTGAAGGCCGGTGGCGTGCGGACGGTCCACCGAGGCAAGATACGAGAGCGCTCGATCAGCTCACATGGACGTGCTACAGTGCCGTGTGCCTTTCATAGTGCGGGCGCGCTCACAGTGGAACGCCCGAGCCGGGAGAGTGCCTTCCTCGGAGCACCCGTGGTTCGATCTATCATCTCCACGCACCTGCTGTTGGGCGTTTTCGCCCTCGGGATGATTTGCGCCACGTCTGGCGCCGCCGCCGCGGCTCCAGTGCGCTCGGATGGCCGAACCCGTCTCGATTTGCGTGCCCGGGAGCTCCTGGACCGGTTCGCCGCTGCTCGCACGGGCGCCGGCGGGGGCTACTCGGACGCTCTGGCCGATGACTTGATCGCGCTCGCGGACAGCCTCGAGCAGGCGCGGTCCGACTCCCTGGCCTGGAAATGTCACCGGGGCGCGGCGGCCCTGCTCGCCCGACGCGGGCGGGGCGAGGAGGCCGCGGCGCGCAACGAGCACGCCCTGCGCGTCGCCCTGGCAACCGGCAGCCCGGCAATGATTCTCAGATCGCGCATCGCCCTGGCCGACTCTTACCGCACTGCCGGCCGGGTGGAGGAGGCGATCGCGACCGCTCGCAGCGCCGTCTTAGACGCGGTCCGCGCCGGCGACTCCCTCAACGTCGCGGAAGCATCGAACTCCCTGGCCAGCTCCTGCCTCTCGATCGGTCGCCAGGGCGAGGCCGGCGAAGCCTACGACCGCGCCCTGGCGGCGGCGCGGGCGAACCGCGATGCGCCCAATACGATCGAAGCGCTGGGCGGTCTGGCCCAGTACCTGCACTTCTGCGAACGCAACGGGGAGGCGCTGGTCCACGCCGATTCCGCGGTCGCGCTGGCGCAGCGGGCCGGCAATCCCCACAACCGGGCGGTGTGTTACAACGTCCGTTCGATCATCCTGTCGGCGCTGGCCAACCAGCCGGCGGCGCTCGCCGACATCGACAGCGCCTGCGCGATCGACCGGCGATCCGGCAATCTCCGCCACCTGGTCCAGTCGCGGACGAGCCGGGCGCGGGTCTACCAGCGCATGGGACTGACCGACGCGTGCCTGGCCGAGACCGACAGCTTGTTGGCGATGGCGTCGGTTCGCGAGGAGGACTTTCGCACCCGCTTGCTCTCCCTGCGAGGCATCGCCCTCATCGAGGCTCGGCGCTTTGCGGAGGCCGAGTCGTTGCTGCTCTCGACGGTGGGACTTGCGGAACACCGGCGCCGGGAGCTGGCGGAAGAGAGCAGCCGGGCCGCGGCGTTCTATTACGGCGGCCAGGCCCACACGACCCTGGCGCGCTGCTATCTCGAGCAGGGGCGCATCGAGCCGGCCTGGCACGCATTGCAACGCGGGCGCGCCGCGGTGTTGCGCGAGCATATGGAGCCCTCCCCGGCCTGCGACCCCACGCTCGAGCTCACGCGCTTGCAGCGGGAACTCCTCCGGGCGAACGCGGCCATCGTGCAGTACAACGACGCATCCAGGAACCCCATGGTGGCCTTCGTCCTTACGGGGGATTCCCTGGAGGTCGTGTCCCTCGGCATCGCCCGTCACGGGGCGGACGCGGAGACGGCGATCCAGCTCTTGTCGAGCGGCGCGCCGGACAGCCTGTGCCGCGCCGTGCTGGGGCGCGTGGCGCGTGACATCGTGTCCGAGGTCGTCGCGCGGATCCCCGAGAACGTGACCCGCCTCTACATCGCCCCTCCGAGCGATCTGACGGGTTTCCCGTTCGAGGAGTTGCCTATCCGCCCTGGTCCGGATCCGGCCCGCCCGCCGGAGGGGGACGCTACCCCCACCACGCTGGGCGACCGTTACGCGGTGACCTATCTGCCCAACGCGGATCTCCTGCTCGTGCTGCTCGATCGCGCCTGCGCTGCCGGGGGCATGATGCTGGTAGCGGACGCGACGCTTCCGGCGACGAAGCAGGAGGTCCGCCGACTGGCTGTCTCCGGCGCGCGCCGGTTTCAGGGTCAGGAAGCCTCGAAAGCCAGACTGATCGAGACCCTGTCGGCAGACCCGTGCGCTGTGCTCCATTTCGCAACCCACGCCACGATCGATGCCGTGCACCCGGAGCGATCGGCCCTGCGGCTGGGCACGAAAGACTTCGACCTGACGACGGCGCAGATCGAGAGTCTGGCGCTGGCCGCGGACCTCGTGACGCTGAGCGGCTGCCGTACCAGCGGCGGACACACCTACATCAGCGAAGGAACGCTCGGCCTTCCGCGCGCCTTCCTCATCGCCGGGGCCCGGAGTGTCGTCAGCAGCTTGTGGGATGTCGAGGACCGCGCCGCCATGCAGTTCATGACCTTCTTCTACGCCAAGCTGCGCGATGGCCTCCCGCGTGACGAATGCCTGCAGGCCGCCAGGGCCGACATGCGCCGGGCGGGCTATTCGACCCGGGACCGCGCAGCATTTGTCCTCACCGGCGTCGGACACCTTCCGGTGACGAGCCTCGCGGGCGCAACGGTCCCTCCGCGCCCGGGCCCCTATGCTTGGGGCACGGGGGCAGTTATGCTCCTCGCGCTGATCGGGTGGCTCACTCGTCACTTCACCGCCGGATCCGGCCGCGGGAGATCGCGCGGCTGAGGAAATTACCTTCGTGGGAATCGAGACCAGCGACACGATCCTGAAGACGGGCCTGGAATTGCTGCGCCGGCGATTCCTCGCGATTGCGGGCGGCCGCGTTCCCGCCGACGTCGTCGAGGACGTGGTGCAGGATGCGATGCTGGTCGTCGTTCGGAAGATCGACGGTGCACAGGTCGAGGAATTGACCGACGGGCTGCCCCGCCTGACCTGGTGCTTCCAGGTGCTGCGCAACACGATCGGCAACTACTACCTGCGCAGCGCCCGGCACGCGGGAGACCAATTGCTGGAGTGCCCGGATCGCCTCCCGGGACCCGGTCTGACGCCCGTCGAGGCACTGGAGGCGAAGGAACTACGCCAGGCCCTGACCGCGGCGCTGGCCGAGATGCGCGCCTCCGACCCGCAGTGCGGGCGGTACATCGGGCGACTCCTCGACGGGCTGCCGCCGGCAGCGCTGGCCGCGGAGGAAGGCGTGGAACACGGCGCGCTCTACCGGAGGATGTATCGGTGCCGGATGAAGCTGCGCGGCCTTTTGGCCGAGCGGGGGATTCGGGTCTGACCGGGCGGAAAGGAGCATGCGCATGACGGAGTCGAGGCCACCGGTGCCTCCGGAGAGGGTCCGGCCTCTTCTGGCGTACCTCGCGGGCGATCTGAGACCCGAGGAATCGCGCGAAATCGAGAAGGAAACCCTCGCCGACGACGCCCTCGCGGAACTCTGCTACAGCCTGCAGGGGATGGACGCGATACTCACCGCGAACGCCCCCAGCGAGACCCCGCAGCCGGCCTCCCGCCCGCCGGAGAGGGTTCCCTTATCCCAGCGCGTGCTGATGTGGCTCCGTCCCTCGCGGGTCTGGGCGCCCGCCGCGGCGGGCGTTCTGATCGCCCTGCTGCTGGTTCGATCACTCGGTTTCCTCGGAGATGATGACCGGAGCTTGCGGATGCGAGGGCCCGATACCGCGCCGGTAACCCTCGCCCCCGTGGGCGACGTGAAGGGGGCGCCCGATCGCTTCGTTTGGCGCAGCTCGCCGAACGCCGCCCACTACCGGTTTCGCCTCCTCGACGCCTCGGCCCGCCTGGTTTACGAAAGCGTCACGGACGACACCACGCTCGTGCTGCCCGCTGCGCTTCTGCGAGATCTGACCGCCGGCACCTGGATGGTCGTGACCCAGGATCGCAAGGGCGCTGAGACCCGGGTTTCGCCTCCCGCCGCCTTCCGCGTGATCCAGCCCTGATCCCCCCTCTCCCCTGAGTGCCCGCGCGTGCGACGAGCGGGAGATTCTTCGGGTCGTGAAATGATCCAAGCGTCGACGCCCCGACGCCCTGGGTGCTGAATCCCGCGCCGCGGCGGTCGGATATCGAATCCGCTGCCCCACCGGGTGGGGATCAACCATCGCCGGAGTTCGGCGGACGGAGGCGTTCGGTTCCAGACCCTCCAGACTGCGTTGCCGCCAGAAGGATCTCTTGAGAGGAGTATCCGTATGAAGTCGTGCATCGGTTCGAAATCGAACGGCACCGGGCGCAGAAGCCGGTACTCGCTGCCAGAGGGCAAACGGGGGCAGGTCATGCGTCGGGGCTGCAGGGCGTTTCTCATCCGGTTGTCCTCCGTCCCTTTCCTGGTCGCGGTCACGGCGCTGGGCGCCACCCACGCCGACGCGGTACCGAAAGCAATCCGCCTGACGAACACCGACGCGCAACACACGGCTTGGCTGCGGGTCCCGGATTCCAGCACGCTCGAACCCCAGCAGTTCACGCTCGAAGGGTGGATTACGCCCATCGGGCCGGGGTATGGCAGCACCAACGATGCCTACGGTGCGGTACTTCTGGCCAAACCTCGGGAAGGGGCGAGTGGATATTGGCTGGGAAGCTATTTCCTCGACTGGAGCCCAGTAACGAACAAGGTGAGTTTCAGCCTGACGCATACCTACCCCAGCCAGGGGGTTAACCTATTTTCGATCGCCGTTGTGTTGGTCGGTCAGACAGCCCACGTTGCCGTCGTGTTTGACGGGCAGGAAGTACGTCTCTACATGGACGGCCAGTTGGACAACTCCTGCGCTTTCCCGTACCAGGGTGTCTACTACGGCGCTGAGGACATCCTCATGGGCGCGGGCAACTTCCTCTATCCGTGGCTTCGCCGCTTTGATGGTGTCCTCGATGATGTGCGACTGTGGAACTACCCGAGGACGGGGGAGGAGATAGGGCGGGACATGAACTGCTGCCTGTTGGGAAACGAAGCGGGGCTTCTGGCCTGGTGGTCGTTTGACCACGACCTCCTGATCGACAACAGCGGACATGGCCACGACGCCCAGATGAATGGCGTGGCGGGAATGGCAGGCTTCGTGCCCCCGAACGTGAACACTCCCTGCATCGCTCCCTACACCGTGTCCCTTGACCCCACGGGAACCTATCTGCGGACCAACGAGGACCCATCTGCCGCCGGTTGCCGCATTGTTGACCTGTTGGGCTGCGGCATTGAGCCTGGCGACACTCTGCGGATAGATCGCGGGGGCGCGTTCGAATACCACTGCACTCCCGAATATCCGGAGGGACACCCGGATGACCCGGATGGACTGGGGACACTCTGCGTCTTCTCCAGTTCGAACATCTTGTTGCCATCTGACAACGCCGCCAGAGTTCCCGGAGCCCTTGATGCCGGCGACGACTGCGTGACGCCACCCACACTTTATGGAAGTATTCCGACGGATATCCCCGAGGACTTCGCGGTGATCGACAGCGTCTTCGTCGTGGTGCCGCTAGGGGCGCAGTATCTCTTCGTCGGCGCCAACGATGAGTTCTATGGTGACAACTGCGACCCAAACGGAGACTACGCGGCGACCGTGAACCGGAAGTGGGAATGCCCAGACGTGACTTCCTCGGCGCCGGAGAGTGCCCAAGGAACGGATAGGACTGTCGGCTCCGTCCGGCCGAATCCATCATCGAGCGGCGTGACGGTGGAGCTTCTCGGCTCTGGGGCGCTGCGCGACGTGAAGGTATCAGTTCACGACGCCGCCGGTCGCGAGGTGCGAGCGTTCGCGGTTCGCGACGTCTCTTCCGGAGTGCACCAGGTCTTCTGGGACGGTGCGGATGCCGGAGGGGCGCGGGTGCCTGCCGGTGTCTACTTCGTCCGGGTGGCGAACGAGCACGGAACGAACACCCGGAGACTGGTCATCGTCCGGTGAGGTTGGCAGGATGATGCGCCGCGATCAGGCCACGTGCCCGTTCGTCCGTCCGTGTCGCGGCTGGCCCAGTGGTGAGCACCAGAGTTAACAGGCAAACGCCGTTGTCCGAGATGAAGGAGGTTCGAGCCATGAAACGCATCGTCGCGCTCTGCGTTGTGATGATCTGGGCGTCCACCGGCCTCGCCACGGCCACCGTGCCGGCGTCCATGAGCTACCAGGGTCTGCTCAAGGACCCGAGCGGCACCAACATCCCCGACGGCACCTACGGCCTGACCTTCCGGCTCTACAGCCAGTCTTCCGGCGGCGCTCCGCTTTGGAGCGAGGCCCAGTCGCTGCCGGTGCAGGACGGCGTGTTCAGCGCCGTGCTCGGCTCGGTGACCCCGCTCACCCTGCCATTCGACGCCCAGTACTGGATCTCGCTGCAGGTGGCGGGTGATCCCGAGCTGCCACGGGTCGTGCTCACGTCGACCCCCTACGCCCTACGGGCGGCCGTCGCCGAGACCCTCGTGGGCGGCGGCGGTTCGGGCGACATCACGGCGGTCTACGCGGACAACGGCCTCACCGGCGGCGCCATGAGCGGCGATGCGCACGTGGGCATCGGCGCGGGCGCCGGCATCAGCGTCACGGCCGACGCGGTGGCGGTGGACGGGGCCGCCGTGGCCGGTGCGGGACTGGTGTCCGAGGGAGCCAGCGCGGTGGCGGTGAGCGCCGGCACCGGGCTCACGGTTGCCGGTGATCAAGTGCGCCTGACGGATCCTTACGCCGCGGGCACAGCCTACGACGCGCGGTTCGTGAACGAGAGCCAGGCGGGATCGGTGACGGCGGATATGGTCGTGCCGAACGTGGTGTCGAGCGTTGACGGGGTGGTGAACGACGGCGGCAACATCGACCTGGTCGCGGGGGAGAACGTGATCATCACCCCGGACGACGCGAACAACCGGATCACGATCGCGGCGGCCGGGGGGGGCGGCGGGATCGGGGGGAGCGGGACGGCCGGGTATGTACCCAAGTTCACCGCCGGCACGACCGTCGGCAATTCCCTGGTCTACCAGGATGTGTTCGACAGAGTCGGGATCGGCACCACCACTCCCACGTCACAGCTCACCGTCGCCAGCGGGCCCGGTGACGGTATAGAGGTCGTCGCCTTTGGGAACCCCGAAATCAAATTGACGTCAGAGGATGCCGGCGGGTCGTCGTGGCTCACGTTCCGGCGTGGTGGTCTCACCAGGACGCACATCAGCGAGTCGAGCGGCGGCTTTCACATGATACGCAACGCGGAGTCCGGAGGGATCGCCCTGGTATCCGACGCGACCGACGCGATCCGGAGTTGCGCGGTCCTCGGCATGTACAACGGCAGCGCCGTGTCCGACTACGTGGGGATGCACGGCGAGAGCTGGCCGGCGGACTACTACGGGATCGGCGGGGTATTCATGGGCGGGTACATCGGAGCGAGGGGCATGGTCTTGGCCTCGGGAGGGATGGGCTACTTCGGACTGGTCGGCGAGGCAACAGGAGGCACCGGGACGAACTGCGGGGTCTTCGGCGCGGCCTCTGGCGCGGGCCAGAACATTGCTGTGCACGGTGAGGCCACCTCCGGAACGGTCAGCTATGCCGGGTACTTCGAGGGCAACGTTCACGTCACGGGCAACTTCAGCGTCAGTGGCACGAAAGCCTTTCGCATCGATCATCCCACGGATCCCTCGAACAAGTATCTGAACCACTTCTGCGTGGAGTCCGACGAAGTCCTGAACACCTACAGCGGCAACGCGGTGCTCGATGCGACGGGCGAGGCCTGGGTGGAGCTGGCGGACTGGTTCGATGCGATCAACCGCGATCCGCGCTACCAACTCACCTGCGTCGGCGGTCAGGCCCCGGTCTACGTGGCCGAGGAGATCTCCGGCAACCGCTTCAAGATCGCGGGTGGCAACCCGGGGCTCAAGGTCTCGTGGCAGGTGACGGCCGTACGCAGCGATCCGGCGATCGAGAAGCACCGCTTGCCCGTGGAACAGGAGAAGCCGGCTCCGGAGCGCGGCAAGTACTTTGAACCCGAGCTGTACGGTGCGCCCGACACCCGGCGTATCGGCCGGATCGAGGAGAAGGCGAAGAAATAGGAGGTCGAGATGAAAGCGTTGATCACCATCAATCGGGCCGCCGGAATGGCCGCGGGCCTGATCGCCGGGGTCGCGCTGACCATGCCCGCACCGGCGACCGCCCAGATCGGGCTCGGCCGTAGCGTCAACGGAGTCGCTGGGGCGACCGTCAGCAACGCCAGCTACCTCCACGGCTGTACGGTGGGCCAGGCCGTGGCGGGCAGCACGGCCAGCGTCCTCTTCACTCACGGCATCGGTTTCTGGTTCACGATGGACAGAGCTCTCTCGAGTGCGCCGGAACTGCCGCCCGCGGTCCCGATCGCGTTCGCTCTGAGTCTTGCCGGAGCGAACCCATCCAGCTCAGGGACCAGGATTGCCTACGCTGTCCCGGTTTCCGCGCAGGTGACGATCCGGCTCTTCGACATCGCCGGCCGCGAGGTCCGCGCGCTCGTGGCCGGACGGGTGGAGCCCGGACGCCACGAGGAAGATCTGGGCGCGTCTGGCCTGGGCGGCGGCGTCTACTTCTGCCGGATGGACGCCCCGGGGTTCTCGGCGACCAGGAAGCTGGTGCTGCTTCGCTGACCGCGACCTCTTCGGCGGGACGTGTGACGCGGACCGATGCGACATGGCGTGTGACGAAAGGAGCGTCCGGACTCACTGTCTGCTTCGCTCGGAGGGATTGACCATGACGAACGTCGAGCCGGTTGCCATCTCCTGTCCTCGGAGCTTCCGCCGGGCGTGCCTCTGTGCCGGAACATGGACGGGACCCGTTCTGCTTCTGATCCTTTGCCTCATCGGCCCGGCGCGGGCAGGGGACTCGATGGTCCCTGACCCGGGGGCCGTGCGGGATTGCGTGCCGATCCCGCTGACCGGTGGGTTCTGCGTCCCCCGGACGGGCCAGCCCACCGACTACTCGTTCAACGTCGCCATACCCTACTGGATGGTCTTCGCGGTTGCTCCCTCCGGCGCTGACGACAAGGACGCCTACGTCTACACCGGCCCCTGCGCCACCGGCACCATGCTCGGCTACTCGAACCGCTCCACCGGCACCGATCTCGTCGTCGGGGACGGCAATCACCTCGCGGCGGGGACGTACTACGCGCAAGTCCGCTACGGCGACCAGACCTCGCCGTACGCCGTGAACTGGAATGGCGGTGCGGACATCCTCCCTCCCGACGTGAACGTGGGCGGGGCGATGGACTGTGCGGACTACTCCCCGATCGGCCCGGCGCTTGTTTGGGATGTGCAGCTCCAGGCCGGACAGCGGTACTCCTTCGACCTCAGCCACAGCGGCGTGCCGATGGCCCTATTCCGGAGCCAAGGATCGGCCTACTGGGCCGGGCGCAATGCCGCCGAGATCGAGGTGGGGGCAGGTGACACCCAGGAGTACGTGGCCCCGGCGACCGACTGGTACGGCGCCGTGGTCTTCAACGACCTTCCGGGGTGCGAGGGGCGGATCTGGAACTTCAGCTACCAGCTCTGCGGCGAACTCCCGCTCCCCTCGGCCGGATGCACCCAAGGCATCGGCGTCCCGAAGCTCCTGAGCCTCGATCAGACGACGCAACCCAGAACCTGGATCGGGCTGGCCGTGAACTCCATGGATCCGGGCGACTTTAAGTCGATCGCCGTTCACGAGAACGACTGCGGCACCGGCCTTCCGGTGGAGGGGTCCGGGGCTTCCAACAACACCAACTTCGTCCTCGGCAATTTCAACGTTCTCACGCCGGAGCTTCTGCACGTGCGCGTCGGTGGGGGTTCACCGAGCATCGGCTGGGTCTTGGACTGGGAGACCCAGGATGACGACTTGGTTGTGGGGGTTCCCGTCTCCGTGACCGTGGGGGGCGGCACAGGATCGTGCAACCTGATCCGCGTGTGGGACGTGGAGCTCACCGAGGGCCAGCCCTACCAGTTCACCCTGACGAAGCAGGGGGACGACATGCGCATGGCCATCTTCTATCCGCGCGCGAACGGCTGGTGGTATCGCGGCGGGCAGGAGGAGGAATGGCCAGGAGACGGTCTCTCCCATGTCTTCGTTCCGGTTACCAGCGGCACCTGGGCCCTGGCCGTCTACGATGACAGCCCGGCCTTCTCCGGCGCATCCTACACGGTCGGCTTCGACCAGTGCGACGCGATCCCGCTCGGTCCGGCCTCGTGTCGGCAAGAGACGGAAGCCAATCGGCTCTACGTCACCCAGGGCGGAGGTTCCTGCTGGCGCGGGATCGCCGTCAACACGGCGGAGGACGAGGCGCGCGACCTCGGTGTCATGACCTCCTGCTGGGGCGGGCAGGTGCTGGCCGCCTGCACGGCGGTCGAAGGCACCGATTTCGTCGTCGGCGACGGTTACGGGACATACGATCCCGTGGTTACGCTGGTCAGGGGTGCTGCCGATGTCCCCTGGACCGTCGAGTACAACGAGTGCGTTTGGCTGTGGCCGGGAACCGCGATCGTGGGGTCGGTCGGCGGCGCCTCCGGAGCCTGCGGCCTGATCAACGTCTTCGATGCTCCGCTCGACTCCGGTCTGGTCTACCAGTTCACGCTCTCCACGCAGGGTGCGGCCGACATCCGAATGGCCCTCTTCGACAGCGCCGAACAGGACCCCTATTGGGTCAGTCGGAGCCAGGCGGTTTTCGAAATGGCGGCGAACCAGACACCCGGTTACTTCCAGGCTCCGCGGCAGGACGCTTATGGCGTCGTGCTGTTCAACGCCTCGGCCGGTTCCCCCAGCGGGTCATTCACGTTCGAACTCCGGGAGTTTTCGGCCGCATCCGCTCCGCAGGATGTTGCCACGTCGCTGTCGGATCATCCCCGGCCGAATCCGGCCCGCTCCTCGGTGGAGATCGCCTATCGGCTGGATTCTCCCCGGGAGATCATACTCGAGATCTTCGACGCGGGAGGAAGACAGGTGCGCTCCATGCGCGCAGGCCCCGGAACATCGCCCGAAGGACTCTTCACTTGGAACACCCAGAATGATCTGGGCCGCCCGGTGTCCAGCGGCGTCTACCTCTACCGTCTGCTCGGCGGGCGATCGGTTCAGCGAGGCGTGATCACGGTGCTGCGATGACCGGCGTCGGCGCGTCCGGCCTGCGCGGGGGCACCTACTTCCTTCAGCCGGATGGACGCCCTAGGTTGCTCATAGGGAGAACTACGTCTTGACGTCCTCCCCCATAGAAAGTCAGTCGATCGCCCCCCAGGCGCCCATCGGCGTCCGTCGCCCCGCTCCGAGCCGCGCACAGGACCATGACCGTCCGCCCCGGGGGCGTTTCCTCGGGGGCAGGGCGAACGCCGTGGCGATCCCGGGTGCGTCTTCCGAAGTGCGCATGCGGCCAGGCGCGACGCAGCTTGTACACGACTCTGCCCTCGGGCCGGCGCGAGAGACGTTCCTGCGAGAACGGAGCCCGCAGGCCGTAGCGGCACAGGCGCTCTTCTCGCCTCGCGGTCGTGCGCCGGCACGCACTGGGCCGCGTGGAGAGAGAAGCCGGCTACCGAAGCGCAGAAAAGCTTGCCCGGCCCCCGCGGGGGGCACGGCAGACCGTCTTCTTCCCAGCCCTCGTCCGAGTAGCGCACGGCCCATATATCCTGATTCCCGCTCGCTTGCTTGCCCGTGAACGTCAGGGAGATACCGTTCGTCGCGAAGTGGGGCTCGTGCGCGAAGGCGCAATCGGCCGTGAAAGAAGGCTCTGCCAGGGGGGTCCAAACGGCGTTCACGCAACTCGAGTGTCGCAGAGACGCGCTCGAATGCGTGGGGTCGCCGACCGCCAACGCCTCTGATCCGGCCGCCTCCGAACGACGCAGCCCAGATCGCCGGCGTGTGCGCTCTGTGTCCCAAGGGCACGGCGGACGCTCCGCTTGACCATGGCCAGCCAGGGATCCCCGACCAGGTCGGAGGGGCGAGGTCTGTCCTGCTCGAGCCAAACGCCGGCGATTCCGGGGAAACGACGACCAGTCTTCCTCCGCCGGATCGGGGGTTCGCGCCCGTGACGGTCCACGAGTGACCAGGAGGCGACCTTGCATTCGCCCCCCCGATGACGGCTATAGTCCTATCGGTGCCTCGGAGTCGGGCACAGGGCGCCAGGGGGCGATGATCCTTCTTTCGGCTGGAGGTTCCCGATGCCGAACTGCTTCACGTTCTCTCCCGGTCGTGGACTCCTCTGCGCCCCCATCGTGATCGCGGTATTGGTTCTTGGCAGCCCGACGGCCACCAGGGCTGAGACGCCGGAGGATCCCGCCAAGGTGCTGCGAGCGGAGATCGACTCGCTTCGCTCGCTGGGTCAGTATTCTGGAGCGTTGGATCGCACGCGGGAACTGCTCGCACTCCGGCAAGGCGAGCCGAAGACCAAGCCCTACGAGATGGCCGATGCCCAGTGGCTATTGAGGACGATGGAGCTGGCGGTGGCGCTTCCCGATAGTGTCCGGGCAGAACTGGCATGGGCGGACAGCGCGAAACTGCGATTCGGCGACCTCTGGAATCGAGGACTCTATTCCGAAGGGCTCTCGCTTGCACAGCGCCAGATTGAGGTTTGTAGGCGCACCTTGGGTGAGGAACACCCGGACCTGGCAACGAGCCTCAGCAACCTCGGTGCCATGCTCTATGCCAAGGGGGACTACTCGAGTGCGGAGGCGCCCCTGCGCGAGGCGCTGGTGATGTTCCGCAAGCTCCTGGGTGAGGAACACCCGGACGTGGCCGGGAGCCTCAACAACCTTGGCGTCCTGCTCCGGGACAAAGGGGACTACGCAGGGGCCGAGCCGCTCTACCGGGAATCTCTCGCCATGCTTCGCAGGCTTCTGGGTGACGAACACCCAGATGTTGCGGGGAGCCTCAGCAACCTTGGCAGGCTGCTCCAGGCCAAAGGGGACTACGTAGGGGCCGAGCCGTTCTACCGCGAGGCGCTGGCGATGGACCGCAAGCTCCGGGGTGAGGAACACTCGGATGTTGCGACGGACCTCAACAACCTAGGCTGCCTGCTCCTTGCCGAACGGGACTACGCGGGTGCGGAGGCGCTCCTACGCGAGGCTCTGGCGATGTCGCGCAAGCTCCTAGGTGAGGAACACCCGGATGTCGCGTTGCGCCTCAACAACCTTGGCGTCCTGCTCCGGAACAAGGGGGACTACGAGGGTGCCGAGCCGCTCTTCCGGGAATCTCTCGCCATGTGGCGCAAGCTCCTGGGTGAGGAACACCCGGATGTTGCGATGAGCCTCAATAACATCGGCACTCTTTTCCGCGCCAAGGAAGATTTCTCCGGGGCCGAGATGTTTCTGGTCCAGGCATCCGCAGTCCATGAGGCGGCCCGGCTGCGGGTCGGACCGGGCATCGAGCGGTCCACGTTCCAGATGTCCCCGTATCCAAGTCTTGCCGAAGTGCAGCTAGAGTCTGGACACATCTCAGACGCCTGGCCCGCGGCCGAGCGCGAACTGGGCCGGTCCCTCTTCGATCTGCTGACGACAGCGAAACAGCGCCGGCTCTCACCGACCGAAGCGGCCAGAGAAGACTCGCTTCGTCGGCAGCTGGGACGTCTGGGCGACCAGCTAAGAGTCCATCGTAACGCGGCGCGCCGGGACACCACCGGCCCGATGGCCACGGAGATCGGGATGACCCGCGCGCGCCTCCTCGAGACCGAGGCGGAATGGAGTACGTTCCGTCAGCAAATGGCAGCCAAGTACCCGGTGACGGAAGGACAGGCGTATCCCCTGGAACGCGTTCAGATGGCCTTGGATTCCACTACCGCCCTGGTCGGCTGGCTGGATGTGGAGATCCGCAAGAACGACGTCTCTCGCTGGGGATATGTCATCCGCCGTGATGGCCCGGTGATCTGGGAACGCCTGTCCCACCCGGAGGCCAGAGGCGACAGGGACAGCAGCCGCGCGAACCACGCGCTCCCCTCACTCGCGGCTCTCTTCCGGGACGCGCTGACCGACAGCTCGCGGCTGGCCCGCGGGAGTCGCGTGGACGACGTCGCCGGCGTTCCCCTGGCGGTCAAATCCGAGGCTCGGGGCCGCGCTCTTTTCGCCGAGCGCTTTGCTCCCCTCTTGTCCCATCTCAACGGCGCGCGCAATCTGGTGGTCGTCCCCTCGGGCGAGATGTTGGGCGTTCCGGTGGAAGCCCTCCCCCTGGACGACGGCCGTCCTCTCGGTGCGCGGTTCGCGGTCAGCTACACCCCGTCGGCGACGATCTATACGTGGTTGCGGGAGAAGGACAGAGATCGGCGTCGTTGGGACGAGTCGACGGCGATCCTGCTGCTGGGAGATCCTCCGTTCAGTGATGCTCAGAACAGTGAGATGGAGAAGGACGAGGACAAGAACAAGGAAACGAGAAAGGAAGAACCGCGGCCATCACTATGGGCCCTGGCCTCGATCCCGGATGCTCCTGACTCCCTGCTTCAACGCTCTGCCGTCTCCGGGAACTTCGAGGCGTTGGAGATGCTTCCCCGCCTGCCGGCGACCCGCCAGGAGGTCGAAAACTTATCGAAGCTGTCTCGGCTCTCAACCGTTCTCCTCGGACCGAACGCCTCCGAGCAGAGGTTGGTGGCCATGGCTCGATCCTGCGAGCTGGGAAAGTACCGTTTGATTCACCTTGCGACCCACGCCTGGGTGAATCCGGAGCGTCCCGAGGAGTCCAGCCTGTTCCTGTCGCGGGTGGGCCTGCCGGATCCGCTAGCGGCGGCGGAGAAGGGAGACCGAATCTACGATGGCCGGGTGACAGTGAAGGAGATCCTGCAGGAGTGGAAGCTGGACGCGGACCTGGTGACCCTAAGCGGCTGTCAGACCGCGCTGGGTCAGCGGGTCAAGGGCGAGGGTTACGTCGGGTTCGCGCATGCGTTTCTGCAGGCGGGAGCGCGGAGCCTGTTGGTGAGCTTGTGGCCGGTGGAGGACCAGGCGACCTCTCTGATCATGCAGCGGTTCTACGGGCACCTGTTCGGCAAAGCGCGAGGCGATCGAGGTGAGAAGAGCGACGACCAGCCGATGACGAAACGGGACGCGCTCCAGGAAGCGAAGCGGTGGCTGCGGGAGTACCGAGACGTGGACGGGAATCGCCCTTATGCAGAACCGTACTGCTGGGCTTCGTTTGTGCTGGTCGGAGATCCGGAGTGACCACCCCGCTGGAGGTTGCGACGCGAGAGCGTCGCTCATCTTCTCTCGGCCGCGCACTCCGAAGCGCCCCCATCGTGTTCGTTGTGCTGGCTCTTTTCGGCCCGACGGCTGAATCTGCCGCCTGGCGAGACAGTAGCCGCAGCCGATGGCTGCCCTGACCATTCGTGCTCGTGTACATGCTGGCAATCTCGATCCGCTCGACGTCCTCCCGCTCCCCGAAGGGAGCGAGACGGCCGTCGTCATCGAAGTGCCGGAAGACACCGTCACCACGATCGAACAGCCGATGGCGCTCGGGCTCGGCGGCTACCCGCCGGTTTCGCACGCTCTCGCTGCGCGGAGTGTGGGTACGAAAGACTCCTGGCGCGCCTTCCTCAAGAACCATGTGAAGGAAACCGTCGCGATCGATTTCTTCGTCGTCCCGACCGTTCGGAACCAAGTCCTCTCCGTCTTCCTTCTGCTCGCCCACGATCGGCGGCGCGTGATCCACTTCAACGTCACCACCAATCCGACGGCGGAATGGACCGCCCAGCAGATCGTAGAGGCGTTCCCGTGGCAGGATCCAGTCAGGTATCTACTGTGCGACCGGGACAAGATCTACGGCCAGGCGTTCCGGAAGCGGGTTACGGGGATCGGCCTTGAAGAGGTGCTCACCGCGGCACGATCCCTCTGGCAGAATCCCTACGTCGAGAGGCCGATCGGGACGATCCGCCGCGACTGCCTCGATCACGTGATCGTGGTCAACGAGCGGCATCTCAAGCGGATCGTCGTTGATTCCTTCACCTACTACCGCTCTTGGAGAAAGCATCTCTCATTGGAGATGGACTGCACGGAGCCCCGGGAGATCCACTCCACCGACCGAGGCCGGGTGGTTGAGTCTTCAGAGATCGGTGGGCTACATCATCACTACCAGCGCATCGCGGCCTGGCCCGCCTCCCGCCTTCGCACCTTGGGAACCACGAGGACTTGGCCTGCCCGCGCGCCAGTTGGTGCCCCGTCAGCCATGCCACACCCGGCTGCCATCTCTGTAACCGACCGGAATGGTCGCTCCGGGGACGGCCCAACCTTCGGAGAGTTCGCCGATCGGATATTCGGGAAGGACAAGAACTGAGCGGGCCCTGGACAGGTCGTACGCCGCCGTGGCATGACGCCAACGGGCCTGTCTGCCCTCTCCGGGGCGAATCCCGGGTCGTCTTTGGGTCACCGATCGCCGGCCGGCGGAACCTGCGCCCCGCGATCTTAACTCACCTGCCTCGCCCCCGCCGTCGCCACCGCCACCAAGAAATCCCGGTTCATCAGCGCGATGTTCGTCATCTTGATCTCTTTGGGGCAGACAGCCTCGCACTCTCCCTGATTGGTGCAGTTGCCGAACCCCTCGTGGTCCATGGTCGCGATCATCTTCTGCACGCGGTCATAGCGCTCGGGCTGCCCCTGAGGAAGGTAGGCGAACTGGGCGACCTTGGCCGAGACGAAGAGCATGGCGCTGGCGTTCTTGCAGCTCGCCACGCAAGCACCACAGCCGATGCAGGCGGCGGCGTCCATCGATAACTCGGCTTTCTCCTTGGAGACCGGGAGGCAGTTGGCGTCGGGCGTGCCGCCGGTGTTCACGCTGATGAACCCACCGGCCTGCATGATCCGGTCGAAGGCGCTCCGGTCGATGATCAGGTCCTTGAGCACCGGGAACGCCCGCGCGCGCCACGGCTCGATGTAAATCGTGTCGCCGTCGGAGAAGCGCCGCATGTGGAGCTGGCAGGCGGTGGTACCGGCGTCGGGGCCGTGGGCGATCCCGTTGATCATGAGCGAGCAGGTTCCGCAGATCCCCTCGCGACAGTCGTGGTCGAAGGCGATCGGCTCTTCGCCGGCGAGCTCCAGCTTCGCATTGACGATGTCGAGCATTTCGAGGAACGACATGTCCGGCGAAATTCCCGGGGCATCGTAGGTGACCATCCGCCCTTTATCCTTGGGGCCGGTGCCCTGGGGACCCTTCTGCCTCCAGACCTTGAGCGTGAGGTTCACTTGTAACTCCTTTGCGACGGCTTGGCGTACTCGAAGGTGAACTGCTCCTTGTGCAGGAGCGGAGCCTTTCCTTCGCCCTGGTATTCCCAGACGGCCGCGTGGCTGTAGTTCTCGTCGTCGCGCTTGGCTTCGCCTTCCTCGGTCTGGCTCTCCTCGCGGAAGTGCCCACCGCAGGATTCGCGGCGCTCCAGCGCGTCGGCCACCATCAACTCGGCGAACTCCAGAAAGTCGGCCACCCGGCCCGCCCGTTCCAGGGCCTGGTTCAGGTCGTTTCCCGAGCCCGGCACCATGGCGTTCTTCCAGAACTCCGCGCGGATGCCCGGAATCGCCGCGAGCGCTTCCTTGAGCTGCTTTTCGTTGCGGCCCATCCCGCACTTCTCCCAGCAGAGGAGCCCGAGCTCGCGGTGCAGCGAGTCGACGGTGCGCTTGCCGCGCAGGGCGAGGAGTCGCTTTGTCCGATCGTTGACCTCCTGCTTCACCTTCGTAAACTCGGGGTGCGACGTGTCGAGCTTGTCCAGCTTGGTGTTTCCGAAGTAGTCGCCGATGGTGTAGGGGATCACGAAATAGCCGTCGGCCAACCCTTGCATGAGGGCGCTGGCGCCCAGCCGGTTGGCACCGTGATCGGAGAAGTTGGCCTCGCCGAGCACGTAGAGCCCAGGGATGGTGCTCATCAGGTTGTAGTCGACCCACAGCCCGCCCATCGTGTAGTGGGCGGCGGGGAAGATCCGCATCGGGGATTCGTAAGGGTTCTCCCCGGTGATCTTCTCGTACATCTGGAAGAGGTTGCCGTAGCGCTCCTCGATGACGTGCTTCCCCAGCCGGCCGATCGATTCGGTGAAGTCGAGAAAGACGCCGAGGCCGGTCGGTCCCACGCCGTGGCCCGCGTCACAGCGCTCCTTGGCTGCGCGCGAGGCGACGTCGCGGGGGACGAGATTGCCGAAGGCCGGGTAGCGGCGCTCCAGGAAGTAGTCCCGCTCGTTCTCGGGGATCTGCCCGGCCGATCGTTTGTCGCCCTTGTTCTTGGGCACCCAGATCCGCCCGTCATTGCGCAGCGACTCGCTCATCAGGGTGAGCTTCGACTGGTGGTCGCCCGTGACCGGGATGCAGGTGGGGTGGATCTGCGTGAAGCAGGGGTTGGCGAAGGCCGCCCCTTTCTTGTATGCGCGCCAGATGGCCGTGGTGTTGCACCCCTTGGCATTCGTGCTGAGGAAGAAGACGTTGGCGTAGCCGCCGGTGGCGAGGCAAACGGCGTCGCCGTGGTGGCTCTCGATGGCACCGGTCACCATGTCGCGGGTGACGATGCCGCGCGCCCGTCCGTCCACGACCACGACGTCGAGCATTTCGGTGCGGGGGAACATCTCCACCGTGCCGAGGCCGATCTGCCGCACTAAGGCCGCGTAGGCGCCGAGCAGGAGTTGTTGGCCGGTCTGTCCGCGGGCGTAGAAGGTGCGCTGGAGTTGGGCGCCGCCGAAGGAGCGGGTGTCCAGCAGCCCGCCGTAGTCGCGGGCGAACGGCACGCCCTGGGCCACACACTGGTCGATGACATTCAGCGAGACCTGGGCCAGCCGATAGACGTTCGACTCGCGGGCGCGATAGTCGCCTCCCTTGACGGTGTCGTGGAAGAGGCGGTACACCGAGTCGCCGTCATTGCGGTAGTTCTTGGCCGAATTGATCCCACCCTGGGCGGAGATGGAATGGGCGCGCCGCGGCGAGTCTTGATAGCAGAACGCCTTCACGCAGTATCCCAGCTCCGCGAGCGAGGCCGCGGCCGAGGCGCCGGCCAGGCCGGTCCCCACCACGAGAATCGTGTACTTCCGCTTGTTGGCCGGGTTGATCAGCTTCGTCTCGAAGCGATAGCGGTCCCAGCGGGTCTCGATCGGGCCGGTCGGGCACTTGGATTCGAGCTTCATCGTAGGACCCTCCTCAGCCCAGTTTCACCCAGCCCAGGAGCACGCTCACCGGGAAGAGGATGTTGATCCCGCAAATGACGAGGGCGAGCCCGAGGCCCGCGCGTTCCACCGTGGCCTTGTATTTCGGGTGGTTGAACCCGAGTGTCTGAAACAAGCTCGGAATGCCGTGCGTGAGGTGGAAGAAGAGGAGCACTTGCCCGACGATGTACAGTGCGGAGATCACCGAGACCTGGAAGCCCCGCACGACGTTGTCGAAGACTCGGCCCTCCGTGAACGGTCCGGTCTTGCCGAGAGTCAGGTGGAGGATGTGGTAGACGATGAACGTCATGACGATGACGCCGGTGTAGATCATCGTCCGGCTGGCGAGGCTCGCCTTGACCGTGCTCATGTGGGCGTAGCCGATGGGACGGGCGCGCCGGTTCTCCAGCCACAACCGCACGCCGGTGATGACATGGAGGAGTGCCGTAACCAGCATGACGCTGCGAAATGCCCAGAGCACGCCAGGAAAGGTCCTCAAGAATCGGCCGTAGAAATCCATCGCCTTGAGGCCGTTCTCTTTGTCCCCTTCCCAGAGGTGGGTGTTTCCCAGCATGTGCACCGTGATGAAAAGGACCAAGACGGTGCCGGTGACCGCCATGATCCCTTTCTTCCCGACGGAGGTTTCCGATGCCTTCGTGAACCAGCTCATCTGTCCTCTCCTGCCCTCCGGTGAGCGCGCTCCATTAGCGGAACGCGCCTGAATCGCCCCACGACGCGCGGAGATGCTACTGCATTCGCGATAGGCTAAAGCCCCGGCGGCCGGAAGGCAAGCTCTTCCGGGGCTTCTGAGATTCGTAGCAGGCTTCGGGCTTCGGGCTTCGGGCTTCAGGCTTCAGACTTCGGGCCTCGGGCTTCAGGCCGTGAAGCGCTCTCCGCGGCCGGATGAGGCCCTCGCGCGGGAGCACCCCGGACCACCTTGGATCCTTGAATCGACTGGATCGGGGGGACGGTGCGGGCGACCGGGGGCTGACCGGAGCGCGAGGCCTGGGCCGGCCCTTGCGGAAAGGTCATCCCCGTGAGAATGTTGCCTTCGGAAGACTGCGCGCGGCCCGATTCCTGCTTGCTGGTGTTGTTGACGAGTCCAAGACGGAGGTTCGCCCTCATGCCAGCCAGGAAGAAGCCCCCCGCCAAGATCCAACCCATGGTGGCCGATGCTCCGTTGGCGAGTGCCCCGGAGGCCTTGGCAAGCTTCCTCCCGGACACGCTGCCTCTCCTCGACAATCCGCAAACCGCACTTCCGAGCATCGCCAAGGACCGGCCCGTTGTCGCGAGCATCGAGGAGGCCGTCCGGCGGGTTCCGACCTCCCACACCCTTTGCCTGATGGATTCCCGAGAGCCGTGGGGCATAGCTGACGAAAGCGCTCATTTGATCCTGACCTCACCGCCCTACTGGACACTCAAGGAATACCGCGACACGGACGGCCAGCTTGGCCATGTTCAAGGCTACGAGGAGTTTCTGGAGCAACTCGATCGGATCTGGCAGCAGGCTTTCGCCGCCCTCATTCCGGGCGGCCGACTCGTCTGCGTCGTGGGGGACGTCTGCCTGTCCCGCCGCCGCAACGGCGGCCGCCACACCGTCGTGCCGCTCCACTCCTCCATTCAGGAACGCTGCCGCGCCATCGGCTATGACAACTTAGCACCCATCATCTGGTACAAGATCGCCAACGCCAACTACGAGGTCGAGGGTGGTTCCGGCTTCCTGGGCAAGCCCTACGAACCCAACGCGGTCATCAAGAACGACATCGAGTTCATCCTCATGCTGCGCAAGCCCGGCGGCTATCGCACGCCTTCACTCACGGAGAGAATCCTCAGCGTCATCTCCAGCGACAACTATCAGCAGTGGTTTCAGCAGATCTGGTCGGGTCTAACGGGGGCGTCCACTCGCAACCACCCGGCTCCTTTCCCCTTGGAGTTGGCGGTGCGCTTGGTGCGCATGTTCAGCTTTGTCGGTGATACGGTCGTGGACCCGTTTATGGGCACCGGAACAACGAACCTGGCGGCGGCCACGTGGGGAAGGAACAGCATCGGCCTGGAAATCGACGCTCATTACTTCGCTCTCGCCCGGACTCGGCTGGAAACCGCGAGCGCCGACCTGTTCGGAGCGACCTCCATTCGGGCGGTGGATCGAAGTCAGGATGCCTCGTGAAAGACCTCGATCGACACCTCCGGGCGGCAGTCGGAGAGTTCTGGAGCACGCGTAACTCCCAGGCACAGCGCGGCGCCGCCTCCGACCGGGGATCTCGGAGCGCCGTCACCGGCGGTGCCCAAATGGATGGCTTCGTCCGTCTCGTGCGCGCCCTGCTGATCGAAGATGCCCGGGTTCCCGATCCGGAAATACACACGAAGGGGCAGGTCAAGCTGCCTGGCTACTTTCGCCCTGAAAAGGAGTGGGATCTCCTGGTCGTTTGCAGAAAACGCCTGATCGCAACTATCGAGTTCGAGTCCCATATCGGCCCATCATTCGGCAACAACTTCAACAATCGCACGGAGGAGGCGCTGGGCAGCGCTTGCGACATCCGTACTGCCTACCGCGAGGGCGCCTTTGTCCCGGGTCCCGACCCGTGGCTCGGATACCTCATGCTGCTCGAAGACGCTCCCGGATCACGGCACGCCGTCAAAGTCTCTGAGCCGCACTTCAAGGTGTTCGAGGAGTTCCGTGAGTCCTCGTACGCCCGCCGCTACGAGATTCTCCTCACAAAGCTGGTCCGCGAGCGCCTATACAATAGCGCCTGTTTGCTGCTCTCGGGTCCGGAGGCGGGACGCCGCGGCGCCTACACGGAACCATCGGAAGAGCTCGGGTTCGCCAACTTCGCCCGATCCCTGGTCGGGCATGCCCTTTCGTTCATGCAGGAGATGTAAGGGCGAGTAGCCACATTGGGGTGCGCGTGGAGCAAAGCGCGCACCGCGGTTGAAATCAAAGACGTTACGCCGCCGAAGACCCTGAAATTTGCCGGAAGCGGCCACTATTTCGGGAAGTCGGGCTAGAAAGTATGGGGGGGCTGCCGTGGCCCCTTCCGACCCGAAGCCCGAAGCCCGAGACCCGAAGCCTGCGCCCAACAACCTCGGTCGCCAGTCAGGCCCCCCCCCGCCATCGAGACCCAGTCGAGATAGTCAGGCTCAATCTGTCCTTGCGCGATATCGCCGGAACGTATTAGATTCAGCAATTGTGCGGTTCGCGCACGATTAGCCAGCCAGATCATCCGGTGCCCGCCGGGCTGGATCGGCGAATTTGCCTGCCTCTTGCGGGCCGGCGGCGGTAGGCGGGGTAGGGTGCAGGGGAGGAAGGTACTTCATGTCCAAGATTCTCGTGGTGGACGATGATCCTGATGTGGTCGAGGCGGTGACAGCGTTCCTCGAGCGCGCGGGCCATGTCGTCAAGAGTGCGGGGAACCGCCGCGAAGGCATGACCAAAGTCGGTGTCGAGAAGCCCGACCTGATCATCCTCGATGTCATGATGGAGGAGCCGGATGACGGCTTCGCCATGGCCCAGGAGCTCCGGCGTGATGGCTTCACCAAGCCGATCCTCATGCTGACCAGCATTGCTCGGGTCACGGGACTGAGCTACGGAGTCGATGTCTCCACCGTCCCGGTGGATGATTTCGTTGAGAAGCCGGTGACGCCCGCCACCCTCTTGGAAAAGGTGGCGGCGCTGCTCAAGTAGACGGAGGGATGATCGATGCTGGTAACAGAACAAGACAGGCTGCGTCAGGATATCGACGCCCTCGTGGAGCGGCACGGCCATGCGCGCAGCGCGCTCATGCCGATCCTGCAGGAGGTCCAGCGGAACTACTCCCTGGTTTCTCCCTATGCCATGCAGGTGATCGCCGACCGGTTGGGGATCCACCCGGTGGAAGTCCATGGCGTCGTCTCCTTCTACTCGTATCTCAGCGAGAAACCGAAGGGTCGGTACATCGTCCGCCTCTGCCGCACGATTAGCTGCGACATGGCGGGCAAGACCAGGATTGCGCGGCAGTTGGAGAACGACCTGGGCATCGAGTTCGGGGAAACCAGCCGCGACGGCGCGTTTACCCTGGAGTGGGCCAACTGCATCGGCATGTGCGACCAGGGTCCGGCTCTTCTCGTCAATGAGAAGGTGTTCACCCGGGTCACGCCCGCGCAAGTCCACGAGATCATCGCCGAGTGCCGGGCCATCTTCGGCAACCAGGCCCACCAGCTCAGGGAGGGACTCCACTCATGACGGCGGCACACGGCAATCCAAGTGGCGGACCAAGCGGCAAGCCAACCGGCGGGCTGACCTTCGCCACGGTCGACTCCGAGGCCGGGCTCAAAGTCGCCCTGTCCGGGCCCCGACCGGACATCGTGATGAAGCTGCGCGAGTCGGGCCTGCGCGGCCGCGGCGGTGCGGGCTTCCCTACGGCAGTGAAGTGGACCCTGGCGGCGGCGGCGCGCGGCGAGCAGAAGTTCGTCGTGTGCAACGCCGATGAGGGCGAGCCCGGGACGTTCAAGGATCGTGTCATCCTCAACGAGTTCCCGGATCTTGTCTTCGCCGGGATGACCATCGGTGGTCGCGCCATCGGTGCCCGGGAGGGGATCCTCTATCTGCGGGCCGAGTACACGTACATGCGTGATGCGCTCGAGGCGGTCTTAGAGCGGCGGCGGAAGGCCGGACTCCTCGGCGCCAACGCCGGCGGCCTGGCCGGCTTCGAATTCGACATCCGCATCCAGATGGGCGCGGGCGCCTATGTCTGTGGTGAAGAGACCGCCCTCATCGAGTCTCTGGAAGGACAGCGCGGCGAACCGCGTAACCGGCCCCCGTTCCCGGTCGACACCGGGTTCATGGGACTCCCGTCCATCGTCAACAACGTGGAGACGTTGGCTTGGGTGGCCTGCATCATGGCCAAGGGACCGGAGTGGTTCAAGGCGGTGGGGACGGACAAGTCGACCGGGCTGAAGCTCTTCAGCGTCTCCGGCGACTGCGCTCGTCCCGGGGTCTATGAGTTCCCCCTGGGGATCACGGTGGCGAAGCTGCTGGAGGCCGTGGGCGGATCGGATGCCAAGGCGGTGCAGGTTGGCGGCGCTTCGGGACACTGTCTGCCTCGAAGCGAGTTCACCCGTGCCCTCGCCTTCGAGGACATTTCCACCGGCGGTTCCATCATCGTCTTCGGGCAGAGTCGCGACATGCTTGAGGTGGCCCGGAACTTTCTCGAGTTCTTCGTGGAGGAGTCCTGCGGGCAATGCACGCCGTGCCGCGACGGCTCGGTGAAGCTGCTCGAAGGGGTGGAACTGCTGGAAGAAGGCGAGTGCTCCACGGCCTATCTGCGGGAGCTGAAGGGACTGAGCAAGACGATGCAGCTCGCCTCCAAGTGCGGGCTCGGGCAGTCGGCCCCCAACGCCTTCCTCTCGATCGTCGAGCACTTCCAGGGCGAAATTCTCGGGCGCTCGGCGGCCGGGATCTGATGGAACAAGGAGTCTTCCATGGTAGATAAGAACGAAGATCCGCTCACCGTCCGTACACCACGGAGCATGCAGGCGCCGGCTGGCCAAGCCGCAACCGCCATGCCCGACGCCATCGGCGGTACCATTCGTGCGGTCATCGACGGGCAGACGATCAAAGTGCCCGTGGGGACGACCATCCTGGAGGCGGCCAAGGAGCTCGGCATCCGCATCCCCACGCTCTGCCACCACCCCGACCTCTGCATCGCCGGCGTCTGCCGGATCTGCACGGTCGAAGTCGAGGGGCAGCGTACCCTTCAGGCTGCCTGCACCTACCCGATCACCGCGCCGATCAAGGTCTCGACCTCGACTAGGACCGTGCGGCAGGCGCGCCGCCACGTCATCGATCTCCTGCTCTCCCGCCACTACGGCGAGTGTTACTCCTGCGCCCGCAGCAACAACTGCGAGCTGCAGGCGCTGGCCAAGGAGTACGGGGTGGAGTTCTTCCGCTTCGGGCAGAAGGAGCACCGGGATCACGAGATCGAGGATTCGAGCTACTCCGTCGTCCGCGACATGGACAAGTGCGTGCTCTGCCGCCGCTGTGTTCGCACCTGCATCGACCTGCAAGAGGTCGGGGTGTTGGAGGCGATCGGCCGGGGTGACCAGACCGCGATCGGGACGTTCATGAACAAGCCGCTGGCGGATGTCGTCTGCATCAACTGCGGGCAGTGCATCAACCGCTGTCCCACCGGAGCCCTGCGCGAGAAGGACCACATCGAGGAGATCTGGGAGGCGATCGACGACCCGGCCAAGCACGTGGTCATCCAGACGGCGCCGAGCCCGCGGGCCGGCATCGGGGAGACCTATGGCTTGGCACCCGGCCGCGCCCTCACCTTCGAGATGAACACCGCCCTGCGGCGTGCGGGCTTCGACAAGGTCTTCGACACCAACTTCACCGCCGACCTCACGATCATCGAGGAAGGGACCGAGCTCATCCTCCGTCTGTACAACGCCCTGGTGAAGAAGGATCCGAAGGTGGCCCTGCCGCAGCTTACCAGTTGCTCGCCGGGATGGGTGAAGTTCATCGAGCACTTCTACCCCGAGTACCTGCCCAACGTTTCTTCGGCCAAGAGCCCGCAACAAATGTTCGGCGCGCTCATCAAGACCTTCTACGCCGAGAAGAACGGGATCGACCCGAAAGACATCGTCAGCGTCTCGCTCATGCCCTGCACGGCCAAGAAGTTCGAGTGCAACCGGCCGGAGATGGCGGACAGCGGGTACAAGGACGTGGACTTCGGGGTCACCACTCGCGAGCTGGGAAAGATGCTCCAGCAGGCGGGGATCGACCTGCCCAACGTGCCCAAGTCCGAGTTTGACGATCCGTTCGGAGGCGCCACCGGCTCGGGCGTGATCTTCGGCGCCACCGGCGGTGTCATGGAGGCGGCCCTGCGTTCCGTGGTCGAGTTCATCACCGGCCTCAAGGTCGAGGATCTCTACGAGCACGCCGACATCGTTCCGGTCCGCGGCTTCGACGGGGTCAAGTACCTCGAAATCAAGATTCCGGATGCTGTCGGCCCCGTGCCCGACATCATCAAGCACCTGGTGCCGGACTGGAACTGGGCCAAGGGCGCGACGCTGAAGTTTGCCGTGGCCCATGGGACGGCCAACGCGAAGAAGATCATGGAAGACATCAAGGCCGGCGGGAAGTTCTCGGAGTGTCACTTCATTGAGGTCATGGGTTGTCCGGGCGGATGCATCGGCGGCGGCGGGCAGCCGATCCCGACGAGTCCGGAGATCCGGGCAGCGCGGGCTCGGGCGATCTACAGCGAGGATGCGGCCTATGCCATCCGTAAGTCGCACGAGAACCCGGCGGTACTCAAGATCTACGAGGAGTTCCTCACCGACGGGCCGTGCGGGCACAAGAGCCATCATCTGCTGCACACGCATTACACGGCGCGGGGGAAGTATATCGCGTAGGTTCTGCAGACCGGCTCGCGGGAGGCGGCTCTTGCGGGCGTGAGTGAAAAAGGCCCCTCGTGGGGCTGCGCCGGGTGGCTGGGTAGTCGGGTGGACGGGTGGCGCGACCGACGCAGGGGACCTGATCGCGGGCCCCGGGGAGACATCCTCGGGGCCCGCGTTATGTCATTCACGTCAAACGCGAAGGTTGGAAGAAGTCAGCAGATGGCAAGGTAGGCCTGAGGCCGACGGTCTTCGGGCGAGCGACATGGGCGTCGGTTTCCTCGATAGCGACTGCGGCCACGAAGATGCACCATGGGGCACCCGGGAGCGCCAGCAGGGCGGTCCGGCATCCCTGGTCGTGAGAGTCTCCACTTCGGATCCCGTTCCCCAAGTCAACCCGTCCATTCCCGGACAACTTCCGATTGATCCCGCCGGGTCGGGGCGTCAGACTTCCCATCCCATTGCGCGCATGGTCCGTTAAGAGGTTCTGTCGCGCTGAAGGGGTCACCGGGATGTTCTGCCGTGGTGGAAAGGCACCGCCGGCCGGACGGCTCCGGAGCGAGGCGAGGCGGACGAATCGAAAGCCTGCCCCCGCAGGGAAACCCGAACGGAGGACTATGCCGGAGCGCGCGAATCTCTTGGGCCGACTGCAGGGCCGGATTCTGGCCGCCTTCACCGAGGGCGAGGACGTCGGAGAGTTCCTCGCGGATCTTATGGCCAGCCCCCTGAAGCGCGGCCTCGCCCTGCGAGCGCTCAAGGCCGCCACCCGCGTTTACGTCACGCGCACCGCGCGTCAGAAGGGGATGCCCAAGGCAGTGATCGCCGAGCGGCTGGACCTGTCTGACGTCCTTTTCGAGATGATCGCGGGTTTCTACGCGAACGGATTGGCGGACAGCTACCGGGCCATGATACCCAGGCTGTTCCTGGGCAAGGTCGTTCTCCCGGGCTCACGCCGGCAGGATCTGATCTTGGAGAGCCACGGCTTCCGACCACCGCGGACGATCATCATCAGCCCCAACATGAATTGCAACCTCCGGTGCTACCAGTGCTACGCCCCCGCCATCGCAGCCAACCGCAAGCCCGACGACCTGACCACGGATTCGTGGGATCGGCTGACCCAGGTGCTCGAGCCGGAGTTTTTTGACAAAGTGATCCGCGAGTTTCGTGATCTCGGGGGCTCCCTCATCACGGTGACCGGGGGAGAACCATTGGCCTATCGGGACAAGGCCAGTGGCACTGCTTTCATCGACGGCAGTGGGCGGGGCAACGACATCATCGGTCGCCACCCGGAAACGGTTTTTCTCTTCTTCACCAACGGCAAGGGGCTGACCGAGGGCGTGGTGCGACGAATGGCCGAGGTCGGCAATGCGATCCCCTGTGTCTCTCTGGAGGGCTTCGAGGCGGCAACGGATGCGCGCCGCGGAGCCGGAACCTTTGGACGGGTCATGGAGGGACTAGACCTCCTGCAGGCGGCCGGGATTCCCCATGGCGCCTCCGTCACGATCTTCGGTGGCAAGCACCGCAACGTGGAGGAAGTCGTCAGCGACGAGTTCGTCGGGCTTCTCAAGAGCAAAGGGGTCTCAGTCATCTGGTACTTCCCCTGGTTTCCCATGATGGCGAGCACGCGGGAGGATCTCGACCTGTTTCCCAGCCCCGAAGACAGGTTCTACAAGCTACGCGACGGCATCACCCGCATCCGCCGCAAGCATCGGCTCCTGGCCATCGACTTTTCGGATGGCCTCCAGGTTAACGACTGGGAGGACGGGCGGCCGAAGACCCGGGGTTGCATCGCCGCGGGCACGGGCCTTCTGGCCATCAACCAGGACGGCAGCGTCGATCCGTGTGTCTTCTACAAGTTCGGGGTGCCCGGGGCGAACATCAAGACGTCCTCGCTGGCAGAGCTCTTGACCTCGCCGTACCTGGCCCGGATCCGTGAGTACCAGAACACCGCCGCCAATCCTCTCGTGCCGTGTTTTCCACGGGACCATTTGCGCGAGATGCGGGAGGCAAAGGAGGAGTTCGGCGCCGTTTCCTCTAGCCCCAAGTGCCGGATCTGCGAGCACGGTGACGTCGATGAGGGGATTCTGGAGTACAACGAGCGTTGCCGGGAGGTCGCTGATGAGCTGGTGCGGACGAAGTACGGATTCGAGGCGGGCACAGTGAAAGCAGGTCTTGATCCGGCGGTGGCTCTGTAGGTTTCGGCCCGAGGTCCGGCGTCGGTTCAGTTCAGAAGAAGGAGAAACGACCAAGCGCAAGAGTGTTCTCGCCCTCTCGGCGTCGGTGGCGCTGGCGGCGTTCGCCCTCGGGGCGACCTACGTTGTCAACCCTGACGGCACCGGGGACTTCCCGACCATCCAGGCCGCTATCGTAGCCACGACGAGTGGAGACGAAGTCCTGTTGGCCAACGGCACTCCCACGATCCGTTGCTGCGACGTCTGGGGAAACACCGGGGGGGGCGGCGACACCCTTGCGCCCGAGATGATCGACGGCGGAAGCAACATCTATCTCGATCCTCTCTTCTGTGAACCACCGAACGATTTCTACACATTGAATGCGGACTCCCCGTGTGCTCCGGAGCAGAACCCGGACTGTGGCCGGGTCGGGGCGAGATCGGTGGCCTGCGGTCCCAGTCCCGTCGAGATCACCGCCTGGGGGCGGATCAAGACGCGGTTTCGCGGATAGTGGTTGCCAGGTGGGGGACGACCGGGTCCGGAGGCCGCGCGCTATCGTTGGCCGGTGGCCCTTGCTCCCGCCTCCCCCAGCGCCGCCACGAGCCTCAGGTTCTCCTGCGGCAGTCGCACCGCAAACCGCAGGTAGGTCCTGCCGTCGGCAAACTTGCCTGAAGTGTCCTTGATGAGAATGCTCTCTCGGCGTAGCAACTCCTCGCAGAGCGCCCCGCCCGACACGCCCGGCCTCATACGCACGAGCAGGAAGTTAGCCTGGCTCGGGAACACCCGCTCCACCTCGGGCAGACGCGCTAGCTCCATCGCGAACGCTTCCCGGTCACGAATGGTGTCCCTAAACGACCGCGCCAGGGCATTCCGGTGCTTCAGGACGATTTCCAGCGTGAACTCAGCCAGAGAGTTCATGTTCCAGATGGGGATACTGTCGCCGATAAAGGTCATGAACTCGCGGTTTCGACTGTAGACGTAGCCGAGTCGCAGACCCGGCATGCCCATGGACTTGCTCAGGCTCTTGATCACCACTACGTTGTCCAGGCCCGCCCGGTCGCACAGAGGCATGATCGAACCGACAGCGGAAAACTCGATGAACGACTCGTCGACGATGACCAGCACCCGGCGATGGCGACCCGCGAAGTCGGCGATCCAGGCGGACTCCAGGGTGGTACCGGTCGGATTGTTGGGATTGACAAAAACGACAACGCCGCGGTCCGCGGCCTCGGCTTCGATCTCTCTGGTGTCTATGCCCACGCTGTCAGAGTAGGTGAGGGCATCCGGGAAGATGCGGGTGTACTCCCCGAAGGTCGGCTTGGGGATGAGCACGGTCTCCCCGGCGAGTCTCTCCCGCAGCATCGGATAGACCTGCGATGCCCCGCCGAGAGCGTGTACGTGTGCCGGCTCGCACAGGAGAAACCAGGCCATCTTGGTGTCCAGAACGCTTTGGCGCGAGCCGTAATTGTGCAGCAGGTCCGGCAGACTGTTGCGCATTTCGGAAAGGATGGAAGGGGTGGGGAAGTACATGTTGCGGATGAAAGCGAAGTCCAGAATGTCGTAGTTCCAGTATCCGCCGAAGCCGTCGCCCAGAATCGCCGGGCGTGCCTGCTCGTTGAACATGAACTCCGCGACACGCAGGTCGTTGGGGTCATCCACCTCGGCCCACTTCTCGCCGGACAGAACCTCCGCATGCACGGTCTCTTGTTGCATGTAGATGAGAATGCCGAGTATGAGTTCGTAATAGCAGTTGTCGTTGATCACCTTGGCGTAGTAGGTCAGGAGCTTCTTGAATGTGGAGTTGCAGAACTCCCGGGAGAACTTGTAGATGTTGAGTGTCTTGTACTTGTCGGAGAAATCAAAGTCCTCATCCTGGAGATGCGGAGGGATGACATTGGTGATGAGACCGTTGTCGACGGTCACGACCGTGCCATCCATCCCGCGGGCATACCGATCGACCAGCGCGACATTCTTCTCTCTGGAGGAGAGCAGTCGCGCGATGACACCGGGCTGGTAGATCAGATCGGATTCGATGAGCACGAGGTCATCATCGATGATCGTGTGCTCAAAAGCCAGCGCCATGGAGTAGATGTTGTTAGTCTCCCGGTAGCGCTCGTTATGCACATACTGGATGGACAAGTGCGGGTACGTGGCGGAAAGATAGGCGGTCAATTCTTCGGCGCGATAGCCCGTCACGACCACCAGATCGCGGATGCCGTTGTCGACCAGTCCGTCCACGATCCGGCCGATGATGGTGTGGCCGGCGACGGTGAGCAGCGTCTTGTGGATATGGTCGGTCAAGGGACGCATCCGGTTGCCGTAACCGGCGGTCAGAATGATTGCCTTCATCCCCGGGAAATCCTCCCCTGCCGTGTGTGAGACATCTACCCTACGACTACCCCTTGATCACCCCGATCGGCCGCAGGCGCGCGACCCGGAGCGTGATGCCCGCCCCTTCCATGATGCCGACGACCTGCGAAACATCCTTGTATGCGCCGCGCATCTCCTCGGCCATGGTGCCGCGGCCCTCCGCCATCACCGTGATCCCCTCGGCCTTCAATTCCCCGATCAGATCCCGGCCGCCGAACTTCTTCTTGGCCGCGGTGCGCGAGAGCACCCGGCCGGCCCCGTGACAGGAGCTCCCCCATGTCTCGGCGAGAGACTTGTCGGTGCCGACGCAGAGGTAGCTGCGGGATCCCATGTCGCCGGGGACGATGACCGGCTGTCCGTAACGCCAGGCCGACCGGCTCCCGCGGGGGACATGCGCGCGCGTGGCTCCCTTGCGGTGTACGCAGAGTCTTCGCGCCTTTCCGCCGACAAGGTGTTCCTCGATCTTGGCGATGTTGTGACTGACATCGTAGATGAGCCGCAGGCCGGCCTCGCGCGGGCTGATGCGGAGTGCTTCCATGATTGCCTGCTCGGCGAGACCGGTGATCGCCTGCCGGTTGGCGAAGGCGAAGTTGGCTGCGCAGGCCATCGCGGCGAGGTAGGCCTTCCCTTCCGACGACGCGACCGGTGCGCAGGCGAGCTGGCGGTCCGGGAGATCAATCCCGTGCTGCCGGACGGCGCGCGCCATGACCTTCAAGTAGTCGTCACAGACCTGATAGCCGAAGCCGCGAGAGCCGGTGTGGATCATGAGCGTGACACCGCCGGGAATCAGGCCGAACTCCTCGGCCGCCGCGGGGTGGAAGATCTCCTCCACCACGCCCAGCTCGGCAAAGTGGTTCCCTGAACCGAGCGTGCCGATCTGCTCGAGGCCGCGCTCCTTGGCGCGATCACCCACCATCATGGGGTCGGCGCCGGGCAGCCGGCCTCCATCCTCGATGGCGTCCAGGTGGGCCGTGCTGCCGAAGCCGCGCTCGGTCGCCCACACGGCTCCTTTGGTCGCGACGGCGTCAAGCTCGCGGGGCGAGATCTTGCCGATGCCGCCATGCGACCCGACGCCACAGGGGATCCGCTGGAAGAGGGCGGCCACGACCCGGTCGATGCGTGGCCGGACCTGTTCCTCCATGAGTCGCGTGGAGCAGAGTCGCACCCCGCAGTTGATGTCGTAGCCGACGCCGCCGGGGGAGACCACGCCACCCTGGTCGGGATCTGTGGCGGCCACCCCGCCGATGGGAAAGCCATAGCCCCAGTGGATGTCCGGCATGGCCAGGGAATAGCCGACAATCCCCGGCAGGTGGGCGACGTTGACCACCTGTTGCAGCCCGCCTTCGTCCCGGACCGCCTCCAGCATCGAGGCATCCGCGTAGACGCGGCCGGGCACGCGCATGCCGCCGGTTCGGGGGATCTCCCACAGGTAGTCGTGGATTCTCTTCAGCTCCATGCGGCGGAGTATGACAGGAAGCCCGGGAGGGGGCCAAGGGATCCCGTGGTGTCCTCCCCTTGACAGCGGGCGCAACCGGCGGAGACAGTCGCCGGGATGTCGCGGGACCGGCCGGTATCACCCGCGGGAAAGGCCTTGGGTCGTGGACATGCCGCTGATCATGAAGATCGTCTCGATGGCGGCGCTCTACCTGCTTCTGCTGGTGGGCTTGGCGGCAATTCCACTCGGACTGGGCGGCAACTTCATCATTCTCGTCGCGGCGCTGGCCCTCGCTCTGGCAACCAAGTTTCAAGTGGTGTCGATACCGTCCCTGCTGGTCATGGCGGGAATGGTGGTGGCCGGCGAGATCCTCGAAGCGATCCTCGGAAGTCTGTTTGCCCGGCGCTACGGTGCGTCGAAGTGGGGCATGGCGGGGGCGTTTGTCGGCGGGATCCTCGGCGTGATTCCGGGGACGGCGGTCGTGCCGGTCCTTGGCTCGCTGGTCGGTTCGTTCCTGGGCGCGGCCGTCGGAGCGATCCTCCTCGAGTGGTGGCACCGCCGCCGGCTCGATCCTTCGTTGCGGGCCGGCTGGGGCGCTACCCTTGGACGCCTTGTTTCGATCTTCGTCAAGATGGCGATCGGACTGGCGATGGTCGTTTACCTGGTTGCCCGGACGACCCGGTAGAGCTGGATTCGGAGTGCGCTTCGGGCTTCGGGATTCAGACTTCGGGAGGGCAGACCATGAGCTGTCGTCTTCGTTCCCTCCGAATCGCAGTTCTGTAAGAATGGATTGACGCATGTCGGGAGCGACAGCATCCTAACCTGGTGTGAGCTCCTCTGTGGAGCCCGGCTGAAGTTCTGACTAGGGGAGGTACGGGACTGATCACCTCAACGCAGGATGGACGAAGCGATGACTGAGGACGATCCTAACCGCTTCGCCCGCAACGAGATCGGGTTTAGATGGGCCACCGCCTCCGCCGGGGACTCCGATGGAGTTCCCGCCGGGTTCGAGTGGGCTGCTTGCGTAACGGCGGCAGTGTGACCAAGTTGCGCGCTTTCCACGAGGCGTACCTCCGTGTCCTGAAGGGACCGGAGCTGGAAGAGATGCCGGACCTCCTGTTTTACCGCCCCCTGGCCTACCTGGGCGTCCGTCTGCTGGAGCCGACCGGGGTGACTGCGAACCAGGTGACCATGGCGAGCATGTTTTTCGGCTTGCTCGCGGGTTGGCTCATCGCCCATGGAGACAAGGGGCCGTCCGTGCTGGCATGGGGAGCGGGGGCTGTGTTGCTGTCCAACGTGCTCGACTGCATGGACGGGATGTTGGCACGGCTGCACGGAACCTCGTCGCCCTTTGGCTATGTCCTGGACGGCTTCGGGGACCACGTCGGCGTTTTCGCCATCATGGTCGGCATCGGCCATCTGCTCTCGTCGCGGCATGGGCAACCGCTCGAATGGTGGATCCTTACCGCGGCTGCCATCATCTCGTTGGCTTGGTGGTCTGCCTTGGTCGATGGGATGCGGGTAGAGTGGATGCGCATCGTCCATGGTCACCGACGCGACCGGGCCGCCGAACTGGCGGCCCTAGTGGAAGAGGCGCGGACCTGGCAGCGCGAGGGGAAACATCGAGGGTATCGCTTGGTGATAGCCTTCTATGTTGCCTATGCCCGTCTCTGGGGATTGGATTCGGCGGCCTCGGGGGACTCGATGGTGGACCGAGATCCGCCGGCCGGGCGATGGGCCGCGATGAACAAGCCGATTCTCCGTCTGGCGTTGCTGGGCGGACCCACCATGCAACTGACCGCTATCATCCTCGCCGCTGCCTTCAACCGTCTGGAGTGGTTCCTCTGGGGGATGCTCCTGTTTGGCAATGTTTGGGCGGTGGGCGTGCTGCTTCTCCGGTCCGGTGCGCGTCGGCGGTTGGCCGCCATGGCGCTCGAAGAGGCGTGACATCCGGGTGGTACGGCCAGCCTCGGGGCGTGGTGCCCGCCTGCGCCCGCTGACCGACGACACCATCGAGGAGCGACAGCGCGCCCGCGCGCGGTGTGGACACGGGCTGTGAATCCCACGCTACTTGGCTTCGCCCTCGGGTGGATCGGCTCCATGCCTCTTGCCGGGCCGGTGTCGATCCTCGTGGTCAAGCGCGGCCTCGCCGGTCGTGCCCGTTGTGGTATCGCCCTGGCGATCGGTGCCGCGCTGGCAGAGACCGGCTGGTGCGCCGCGGCGCTCTTCGGGTACGGAGCGCTACTGGATCGCTGGACTTGGATGCGGTCGGCGGCTGGAGCGGTCGGCGGGGCGCTGATTTTCGGGTTGGGGCTGCGGATGCTCCTGGGACGGACGCTGGTGCGGGATGACCCCGCCGGACCCGAGGCGCCGCGGCGGAATTGGCCGCGCGAGTTCGCGCTCGGTTTCTCTATCGTCATCGTCAACGTGTCGGTGCTGCTGAGTTGGCTGGGGATCCTCGCCGCGCTCCACGCTCTGGGGCTCAACGCGCAGCTCGACGCGACAGCCGGTGCCGATCCCGCCTACCGCCTCTCCTTCGTGGCCGGGGTGCCGCTCGGCATCGTAGCTTGGTTTGCCATCCTGCTCTGGCTGATGGGGCATACCGGGGCTCGGCTCCGCGGGGAGTTGATCGGCCGCGCGGTGCGCGTACTGGGAGGTTTGCTCTGCATCGCCGGCGCGTGGGCGCTGGTCGTGATGGGGCGGCGGTTGTTGGGGTAGGCAGACAGGTTGGGGCATGCGGCCAGACTGGGGCAGGCAGCCAAGCAACGACGGGCGGCCCCTTGGGGGAAGGGCCGCCCTGTCAGCGGACACGATGATCGTCGTCCGACGGGTGAGCCGCGAACCTCACGCGCTGTGGGTCAGCCGCAAGCCACACCCCTAATGGATCAACCCTTCCGCTTCGGCTGCTGGTCCGCCTTCTTCTTCGCTTCCGTGGTCTTTTGGCCCGTCTTCTGCTTCAGGCCTTTGTCCTTGTCCTTCTTTCCTTTGTCTCCCACCGTGCGTCTCCCTTTCCAGTTGCTCCTGGGATCGTGGCCGCGTAGCGCCGTGGGCGGCGCGGCTAGGCAAGTGCAGGCGGTATCCTCCCCGACGTTTCGAGGGGAGTCAAGATCGACTTGGCATTTTCCGGACCGCGGTCAACGAATTCGTCATCTCGCATACCTGCCATTCACTCGCTGAACAGCAAGAATCCGAATCGGTCGGGCTCGTAGCCGATCGGGTACTGCCAGTCGGCGTAGCTCCCCCGAGACATCTCCTTGCGGCGGAAGTTCACTCGCCAGCGCTCGCCGGGGGCGGGGGCGTGCAGACTCAGCGAGGCGAACGGGATGGCGGCCTCGACGATCCATTCGCCGGCCGCCCGCTGCGTGGCCACGGTGTACGCGCCGTTCCACTTTGCCATTTCACCCCCGTACCGCCCGGGCGCTTCGACGGTGATCTTCTGATCGAACACGGTGCCGGCGGCGTTGAAGTAGACCTGATAGACAGTCTTTCCCTCGGAATCGGCGCACAGGAAGAACCCCACGCAGTCGTCGCGGTGGACGGCGGCATCGCGCTCGATGGCGCGCGCGAGCGGGGGGCCGTCGAGCTGGGTGCAACGCGCGGCGAAGTACAGGTTGGATGCGTCCTGCGCGAAGAGCACGGTGGTCGGCTCGATGACGCAGGCGTTGCCTTCGGGATCGCCGAACTCTGTGGCCGCGATGGCACGAGTCCAGCAAGGATCATCGAGGCTTCCATCGATCGTCGGCGCCGCTGCGCCGGGAATGACGTGGTACGCCGGTTGGGTGCGCCGTACCGCCAGCGGCTGGTCGTACTTGTAGACATGACCTTCACGGTACGGATAGTCGAACCGGAGCCGCGGCAGCGGGTAGAACGACCCGGTGCGCTTGGCCTCGAACGGGATGTTGACACCCAGGCCGGGTCGGAGTGCAAGGCCGGCGATTTCGGGAGTGATGATCCAGCCCGGCGCCGGTTCCCAGCGCAGTTCGGCGGTCCACGGGGTCGGCATGACGCTGCGGATGGTGACCGCGCACGACGCCGGGCCCATCTGTGCCGGGTCGGAAAGGCTGAACGGCTCGGCTTGGATGTCCCGGGTGGCCACGTCGTCGAGGAACTTCAGGTCGCTGATCGGCACGCAGCGCTCGGGCAGCACCCCCTCCGGACGGACGACCTGCCAGTCCAGCGAATCGCCGCGTACGGCGCACCAGGCAAACTGGAAGAACACTCCGCGGTTCTCATCCACGCTGCCGATGCCGCCGCCGCTGCTCCCGAGGATGGTGTATCGGATGCCGTCGTAGGTTCCCGAGCCATAGTTGTGATAGTGGCCGTTGAAGACATAGTCGACACCGTTTTCCCGGAAGAGATTGTGCAGTGGATCCTGACGCCCGTCGGCGATGGTGTCATACCAGTACGGCTTGTGGAAGATGGCCACGGTGAGCCGCGCCTTCCGGTTCTTCTCGATGTCGGTGCGCAACCAGTCGGCGTAGCCGCTCTCTCGCATCCACTCTTCGCTCGTCTGCCAGCGGCCGGTGTCCAGGATGATGAAGTGGACGCCCTCGTGATCGAACGAGTAGCAGGGCTCGCGATGTGTGCGGGTCTTCCAGGCCGTCACCATCCCGTCGGTGGTGATGTCGTGATTGCCCGGACAGAAGTAGTACGGCACCGAGAGCCGGGCCAGGATCCCTTCGATGCCGGTCCACTGCCGGTCCAGCTCCGCCGGGTCTTCGGTGTACCCCTCGATCTGGTCGCCGACGCTGACCACGAAAGCCGGCCGGAACATCTCGATCTGGTCGACGACCGACTCCCAGACACCGGGGGTGGCGCTGCCTGTTCGATCGCCGATAAGGGCGAAGCGGAACTCCGGACCGGGGCCCGCCGCCTCGGCAGCGGACGCAGGTGCGACGTCGAGCGGTGCGATCGCGACGAGGGTCGCTATGGCGACGATGGCGAGGAGGAGGGCGAGGGTGGCCGCGGGGACCACGGGACTCCAGCAGGTCCTTGCGTGCGGGCGAGCGGGAGTGGTCGGAATGGACATGATTCGGCTCCTTGTTGGGTACCCCGCGATGCGGCATTCCCGGACCAGGCCAGGCGGGCGCTCGGTACACCGCCCGGGGAGGGTAAAGGGCGAAGGGATCTCGGTCAACGGGTCCGAGGCAATCCTCAGGTTCGGCTTCGGGCTTCGGGCTTCAGACGTCGGGAGGGCAGACCGTGAGCTGGGGATCGGCCTGGGGCCGGCGCACCGGCTTGGCATGCTACGGGGTCGGAGTGCGGGTTTTCCTTGGATTCCGGTCGGCCAGCGAGCACCCTGAGCGCAGTACGGCACAAACGGGAGATGTTGTGGGCGTTCCACGCCCGGGAAGCCAGGAGGCAGGCATGCACGGCGACGAGGGTGAAGAGCAGGGGATCCGCCACGAAATGGGGAGGCTCCGTCTGGACCGCCCCATTCTCTTCCTCGACACGGAGACCACCGGAACCGATCCGGGGAACGACCGGGTGGTGCAGGTCGGCTTCATCAAGCTGCATCCCGATGGCCGTGAGGAGCTGTTCCGGGGCACGGGTGAGGCGCTGGTACATCCGGAGCGGCCGATTCCCAACGAATCGACACAGATTCACGGGATCACCGACGAGATGGTGAAAGACGCGCCCACGTTCGAGAGGCTGGCGGATTCCATCCTGGAGTTCATGGCCGGGGCTGACTTGGCGGGATACAACCTATTGCGGTTCGACGTGCCCCTTCTGCAGGCGGAATTCGCACGGGTCCAGGAGCGGCGCAACCGCACCGGCCAGCCCGCCACCAAACCGCTCTGGGATCCGCTCGGAGAGGTCGCCGACCCGGATGGCGCGCCACCGGTGCGGATTCTCGACTCGCAGGTCATCTTTCATCGCCGCGAGCCGCGGGACCTCTCCGCCGCCGTCCGGTTCTATTGCGGGCACGAGCTGGCCGGGGCGCATGGTGCCCTGGCGGACGCCCGGGCCTCGCTCGATGTCCTACTCGGCCAGGTGCGCCGCTACGAGGACCTGCCGGCCGAGGTCGAGGGACTTCATCGCGAGAGCAATCCGCCGGACTCCCGTTTCGTCGATCGCTCACGAAAGTTCGCCTGGCGTGGCGGCGAGCCGGCGCTGGCGTTCGGCCGACAGCATCGCGATCGGACGCTTCGGGAGCTGGCCCAGGATTTCGATGGGCGCGGGTACCTCCTGTGGATCCAGGGGGCGGATTTCTCGCCGGAGGTGAAGAAGCTCGTGGGTGACGCGCTGGAGGGCAAGGTTCCGCGGCGCAATCCGGAGACGGGCGAGATCACGTCTATCACATTTGAGGTTTCTCGGAATCGGCCTGGGCGGTGAAGGCTTTCGGAATTCCTAGCTCATTGAAACGTGGTCCCGGTGACCCGTAGTCCGCGAATACTCCATGGGTGGCGACTTCCGCCAAACGCCAACACGGGGCGGCCCCGACGGTCTGTTGGAACGGAGGTTCTTTCCACGTCCAGCGCACTTCCGGACCCATTACTTTCGATTACGGAATTCGCGGAGCAGAGTGACTGCATGAGGCCCCGGTGCTGCGAACTGCCGGGGTCGCCCCATATGTGCAAGTTGTCGCGTGGTTTGCGGGTGCGGGATGGCGAAGTTGGGCTCGGCGTTTCGCCGGGGCGTTCACCTGAGAACGTGGTGGACCGTCCGTATTCGCGCGAAACCGCCTCTGACTCTCTCCCTCTCGGTTCTCCCCGGCGAAGTGGTGAAGTGCGTTCGACTCGGATCCCGTGCAAGACGGTTATCGAACTCACGGGCGGAGCGGTGAATGCATGCCGCCTCTGTCGGCCGGTGGTCCATCCTAAGCCCTAGTCGGAACGAGGGCGGAAATGCCGGATACAGTCAGGAGTCTTGTCCACAGACGCTCGGCCAGCCACTATCCCGACCGAAGTCGGCATCTACAGTGACCGACGCCACCGTTCGGCCGGCCACCCCTGGAGTCTTGAGACGGGCAGCTCTCAGGGCTTCCTTCGCCCGAGCGATCAGGCTGCTGCAAAGTGGGTTGACAGCCCCGCCTCTAAGGAGTATAATCTTGCTCGTCGGTCGACGGGCGCCGCCTGTCGATGGGACATCTGGCGCTGGTTCGTGTGATCCTTCCGCTCGACGCGGTATGTGCGGAAGGCGTGAGGTGTTGGTGTACCTGAACACCGGGCATGCCATCCTGTTTGCCGGACAGACTGATGCCTGTGACCGGATCCGCATGCCTGTCGTGCCAGCGCTCGGCTGGACTCATCACTCACAGTTACTTGGAGTGGGGCGAAGGGCGCCCGGGGGCGATGGTTTGACTTATCGGCTCGCCTTGCGTTCGGGTTTTCAGGAGGGGGCAGCATTCTACCGGCGTTCGCGGAGGCATCAAGAGGAGGATTCAGCGCGACGGGCTTCACCTGGCGGAGACCACCGGGAAGCTGCAGCCAAGTCGGTATGACCCGAAAGGAAGAGCCAGGAAAACGCAACCAGAAGGAGGAGGGAGCAGTGCACGCAATCAACAAGCGGTGGGTGATTCTGGGGCTCTTGGCCGTGACGTTGGCCACCGGCTGCATCGAGGTGGACCGGTCGCCCACCTACCGGGTAGTCGGGTGGAAGTATCAGATCTATACAGTAGAGAGGGAATCCCGCACAGCGGAGCGCCTGATTGCCGGGGTCATCATCGATCAGGACATGAGGGCGGAGAGCTTCATGCTGGAGGCCGACTATGGCATCGCCGGCTACGAGGTCATTCCAGTCGATACGCTTGTCGCTCAAGCCTACCGAGATTCGATCCTGGAGGTTATGCTCGCCAATGGGAACTACAATCCGGCGCAGCACGCTCCCCCCATCTTCTATCAGAGCACTGATATCGTGGCAGACGGCGCGGTGGGGATGCGGGTCACCTTTGACGTGCGGGATGTCAGTGCCGACCTCCACGGCATCGATCCCGGTGACTCAGTGGGCTTTGGCGGAACCACCCAGACTGACCTGGACGACGGCGGCGGCCTGACCGGGTACGGCGCAGACATTCATCCCGTCGTGCCGCTTCCCGCATCGGCCGGCTTGAACGAGCTTCTGCCCGACCTCAGGCCGGGGCTTCGGATCGGCGGGATCTTCCCCAACCCCCTGCGGGGTCAGGCAACTGTCTCGTACACGTTGCCGCGGACGTCCCCGGTGAACCTCGATGTCTTTGACATTGGAGGGCGGCTGGTGACGCGATTAGTGACTGAGAATCAATCGGCCGGGGACCACCAGGTGACCTGGGATGGCCGGGATGAGGCCGGCAACGTGCTACCTTCTGGAGTGTACGTGTCCAGACTCACGACGTCCCGAGGCGTGGCGACAAAGAAGATCGTGGTGACAAGATGAGGTCGGGCACCACATAGCGTACTGTGCCGAAACAGTGCGCCGTGCATTGGCGCTGGCTCCCGGTGGGTGCAAGTCCAGCCAGGCGACGGGCATCACCATGGGCAGTCCCGTGGACGAACCCGGCCGGGGTCTTGACGAGATCCAACACGAAGTGACCCTGACGAGGGCACTGCTCGTTGCGGACCACGAGGTGACGCAGTCCGAGTGCCAGGCTGTGATGTTTTGGAACGAGTCCTACTTCCAAGGCGCGAATCGTCCGGTGGAGATGGTGACCTGGTACGACGCCGTGAGCTACTGCAACTTGCGGTCCACCGGCGATGGGCTCACGGCCGCGTACACGCTCACGGGTGTTACTTACAGCGGGAATCACATCATCAGCGCCACCGTTACGTGGAAGCAGGCCGCCAACGGGTGTCGCCTGTTGACCGAGGCGGAATGGGAGTATGCCTGCCGGGCGACAAGTGCCACGGCCTTCTGCAACGAGGAGGGGCGCAGCCCCGAGTCGGCCAGAGCGCGACCACCCGGCAGGGCCTGACCGGGCTCCGGTTTTCGCGGCCGGTGGGCCATCTGCCATTAATCGCTATGTTGCGAAACAGGTTGGCCGGTTGGGAGCATTCACCCCGAAGATGGAGAGTGATTAGTAAACCGTCCTAAACGGGGATCCGTATCTTGTAATCACGAACTCAGGTGGCCCGAGTGGTGAACACAGGCCCCGGTGGTGAGTGCTGCCGGGATCTCGCTCTATCCGCATTTGACGCAGAGAGTTGCGATGGGAGCGCGAGCCGGCGGACTCTCTGGTCCGGGGCGGCAGAGAACGGCGATCGGGGCTGTTTGCCCGATTCGGCCTTCCGGACGGCGAGACTCTCTCTTTCTCGATTCTCTGTTTCGAAGTGGTGGAGGCACCCGTCGGCATTGGGGGCCAGTGCCCGACGGCTTCCGAGCTCGGGTCCGCGGTGACCGACCTTGCTGTTGCCGTACCGCTGGATATGGACGGAGGCTTCTTGCGACATCCGGCTGCCGCCCTTCCCGCGCAGACCCGGCCGCGCCGACCCGCCCCGGCGAGTCCCCGCCGGGGATGGCTCCGTTCGGCACCGATCCTGCGGCTCTCAGCGGTCATGGACGCCATCCCGACATCTCGGGGCGTGGACGCGAGAGCGCGGCAGACCCAGGGACGGAAGCGACGCACACTCCGCGCGCGCGTCGTTCCACCGACACCCCCCACGGTCGCGTACGAGCGTACCCCCGGCGCCGGTCCGGCGCCTCTACCCGGGGCCTACCGCCGACACGAGCCGGAGAAAATGGTCCTGCACGGCGTGGTGCGGGACCACCTCGATACGTTTCTCGACCGAGCGCGTGGTCCGGAGAGCGACGGCTACCCGCGTTTCGTCGAACACGAGTTCCTCCATCTCGACTGTGGGCTGCTCTGTCACCCGGAAGCTGTACCTGTTCGTACCGACCCTGCTCTTGTTCGGATGCAGAGGCGACAACGGCACGAAGCTGCCCGGCACGACGACCGGTACTCCATCACCCGCGTCGAGGGCGATGCCTGGGCGAACGCGACTTCCGTTGGCAGCTCTCCGCCACCGCACGTCGTCGGGACGGGAGTATCCTTCACGGTGACCGCGTAGGGGGCGGTGCCTCCGTCGTGGGGCCGGCAATGAACTGTCGGTAAACGCACGAGGTATGTATGCACGACCCCGAATTGTTGTCTCAGGTTGCTGCCCTCCGCGTCCGCGGGCTTACGACCCAGGCGATTGCGCGGGAGCTGGGCATTCGTCCCGCCGAGGCGGCCGCCACCGTCCGTGCGAGTGCACAAGGTCGCTCCGCGCCCGGGTTCGCAAGGGTCGATCTGATTATCGGACGCCGCAAGATCTACTCGCAGGCTCTCGACCCGCCCCGGTTCCTCGATCACTCCGTCGAAAGAGACCGCATCCGGAAGGACTACCACAGGGTCCACTTCGGGGAGTTCGTGGCGATCACGGGGAGTGAGAGCTATCGCGCGGGGAAACTGAAGCGGACACCGGGATGCTCAGTCTTCTTCGAGCAACGATCCTGCCGCGGACGACCCTAACGAGGCAAGACGCTGCCCGGTTCTTGTTTCTGTAAGAGGAGGATCCCGAAGCGGTCGTCCTGGAGAGGTGGCGCACCGAAGCCGCCGACGGGGCTGTAGTTGCGAGTCAGCCAGCCGAAGAGCTCCTGGCCATAATCACGGCCGAAGAACTGATAGCCATACTCAGAAGTGTCCTTGTGGACCAGCACCACGAAATCCGGAGGCCGCGCCTGAAAATCGGAGAGAATGCGCCCTTCGCCGAACAGGGTCATCTCGAGCGGCATGAAGTTGATGTACGCGGTGGGATTCGGTGTCCGGCAGAGGTAGTTGAGCATGACCCCCTCGGGCAGAACCGCCAGCGTCTCACCTGGCTTGAGCGTGCGGCGGAGTTGGTCGAGAACCGCGTTGACATAAACCCCGTATCCATCTGCCCGAATGACGCCATGGCCGTCGTCGGCTACCCGCACGGTCCGGCGCTGCAGGAACTGGTTCTGGCCATACAGATAGGCCATGACCGTGACGGTCAGAAGCACCAGCATGGATGCGCGAAAGACGCGACGTGCTCCGCCGAACCGGGAAATCAGATCCGGTATCCAGTCCCAGAGAATCACCACCAGTACGAGCGCCGCCGGCATGGCCAGCGCGAATCCGTAATGATAGATGTGTGTATTTAGGGCCATCTTCGACAGAAGCACCAGAGCCAGAATGACAAACGAAATCCGACGGATGAGGGCATCGGCGCAAAAGGGGTCGCGACGGAACTGGATAAAGCGGACCAGCAGCAGGATGGCCGCCACGACGAGAAACAGAGGCCAGGGCCGGGCCGTGTCGCCCCAGCCTATCCCGCGCCATAAAAGTGACATGATGCTGCCGGCCGTAAGGAAGGTACCGGCCGCGATCAGGTTGCGATGTCCGCCCAGACGACGGCAGGCGAGGGAGACGAACACGCTCGGAACGATCCACATGGCGTAGTAGCCCGTCCATCGCAGGAGGACCGCCAGGCTACCGGCAACATCATCACTGCCCATCCCGGTGCGGTAGAAGGCCAAGGATGTGGCACCGATACTCGCCCCGGTGTGGAAAGGTGCGAGCACACCCGCCCAGGCTTGCGCGAGCGGCATCACTCGGTATAGCAAGCCAACGGCCAGCAATGGAGGCAGGAGAAAGGAACCGACGAACGTTGCCACCACAGAGATCCCGCGCGCCGGACCGGGTCGCAGGGTGAGCAAGGTGAGACCGACCGCAGCCAGGCAGGCGGTCGAGGCCGCGAAGAAGATCTCTATCTTCGTCAGTGTTACCAGACCGAGAGCGAAGCCACCCAGGGCAACCGCGGGCAGTCCCAGGCGTCGGACCTGCCACAGGCACACCAGGGCTGCGAGGGACAGAAGGAGACCGTGCGTGATCTCGTGGGAGTACGGACAGACATAGTTGTAATTGCCGTTGGGAACAAACTGGCCGAAAGCGAACAGGAGCACGAACACCATGCCGGCCCCGAAGGCGGCTCCCCGGCCGGCGATCTGGCGCAGAGCGTAGTACAACAGCAGAAGCAGCCCCGTGAGCAGGAGTAGATTGAAAGTGACGAGAACGAGGAACCCGGTGCCGAACATTCTGAAGACGAAAGCGTTGAGGTACTGAGAGAGCGGCCCGCTGAAGAACTCGATATCGGCATACAGCCTTCGCCCCTCTGTCAACTGCCAGGGGACGTAAAGCTCTCGCCCGAAATCGACCAGGATGTCCGGCCATGTGCACCAGGTCCAATGCGCCATCCAAGCCGCTGTCGAGATGAGAGCCAGGGTTGCCAGGCCGTCCCAAAGGAGAGGGGAAAAGGCGGTGGCGATCGGCGGGCCCTTGCCGACAAGGCGACCGAAAGCCACAGACAAAGGGTCTGTTCGGGCCTCCGGTGTTTCCGGACGTGTTGGTTTGGGCCGACCCATGATCCGGCCTTTCGTCCCCATGTTCCACGACCCAATCATCCGATCGCAGAGCCGATACGACAATCTGTCGCCCTGGACACCGCTCGCGCCAGCCCAAACGACGTTAGCCGAGGTCTGTGACAGCGTCAAGGTTGCTTCCGGCCACTCCGCGGTCCGGTCAATGTATCGTCGACAAGGACATCGGGGTTTCCTCTGGGGGCACCACCTGGGGATCCTGTGGCCATTGCCATCGTTTCATGCCGCGGGACCCGCGGATGCATTCCTGTGATCAGGCACGGGTGACTCGCCGCGGGGTTGGAGTCGCGCGCAGAGATCGGATATGCTCGGTGGCGGTCGCGCATGGCAGGCCGGAAGGGGGACCGGAGTTTGAAGACCTCGCTCGTCGAGAACCGGGAGACGGACCTGAGCCGTCTCTTGCCCCGTCTGCGTGGGTTCGACTGCGGACGGCCGAGGTAGCGTCGTGTCGAGTGGTGTCGGGTACGGCTCCCATGGGACCGAGGAGATCGGCGCCGGCGGGTGGATTCGATTCGCGGCCGCCGCGGCGCTGATCCTCTGCACGCTGGTTGCTTACTACCCGGCCTTGCATGCCGGCTTCATCTGGGACGACGACGACTACCTGACCGGCAACCCAACCCTGAGCGACCTGCAGGGTCTGCGACGGATCTGGCTGGAACCCGGGGCCGTGCCCCAGTACTACCCGCTCGTTCACACCACATTCTGGATCGAGAGGCACCTCTGGGGCCTGCGCCCGGCCGGCTTCCATCTCACGAACATCCTGCTGCATGTCCTCAGCGCGCTTCTCGTCTGGCGTCTGCTGTCCCGGTTGAAGATGCCGGGGGCATGGCTGGCGGCCGCTCTCTTCGCCACCCACCCCGTCCAGGTCGAATCGGTGGCCTGGATCACTGAACGCAAGAACGTGCTCATGGGGTTGTTCTACGTGGCGGCCCTCTACGCCTACCTGCGGACTCTGGACCGGCTCGAGAGGGAAGGCGGATCGAGGCGGCGCTGGTACATCATCAGCCTTGCGCTCTTCCTCGGCTCTCTGGCCAGCAAGACGGTGGCCGCATCGTTTCCCGTGACCGTGCTGTTGCTCGTCTGGTGGAAGCGGGGAAGGCTCTCGTTCCGAGACGTGTGTCCCCTCTTGCCGTTCTTCCTCGCCGGCGCCGGGATGGGACTCGTCACGCTTTGGATGGAGAAACGTCACGTCGGAGCCCACGGGGCCGAATGGGACTTCTCTCTGCTCGAACGTATCCTCGTGGCGGGACGGGCCTTCTGGTTTTACCTGAGAAAGCTGATCCTTCCGTGGCCACTGTCCTTCGTCTATCCGCGATGGTCGGTCAGCCCGACGGCCCTGTGGCAGTATGCGTTTCCGCTGACGGCGCTGGGGCTCTATGCGGCCCTCTGGCGGTTCCGGCAACGGTGGGGGCGCGGCCCGCTGGCCGCCGCGCTCTTCTACGGCGCGACCCTTTTTCCCGCGCTGGGCTTCTTCAATATCTATCCGATGCGCTACACCTTCGTCGCCGACCACTATCAGTATCTGGCGGCGTTGGGACCGATGGTTCTCCTTGCCTCGGCCGCGGCGGGCTCAGCCAGACGACTACGGCGCCCCGCGAGTTTCGGGAAAGGGAGGGCCGAACACGGGCGGCCTCCGGGCTTGCGAGAGGCAGGCCTTGCTCTCCTCCTCCTGCTGGGCCTAAGCGGGGCTACATGGCACCGGGCTCGTGTCTATCGCGATATCGAGACCCTCTGGCTGGATACCATCAGGACGTCGCCGACCGCCTGGCTGGCCCACCACAACATCGCCTGCGTCTACCTCGAACAGCGGCGCTACGACCTCGCCGTCCGGTACTTCGAACAAGCGCAGCGGCTGCACCCGAGCGACGAGGTCACCTTGGTGTCGCTGGGGCGGGCCTGCGTCATGGCCGGGCGCCTGGAGGAGGCTGTCCGGTGGTTCGAGGAGTCTCTCCGGGTCCGGCCGGACCGGACGGAGACGCACAACAACCTTGGACTCGCACTCTTCAGCCTCGGCAGAAAGAAAGAGGCGATGGTCCACTTCCGAAAAGCGGAGGAGCTCGACCCCAAGTACCCCTCGGCCCAACGGAATCTCGCCAATGCTCTGGTCGACGAAGGGAACGTGAAAGAGGCGGCCATGCATTTGCGCAAGGCGCTCGAACTAGAACCCACCGACGCGCAATCGATGTACAGGCTGGCGCTCCTCATGATCATTTCCGAGGACCCTGCCTTCCGGGATCCTCCCGCAGCCGTGACGCTGGCCGAGGGCGCGGTCCGGCATTCCCAAGCGGGGAACCCGATGTACCTGCGTTTGCTGGCCGAGGCCTACTCCCAGGCGGGATTGACGGAGAAGGCGGCTCTGACCTTGAAGCAGGCGGAACGCCTCTCGTCCGCCACCGGCCGGACGGATCAAGCCCCGGAGATACCGGAAGAGCTCCGGGCACTGAAGTCAGGGCGCTGACCCATTCGATACGGACAATGCGTCGTGTGAGCGTTCACCGCAATCGCGCAGGTTCGTGTTCGGTGCGGCGAGGCTGTTCTCTCCATTACGGAACTCAGTGGCTGGAGTGGTTGACGGAGGCCCCGATGATGAAAGGTACCGGGGTCTCTCTATGCGTGTTGTCGCAGAGGTCTGCGGCGGTATTGGTGCGGGCGGATTCTCCGTTCCGTGTGGGTTCGGAACGTGCCCGTCGCGAACCGTCCGTTTTTCGCGATTTGGCCTCGGGATTCTCTGACTCTCCGTTCTCTCGGGCGAAGCGGTTGACACTCCCGTTCGGCTCGGACCCCGCGGCGAACGGTCTACGAACTCGATACGGCTCCACGGTGACTGACGCCGCTGCCATCCCACGTGCCTGCGTGCGTCGTCGAGGCACACGTCTCGCCGGGATCACTTCTCCGCATGCAGGACTGGGCCGTCGGGAATTCCAGTTGACGGGTGCATTCTTGAGGAACAGGTTTCACTCGATAGCGGAAAAGCCTCGCCTGCTCCAGGTCTCAATTTCCGCTCTGGGGGGAACGTGACGTGACAAACCGATCCCGATCCCTGCCTTGTCTGTTGTTCGTCGGCCTCCTCCTTTTGGGTCCCGGGCTTGCCTTGGCCAGCCCCAACGAGGGCGGCACCATCATCCTTCACGCGAATCCAAGAGGAGTGGATGGTAGGAGGAACGGATGATCTGTCGACATCGGACAATTCGCGTAGTGCTACTGGCCCTGGCCGGCTGGTCGCTGGTTTCGAGCTGCGGAGACGACAAGAAGAACCCGGCGACCCCGACGAACGATCCGCCTACGGCCTGCTTTCTGTCGGACCCTTCCACCGGGACCACGGAGACCGTGTTTTCCTTCGACCCTTCGTGCTCCGTCGATAGGGAGGACAGCACCGGGGCTCTCATGGTGCGCTGGGACTGGGAGGGCGACACCAACTGGGACACGGACTGGCGCGCGGCTCAGGTGACGACCCACCAGTACGACAGCGAGGGCCGGAAGACGGTGCGCATCGAGGTCCGTGACACCGGAGGACTCGTCGCCGGTATGTGGGACACCCTGGACGTGGGGCACGCGAATGTGGCTCCGGGAGCCTGTGTCTCCGTCGCCCCCGATCACGGGACCATGGCAACGGTCTTCGAGGTCGATGCTCGGATTCTGGCCGACTAGAGGCGAACCGGACGAGGGGCGACGCTGCTTCCTCCAGGATCCGGTCGAGTGGCGGCACGTGGAAGCGCTACGGGATTTCCGATCGCTTCGTGAGCAGAAAGATAACGTTCGGCGACTTGGTCCTGGTCTTTCTGCAGACGGCCTAGCTGTTTGCGTCCGACGAACCCGTGGTGTGCCAATCGTCAGCCGAGCTGCACTTGTGGATCCTGGGAACGTCCTTCCCGCCGTGTCCCCCGCGGGGGAATATGCGAACGGCGCACTTCCCAGCGAGTGAACGGTTCCCGGAGTGACCAAATCGATCGGTTGCAGACGCGGGAGCCGGGCCGGGGCGGCTGGGAAGGTGGTCGGGTTCGGCTGACGGGGCGCCGACTTGCGCGTCGGACAGACCGATTCCTCGGGATTTCAGCAGCGTAAAGGCGGGAGGCGGGTCAGGCCGCGACGTGCTGGTAGTGATGATGCCGCCCACCGATCTCTGGAAATTCACCCACGCGGCCCGGTTGATGGCTTGGATTTCCCGGGGCTGTGGGCAATTTATCTCCAGGGACAGGTGCGTTCTCCAGGCGTGGTAGCAGGTGAAGCAGTCAGCTAGGCATGGTTCCGCGTGACAATCCTCCGCGGTGCGAAAATGGCTTTACGTTCGCCCCCGGCGCTCTGGTAAACTCTCGGGTGGTCGTTCGGATGGGGGTGGGAGCACCCACCGGCACGTGGCATGGATGCCCGACGGAGCCCGCGCTTGACTGGATGCCGAGTGGGGCTCCACTGTCCGCCGGCAACCGGAAGCCGAAAGGGGGAGATCGCATGCCCCGCAGACCGCAGCGATCGGGAAAGGCCGGGGGGACGGCGAAACCATCCGGGCCGCCGCTTTGGGTGCTGCTCGCGCTGGTGGTGATCGTCCTCGGATCCGCCATCGCTCTTCTCATCACGGCACATACGCGCCAGCAGGTGGTGGCATCCTATGTTCTCTTCTCTCTCGTGGTCGCCGTCATCACCTTCGGCATTCTCCAGTCCACCGGCACGGTCCGGCGCAAGGATCTGCAGCTCGGCGGGGCGATCGTGGGCTTCGTCGTGGTCCTTTGGATCCTCCTTCGTGTTCCGAACGGCGAGATGCTGGAGGTTGCCGGCGATCTCTACATTGACGGCATTCCGCCCCAGACGGCCAGGATCTGCCTTCTCGAGACCGACCTGGCGGACAACTGTCGGTCGCTGGAGGCGGGCAACAAGGGCCACTTCGTGATCCGCGGCGTCCGCGCGGGACAGGACTCGGTTCGCCTCGAAGTGACGCTTCCCGGTCCACTGGTTCCCAAGGTCGTGGTGCGGCGGTTCACGGCGGGCCAGGCGATTCGGTTGGACCTTCGCGCGGCGGATTTCCCGGTCCGGGATGCTTCCGCCATCATCGACACGACGTCCGCCGCGCTGCGCGCCTGCCGGAGCGACCTGGCGGCGGAGAGCGAGCTGTTCTACGTCTTCGACCTCGCCAGCTCGAATCTCGACGCGGAAAGGTGCAACGCCTTCCTGAACGTGCTCACCTACAAACTCGAGCGCGGCATACGCGAACATCTGGCGAGCTACCAACTGCTCGCCGACATTCCGGTGCAGGTCAAGCGATGCACACAGGTTCGGGTGCGGCAGAAAGCCGAGGCCGAGGCGGCCGGTCGAGCTCTCGGGGCCCCGGGCGTGCTCTGGGGCTACGCCGAGGAGAACTCCGGGCAGGTCGAGTCGGTTCTCTCGTTCACCGCACTGGCCGGCAGGGCGCAGACGGTGTTCAGCGGGGTGAGCTCCACGAGCAGCCTGGCCGAGCTGGCGCGCGTCGAGCAGCCCGTGGACGGACTCTTCCTGGCCCTGGTTTCGTATCTTCTCGGCGAACGCTATCGGTCCGAGGGGAAGATCGATCTGGCGCGCCGGTGCCTGCTCCACGCCAAGGAACTCGACGTGCTGAGCGGCGACATCGAGGAAGATCTCGATCGGGCCCTGGAAGGGCTCGGCGGGGCGAGCCCGGCTCGCTCGCTGGAACCGATCGGCTAGGGAGACGCCATGCGACGCGCCCGTGCCACAGCGTTCACGGTCCTGGCCCTCCTGGCCCTCCTGATCCCGTCCGCGGCGGTCCCGGCCGTTCGGGGGCGGATCGGCGATCCGAGGCTGCTGGATGCGCTGTATCAGATCCTCGTCTTTGAATACGACTCTCCGGGCGATGCCCCCTGGGGCTGGGAGCTCGCCCAGCTCATGGACCAGGAGGCGCTGAGCACCATCAGCGGGCTCACGAGCGTCGGCGCCGTATGCCTGGGCCAGCCGGCGGAGCGAGTCCTCTTGAGCCGCGAGACGATCGCCGGGAATGCCGCTATCCAGGGGGCGGCCGTGGTGATCTGGGGCGAGTTCTACGAAGCGGGCGATGTCGTCTACGTTCACTCGCACCTTCGCCTGCTTCCCTCGGCGGCCGGTATCCCGGAGAGCGCGGGGCTTCGAGAGACGGTGACCGTGGCCGAGCAGGAGATCCGCGCGGAACCCCCCACGGACCAGGTCAACTTCTCGCCTGTCGAGATCCCCCGGGCGACTCTGGCGGCACTCCACCAGGCCTACGAACAGAGCGTGACGCTCCGCGCCGAGCCTTCGCCGTCGGCTCGACCCGTCGGTGAACTATCGCTCCGGCGTCCCTACGGCATCGCCGAGGTGCGCGGTGAGTGGATGAAGGTCTACATGGCCGAGGGTCCGCCGGGGTGGGTCCCGTACCGCCCGCTCGAGTCGGCAGCCGGGCTCAAGTCCACGCGCGCAATCGTCCTCTACGCCCAGGGCGCTCTTCAGTTCTATAGCGGGGCGTACCGTGCGGCCCAGCGGAGCTTCGAGGACTACCTTGCCCACTACGGCGCCGGACAGGATCCGATGAACCTCGCGCTCGCCCGCATCTTCCTGGGGACCGCGATGCTGCGATCCGGAGATCCGACCGCGTCCGCGCCGGACTCCTCTGCCGAGCGGGAGTACGCGCAGGCGGGCGACCTTCTCCCGTCCTCGCCGGCACCCGCCAACTACCTCGCGGTCGCCAGCCTCAGGCGGATCGAGGCCCGGGCGCCTTCCCCGGCGGACACCGTTCGCGGCGCCGGCATGGAAATCCAGGCCGTTGAGCAGCGCCTCCTCCACGCCGTGAAGGAGACATCGGACCCGCTGGCCGCGCGAAATCTCTCCGCGCTCTACCGGATCTCACTGTCCCGGCCGCTTCTTTGGGGGCCCGGACCACCATCGGCCCAGCAGCGATCGGCGGCCGAGCGGCAGATCGGCGTCCTCCGTTCGATGCGCTAGTGGAGTGCCCCATGTCCAGGAATCGAAGTCGCATTCGCAACGTCCGCCCGGACACCATCGACTTCCGGGATCTGCCCTTCCGGCCGAGCATCGCCATCACGCCCCGGCCGACGGTGTTCCCGGAGATTCCCCTGAAGGTCAAGTCGCAGGGGGAGACCAATGCGTGCACCGGGTTCTCTCTCTCCCTCGTGGTCGAGTACCTCCTGAGAAAATCAGGGCGAGAGGGGAAAGCCGAGATCTCGCCGTACATGCTCTACTCCATGGCCCGACGGTACGACGAGTTCAGCGGCGCCGCCGACGACGGGTCCAGCCTGCGCGGCGCCCTGAAGGGCTGGCACAAACACGGCGCGTGCCTCGATCGCCTCTGGAAGACCGGTCTCGATGTTCCTCCCGCGGCGCGGAGCGCGGAAGAGGACTGGTGGCTGGATGCCGTGCGGCGTCCGATGGGCGCCTACTACCGGATCGACATCCGGCAGATCTCCGACATTCACGCGGCCCTGAACGAGGCAGGGATTGTCTACGCCAGTGTGGACACCCACGTCGGATGGGACGCCGGCGACAAGGCGCCGCCGGCGAAGCGGCGTCCGGCCTCCTTCGACGGCATGTTCGTGATCCCGCATCGGCGCGGATCGGCGGGCGGACACGCCATCGCCCTGGTCGGCTACGACGAGAGGGGATTCCTGATCCAGAACTCCTGGGGGACCGACTGGGGTTCCCACGGCCTCGGCCTGCTGACCTACGATGACTGGTTGAGCAACGCCATGGACTGCTGGGTTGCCCAGCTCGGCGTCGCCACCCAGGATCACGAGGCCATCGCGTGCAGCAGCACGCTCCGCGTCGATCGCGCCAAGCAGGTGACCCTCGCGGCGGGGGACGTGTTGCGCAACCGCGAGATCTCGCCCTTCGTGATCGACATGGGGAACAACGGCGCGCTCTCCGACCGGGGAGTCTTTCGCACCACGCCCGACGACCTGCGCGCGCTGATCGACATTCACCTCGCGCAAGCACGGACCAGGTGGGGCCTCGCCGGAAAGCCGATCGATATCTGCGTCTATGCCCACGGCGGACTCGTCGACGAGAAGGCCGCGGCGACGTGTGCCGCCGAATGGATTCCGCTGCTCTACGGGAAGCGGATCTTTCCGATCTTCCTCATGTGGGAGACGGGCCTCCTCGACACCGTGACGAACCGCCTGGAGGACGCCGTGCGCGGAGTCCCGCGCGCCGCAGGCGCCGGCGAAGGGTTCTGGGCCCGGGCCGAGAAGTGGTGGAACCGACGCCTGGAGAGGATCTTCTGGCGACCCGGCTCGGCGATCTGGGGCGAGATGAAGCAGAACGCGGCCGCACTCTCGGCCAACCCCGACTCCGGTCTGGTGCGGCTGTTCGCGCACTTTCAGGCGTCGCAGGCGGCGAAGCAGCCGATCCGGATTCACCTGGTGGGACACTCGGCGGGGAGCATCGTGCACGGCCACGTGATCGCCGTCGGGGTGAGGCAGGGACTGGCCTTCGAATCGGTCAGCTTCCTGGCGCCGGCCATCACGGTGGACGACTTCCGCAAACTCGCGTGGCCCCACATCCAGTCGGGTGCGGTGAAGCGCTACCAACAGTTTCACCTGAGCGACAAGGCCGAGGAGGACGATCCGACCTGCTCCCCATACCGGCGCTCTCTTCTCTATTTGGTATCGGAGTCGTTCGAGCACGGGGTGCAAACACCGATCCTCGGTATGCAGAGATACTTCGACAAGGCGTTCGGTGCCAAGGCGAAGCTCCCATGCTGCGTGGCGCCGGGGAGTGTCAGCGGTGCGACCACGCACGGCGGGTTCGACGATGATCCGGGCACCCGAGACCAGGTGATCCGGTTCATGAAGGGGACGAAGTGACACGCCGCCTCCGCGCGGCAGGCGCGCTGCTGAGTCTGGTCATCCTGCTCCAGGGTTGTGCCGTCCACCTGGTCGCCGACTACGACCAGCAATCCGAAGATCGCCTGATCACGAGCTACGAGAAGATCTGCAGGTTCTACGACGATCTCTCGTCCGCGACACCCGAGGCACGGGCGTACGAGGGGTTCAGGGAACGGTATCCGGAGATCGATACCGACCTCCGCGTGCTTCTCCTGAGACAGAAGGTGCGGGCCAAGAACGACGAGTCGGTGCAGATCACCGCGAAGATCCTCGAAGCCTGGGAGGTCACCCGGGACCGGCACGCGCGGTACAGTATCGACCCGGACCGGGCCAACGACCCGTATCCGGAATCTTTGATCCGCTTTGACCGGGCACAGTTCGACGCGCATTTTCAGGCCGCCGTGGCAGCGGAACGGGCCAAGAAGTAAGACCGGGAGGGACCGTCGATGGAATGGAAGGAAGTCTGGGCCGAAGCGATCGGGGCGGCCGAGCGGGACGTCAGCGCCCACGTTCCCGATGCCGTGCGGTTCGTCAAGGGAATCGCCGCGGCGAGAGAGAGCCGCCTCCTTCTGTTGCTGGAGGCGATGGCCGACGGTGCGCTCGACCAGGAAGCGATCGAGGAGGAGCTGAACGAGGAGCGCGCGATCCTGGAGTCGGAGTTTCTCGCCGTGCGGGTCATGGCGAAGAAGGCCGCCCAGGATGCGGCCAACGCCTTGATCGGAACAATCCAGAAGGCTCTGGTCGCGGGCATCTCGCTTCCCGTGTGAGGAGGACCCATGGCGACGGCATTGCAGCTTCTCACTCTTGCGCGGAAGCACCTCGGCGAGGCCTATGTGCTGGGGGCGCTGGCTCCGAAGGCGAACTCCCAGTGGCGCGGTCCTTGGGACTGCGCGGAGTTCGCCTCGTGGTGCGTGTACCAGGCGAGCGGGCAGATCTTCGGGTGCCGCCCGCTTGGCGGTAACCCGGACACGGTGGACGCCTACACCGGTTTCTGGGCCGAAGACGCCACGACTTCCGGCCGAGAGATTGCCGTGGGCCTGGCCGCCGCCACGCCCGGCGCCTTTCTCCTGCGCCGTCCCGGGGGCGCGATCGGCCACGTGGCCATCTCGGCCGGATACGGAAAGACGGTCGAGGCGCACTCCACGAAGCGCGGCGTGATCGAAGGCGCCGCTGCGGGGCGGCGCTGGGACACCGGCGTGCTGGTCCCCGGGATCGAGGTCAGACTGCCCGAAGCTCCGGTGCCGGTCCCCGCGGGCGGGATCGTGCTCCGCCTGAAGGAGCCGCACATGACAGGGCGCCTGGTGCGCGACGTGCAGAGGGCTCTCGCGGCCGAGGGGTTCAGCGCCGGCGGCGTGGACGGCGACTTCGGGCCGCAGACGGCTGCGGCGGTGCGCGCGTTCCAACTGCGGAAGGGTCTGGCCGTGGACGGCGAGGTCGGGGCTCTCACGGCCAGGGCCCTCGGGATCGCCTGGTACTGAGGGGGCAACGCACGCTCCGTGGGTTACGTGAAGGCGGGTCCAGGGGAGTCGTCCTCGGGATCCGCTTAGTCTTACGACCCCACCTTCCGGATGGCGGTCGCTGGAGATTCGCGGCGACCGGAGTACGTATCGGAATCGGACCCACCGGAGCCGCCGTCGCCACCGTGGATTCGCCTGGCACCTCATGAATCTGGCCAGCCAGGCTGTCAGGAGCGGCCCTCAGACGTCTCACGTTTTGGACCTCGCTCCGGCCGGGACCGGCGGCGTCCCAGATCGCCATCAAGCAGCTCGGCACCAACGGCGGCGGCTTCTTCAACGCCAACTCCGCCCATCCGTTTGAGAACCCCACTCCGTTGAGCAACCTGCTTGAGATGCTGGCGATCCTCCTGATTCCGGCCGGCCTCTGCTACACCTTCGGCCGCATGATCGGCGACACCCGCCAGGGATGGGCGATCCTCGCGGCGATGACGCTGATCCTGGCGGCCTTTCTGCTGGTCGGGATCCCGGTCGAGAGCGCGTCCACGCCAACCCTCACGCAGGCGGGTCTGGACACGGTCGCGAGCCCGTTCCAGGCCGGCGGCAACATGGAAGGCAAGGAGACCCGCTGCGGGATCGTCAACTCGGGGCTTTGGGCGGCAGCCACAACGGCCGCGTCGAGCGGGTCGGTCAACGCGATGCACGATTCGCTGACGCCCCTCGGCGGGCTGGCGCCGATGGTCCTGATGCGACTGGGCGAGGTGGTCTTTGGCGGAGCGGGTTCTGGTCTCTACGGGATGCTCATCTTCGCTCTCGTCGCCGTCTTCGTGTCGGGCCTGATGGTCGGACGGACCCCCGAATACCTCGGCAAGAAGATCGAGGCCTATGACATGAAGATGGCCTCCCTGGTGATCCTCATCTGCCCGATCCTCGTTTTCGGCGGCACGGCGATCGCGGTCTCGTGCGCCCCGGGCCGCGGTGCGGTCTTCAATCCCGGCCCGCACGGGTTCAGCGAGATCCTCTATGCGCTCTCCTCCGCCGGCAACAACAACGGGAGCGCCTTCGGCGGCTTGGGCGTCGGCGTCCCGCTCTACCACCTCCTGCTCGGCGTCGCGATGTTCGGCGCACGGTACTGGGTGATCGTTCCCACGCTCGCCCTGGCGGGATCGCTCGCCGCGAAAAAGAAAGTCCCGGCCACAGAGGGCACGCTCCCGACGCACGGTCCGACCTTCGTTCTGCTGCTGGTCGGGATCGTGCTGATCGTGGGGGCGCTCACCACCTTCTCCATCGCGAACGATGTCGCGAAGTACTTCGCGATCCTCCCGGCGGCCTTCGCGGGGGTCTACCCGGCCCTGGGCGGGCTCGACGTGATGAAGCTCACCAGCCCGCAAAGCGCCATCGTCTCGGCATTGGTCTTCAACGCGCTCATCATCATGGCCCTGATCCCGATGGCGCTGGAAGGGGTCAAGTACCGGCCGATGAGCGCCTCGAGCCTGCTGAGGCGGCACCTGCTGCCGTACGGACTCGGCGGGCTCGTCGTGCCGTTTGTCGGGATCAAGCTGATCGACATGGCGCTCCACGCGGCCGGGTTCTACTAGGAGGAGCTGTGCGTAACGCACTCAACATCTCGGTCCGGTTGCTCGCGGTCTTCACGGTGATCACCGGACTCGCCTACCCCCTCGGGGTCACGCTCCTCTCCCGCGTGATCTTCCCCTTTCAGGCGGAGGGAAGCCTCGTCTACGAGGGACTTCCTGATGGTTCGCGCGGGGCCGAGGGCGCGGGAGCGCCCGAGAGAAGGCACGGAGACGAACCTGCAGGCGAAGGCGCCGGCGGACGCCCGGACCGCCGCGTGATCGGCTCCGCGCTGATCGGACAGTCGTTCACGGAGCCCCGGTACTTCTGGGGACGGCCCTCGGCGACCTCGCCCCCGTACAACGCGTCCGCATCGACCGGATCGAACCTCGGTCCGTCGAATCCGGCGCTGGCGGACTCGATCCGGGCGCGCATCGAGAGGCTCCGCCGTCGGGACCCGCCAAGCGTGCGTCCCGTGCCGGTCGATCTGGTCACGGCCTCGGGGAGCGGACTCGACCCCCAGATCAGCCCCGCCGCGGCCTACTACCAAGTGCCAAGGGTTGCGCGGTCGCGTGGTCTGGACCCCGCAGCGGTGCGAAACCTGGTGGACCGGTGCCTGGAGCCCAGGCAGTTCGGACTCCTCGGGGAGCCGCGCGTGAACGTGCTGAAACTGAACGTGGCCCTCGACGGGCTTGCGAAATCCCGCTGGGCTCCTCCCGTTTCGAGACACGGCGCCTAGAGGGAAGATGAACGACGACCGACCCGATCCCGAGCGGCTGCTGGCCCGCATCCTGAAGGCGGAGGCGCCTCGAACCCAAGGGCGGCGGCGGGTGTTCCTCGGTGCCGCCGCGGGGGTCGGGAAGACCTACGCGATGATCGAGCAGGCGCGGCTGCGCCGGGGGCAGGGCATCGACGTGGCGGTCGGCTGGGTCGACACGCATGGCCGCCCCGAGACCGAAGCGCTTTTCGAAGGCCTCGAGATCCTGCCAGCTCGATCGTACGAGTACCGCGGAACGGTCCTGCAAGAGTTCGACCTTGACGCCGCGCTGGCCCGCAAGCCGCAGGTGCTCCTCCTCGACGAGCTGGCGCACAGCAACGCGCCAGGCGCGCGGCACGCGAAACGCCGGCAGGACGCGGAGGAGCTGCTTGGCGCGGGCATCGACATCTACACGGCCGTCAACATCCAGCACCTGGAGAACCTGAACGACATCATCACGCAGACCACCGGCGTGGTGGTTCGCGAGACGGTCCCCGATCGGTTCCTCGATGACGCAGACGAGATCGAGCTGATCGACATCACGCCCGAAGATCTGCTGGAACGACTGAAGGAGGGGAAGGTCTACGTCCCCGCCCAGGCCGAACGCGCGATGCGCGGCTTCTTCACGCGCGGGAATCTTACGGCCCTGCGGGAGCTGGCCCTGCGGCGGGTCGCCGATCGAGTCGATGCCGAGCTGCGGACCTACAAGGACGATCAGGCGATCGGCCAGGTCTGGCCTGTCAGCGAACGGCTCTTGGTCTGTGTGAGCGCGAGCCCGAGCGCGGCGCGGGTCGTCCGTGCCGCCGCGCGGATGGCCGCCGGTCTGCGCGCCGAGTGGATCGTCGCCTACGTCGAGCGTCCCGGAGACCCCCGCCAGTCCGAGGAGGACCGGGCCAGCATCTCCCATACGTTTCGCCTCGCCGAGCAACTCGGGGCGCAGACCGTCACGCTGACAGGACTCGACGTCAGCGAGGAGCTGCTCGCCCATGCGCGGGCGCAGAACGTGACCAAGATCGTCGTCGGCAAACCGGCCCGGCCTTGGTGGCGCGATCGCCTCTTCGGCTCCGCGGTCGACACGCTGATCCGGGGAAGCGACGACATCGACGTCTACGTGATCCGCGGGGAGAAGGACGAGGGTCGTCCCCCGCTCCTGCCGCGCCTGCATCGGCAAAGCCCGGCCCGATCCTACCTGTGGGGAATCCTGGCGGTCGGGCTGGCGACTGGAATCTGCCGTCTCATGCACCACCACTTCGCGCCGGCCAACCTGATCATGGTGTATCTCCTCGAAGTCGCCTTCGTGGCGGCGGCGCTGGGACGCGGTCCGTCGCTGCTCGCATCACTGCTCAGCGTGGCGGCGTTTGACTTCTTCTTCGTGTCGCCCCATCTGACGTTCGCCGTCGCCGACAGCGAGTATTTCGTGACCTTCGGTGTCATGCTGATCGTGGCTCTGCTGATCAGCACGGCCGCCGTGCGCCTCCGGGACCAGGCCGAGACGCACCGGCAGCGCCAGGATCGGGCAGCGGCCCTCCACAAGATGATCCGTGAGTTCGCGCAGACGAGCACGATCGCCGAGGTGGTCACCAGCGTGGAACGGCACTGGGGGGAGGTCTTCGAGGGTGAGGTCTGGGTCCTGCTCCCGAACCCGGAGGGGCGCCTCGATCAGTCCGGAGGGATCACCTCCTCGTTCCCGCTCGACCCCAAGGAGCTGGTGGTCGCGCAGTGGGTTCACGAGCACGGACAGATGGCCGGGCTCGCCACGGCGACGTTGTCGGGCTCCAAAGCGATGAGCATCCCCCTGAAGACGGCGCGCGGAGGGGTTGGCGTGATCTGTCTTTTCCCCGAGGGTGGGAGACAGTCCATCACCCCGGAGAAGCTCGACCTGCTCGGAGCCTCCGCGAACCAGACCGCCGTCGTCATCGAGCGCGCGCTTCTGGCGCAAGAGGCGCACGACAGCAAGATCCGCATCGAGGCGGAGCGGCTGCGCAACCTGCTCCTGAGTTCGGTCTCGCACGACCTGCGGACCCCGCTGGCCACCATCATTGGGGCGGCAAGCAGTCTCCTGGAGGCGGACGGACTGCTCATGATTGAGACCCGCGGCGAGCTGATCCAATCCATTCTCGATGAGGCCGAGCGCCTCAACCGCCTTCTTGGCAACCTCCTCAGCATGACCCGCCTCGAATCGGGCGGCGTCCACCTTCAGAAGGAGTGGCAGCCGCTCGAGGAGGTCGTCGGTGCCGCCCTCAATCACGTCGAGAAGGTCCTGCGCGGCCGCCCCGTGCTCGTCCGCGTTCCCGACGATCTGCCGCTCGTCCTGATCGACGGCGCGCTGATGGAGCAGGTTCTGGTGAACTTGCTCGAGAACGCGATCAAGTACACGGCGGAGGACACGGCGATCGAGGTCACCGCACGGGCCGACGACGAGCAGGTGGTCGTCGACGTGGCCGACCGGGGACCGGGGCTTCCCGATGGAGACGAGGAGCGGATCTTCGAGAAGCATCATGGGGGACCCCAGGCCGGGGACCGGGGTGGCGTCGGCCTTGGCCTCTCCATTTGCCGTGGCATCGTCGAGGCGCACGGTGGGAAGATCCGGGCGATCAACCGCGATGGGGGCGGAGCGGTGTTTCGCTTCACGATCTCGGCGGGCATCCCACCGCCAAGTCTGGAGGCCATGGCAGGACCATGAGCGACCCGGGAAAGATCGTGGTACTGGTGATCGAGGACGACGCGCAGATCCGCCGCTTCCTCCGCGCGAGCCTCGCGACCCAGGGATACCGGCTCTTGGAGGCGGTGACCGGCGAGGAGGGCATCCGTCTTGCCGCTTCCCAGCGGCCCGATCTGATCATCCTGGATCTGGGACTGCCCGACATGGACGGCCTGCGCGTGGCGCGCAGTGTCCGCAAGATCGCGACGACCCCGATCGTCGTTCTCTCCGCCCGCGGCCAGGAGCGCGACAAGATCGACGCGCTCGACGCCGGGGCCGACGACTACGTGACAAAGCCGTTCGGCGTCGGCGAGCTGCTTGCACGGATGCGGGTCGCGCTGCGCCACGCCGCGCGGGAGGGGATGGATCCCAAGGACGAACCGGTCTTCGAGGTCGGCGATCTCCACGTAGACCTCGTCCGACGGCACGTGCGCCTGGGCGGCGTGGAGATTCACCTTACCCCGATCGAGTACAAGATCCTCGCCGTGCTCGTCCGCCACGCGGGCCGGGTCATCACGCACCGGCAACTGCTCCAGGAGGTCTGGGGTCCTTCCTTCGCCAACCAGACGCACTACCTCCGTGTCTACATGCAGCAACTTCGAAAGAAGTTGGAAGAAACCCCGGCGCGCCCGCGCTACCTGCGGACCGAGCCGGGAGTCGGCTACCGCCTCGTCGACGAGTAGCGCGCCGCGGCGGCACACCCTCCGGACCGAGCCGGGCTTGCGGCTGTCACCTCGTCGGCGAGCCGCCAGCCGCCGTGACGCATCTCTCGCCCTTTCAGGGAGACGAGACCGACGGGGATTCCCCCCAAGACGGGGCCGCGCCCGAGCACGGGTTTGGCGTGCAGGAAACTCCCCAGCCCATCCACGTGGACATCATCAGGCAAGCCGACTCCGTTGTCTGCACGCAGAAACCGAGCGAGGAGCAACAAGCACCGAGCACCGAGGCGCACGGATTCGGCGAGCACGTCGTTGCTTCCCCGAGCCAGTGTCCCGGAGACAGGCAGCCGTCGGCCTCCGTGACCGAGCATGACGCGCCGCTGATACAACAGGCTCCGGTCGGGGGCGCGCACGGGTCGGGAGAGCACGATGTTCCTCCACCCTGCCAGGTGCCTATACACTCCCACTCCATCTTCACCTCGCAGGTCTCCCACGCACAGCATGCGCCGACCGTCGCCGCGCACGGGCTCGGAGAGCAGGTTGTACCGGTGCCCATGAAGGTGCCCGGGAACATACACATGTCCTCGAACACCAACGTGCAGGATTCCGCGTCCATGCAGCAGGCACCCCCCAGGGCCGTGCACGGCGTGGGCGTGCAGACGGTGCCCGCGCCCATCCACACACCCGGTGGGAGGCAGTCGGCTTCCTCGGTCACGTAGCAGTCATACGGCGTATAGCAGCACGCTCCGGTAGGCTCGGGGCATGGATTCGGGGAGCAATCGGTTCCCGCGCCCATCCAGGCACTCGGCGCGACACACCGCGCCTCGGTCGCGACGGTACACGTCGCATCGATTGCGCAGCAGGCTCCCCTCGGTTGGGCGCAGGGGTTCGGGCTGCACGACTCCAGCAGGGTCCAGACCGCGGGGCCCGCGCAGGCGGGTTCCTCGGTTACTGTGCAGGAACCGTCCGATGTGCAGCACGACCCCGACGGTCGCGGACACGGATTCGGGCCGCAGGTGCCGAACATGGTCCACGCGGATGTCGCCGAGCACGCCGCCAAGATGGTGAGAGTGCATCCTCCGTCCGGAGCGCAGCAGGAGCCGTTCGGCTGCGGGCACGGATTCGGGGCACACACTCCGAACATCGTCCAGGCCGCCGGTGCCAGGCATGCCGCCCGTGTGGTCGTCGTGCAGGCACCAGCCGGCGTGCAGCAGGCGCCGGTGGCCTCCAGGCACGGATTCGGCGAGCAGTCGTCGGTTGATCCGGTCCAGACGTTGGGAGACGCGCACCCCTCCGCCGCCGTCACGGTGCAGGATCCGGCGGGAGCACAACAGGCACCGTTCGGTTGCGGGCAGGGGTTCGGGCTGCACGTCCCCGATAGGGTCCAGACCGCCGGATCCATGCATTCGGTCTCTGTGGTCTGGGTACAGCGTCCGTCCGCTCGACAGCATGATCCCGGTGGTTGCGGACACGGATTGGGGCTGCACACCCCGGATAGCCGCCAAGTCTCCGGCGCCGCGCAGTCCGCCTGGATCGTCAGCGAACACACCCCCTCCGGCGTGCAGCAAGAGCCGTTGGGCCGTGGGCAGGGGTTCGGGCTGCACGATCCGAGCATCGTCCAGGTCGCAGGTGACACGCACGCCGCCTGCGTGGCGACAGAACAAGCGCCGGCCGGCGCGCAACACGATCCGGTCGGTGGCGGGCAGGGATTCGGGAGACACTCCCCGAACATTGTCCACACCGCCGGCGCGGCACACTCTGCGTGGGCCGCGATGGCACAGGCGCCGTCGGGTGCACAACAGGAACCGGTCGCCGCGGGGCAAGGGTTCGGCGCGCAATCGTCCACCGAACCGGTCCAGGCGCTCGGAGACACACATGCCGCCTCCACGGTCACCGTGCAGGTTCCGTTGAGCGCACAGCACGATCCGATCGGCTGCGGGCACGGGTTTGGGCCGCACACCTCGAGCATGGTCCACGTCGATGGCGCCACACAGGCAGCCTGGGCCACCAGCGAGCAAGAACCGTCCGGCGCGCAGCAGGAGCCTGTCGGTTGCGAGCACGGATTCGGACTGCACGATCCGAACATCGTCCACGCCGCGGAGGGCGCGCACCCAGCCTCGCTGGTCGTCGCGCAGGAACCGTTCAGAGCACAGCACGATCCGGCGGGGTCAGAGCACGGGTTCGGCGAGCAGCCGGCGTCGGCGCCCCGCCAGACGCGCGGAGCCGCGCAGTTCGCCTGCGTCGTCACCGCACAGGACCCGTCGAGAGCGCAGCACGCGGCGGCGGGCTGCGGGCATGGGTTCGGAGCGCACACCCCGCATATTGTCCACGTCGCTGAGACCGCACATCCGGCCTGCTCCGTCACCGAGCAACTCCCGTCGACGGCGCAGCAGGAGCCCGTTGGACGGGGGCACGGATTGGGGCTGCACACGCCGAGCATCGTCCACGTCGCCGGTGTGAGGCACCCTCCCTGCGAGGTCAGGGTGCATGAACCGGAGGAAGCGCAGCAGGCCCCGGTCGCTTCGGGACACGGGTTCGGCGAGCAGCTGTGGACCGTCCCGCTCCAGGCGCTCGGCGACGTGCAGGTAACTTGTGTCGTCTGCGTGCAGATGCCGGCGGGGGAACAGCACGTTCCCGTAGGTTGCGCGCAGGGGTTCGGATCGCAAACGCCGGATCTCGTCCACATCGCCGGCGCCGCGCACCCCGTCTGGGACGTTAGGGTGCACGTGCCGGAGGGTGCGCAGCAGGATCCCGTTGGGGGCGGACACGGATTTGGACTGCACACGCCGAGTGTCGTCCATACCGCCGGGGCCTCGCACGCCGCTTCGGTCGTGACCGTGCAGGCGCCGTTCAGCGCGCAGCAAGCTCCGGTCGGCAGAGAGCACGGATTGGGAGAGCAGCCCGATCCGGCGCCGACCCAGGTATTCGGGGCTGCGCAGGCAACCTCCGTCGTCACGGTGCAGGTTCCTCCCGCGGCACAGCACGCGCCGGTTGCGGCCTGAAGTCCGACGCCCATGCAAAGCACCGTCCCGTTTCCGGTCGTGATTTCGCAAGTCCTGGTGCCGGCTGCAGTGGGCAGGAAACGAACGGTGGCGCTGACAGCCTGCCCGGCACTGAGAGAGTACGGACCGCCGCCCGTGAGGAGAGAAAACTCGGGGCACGGGGAACTGATCGTGCCTCCAAAGGTCACGCCGCCCGCGTTGGTCAAGGTGAAGGTGCGTTCGACGGAATGCCCCACCTCGACACTGCCAAAGTTCAGGCTGGCATCGTCGAGTTTCGGGGTCGGCGGTTGCGTTCCCTCGTCGTTGCCACAGCCCCTCAAGAAAAGCACGGTCACGATCAGAACCGTCAGCCGGGCCAGCCGGTTGGAGCGGGTTCCGAAACCGGTGTTCATGAGCACCCCCCATCATGAGAGCGATGGATCGGCGTCGACCCATCTGGAGAAATCAACTCCCAAGATGATCGGCGGGTCGGCGATCCAGCTTGATCGAGACCGTGCCCGCCGCAGTGGTCGCACCAAATCTCCAAACTCCACGCCGGACGGAGGGTCCCGTGGCCGGAAAGATCGGCGACCGGACCATCGCGAAGTACCAGGATGTCATCGAGCTCGTCAGTGACGGCGGTCGCAGGAAGTGTCGGACGGGAGTGCGGGCAGTTTCCAGGATGTCGCGGTGTTGCGTCGATGGATGAACATGCTGATTCCCGTCGGGGGCGTGGTGCTGGCGGGCGCGGGTTGCACCCGCCACGCGGGCCTCGGTTCACGGACGGAGCGAGACCCCGAACCTGCGGCGGCGCGGACGCTGTAGGCCGGCGAGGTCACGGCGCTGTGGGGCGAAGATGTGCGCTGCGCGCGAACCGTGCGATCTCTGATCGACTCCCCGTGCACCCGGGAGAATGACGCGGAGATGATCGCCTCGTTGCGGCTCAAGGCCGCCAACGAGTGGCTGGGGATGGATTTCCAAATCCGCGATAGCCTCGGAGTATTGTAGGCGGGGGCATGCTTCGCGAAATCAAGCGCGTAAGCGTCGAGGACACTGCGCTGTACTCGGCGCATACCATCCAAGTCGCCACTGTCGCCGTAGACTTGTACAGCTTCCTGCAACCTACCGACAAAGTAGTATCTCCTCAACAGATCGAGCGGAAGCCGGGCACACTGCTCGATCACACAGTAGCGTGCGAAGACTCGCCAAGCCCACGCGGCAGCGGGTCGATCCAGAGTGGTCCTGAGAATCCATGCTGTCCGCGTGCTCTTCGGGGCACCTGCCCCTCACCCCTGCGTTGCCATTTTGTGATCTGAGGCTGAAGAGCCCGAAACCCCTTGATAGAGCTTATCCTACGGAATTCCGCTCGATCGGCGACCACGTCCGAAAGCGCCGTCTGGACCTCGGACTTCTGCAGCGGGAGGTTGCGTTGCAGATCGGGGTCGACAAGACGACGGTCTTCAATTGGGAGGCCGGAACCGCCGCTCCGAACATCCGGGCGATCCCTGGAGTGGTCCGGTTTCTCGGGTACGACCCCCGTCAGAGCCCCGAGGCCACCGTGAGCGCCCGGTGAACCCCGTCTGGTGAGGCCCGCGATCGATCTGGGCCGACTCATCCGCAACCTCCGTCAGAGACAGGGGCTCAGCATGGACGCTCTGGCTGGACTGCTCGGCGCCGACCCGAGCACCGTCCAGCACTGGAAGCAGCGCGGGCACAAGCTGCTCAGCAGGGCACCGGCAGCACGTAGCGAGTCGACGGCTCGCTAGCACCCGAGGATCTCGTCGAGCACACCGCGCAGCGCCCGTCGATCTGACTCCACGAGCCGTCCGAGCTTTCGGATGACGAGTCCTTGCTCAATGCTGGCAAGCAGCGGCTTGAGTACGGACGGTTTGAGAAGCCCGGCCTCCTCCCATTCGCAGATCGCCGCTTCCCCCACCCTCGGCTCGTTGCGGACCTGGCTGGTGACAGCGAGGATGATCAGGTCTTGCCGCTCGCGGTGATACCGGTCCGAGCTGACGACAACCGCGGGGCGTTTCTTCGCGGTGCTCTGGTCGGTGAACGGAAATGGGACGAGGACGACGTCCCCGAACTCACAGCTGGTCGTAAGCGGCGTCATCGGGGTTGTCCCAGACCTGGTGGAACGAAGCCTCGGACAGCCCGGTCGCGGCACCGGCGAGTTGCCGGTCACTCTCGCGTTGGCTCAGAAAGTCGATGAAGTCCTCGACCTCCGCCGCCTTCTCGGGCCGGAGGTGGCGGATCTTCTCCAGGAGCTTCTGCTCCAAGTTGTTTGGTACCAAGGAGTGCACCTCCACGGCGTTCGACGGATCGTCCGCCCAGTTCTCGTCCCACGGCAAGCCTACCTCCCCAGCGTACGGCGCCGGAATCCCGCAGTCAACGTTGGGACGACACGCTAGTGTGATGGTGATAGCGGGCACGTCGGGGCGCCGCCTCTTACAGACGCTCGTTCTTCCCGTCGAGCTTGAGATCGTGGTGCACAAGGCGGTCGAGGAGCGGGGTGACGACGACCATGTCGTCGAGAAGCTGGGCCCAGTGCTCGATCACGCAGTAGCGTGCGAAGACTCGCCGAGCCCACGCAGCAGCGGGTCAATCCAGGGTGGTCCTGAGAGTCCATGCTGTCTGCATGCTCTTCGGGTCACCTGACCCTCACCCCTGCGTTGCCCTTTTGCAATCTGAAGCTGAAAAGCCCGAAACCCTTTGATAGAGCGTATCCTACGGAACTCCGGTCGATCGGCGACCACGTCCGAAAGCGCCGCCTGGACCTTGGCCTCCTGCAACGCGAGGTTGCGTTGCAGATCGGGGTGGACGAGACGACCGTGTTCAATTGGGAAGCCGGAACGGCGACCCCGAGCCTCCGAGCGCTGCCGGCGGTGATTCGATTCCTCGGTTACGACCCCCCGAGGATCCCTGACGCCGCCGATTGGGGTGGTCTGGTTCGCTACCTTCGTCAGAGACATGGACTCAGCATGGACGCCCTTGCGGAACTGCTCAGCGTCGACCCGACGACCGTTCGGGGCTGGGAGCAAGGTGAACACAAGCCCCAGCCTCGGCTCTACGCCCGTCTGGTGGAGGTCCTCGGTCTGCCAGCCGCCACCGCGGATGCCGGAGCGGCCTTCGGCGAACGCTTCCGGACTGCCCGGCTGCGCGTCGGAGTGACGGAGCGGGAATTGGCCAAGCGGATCGGCGTCGCGCAGCAGGTGGTCTTGGACTGGGAAACAGGCAAGAGAACTCCGACCCTTTCGGATGGCGTACCCCACCAGAAGACAAGCTCCCGGGGAATCGGGTCCGGGACTGAATCGCCGGGGTGATGCAGGAGCAATCGCGATCGCGACCCCGATCCTGGCCTTGGCAGATCTGCCGCGCGGTCGATCCGGGCCATTCGGTCCGGGGAAGTGAATCTGAAGACCCGGGCCGGCTCACCACGGCAGATGGCCGTCGCGCCCCGCCGCCTCGACCTCACCGGCCCCCGTGCCTGAATCGCGCCTTGAGCCGACCCCACGAGGTGGTCTCGACGGGAGTGGGATGGCAAGGATTCGGCTCGCACGCGGCTACGTCGCCCATGTAGCTGCCCTGTTCGTCCTCGCACTGTGATTGCTGCAGGAGGCGACAGGAACCGTCCGGGAAACAACAGGCGCCGGTCGGCGTCGGTCCGCCGCAGCCCTGCCCGAGCGCGCCGATCAACTGCCCGCAGGGGCTGTTCTCGGCCAGGCAGAGAGAGCTCGCATCGAGAGACCAGTCCCCCTCGGTGGTCCACCCGCAACCAACGGGCAAGCAGAAGCGCGGATCGATGTAGATGCAGCCGGCATCGTAGTTGACTGGGGCATGTGGTCTCACTCCCGTCGTATCAATGTCGCTGCACGCCATATCGGCATCCCAACACCAAATCTCGTCTACGCCCGTCCAGGAGCAGTTGTCCCAAATGATGCAGCGTTCCAGAAAGAGGGGATTGATGGCGAGAATTCCGCCCCCGTCTTCACCGGCCCAGTTGGCGGATACCGTGCATCCGGCAAGCCGGTTAGGACCAGGACCGCCGAAACACACGCCGCCACCCTGCGCCCCTCCGTTTCCTGTAATGACGCAGTTCTCGATTTCGGCCTCGCCCATCATGAACCAAATCCCGCCGCCCCGCTCCGCCACGCAGCCGGAGATCACACAACCATCAACGACACCGGAGAAGACGATGAGAGCCAACCCTCCCCCATCGGCACCGGCTTGACATTCGAGAATCCGACAATCGACGATGGTCGGGTCGGAGAGGCCACAGAAGACTCCACCGCCTGACTGCATGTCGGTTCCGGGGCCTGCATAACCATGTTGGATTGTCAGCCCTTCGATTCGGGAGGCACGGGTCTCCCACTCATGCAGGTAGAATCCGCGATCCATCCTTTCGCAGTCGATGACCGTCTCATCAGGTCCTTCCCGTGACTTGACTATGAGATCCCGTCCACGAAACTCGATACCCCGATTACCATCTCCACGGTACGTACCAGGGCCAATCAGCACGGTGTCACCAGTCGCGCTGGCGTCGATCGCTGCCTGGATGGTGGAAAACTGCTCGGGCACCAACCGGGTGGCTGCCCAAGCCGACCCAGAAACACAAGCTAAGCCTATGGCTAGCCCACCAAACAGCAGGCGCCCGCGCCCGAACCCAGCCGCGCACTGAGACGAGGTCCTCATGATCGTACTCCCGCGGAGACGCGTTCGCGCCAGGCGGACGCGCCTCCGGACTGCACTTCACCTTACGATTATAGCAGGCATGCTCGTGGTCCTCCCAGCCCGATCGGTGGCGACGAGCCAGTACCGGCCGCTGGCGACACCTGCACCTTTGCCGTCCCGGCCGTCCCACAGAATTCTCGTGATGCCGCCGGGGAGGTTTCGATCGACCCAGGACTTGACGCACCGACCGTCGACCCCGACAACCCGGAGGTCCACGGCGCCCGCTGCCGGGAGCTGAAGGTCCCAAGCCACCCAGGATCCGCTCGGGTTCGGACGACCGCGTGTGAGCGTGAGCTCGGGGACCAGAATTCTGCGATCCCCGACCCCGGTGAGGCTGCCATGCCAGTAGGAGGAGTCCTGGCTGGCTTCATGCCCCGCTCCCACGTCCCAGATTCGCAGAGTGATCGTCCAGAGGCCGTCGTGAGGAAGGTTGTAGGTCTGTCTGATCGACGGCGTGGAGTCCGGCCTCTCAGTGCAGAAGCGATCCTGAATGACGCGGACATCCGACAGTCCAGGCATCGACGCAACGGCTCGAACTCGTCCGGAGTGTGTATCCCCGTCTTCGAAGCGGAGGGATAGTGTATCCGGGACCAGGCCACCGGAACTCGGCATGATCACAAGGTCGGTGATGACGGGCGCCTCTGTGTCGGCCCGGAGCGAGTCACCATGCGACGTCCCGCCGTTGCGTTTCCAGGAGTAGGCACCGGTGGTGGCGGGGAGGCCATTGTAGTCGATGCCGTCCCACAGGACCCGCCCTCGGTCACTGCTCCACCTGGAACCTGTCAGCCGCTTGACCCAGGACTGGTTGGCGTTGTAGATGTCGATACGGTCTCCGAGCCCCACGGAGTCTCCCTCGCCGACCAGCATCGACATGTACGAATCCGGATGGTCGATGGGATCGTAGACGCCGTCCGGAGGATCGTCCGAGTCCCTCCAGCCGATGTGGGCGCGGGTGTAGTCGCACAAGACCCCGGAAAACGTGCTGTCCATGATGCATGGCACCTGTGGATCCACGCAGGCGATGTCGTTGCCGTTCACCTCGCCAAGGTATCCGCACAGCGATTCGCAGCTCGTTGCATAGTATTCGTCGGCGGCTCCGAAGATGTGACAGGCCTCGTGCATGGCTACGGCACTGAGGTCGTCGGGCCAGTAGGTGTAGCCGCCGATGTAGGGCAGGGTCACGCGCGGCCCGTAGAAGCTCCCGAATCCGACCCACCCATCCGAAAACCGGTGATCCGGGTCGCAGCTATCGTCGATCACGAAGGTGATGAACCACCAGTCGTAGGGTGTCTGGGGCCGGGCTCTCCGGGAGTTGCAGAGCTCGGCCATCCTCGTCGTGTAGCTGCCCTCCGTGAAGCCGAGGTCCGTCAGGGCTTCGCTGACCCAGGTGGTGTCACCATGGGCTCGCTGGATCGGCTCCACCGTCGTGGCCAGCGGTGGCGGGGTCTCGGAGATCCAGAACGTCGCATACGGCTCTGGAGAGAGATTTGCGAGGCTCGTGAGCCCTTGTCCGACCTCGAAGACCGCCTTGTTCCGCTCCGCTGCCGTCCAGTCCTCGGGGTAGTTCGGGGCCGCGCAGGTGCCCGTCTGCTGGCTCTCCATCAGGAGCACCGAGACCCCGATGTCTCCCAGCATGTAGACCGACGTCTGTCGTTCCGGATCGGCCGGAACCCTGTCGTTCCGCTCCTCACCCACCTCGTAGTGGATGCAGCTGTCTCCTTGCGCGAACCCGCCTCTACCGCTATCCGGTGGCTCTGCCGTCAAGAGCTCGTTCCAGACGCGGGCGGCGAAGCCCGGGTCGCCTGGCCCGAGGTCGTCGGCCTCCAGATCGGACCGAGCAGAGATCGCCGCGTCGGTCACGAGATTGACCCGGTTGTCTTCGCTCAATGCGTCCCGCTGCGTCTGGCTCGCCCGACAGATCAGGCCGTCGGGCGTGAGACCGACGAGGATCCGGAGTCCGTACTCGGACCGAAGGGCCTGTGCCTCGACAGCGAAGGTGCTGTCGGCAGTCGTCGTCATCTCGACGAAGGTCAGATCCCCGGAAGAACTCGGAGCGTCCAACCCGCCGGCCTGCTCTACCTCATCCTCCGGGGGCGTCTCCTCGTTGTTGTCCCACCCCTCGCCCCCTTCCGCTTGGTCCCCGCCAACCGGGCATGGGAGCCCTCCGGCGGTCCCGAGCCCCAGCCGCCCATACCCCGCAATCGTGTCGACCTCAGCCGGGAATGCGTCGTCCACGAACACGCCATGCTGCAACGGATGTGGAATCAGCGAGACCGAAGTCGAGTCCTCGGCGTCCTGCTCCGAGTACGCATAGCCAGCGAACCAGTAGACTTCGGTGAGCAAGCCGGTCTGGGCGCCAGTGGTCCAAGACTGACTGGTACCGGTGCCGGCCGCCGGCCAGGTACCGTCCGATAGCTCGAAGTCAGCGCACGTACTGCGGGCGGCCATCATGAACTTCGTCGGGTCGTAGTCGATCCCGAACGAAAGCGCTTTCAGGCGCGGGCTACTCTCGGACGGGAAGGCCGCGAGGACATGGAACACGATCTTCTTCCCAGGATCCCAGGCAACGCTCGTGACGGCGGCCGAACAGGAGTCCAGCGCCGACATCCCGCAGTAGTTCTGGATGTCGCTGGTGAATACTAACGAAGGGTTCGCGTGGAGAATGAGGGTACCGCCTTCGTTCGGCCCAGCCGCGGCCGATGGTGGAAGCAGCCAGGGAACGATCAGGATCGCGGACGCAAGAAGCACAGCACGCAATCGGTTCATGGATCCCTCCGTGCCCCGGACGCGGCAGGTTGGTCAAGCGGGATGTCGGATCCGCCGCCATGCTCGGCGGCCTGGCGCTACCCTCTCTGCGGGCGGGGCGGTCTCGGTGACACGTGACGCATACTCGACTCCGGAGTTCCTCTTGCCCCATGAGGAACGAACCTGAATCAGCCTCACCTGCGATGAGCACGAATTCCGTGCTCCATGGCGGGACAATCATGCCGCAAATCCATAGGGGGGGGGTAAACGATTTGGTCTGATAGAGGAAAGCAGCCGGACTTATGCAGGGCCTCGTGCGCCGAGAGTCGACCGCACAGACGGGTCGATCACGTCGTCAGCGGGACTCCCCGGCACGATCGAGCTGCTGGTACTGCACAGCCTCGGCGACATGCTCCATCAGGATGTGCTCGGACCCGGCAAGATCCGCGATCGTTCGGGCGACCCGCAGAACGCGATGCACCGCCCGGGCGCTCATCGACCGTGTTTCCATCGCCCGATGCGGCAGCGCCCGGGTCGCGTCGTCGACCCGGCAGATGTCCTCGATCTCCTTGACGGTCATCTGGGCATTCGAGTGGATGGCGCCGCTGACTCCTCGCTGATCGGCCGCGGCCGGCTGTGTCGCGAACCGTTGTTCCTGCAGGCGGCGGGCCGCCATAACCCGGTGACGGATCGACGCGGAGGACTCTGGTTCGGTCCCGTCGGTGCCGCTTTCGGATGCCAGTGCGGGAAGCGCAGACGCGTCTGGGATCGTCCGTCTGCGCCGAAGTCCCCTGGTCAACTCCCTCGCCGTCACGGTTGGCACCTCCACATGCATATCGATCCGGTCGAGCAAGGGTCCGCTCAGGCGATTGCGATAGGTGCGGATCTGGTGCGGCGTACAACGACACGGACGGCGCGGGTGGCCCAGGAATCCACACATGCACCCCTGCGTTGCCATTTTGTGATCTGAAGCTGAAAAGCCCGACACCCCTTGATAGGGCGTATCCTACGGAGCTTCGCTCAATCGGCGATCACGTCCGAAAGCGCCGTCTGGACCTCGGACTCCTCCAGCGGGAGGTTGCGTTGCGGATCGGGGTCGACGAGGCCACCGTCTTCAACTGGGAGGCCGGATCCGCCTCCCCGAACCTCCGGGCACTGCCGGCAGTGATCGGATTCCTCGGATATGACCCCCGCGAGACCCCTGAAGCGACCTATCTGGGTCAGGCGATCCGCCACCTCCGCCAGAGACAGGGACTCAGCATGGAAGCTCTTGCGGACATGCTTGGTGTCGATCCCAGCACCGTGCGAGCCTGGGAGCAGCGCGGACACGAGCCCCGGCCGCGGCTCCGCGCCCGGCTGGCGGAGGTCATTGGCCTGCCAGTCGTCGCCGCGAATGCAGGAGCGACCTTCGGGGAGCGCCTCCGGGCCGTACGGCTGCTCGCCGGGTTGACGCAGCGGGAACTGGCCGATCGGATCGGCGTCGGGCAGCAGGTGGTGTCGGGCTGGGAGTCCCGCCGAAACCAACCAGGCGGGATAGTGTGGGGACGAATCGGCGAGACCATTGGAATGGGCTCGTGACAGAAGCGTGGTTCCGCCCTCTCCCAGAGAGCAGCCCCTGAGCGAGCGGTTTCCGCGCTCGGGTCCGCCGGTCCCCGCCGCCGCCATACTGCCTGTGGACTCGAGGCAGGCGGCTCACCGTAGTTACTGCCGCACACCCACGGCATGACCATCGGGAATCCTATTGACGGGAGGGTTCTTGAGGCGCACCGTCTCGCTCGCCGATCGACAGGAGTTGCCTGTCTGCTACTTCACGTTCTGCTCCGGGGGGAAGGTGACATGCCGAATCCGTTTGGATCTCTGACCCGACGCCTGTCCCTTGGCCTCTTCCTTTTCGTGCCGGGGCTTGTCCTCGCTGGCCCAAATGGGGGTGGCACCCTCGTCATCCACGCGAACCCATCGCTGGTATTCACCAGCGACACGCAGAACTACTGCGGTATGTCGGCTCTGGACTCCTGCTCGGCCGCTGTCACGAGCGTCGCCTGGGATCCGGGGAACAAGATCGTGTTTCATGTCATCGCGGCGTTCCCGCCGGGGTCCCAGCCGCGCCTGAAAGCCCTTTCGTTCGGGATCGACTACGACCCGGCGAAATTCGGGCTGGCCGCCCGTGGGTCGTGCGCTGACTTCGAGCTTCCGGATGGTACCTGGCCGGCGTCCGGCACTGGCACCGCGCAGAGCTGGACTACGGCCACCCAGACTGGCTTGCTTACCGAATGCTATTGGTTCGCGGGCTATGCGTACTCAGAGCAGTATGTCGCGGACTCGACTTCCTTCGCGCTGATCCCTCATCCGGTTCAGCACGGCGTGTTCGTCGACGACGCGTTTCCCGCAGCGGTGGACACCATCGCCGCCTACGGGACATTGGGGTTCGGCATGAGCGGCTACTCCGCCTGTCCGGGCTCTCCCGGCGGGGATTCCGCTAACGGGGGGGGAACGCCGGATACCCCGGGAGGGAGCGACTCCGACGGGCATGGCCCCGATAGTCCTGACAACCCGCCAGATGTGGGGCCCCCGGGGCCCGGCGATGTACCACCGACCGACCCGCGCTGTTCGTTTCCACTGACACTGTCCGTGTCCGAGGGCAAGTATCTGGTCATACTTGCGGGGGCCGATTCTGTCGCGTTCACCAACACACAAGTGCAGTTCACCGTCGACGCTTCCGACACGCTCCGCATCAACGGCTACCCGGTGCTTCCGCCGCGCCCACAACCGGCCACGCGTATGGATGAGCAGCAGTGCGAAAGGCTGGTGGGGAACGTTCCACTCGCTCAGCTGCTCGTCCAACAGGGAAGTTCATGGTGCGATGCAAACACCGCCTTCAACGGACAGAGGAGCGCCCTCATAGCCAGGGCATCGGCTCGCTATCAGGCTCTTCTTGACAACGGTGTGGGCTCTGAGGCGGCGACCGCGGCGGCCCTCGCCGAATTCCGCGGCAGCTCGTTGGTGTCGGAGGCAACGGCAACAAAGAGGCTCGGCCGCCCGGCAATCGCGGTCCGCTATACCGGATTCCCGTTCGGCCTCACCTCGGTGCTCACTCCAGGAGACCCGATTCTGAGATCGCCGTTTGACTCCTCATTACGCTGTGACCTTGTGCAAGACTGTACGATGTCTCTCCAGGATGACGGGGTCCCGGCCCTCGTGCTACTGCGAGGAGGATCACGCGTGATCAAGGTCGGTGCATCAGTCGTCGACAGGTTTCTCACCACGGGAGCATACTGAAATGCGAGCACGCCTCATACTCTGCATCCTTTCTTTGGCGCTTGCTCCGTGTCAGACGGCCACAGCCTCATGCACCACCTCCAACTCGAGACTCTTCGAGTACGAGCCAATGCCGTTCACGCGCCCCTCGTGCGCCAGCATAAATATCGACGCTACTACGTTCTACATCGCCGCGCAAAACCAGAGCCTGGAAGACTTCGAGCACGCCGTAGACCCAATTGCTACCGACAACCCTCTTTGCCGCCTCAGCACTCTACGAAGCCATGCATCTTGGCACAATCTTGTACTGATCAGCCACGGTGAAGATGGTGGGATCTATACCGAACACTACATCTCGCCAGACTCGGTAAACGCAGCCATTGATCGGTACATCTCCGCGTATGCTCTCGCAGAACCCGGGGACATTGAGTGTGTCGGCGCAAACAATGACTACTTCTTGCTGCTGACGTCCACGGGGATTTCTAAGGTTCTTACACCGCAGCTCGACAGTAGTGCACTCATATTCGGTGCATATTGCTGGTCATTCCTGGGGTCATCGAGCTGGGTTGCGAGCCCACAGCCAGACCAAGGCAGGACATTCGTTGGCTTCTCCTGTGAAACAAATGCAGCTGGAGCGTGTCCAATTATGCACACGCTCTACTCCGGGATGGGATGTATTGGTTCTCCTCCGGCCGGTCCAGATTTCAGTGACGCATGGAAGAACGTACCGGTTGTGGATTCCTGTCCCGCCGAGTATGTCGGCAATGAGGCGAACAGACTCAATTGTGCCAAAGGTTGCGCCCCTCTCGCAGACGCGCTCCTGACGAGGTCGGCGGGCGACAGCATTGAATGGGCTCTTCCCTCGGACAGAGGCACCGGATCGTTTGTCGTCCGGTCGTTCGAAACTGCGGACGATGTGGCCAACCCAGACACGGTCGCCCTGGTTTCGGCCGACGGAAGTGGCCGCTACAAGGTAAGGAGCGCCGGCCTGGGCGAGGTAGTAGATGTCGTGTATCGGAGTTCCGGCAGATCCCCGTCGTTCTCGGGTCTCTGCATGCGCCTTCCCGCGGTTCGTGCTAGCCTGTCGGCGGCTGCGGTAGCGGGAGTCGAAGGCAGCACCAGGAGCAACGATCGCGCCACCGCGGCAAGAGCTGACAAGGTCCTTCCCCCGTGTCCTGCGTGTGCGGATTTCGTGATCTATGCGACGGATTCCACGATGGCCAACCACACGGTGAACCACTTCAGATTGTACGACAACGCGCACGCCGAACAATACGTCGTGAAGGCGATCGTCGGCTCGGGTGATCCGATGGAGGCCCGAGCGACATTGCAGGCCGCGCTGGGCGCCAACGTTGACTACAACGCGATGTGCGACGAGCCGTGCTACCATCACTTCTCGAACCCGCCCACCTTCGTGATTGTCGGCGACGTAGAAATGGTCGAGCCGCTCGAGCACGAAGACGACGAGTTGGGGACCTGCGGAGACATCGACGCCGTGTGTTGGAGCTACTACGACGTTACTGATTTCAACGATGACTTGGTACCGGAATGCCCAGTTCAAGTAATCCCGGCGTCTTCGGTCGCAGAGCTGGACGGATACCTGGACATTGCGGAGGAGTGGAACGACGGCGAGTTTGTTGAGGCAGGCCCAAAGGTACTGCTGATGGTGAGCGACGAGGATCCATACCTCCCCTACCCGAGGAGCGTGCCGGACCGAGAGGCGGGACTGAGGGTCGGAGAACTACTTGGTGGTCACGGGTACCCGGCGTGGTTCCTGTTTGAACATGAAACGCCGCACTCCATGAGCGAGCGGTATGCCCGAGGCGTGGCCGCGATGAACGCGGGAACTCGGTACTTGTGGGTTCAGGGGCGGGGGACGCAGAAGGTCCTTTGGACGCAATTCCTGCGACAAGTGGGTGGCGGTGTTGTTGGGGATCTGACGCGCAAGCAACGAATAGTCGTGATAGGGCCAAACTGCAACACCGCGGACAATGGTGGGAACTGGGTGCCTGACTATGAGGGGTGGGCGAGAGATCTCATGTTCCACAATTCTCCTGAAGCCACCCGGGCGGCTGCCGTGCTCGGGCAGATAAACTCGGACTGGGACTTTCGTCATCGCCAGTTCGCAGAGGATCTCGCGGGCCGCTTCGCAACGAGTGGTGCGTCGACAACGATGTCGAACTTGCTGTGGGACGCGGTGCGAAATCTGGACCCTGAAGATCGTGACTACGGACGAGGGTATGTGTGCTACGGCGGATATGTCATGAAGAAGGGGGGCGACTTGGCCGATGTGGCCGCCGGCAGTCCGGAGCCCACCGATGCGATGGTAAGGACCGTCCGGAATCCGAGCGTCGGAGAAGTGCGCCTGCGCTGGAGAATGCCCTCCGGCACGACGGTTCGACTCGAGCTCTTCGATGTGGCTGGACGGGTTGTGGCAGTCGTTCAGGGGGACGTGAGTGATGCCTCGACCCACGATACCGTATTGCGCGGTCGGGATGGTGGACCTTTGCCCGGCGGGATCTACTTCGTGCGTGCCAGCGGGGCCGGAATCACGAGGCAGTCGAAGGTGGTTGTTGTGAGATGAAACGTTCCTGTCTGGTGGCACGGAGGCCTCTCTGTCCCGAAGACACAGGATCGCTAGGTGTGGGATGCTTGTGGTCCGGTCCGTGAGTGCAAACTGGACTCGTTGGATCATCCCCGACGGGAGGCAAGGACGTGGCGGGTACCCGAACCGCCAGGATTCAGCCGATGAAGGCAATGGTCGGGCGTATTGATCCCGGGCAGGGCAGCGGCAGGTTGAGGAGGTTGTCGGCCATTCCGGCGGCGACGCGCTCGCAAGGGTGCTGGAGGGCGCCGGTGTCCGTCCGTGAACGGGCTTGACACGATCCATTTGAAGTAATACAAACTAACCCGTCGTGGTGAACGCACCAGCACTTGATAGAGTCACCAGACGGCGTCCCGTCCACGAGTCAGAAGGCGTTGTGGGTGTCGCTCCGGGAGCGGATCACGAAGTCTGTATCGTTCTCAACGGCCAAGATGAACCCCGATGTGATACGAACCACCCTTCGCAGGCATTCCCGTTGGTCTCACGATTGTGGGCCGGTACTGACTGCGCGACATGCAACGCGATCCCCGCCACGGATGCACAGAGGTGTCCTCTATCCGCGCCTCTCCAGAATCTGGTACTGCACCGCTTCGGCGACATGCTCCGACGCAATATCATCCACCCCCGCCGGGTCGGCGATCGTCCGCGCCACCCGTATACATCGGTGGGCCACCCGTGCGCTGAGCGAAAACGACTCCACCGCCTTCTGTAGAAGAGCCGTCGAGTGAGGATTGAGCCGGCAGAACGCATCGAGCTCGGCCAGGCCCATGTCGGCGTTGGCCCGCACGCGGGGTCGATCTTCGAACCGCCGCTGTTGAATCGCACGTGCGACTTGTACACGCTCTCGGATCGATGGCGAATCGCATGCCGTCGAGAGATCGGGCAAGGATGTGCCTCGCACTTCGGATGTAACGTCCAGCATCTGTGACTCTGCTCGCGTAGCGTTCCTGCGTGTCCCCCGCAACAACTCCCGCGCAGAGACTGCCGGCCCCTCGACATGCGTGTCGATCCGGTCCAGCAACGGCCCGCTCGGCCGCGCACGATAGAGCCGCACTTACCGCGGGGTGCATTGGCACGGTTTCCGCGGATTCCCGAGGAACCCGCACGGGCATGGATTCATTGACCCCACGAACATGAATCGCACCGGGCCTGTCACGCGCCAGCCTGTGCGTCCCGCTCCAAGGCGCGGCCCGCCCCGCCCGATGAGCCTGCAGCCCCAGCCGGGCTGGATCGCAAGGTGGACCTCGGTATCCCTGCGCGCGTCCTGCAGAATCTTCCCGCATCCCCACATCAAACTTTTTCGTATCCCCCGGCGTCTAACAAGTTGATCCGAGACACACCCGCCGCCACGGCCCCGCCAGGCGATCCGGGCAGGGACCACAGACACAAGAGCAGATCCAGCAAGGTAGGCGATGCCGCAAACGGTTGAGATGAGACGAGCTGCCGATCTCGATGCGCTGGTGCGGAAAGCACAGATCGGCGAGACGGCGGCCTTCGAAGCGCTCTATCGCCGCTTCGCCGCCCGCGTCCATACCCTTTGCTTACGCCTCTGTGCCGACGGTTGCCGCGCCGAGGAGTTGACCCAGGACATCTTTGTCCGGACCTGGCGGAAGATCGATACCTTCCGCTGGGAGAGCTCGTTTGAGACCTGGCTCTACCGTGTTGCGGTGAACCAGGCGCTCACCACCCTGCGATCCGATCGGCGGCGGGCGAGTTGGGAGCTTCTCACCGATGACCCGGGCGCGGTGGCCGGGCCTTCGCGGCAGCCTCACCCGGGAAGGGTCCTCGACCTCGAGAAAGCGATTGCGGCGTTACCTCCCGGGGCCCGCACCGTCTTTGTCCTCCACGATGTCGAGGGCTATCGGCACGGCGAGATAGCGAAGTTGATGGGGCTGGCCGAGGGCACCTGCAAGGCACAGTTGCACCGCGCCCGCCGGCTACTCAGGGAGACATTGACGCGATGAACCACACGGATGCCGCGGCCCACCTCGATGACTACTTCGACGGCACGCTGTCGCCCGACCTCCATCGTGAGATTGAGGCCCACCTGGCCGGTTGCGCGCGTTGCCGCGATGAGTTGTCGTCCTTGGGTGCGTTGCTCGATACCGTCGCCGAGATGCGTGGGAAGCAGGTCGCGCCGTCGCGCGATCTCTGGCCGGAGATCGCCGCGCAGATTGCGTGTGGCCCACGGGACGAGTTCCGACGAGGCTGCGTCCCGGCCCCGCGCCGCTACCGTGGTCCCGCGACGGACGGCTGGAACCCTCTGCGGGGCGCCATCGGTGACCGTTGGGTACCGTGGCCGTGGCTGGCCGGGGCGGTAGGGCTAGCCGCCGCGGCGCTCCTGCTCGTTGCCGTGTTCGGGGGAAAGGACGGTCGTTTCCGGTCCGCGGGCAGCGCCGGTGTCGCCGGAGGTAAACCAAGCGCCCCGGTTTCGTCCGCGACCTCGTTTGCCGATGGCACCACCGGAATCATGACCCGCGAGTTGGCGATGCTCGATGCGCAAGTCGAGTCCTCTCGGCAGAGTGTGCGGCTGGCAGGCGGAGCCGGCACGACCGACAGCGCGACCGATACCGCGACCGAACCCGAGGGCGACAGCACGGTTGACAGAACGGTCGACATCAAGGCCGACACCACGGCCGTCACTCCGCCCTGGCGGCTCTTTGACCAGGGCCTGGCCGTCCTCGATCAGGCCATCATGGATTCCCGAGCCGCGCTGGAGCGCGACCCGAGCAACCCCCTCCTGCAGAAGTCATTGCTTGCCGCCTACCAGAAGCAACTCGAGTTGATCCGGTGGGCTAACCGCGTCGTCCGGCAAAGCTAAGGTCGGCGCAGAACCAAAGGGAGGATCCTCATGCGGGCACGATGCACAAACTCCGACAACGGTCCGGCGGCCGTCATCGGCCAGGGACACACGCTTCTGCCGATCTTACAGACCCTCGGCATCTTGTTTTTGCTCGCGGCCGCGCCAGGTGCAGGCGCCACGTCGAACGACCGGAGTGTCAACGAGAGCCGCCCTGCGTCGCCGGAAGGGCGCGTCAGCGTCGAGATGATTTCCGGCACTCTGGACGTGAGCGGCTGGAACGAGGACAGAGTTGAGGTCACCGGTACCCTCGACCGCCGCTTCACGCTCACCGTGGAGACCGCCGGCGATCTCGTGACGGTGAAGGTGGAGTTGCCGAAGAAGAAGCATCTTCACCTCCACGACGCCGTGTGCGACCTGCGGGTGCGGATCCCCTCCCGCGGTTCCCTCACCACCCAGGCGGTGAGTGCGGAGGCGAAGGTCACCGGGATTTCCGGGGCGATCGAAGTGGAGTCGGTCAGCGGCGGCGTGACCATCTTCGGTGAATCGAAGTGGGTGCGCGCTCAGGTCGTAAGCGGCGATATCGGGATCACGGGGGCGGGCGGGCGCATCTCGGCTGAGGCGGTGAGCGGCAGTGTCACGGTTCAATCCCCGGGCGGGGAAATCGAAGGGACGACGGTCAGCGGCCGGGTCACCGTGCGCGGTGGACCGTTCGAGCGAGTGACGATGGAGGCCGTATCCGGGGTCATAGAGTTCGAGGGTTCGTTGACCCCCGATGCTGAGGTCGATATCAGCAATCACAGCGGCACGGTCGAATTCGCGCTGAAGGGGGCCGAGGCGGGTGAGTTCGATGTTTCCACCTTCTCCGGTGACATTCGCAGCGAGTTTGGCGGCAATTCACACCGCACCAGCAAATACGCTCTCGGCGAGGAGTACCACCAGACCGTAGGCAGTGGCGGGCCGCGCATCTCCATCGATGCATTTTCGGGGTCGGTGCGACTGCGGAAACTATAGACTGTCAACGAGTTGGGTGACATCAAATCGTTACAGAGAGGCAACTGCTCAGGCAGTCAGGATTCAGAATTCAGGATTCAGGATTCAGAAGCCAGAAGCCCGAAGCCTGGAGTCTGAAGTCTGAAGCCGACCGTGTTCGTTCCCTATTCCGAATCCGAGCAGATCAACGACATGGTTGCCCACCTGACACCAAACCGTCATAATTGAGACCGACCTCGCCTCGATGGGTCCACTACCCGTCGGGCTGTGCACCCGACTCCTCGATCAGCCTGGAGGAAGCCCATGGAGTCTCGGTATCGCGCTCTCGTTCCCACGATCCTGGCCTTGATCGCATTCGCGACGACCTCGGCGTTGGCGCTCAAGGCCCCCAACGCCGATCCGGCCCGACCTGGCCCTTACGTCTACCAACTCCAAACGCGGATCCCGCAGCTCGATCCGGTGGCGGACGGTCTCATCGACTCGGCCACCGGGGCCTACGCCACGCTCGTCAACCAGAAGGCCGGACCCTATGCGGGTTCGGCTGAGCAGGTGGCGCGGGCATACCTGGCCGACAAGTCCGGTCGTTTCGCGTTGGCTCGCGGCAGCAGCGATCTTGTCCTCGATGCCGTCCGGGTCGTGCCGGGCGGCAGCCACGTCCGTTTCGTGCAAACGATCGGCGGCGTGCCGATCTATAGGGCCGACATGGTGGTTTCGCTCGACGGCGGCGGCAAGTTCGTCACCGCGGTTGCCTCCAACTACGATGCCCGGGTCGAACGCGGCGGCCTCAACACCACGGCCGCCCTCACTTCGGCGCAGGCCCGCGAGATCGCCATCGGAGCGCTCCGGATTACCGGCACCCCGCTGTTCACGGGTGACCCCACCGAAGGGCTGTGGATTGTCCGCGACGAGGACATCGCCGGCTCCACGCCGCGGCTGGCATGGCGGATCACGGTTCCGGTGATGCAGCCGCTCGGCGACTGGGAGGTTTTCGTCGACGCTCACGACGGCCAGGTCCTTCGGCTCGTGGACCAGGCGCTCTATGTCGACGGCAGCGGCAGCGCGTTCGACCCCGACCCGCTCACGACCGCCGCAGCGGTCTACAACACTCCCAGCGGATCGTATACCGACAACAACGACGCGGTTCATGCAACGCTGACCGCCCAGACCTTCACCCGTCAGCTTCCGGAGCTCACGCTCATTTCCGGTCTTTATTATCTGCGCGGCCCGTGGGTCTACATCGATGAGTTCGAGTCACCGGCCAGTGCGCCGGCCACCTCCGCCACCCCCAACGGCTTCGTGTTCACGAGGAACCAGCAGGGCTTCGAGGACACCAACGTCTACCACCAGATAGACCAGAACCAGCGCTACATGCAGAGCCTCGGCTTCAGCACGATTCAACACGCTCCGATCCACATCGACACCCATGGGCTCAGCGGCGACGACAATAGCTACTACAGCCCGAGCACGAACAGGATCGCCTTCGGCGAGGGCGGGGTCGATGACGCTGAGGACGCCGACGTGATCCTCCACGAGTACGGTCACGCCATCCAGAGCTCGAGCCGTCCGGGTTGGGGCGGCGGGCAGCAGGACGACATGGGCGAGGGCTTCGGCGACTACTGGGCCGGCAGTTATTCCGCCTCTGTCTCGGACTTCCGTGACACATGGGTCTTCAACTGGGACGGCCACAACCCGTATTGGTCCGGTCGTGTCCTCGACGGCACAGCCTCGTACAACACGTGGGAGAGCGGCGACATCTACACAAACGGCACAAGCTGGGCGTCCTGCCTTTGGCTGATGCGTGCGGAGATGGGGCGCACCGCCCTCGACACCGACGTGCTCAAGCACCACTTCTACCAGGGCACCACAGCGACCGCAGCTCAGGCCGCGGCGTTCCTGATGCAAGCTGACAAGGATCTCTACGCGGGACTGCACGGCGGCACGATCGAGACCTTCTTCGTGCTTCGTGGTTTCTTCGCCTCGACACTCTACGACGTGCCGGCGTTGACGCACACAGCTCTGCCGGACACGGTGGAAACCATCGGTCCGTTCCCGGTCACGGTCACGGTCACCTCTGTCAGCGCGGTCGTGGCCGGCAGCGTGAAGGTGAGATTCGGAACCGGCGGTGTGTACAGCCAGGAGGTCGTGCTCGACCCGACGGGCAATCCGAACGAGTGGGGCGGCGAGATTCCGGTGCAGGCGGCCGACAGCGCCTTCGACTACTACATCATCGCCGACAACGTCGCCACCTGGCGTGGTGCCTCTCCGCGCGGGGCCGAGTACGCGCACAACACTGTCTATATCGACGCCGCGGTCGCGGACGTGGCCGTCGGTGACCATCGCCCGGCCCTGTCGCTCAGTCTCTTGGGTGCCAACCCGGTCCGCGGCAACGCCGCGCTGAACTTCAGTCTGTCGCAGACCGGCTCCGTGCGCCTGCAGCTCATCGATGTCTCCGGCCGCGCGGTCCGCGTACTGGTCGATGGATCGATGAGTGCCGGTCCGCACGCGGCGAGCTGGAACGGCCGAGACAACGAGGGTCGCTCGCTCCCCAGCGGGCTGTACTTCGCGCGGCTGGACGCCGAGGGCAGGTCGGTCGTCCGCCGGGTGCTGATGGTCAGGTAGACGCGATGCAGCAGATCGCGTCACGCGATCCGGTATTCCATGGGGGCGCTGCTCGCTTGAGGCGGGTGGCGCCCATGCTTGATCGCTCACCAACCGCATCGTCGACGATCTGGTCGCCTCCCCGGGCGTGCCGCCGATGGCGGTGGCGGGGGTCCTTCGGGTTCGTGGCGGGCTCCGCACCGTCGTGCGTAGGGAGCATTGCGGCGAGGAGGACGCCCCAGGAAGACCCGCTCGGGCGCGGGGGCCGCGCCAACCCGCCACCGTCCTCCGTTCGGCAATCGGCGACTCTGTGGGGAATCCGTTTGCAACCGGCGGATTCTTCGGAGAAGCTGTACCGCATCGGGTCGGGTGGCAATCGGTTAGCCTCGGTGGAAGACACACACGGAAGATGTCGACATCGTGTGGATAACGTGGTCGGCTAGCGCGGGCCGCGCTGGGAGGATAGCCATTGGGACGAAGGGAGTCGCTCGAGCAAATCCGGCGCATCCTGCTGCTGGTGGCCGCACCGTCCTATCGGCCGTTACTGGTCTCTCCCCAGCTCGAGTTTTCCTTCTTCATCGCAGATGCCGAACCGGAGGCCCCGCAGGCCGATCTCCAGGTGCTCTCGACGCGACTGCACGAGTTGGTCCTCGAGCTGGTTCTTCTGATCCAGGCGGAGTCGTCCGGGCTCGTGGAGTCTCCTCTTGGCCGTCGTGGCCGGAGGCGGCTGGGCTTAGGCGCGGACCCGCGACTCCGCCTGCTCGGCGAGTGGGACAGCGCCGCGCCGCCGGTGGAGAGCCCCTGGATGCAGGGTCGCCCACATGCGAACCGCGAGGCGGCGTGGGCCGATGGGCTCGGGCGCGCCCGAGAGCTGGCTGATTCGTGCGGGCTTGGTTCGGCGCGAATTCGCGAGATCGTGCGCCGGCTGTTCCCGGTGGCGGCGCGCGCCTCCGCGGCGGACGATCTGCCCGGGATCATCGTGGGCCACGAGAGGCGCCACGGGTTGGCTCGTACGTCGTCCGGGCGGTTTGCCTTCCGGCTCGATCGGGATCGTGCCCGCGGTTCGGGCACCGTGCACACGCCGCCCGAACTGGCCGAAGAGCTGATGAAGGTGCTGTGGGAGGCGGGTGGACTCGACCCGCAAGGAGACGCGCCCGAAGTGCTCGACCCGGCTTGCGGGAGCGGACAGTTTCTGCTTGCCGCTGCCCGGCGGCTGGCGGCCGGCCGACAGCCTGCCACAGGCCGTGAGGATGGCACGGAGGTTTTCGAAGCCCTCCGCCATCTGCACGGGGTGGACATCGACCCGCTCTCCGCGCGCATCACGGGATGGAATCTGGCCTACTGGGCCGCGACCGAGCTTCGCGAGCGGGGCGCTTGTGGTGAGGGGGATGGCGACACCGCGGGACGTCTGCTTGACCGCGCATTCGGGGCCCCTTTTCCTCCGTTTCTCGGCCGGCAGGTGCAGGTGGGTAACTCGCTCCAGGTGGAACCGAGCAGCTTTTCGCCCGGCTTCCTCTGGGACAGGCGCTTCCCGGAGATCTTCGAACGGTCCCGGCCCGGCTTTGACCTCGTCACCGGCAACCCGCCCTGGGTCAGCTTCGGCCTGCGCGACCGCGGCGGCGCGCCCGACGAGGAGCGTCGTTACTATGGGCGGCTCTTCCCCGCGGGGACGCAGTACAAACTCAGCCTTTACCCGATCTTCATGGAGTTGGCTCTGCGACTCTGCCGGGCCGGTGGGGTGCACGGCTTCCTGGTGCCCGACTCGGTGCTGGCCGGGCACCACTTCTCGCGCATTCGCCGATTGCTGTTTACCGACGCCGATCCGGTGGATCTGACTCTTATCGAGGGGGCACTGTGGCCCGGTGTGCATGTCGGCCATACGCTCCTGTACGCGGTGCGGAAGAAGCGACCCGGAACTTCGGGGCCGGTGCAGGTGCGTAACCGCATCCTTCGGGCGACGCCGGGGCGGTTCACCGTGGCGCCGGACACGTGCGAACTGCAGGTGCCGGTCGCGGCCTATGGCGCGTCCGGGAGCGGCATGCTGCGGATCTACCGCGACCAGGGAGAGGTGGAGTTCCTCTCACGGATGCAGGCCGCGCCGCTTCGGCTCAAGGATGTCGCGTGGACCTACTCGGGCCTCATCGCGCGGTACGGTCAGAAGACGGTACAGGCCCCGGTGCCGCGCGCGGAGTTTCGGATCTCCCGGGGCGCCGCGCACGACGCTTATGTCGATTCCGACGCGTCGTCCCACTGGCGGCCCGCGCTCCAGGGGGGAGGCGAGGTCGTCCCCTTCGCGATCCGCCGGCGCGGGGGGCTTCTCTATTGGCCCGGCGTTCGAGAGAATATTTCCGTGGTGTACAAGAGCGGCTTCGACCTCGCGCGCTATGAGGGGACCAAGGTCCTCCTCCGGCAGACCGGCGACTGCCTCGTGGCCGCGGTTGACCGCGACCGGCTGCTCTGTCTGAACAATGTGCACCTGGTTGGAAGTCGCACGCAGCACGCCATTCCCCCTGCGATTCTGGCGGCTATCCTGTTGAGCGGACCGGTCCAGCGCGCTTACCGTATCTCTTCTCTAGAGGTCTCGCGGCCGCTAGCGCAGGTTGACCTCAAGATCGTGGGGGAATTGCCGTACCCGAGCGATGCCGCGGGACTTCCGGTCGGCGCGGGTCCACTTCCTTCGCGATCGTCACCTGCCGGGCGCCGGCTTCTGCGCCGGATCGAGCGCGGCCTGGCCGAGCCGCACTCGGGAGATCTCGTGGCGCTGGTCGAAGCTGCTTGCGCGGCCGGGCCGGCGCCACTGGAACCGGGAGGCATTCCGGGTCACGGCGTCCTCACGTTGCTCATCCTGAAGCTTGCCGATGCCATGGAGCGCGAAGCCGCGGTCGCTCCCGACCCCGACCAGCCTCCGCCCCGCCGGGGCCGGCGCCGGGCCGATGCCGCGTCTCCGGGGACGTCCCGGCTCCAACCGTTGCTCGACGAAGTCGCCTCCTCTCTTTTTCAGATACGAGATGGCGCAACCGCCAGGGTCTGACGGATAATCCGTGGTAACCGCTCGGGTAGCCAGACGACTGGCTTGAGGCTTCGGGGTTGGGCTCGGGCTTCAGGTTTCTGGCTTCGGGCCGGAGGGCGTCGAACAGTCGATTCTGCCTGAGTCGTAACGAAAGGAGATTGCTCCATGATCCGCAATGCTGTTGCTTTCCTTCGGATGCGGAGTGCCATCGTCGCGATCGCGATGGCGATCTCCCTTTTCCTGTGCTTGGTTTCCGGCGCCGCCCGCGCCGCCTCAGTCTTCGAGATCGACGCTGCGCACAGCTCCATCGGATTCAGCATCCGGCACCTCTTCACGATGGTGCCGGGTCGATTCGACAAGTTCTCCGCCAACATCGCCTACGACGAAGTCGCCCCCGAGAAGTCCACGGTCGACTTCACCATCGACGCGGCGAGCGTCAATACCGACAACGTCAAGCGTGATGGGCACCTGCGCACCCCTGACTTTTTCAATGTAGAGAAGTTCCCGACGCTGACGTTCAAGAGCACCAAGGTCGAGAAGACCGACCAGAAGAGTGTCTACAAGGTCACCGGTGACCTCACCATGCTGGGTGTGACGAAACCGGTCACGGTGCAGGTCGAGGTTGTGGGCATCGGCCCCGACGGCTTCGGTAATATCAAGGGTGGCTTCCAGGCCATCGGCTCGCTCAATCGCAAGGATTTCGGCATGATCTGGAACAAGGCTCTGGACACCGGCAACACGCTCCTCGGCGATGAGGTGAAGTTCCAGGTCTCCATCGAGGCGGTGAAGAAGGTTTCCTAGTCCGGGCCAGGGGCTCGCCTGAGGCGCAAAGGGGTCCCGGTCCGGCGCCGCAAGTTCCGTCGCGTGACGAGGACCGATCTGATCCCTACACCCCCTGGTCCCCGCCGGGGCCGGGGGGTAGAATTTCGCAAGCGCGTTCGGCGACCAGGCAGGAGGGCACCACCGTGGGAAAAAGGGCGACGGAGACGACGGCAAGTGGCCACCAGGCCCTCAGCCCCGAGGACCGGCAGCGGATGGACCGGGATCTCTACGTCAAGCTTCTTCTGGTCCGACTCTTCGACGAGCGTGTATCGACGCTGCACCGCCAGAGCAAGGTGGTGGGAGGCGTGTATTCAGGCGTGGGCCAGGAAGCGGTGGTGGTGGGCGCCTGCCAGCCGCTCCGTGCCGGTGACCTGGTCTTTCCGCTCCACCGCGACATGGGGGTCTTCCTTACTCGCGGCATCGACCCCGGGATCCTTCTGGCTCAGATCCTCGGACGCCGGGATGGCCTGTCCGGCGGCCGTGACTCGTTTCTCCACACCGGTGACCTCGCCAAGGGGGTGATCGGCGCCACCAGTATGCTCGGTGCCACGCTACCGGTCGCCACCGGATGTGCCCTGGGGTTTCGCACTCTCGGGCAGGATCGGGTGGCGATGGCCTTCTTCGGAGAAGGCTCGACCAGTCGGGGCGACTTCCACGAGGCGCTGAACTTCGCCGGCATTCACAAGCTTCCGGTGGTTTTCATCTGCGAGAACAACCAGTACGCCTTCACCACGCCGATCCGCATGCAGATGCCGGTAGAGACCGTGGCGGAGCGGGCCGATGCCTACGCCATGCGCCGAGCGCGGACCAACGGCAACGACCTTTTCCGCGTCATGGAGGTGGTGGAGGCGGCTGTCCATCGGGCGCGGCGCGGCGAGGGGGCGACCCTCATCGACTGCGTCACCTACCGGATCCACGGGCACAGCGAGCACGACCCGGCCCGGTACCGCGAGGCGGAGGAGGTTGCGGAGTGGGGAGCCCGCGATCCGATCGAGCTCTATGAGCTCTATCTGGAGAAGCGCGGTTACGACATGGCCAAGCTGGGTGCTGAGGTTCGTCTTGAGGTCAAGGCGATCGTCGATCGAGCAGTGGAGTTCGCGGAGGCGAGCCCGTATCCCGAAACAGAGACGGCGTCGAGCGCCATTTTCCTCGAGTCGAAGGGCGTGCCGACGCCGAACCCGGAAGCGGAGGTGATTGAGGTCACCTACCTCGCGGCGATCAACAAGACGCTGGCCTGGGAGATGGACCACGACGCGCGGGTCATCTGCATGGGCGAGGACATCGGCATCGGCGGCGGGGCCTTTGGCGTCACGGAAGGGCTGCTCGACCTGTTCGGCAGCGAACGGGTCATCGACACGCCCATCTCCGAGTCGCTCATCACCGGCGGCAGCGTCGGCGCCTCGCTTGTCGGACTCCTTCCGGTGGCCGAGATGCAGTTCGCCGACTTCATCTCCTGCGGCTTCGACCAGGTAGTGAATTCGGCGTCGACCATGGCGTATCGCCACGCGGGGAGGTTCGGCGCGCCGATCGTCGTGCGCTGTCCCTCGGGGGCGCGCATTCGCGGCGGCCTCTTCCATTCGCAAAACATCGAGGCATTCTTCCTGGCCACGCCGGGCATCAAGATCGTGGCTCCGTCCAACGCCGCCGACGCCAGCGGTCTGTTGCGCTCGGCCATCCACGATCCCAACCCGGTGATCTTCCTCGAGTACAAGTACCTCTACCGGAGGGAAAAGGCAAAGCTCCCCGGCGGGGTGGCCGAGCCGGTGCCGATCGGCCGGGCCGCGGTGCGGCGCGAGGGACGCCAGCTCTCGATCATCACCTACGGGCCGACGACGCCGCTCTGCCTGGAGGCCGCGGGTCGGCTGGAGAAGGACGGCTTCGATCCCGAGGTCATCGACCTGCGGACGGTGAAGCCGCTCGATATGGACGCGATCTTGGCCTCGGTGGCGAAAACCGGGAGGATCATGATCGTGCATGAGGACCGCTACTTTTCAGGGCTGGGGGCGGAGATCGCGGCGCGCATCGCCGATACGGCGTTCACCTGGCTCGACGCTCCGGTCCGGCGGGTCTGCACCGAAGATACGCACTATGCGTATAGCCCGCCGCTGGAGGACGCGATCTTGCCGTCGGTGGACGGGATTGCGCGGGTGGCGCGGGAGTTGATCGAGTTCTAACGCCGAGGATCAGTCTTCATGATCGACAACCCGAATGCGACGACCCTCTCTCTCACCCGGATCGGGATCGAACCTGACTCCGGTGCGCTGCCCGTGGTCGTGCCATGAGCGAGCAAAGACCCGACACCCACCACAAAGCCCTCCGGATCAACCTCGACGCCCGCCGCTACGGCACCTTCGCCGAGATCGGCGCCGGCCAGGAAGTGGCGCGTTGGTTCTTTCAGGTCGGCGGCGCGTCGGGCACCGTAGCCAAGACGATCTCGGCGTACGACATGGCGGTCAGCGATGCCGTCTACGGAGCGAGCGGCCGTTACGTCAGCCGCCAGCGCCTCCAATCGATGCTCGACCGCGAGTACACCCTGTTGCTGGAACGTCTCGACACGCCGCGCGGGGCGGAGACGGCCTTCTTCGCGTTTGCGGACACCGTGGCCGCCCGCAGCTATTCGCACGCGGAGGACGGGCGCGGCTGGTTGGGAGTCCGCTGGCAGACCTCGCCACACAGCGAGGCGGCGCAAATCATCGTCCACGCCCGCATGTGGGACCGGGACAACGCGCACCAGCAGGAAGCGCTGGGCATTCTGGGCGTGAATCTCATCTACGGAGCGTTCTACCTGCATGCACAGCCCGAGGAACTCATCGGCGCGCTCATGGACGATCTGACCCGCGACCGCATGGAAATCGATCTGATCCGGTTCTCCGGACCCGCTTTCGCCAGGGTGGACAATCGTTTGATGAGCCTGCAACTCGTGCAGCAACGCCTGACCAACGCGGCCGTGTTCACCGCCGCGGGAGAGGCCGTGGAACCAGCGGAACTGATCCACCGGAAGCCGGTGTTGATCGAGCGCGGCAGTTTCCGTCCGGTAACCAATGTCACCTACGACATGCTCACGCGCTCACTCGTCCAGATGCGGTCCGAGTCGGATCCACCGGGTCCGGAGCCGGTGGTGCTGATGGAGATGACCCTCCGCCACCTGGAAGCCACGGGGCCGGCCATCGACCATACCGACTTCCTGGCCCGGGTCGACACGCTCAGCGTGCTCGGGCTCACCGTGATGATCTCCAACTACTCGCGCTTCTACAACGTCGCCGGCTATCTGCGTCGCTACACTCGCGATCGCGTCGGCATGGTGCTGGGGGTGCCCACGCTCGCGCGGCTATTCGAGGAAAGATTCTACCCGGACCTCGACGGTGGCCTGCTGGAGGCCATGGGCCTGCTGTTCAAGGGACCGGTCGTGCTCTATGTCTACCCCTGGAAGAACAACCGCACCGGCGAGATGGTCACAGTCGACAACTTCCGAGTCCCCTCCCACTTGCAGCACCTCTACGCCTACCTTCGCGCCCGAGGTCACATCACATCGATCCGAGACACGGAGGTCGTCGACCAGCCGATCCTTCCCCGCGGCGTGCTGGCTCTCATACAGGCGGGCGACCCGGCGTGGGAGACCGTCGTACCGGCCCGGGTCGTTGAGGAGATCAAGGCCCGGAGGCTATTCGGATTTCGAGAAAGTGGGCCGCGGTGACCCGCCGGCCGAAATGGAAAGTGGAACCATCCATCTGGGAGGTACTGTCATGCCTAAGAGCATCGTCGCCGGGATCCTCGCCGGACTATTCGCCCTTTTGCTCTCGATGAGCGCTGCCGCCGAGGTGATCAACGTGGAGTTCAAGTTCACGCCGTTTGTAGGTGATCCCGCGAAGGAGGACAAGGTCACGACGGTGGCGGGAACGGCGCGCGTGTTCCTCAACGGCGCTCTGTTCGCCGAGCAAGACGTGAGTGCGGATGAGGTGCCGGTCCTGTTTGACGAGCGCGAGATCGCGCCCTCGGTGTGGGTGCCGGCGTCGTCGTGCGGCCCGGCGTTGCGCAAGGGGAAGAACACGATCCGCATCGAGTTTGATCCCTCGGACGCGGAGGCGGCGTACCGGGCGCAGCTTCGCTGGGCTGAGGTGATGAGCGAGAGCACGGAGGAGAGCGAAGATGGCCGGTCCTCCGCCACGAACCAGAGCGGCGAGGGGGTGGAGGAGAAGGAGGCGAAAGGACACATCGTCTTTGAACACGCCTTCCAGGCCGACTTCGCCACCGACCTACCGTGGCATCACTATCCGGCCGTCACGTCTCTGAGCGACGCCGACAAGAAGACTTTGGGAGCGATAGTCGCCCGGCGCGTCGAGGCCTTTCAGCCTGACTTTTCGAAACTGTACGCCCTGATGGAGGGGAGGGAGGGAATCGATCTGGCGGGCGTGAAGGCGTCCAAATGCATCGACAAGGCGTATGAGGTCGGCGCGCGCATGGAGGCGCCGCCTGCCGCGGAGATCGAGTTCATGACGTCGGGAAGCCCCGAGGTCGTCATCCGCGCGAAGAAGGGGATGCTCTTCTTCCTCTCCGACATGTCGGTCTTCGAGAAGATCACGGACGAAGATGTGCAGATGTGTGTCGGGATGTCGCTTTCGGTGGTCTACCCGCCGCGCCTCGTGGCGGTTCGCTCGGCTGCCGGCGCGTGGGAGATAGCGTACTAGCATATGTCCGCGATCAACGGCGTGATGATGCAGCTCTTCCACTGGTACAGCCCGGATGACGGGTCCCACTGGCGCGAGGTGCGCGCCCGCGCCCGCGAGCTGGCCGCGGCGGGCGTCACCGGCGTCTGGCTTCCGCCGGCCTACAAAGGGATCGGGGGAACGCGCGATGTCGGGTACGGCGTGTACGACATGTACGACTTGGGCGAGTTCGACCAAAAAGGAACGATCCGGACTAAGTACGGCACCCGTGCTGAGTATCTGGAGGCCGTGCGGGAGCTGCACTCCTCGGGGATCCATGTCTATGCCGATACGGTTCTCAATCATCGGATCGGCGGCGACGAAGCGGAGAGCCTGCGTGCGACACCGTTTTCCCAGGACGACCGACTGCGGCCGAAGGGTCCGCTCACCGAGATCAGCGCGTATACCCGATTCGGCTTTCCCGGGCGTGGCGGCCGGTACTCGACCTTCGACTGGTGCGGGCATGACTTCGACGCGGTCGACTTCGACGCGCGGCGTCCGGATGATCGGGGCACCGTCTACCTGATCGAGGGGAAGCAGTTCGACGGCCAGGTCGCTCTCGAAAAGGGGAACTTTTCCTTCCTGATGGGCTGTGATCTCGATTTTCAGAGCGAGGAGGTCCGACGCGAAGTCACCGCCTGGGGCAAGTGGTACCTCGATACCACCGGTGTGGACGGTTTCCGGCTCGACGCGGTGAAACATATCGCCAGTTGGTTCTTTCCCGAGTGGCTGGATGCCATGGAGCGGCATGCCGGCAAGGACCTGTTTGTCGTGGCGGAGTACTGGTCGCCCGACGTCCGGGACCTGCATTCCTACCTGGACCGCCTGGGCGGTCGCATCTCTGCGTTTTGCGTGCCGCTGCACTACCGCTTCCATGCGGCAAGCCGCGCGGGGGGGTACTATGACATGCGTCGTCTCCTGGACGGAACGCTCATGCGGGAGCGGCCCGACGCGGTGGTGACGTTTGTCGATAATCACGACTCGCAGCCGCTGCAGGCGCTGGAGTCGCCGGTCGAGCCCTGGTTCAAGCCCCTCGCCTACGCGATCATCCTGCTGCGTCAGGAAGGCTATCCGTGCATCTTCGCGCCGGACTACTACGGCGCCACCTACGAGGACGTCGGGCGCGACGGAAACCGCTACGGCATTGACATGCCGTCGCACCGTTGGCTTCTCGACAAGTTCCTCCACGCACGGCGCTACTACGCGTACGGAACGCAGATCGACTACCTGGATGATGCGGACCGGATCGGCTGGACGCGGCTCGGCGATGCGGAGCACCCGCGGGCGATGGCGGTGCTGGTCAGCGATGGACCGGCCGGCTCGAAGTGGATGAACGTGGCGCGCCCGAACGCGGACTTCACCGACTTGACCGAGCATGTGCGCGAAGCGGTCCGCACGAATGGCGACGGCTGGGGCGAGTTCCGGTGCCAAGGGGGATCGGTCTCGGTCTGGATTCAGCGATAGCCTTCCGCAAAGAGATGCCGGTTCCGTGCCCATGAAGAAGGAGATGACGATGTCGAAACGACCGATGTTTTGGATCTTTCTCGTACTTCTCGCCGGTCTCAGTTTGTTCTTCGCGGTCGCCAACTTCTCCAAGGTCATGCAGATCGTCTCCTTGGATTTGAAGATGGATCGTCGTGCCGCTCTGAGTGCCGCGCGGAGCCTGGCGGAGCAGAACCACTGGGGTCCCTTCGGCGCCTACAAGCAGGCGGCGTCCTTCTCCGTGGATGACACCGTCAAGACCTTCGTCGAGCTTGAGGGTGGGGGCAAAGACGCCTTCGGGAGCATGCTGAATCGCGGTCTTTATGCCGCCTACGCATGGCGCGTCCGCCACTTCCGCGAGGGTGAGGCTAACGAGACGACCGTTCTGTTCACACCCGAGGGCAAGCCCTATGGCTTCGTCGAGAAACTGCGGGAAGACGCTCCCGGCCCGAGCCTGAGCGAGACGGAAGCGAGAACCCTGGCCGAGGGCCAGGCGGGCCGAGTCTGGCAGGCGGATCTTTCCCAATTCCTGTCCGCCGAGACCTCCAAGGAGGTCAAACCGTCCGGCAGAACGGACTACACCTTCGTCTATGAGCGCCCGAGCGAGCGCCAGGGCGAAGGTCGCTATCGCCTGCGCTTGGTCGTGGCGGGCGACCGGCTCATCGAGTTAACCCATTTTCTGAAGGTGCCGGAGGCGTTCGCGCGTCGCTACGAAGGGATGCGCTCGGCCAATAACGCCATCGCTCTCGGCGCCATGGCCCTGGCCGTCGTGCTGTACCTGATCGGGGGCGGCGGCATCGGACTGTTCAAACTCCTGCGCCAACGCTGGGTCATCTGGCGAACTCCCGTGATCCTGGCCGTGATCATCGCCTTCGTGGAGGCACTGGGTGCGATCAATTCCTGGCCTATCGACTGGATGCACTACGATACGGCGCTGTCGGGCAATACCTTCATGCTCAACCGCGTCCTCCAGGTTCTGCTGATGTTCTTCGTCGAGGTCTTCATCCTCTCCGTGAGCCTGATCGCAGCCGAGAGTCTCACGCGTCGTGCCTTTCCCGCCCACCCACAGTTCTGGCGGATCTGGTCGAGGGATGCGGCGGGGACGGTCCAGGTGCTTGGCCGGACTATCGGCGGATACCTCTACGCGTGCATCGAGCTGGCCTACATTGTGGGGTTCTACCTCATCGCCATCCGTTTCTTTCACTGGTGGACGCCGGCCGAATCCTTGGTCGATCCGGACATCCTGGCGCACTACCTGCCTTGGCTTTCGGCCGTGGCCCCTTCCCTGCACGCGGGTGTTTGGGAGGAAGCGCTCTTCCGCGCCATACCGATCGCCGGGGCTGCCCTCATAGGGAGCCGCTGGGGCCATCGCCGGTGGTGGATCGGCGGGGCCCTGGTTCTGCAAGCGGTCATTTTCGGAGCCGGACACGCGAGCTACCCCTCCGAACCGGCCTACTCGCGGCTGGTGGAGCTGATCCTTCCCGCCTTTGCCTGGGGAATCATCTACCTCTGCTTTGGACTTCTTCCCGTCATCATCATGCACTACGTTTTCGACTTGGCCCTCTTCGCGATTCCCTTGTTCACCTCGACATCCGCGGGAGCGTGGGTAGATCAGGTGATGATCGTGCTTTGTGGGCTGTTGCCTTTGGGTATTGTGCTCGTGGCCCGAGTGCGGGCGGGGGCCTGGGGCCCGCTGGGAGAATCGCTGTTCAACCGCGCCTGGGTGCCACCGGTGCCGAAGGTGGTAGCGGCCCCCGCATCGTCGTCGTCGGTGTCGGCGTCGGCGTCGGCATCGGCGTCGGTGGCAATGTCTGCGGCAACGTCTGCGGCAACGTCTGCGGCAACGTCGTCGGCGACGTCTGCGGCGGTGCTTCAGGCGATCTCCGTTTCCACGACTCCCACGCGGGTCTCGTGGCCTCGGGTGCGGTGGGTGCTGCCCCTGGGGATCGCCGGACTCGTGGTGTGTGGGCTCGTCGGACTTCACGCCGACTCCCCGGGGCTTGGCATCGGTCGCGGGGAGGCGCGCGCGCGAGGCGTGCGGGCTCTTTCCGAGGCTGGATTCCAGCGGTCGGATCCATGGAAGACGCTCACCACGGTCGAGGCCAGGATCGATGCCAAGAATCAGTTTGTCTGGCGCACCGCCGGGCGCGACGTCTATCGATCGCTGCTCGGGACTTATGTGATGCCGGCCTCTTGGGCCGTCAGGGAAGCCTCGTATACCGGTGATGTCGCCGAGCGAGCGGAGGAGTGGGAGGCCTGGCTGGCCGGCGATGGGTCCCTCCTCCGGGTTCGGCACCAACTGCCGCAAGCCCGACCCGGATCGACCCTGGACGAGGGTTCCGCGCGCACAATCGCCGGTCAGGCGATCCGAGAGCGTTTCCACCTGGAACCGTCCGCTCTCAAGGAGATCTCGGCGGTCTCCGCCAAGCTCCCTGCGCGGCGCGACTGGACCTTCACTTTCGCGGACACCGCCGGCCACACACTCAAGCAGGGTGAGCTGCGGCTCGCGGTCGAGATAGCGGGGGACCAAGTCGTGGATGCCCGCCGCTTCGTGTTCATTCCCGAGGAGTGGGAGAGAAGCTTTCAGAGCGAGGATGGCCTGCTCAGGGCCTTTGGTGTCGTTCACGGGGGGCTGCTGGCCCTGGTGCTCCTCGCCGCCGGGGTTGTCGCCATCGTCCTTTGGAGCCGGGGGATCTTCTCGTTGCGGGCGGGAGGTTGGACCTTCGCCGTGCTGGCCGTCGTTTTCTTCGTTGGAGTCGCGAATGGCTGGCCGGCGATGGAGGCCCGTTTTTCGACTGCCCAACCGCTGCGGCTACAACAGGCCGTGGGTCTTCTATCCGGCGGGCTGGTGCAGCTCATCCTGGCTGCGCTTTTCGGACTCCTCGGCGGACTGGGGGCAAGCTACCTGCGCGCGGATGCCCCGTCCCGCCCCAAAGCGCCGCGGGCGCTGGGTGTCGCGCTTGGGCTGATCGCTGCGGGCGTGATCCGCTTGCTCTGGCTCTGGTCGCGAACGAGCAAGCCCGCCGGCCTGGATTTCTCTGGGGCGGACATGACCATTCCCGTCCTCAGAGACGCCATCTCGCCCATCGCCGCTGTGCTGATACGAAGCGTCATTCTGCTGGTGCTGGTCCGGGCCGCGGACTGGTACAGCAAGGGTTGGACTGAGCGGCGGGCCACGACGGCGCTGCTGCTGTTTCTCTTCGGGGCCACGGCCGGACACCTTGGGAGCGGGGGCACGACCGCCATTTGGCTCGGGCAGGCGGTGGTTTCAGGGCTGGTCTTTGTCGCTGCCTATACTCTGGCTCTCCGCCACGATATCTCGCTGGCGCCGGTGGCCATCGGCACGATGGTGGCGCTGGGCCAGATCCGCGCGGCGATCTGGGGGGCCTACCCTGGTGCCACGGTCGGCGCGCTGATCGGCCTGGTGGCGGTGATCGTGGTCACCGTGCTGTCGGTCAGGATGCTGCGGGGGCAGGCGCCTATCTCGAATCCATGATTCTTCCCGGGAAGAGAACACTTCCGGTGACCGAATCAGGGGCGAGGAAGGCAAACGGATGGTCGGCCGTGAAGGACGGACCCACGCTAAGGGCCGAGCCGTGTCCGGCCGACACCGTAAAGGATGGAAGATGGTGGGTCTCGCCGGCGCGCGACTCCCGCCGACCAGGGCCGGCCCGGCTGCCTGAGGAAGTCCGGCTGCCCCGATGGGGTGGTGAGCCGGCCGAGAAAGGATTCCATGAGCTACTCGACGGAAGTGCTGGATCTGATCGGCAACACGCCTCTGATCAAACTGACGCGGTTCACCGACATGACCGTCTACGCGAAGGCCGAGTTCCTCAATCCCGGTGGGAGCATCAAGGATCGCGTCGCCAAGCACATCATCTTCGAGGCCGAAAGAAGCGGAGCACTGGCCCCCGGCGTGCCCATTGTTGAGGCCACCTCCGGCAACACGGGAATCGGCATCGCCCTGGTCGGCGCGCAACGGGGCCATCCGGTCAAGATCGTCATGCCCGAGAACATGAGCGAGGAACGCAAAAAGATCATCCTGGCACTGGGGGCCGAACTGATTCTCACCCCGGCCGAGAAGGGCGTGGACGAGGCGATCCGCGTGGCCAATGAGATCACCGCGCAGGTGAACGGTTGGCGATTCAACCAGTTCGACAACCCGCTCAACCCGGAAACGCACTACCTTTTCACCGGCCGCGAGATCTGGGAGAGCCTGGAGGGCAGGGTTCATGCCTTCGTCGCCGGAGTGGGCAGCGGCGGCACCCTGGGCGGGGTCGGTCGGTTCCTCAAGGAGCGCGATCCGTCCGTGCGCATCATCGCGGTCGAACCAAAGCAAACCGCGGCCCTGCTCCGCCAGGAACCCGGACTCCATGCGATTCAAGGGATCGGCGACGGGTTCGTGCCGAGCTGTCTCGACACGCAGTTGATTGATGATCTGCTGACGGTCAGCGACGAGGACGCCATTGCCACCACCCGGCAGCTCGCCCGCGCGCAGGGGCTCCTGGTGGGCACATCCTCCGGGGCCAATGTCTGGGCGGCGACCTTCATTGCCCGTGCCCTGGGGCCGACCCACAACGTGGTCACCGTGCTTCCCGATCGCGCTGAGCGCTACTTCAGCACAGCCTTGATCTAGCTCGCCGTTCCGCCCCGCGCCCCGGCTATCGCATCTCGATCTGCCGATCAACGTGCACCGGGCCGGTCGGTGTGGCCGGGGAAGGCGCACTTCGCGTTACCCAGCCAACGGGGACCGGCATTTCGGCCTTGACACCGTCTCCTATAGCGCCGAGGATCCCGGCAGGCTCCAGGGGTTGACCGTTCGCCTGCCCGGCAGGGTGGCTTGCCACAACGATACGGATGTTATCTCCTGGCGACCGCCTCCCTGCTCGGCATCGCTGTATGGGAGGTGTCTCATGTTCCGTATTTCCCGCCTGCGTTGCCCCGGCCTTGGGTTGTTCCTTCTCCTGCTGATCGCGTTGTTTCCTTTCGGAGCGAGAGCCGAGGGCTTTCGATTGCTGGAGTCAAGCGAGTTCGCGATCGAAGTGGAGTGCACGCTGCCACCCATGAAGATGGACACCGTGTCGGTGGGAGGCTCCGTCTACACGAAGGTGGACATCGCCGACTCCGGAACCGGCGGTGGCGAGGGGGCGCCGCGCCTCCCGGTTCTTCGACGCCTGCTGGAGGTTCCGTTTGGCGCCGTATGGAGCGTCTTCGTGGAAGCCCCGGAGTTCCGGGAAGTCCCGCTGACCGCGCCCGTTCTTCCACTACAGCCGGTTCAGTACGGTAACGACCCTGTGCCGCCGTTCGTTCTGAATGCCCAGGCCTATTCCAAGGCCGGGTTTTCGGCGACGCCGCTGGCTCAGTTGCGGGAACTCGGCACGATGCGCCAGCACCGGCTGGCGCTGCTGCAGGTCGACGCGGTGCAGTACGATCCGGCGCGACGGGTTCTGCGGGTTCTGGAGCGGGCCCGGATCCGAATCGTGTTTCAGGGCACAGCGGCACCGATGCCTGCGGCCGAACAGGAGCGACTTCGTTCTCCGCTTTTCGATTCGGTCGTGCAGCGGCTGGTTCTGAATGCGCCGCCGGCGCGCTACTTCCCCGGGCCTCCGGTCGGCTTGCTGGTGGTCTCCGCGGCTGAGTTCGCTGACGATCCTGTCCTGGCCGCGTTCCTGGCCTCCAAGGCCCGCCGCGGACTGCAGGTCACCCACGTTTCGACGGCCGAGATCGGCAGCACTACCACCGCGATCAGGGACTACATCCGGAATGCGTTCTGGAATTGGGCCGTGCCGCCGACCTTCGTGCTTCTGGTCGGAGACACCCCGGCGATCCCCCATTGGAGCGGGATCGGCGACCCGTTCTTCCCCCCGACCGATCTCTACTACGGAGTCATGTGGCAAGAGGACGCCTACGCCGAGTACTTTCCGGATCTGGCCGTCGGCCGGCTCTCCGTGGACGATGCCACCCAATTGCACAACATCTTGGGCAAGATCCGGTCCTACGAAGAGGTCGGCTGGGTTGGGAACGACACATGGGAGCGGTCCGCCGCCTTCATGGCCGGCCTGGATCACGCCGGGGACCACGAGGGCGAGCTCAACGCAGTCATCAATGCGTTCTTGGATCCGCGTGGGTACAATCCGGACAGGCTCTACTGCTACACCAACCACGCGACGTCGAAGCAGGTAGCGGATGCGTTCAACGAGGGGCGAGCGCTGGGAACCTACAGTGGGCACGGGACCGAGGTAATGTGGTCGGATGGACCTGTGTTCCGTCAGAGCGATGTCAGGAGCCTGACCAACGAGGTCTATCCCTTGATCCAGTCGTACTCGTGCATGACCGGCGACTACACGATGCCGGAGTGTTTCGGAGAGACCTGGATCCGAGGTCCGCACGGGGCGGTGGGGTTCTTCGGCTCGAGCGTGGAATCGGCGACTCTGGCGGATGTCATTCTCTCGTGGCATTTCTACGAGGCCGCCTACAACGCCCAGGCGGAGGGGTACCCCAGCAACCAGACTTGGATGGGTGGAATGGTCGTCTATGCGAAGCTGACGTACGCCCAGCACATGGGATACGAGTGGTCGCGGGGATACTTGGAGCAGTACAATCTCCTGGGAGATCCTTCCGTCGATATGTGGACCGGCGTCCCCGCGGTGATCCAGGTAGAAGCCCCCCAGCTCCTGGTCGAAGGTCCGACAGGGCTCGAGATCAGCACGGCGGGTTCGCCGAATCTCATGGTCACCGCCCGAAAGCAGGACGGGCAGGGCGATTTCTTCGTCGTCGCGTGGACCGATTCCACCGGCCACGCCGACCTGTCCTTTCCCGGCCCGATCGGACCAGGGACGTTGGCCCTGTCCGTCACCGGTCACGATCGGGCTCCGTGGTACCGGGAGGTACCGGTCATCCCGCCCGGCAAACCCACCCTCGTCGCGGACACCCTGCGCGTGCTTGACCTCGCGGGAGACGCGGACGGCCAGTGTGATGCCGGAGAGACCTTCGGACTGACCCTGGACCTGAAAAACATCGGCTTCGAGGTGGCCGTAGGGGCGTGGGGATTCCTGCTGTCGTCCACGCCTCCAGGCCTGGAAATCATCACCGGCCTGCGTTCGTATGGAGATATCGCTCCCGGAGATACGCGGACCAACGACCAGCCGTTCGAGGTCCGCCTGCCCAGCAACGTCCCCGATCAGCAAGAAATGCTCGTGAACCTGAGCGTGGAATCCGACAACCCGCGGCTCTGGAATCTCCACTACCACCTCACCGCGCGGGCGCCGACGCTTCAGGTCTGCGGTGATCTGGTTGACGACAGTCCGCCCCGGGGCGACGGGGACGGCGTGGCGGACCCGGGCGAGACCCTCTACCTCTCGTTCTGGATTGAGAACACCGGTCACGCGGCTGCGGGAGACCTGGCCGGCGGTCTGGCGTGTCAGGATCCGAACGCGGAGATCCTCGATGCGGACGGTCGGTGCCTCGGTGTCGAGGTTGGGCAGCGCGCGCTGCTGGGATCGTATAAGGTGAAGATACTCGACGCCTGTCCGAGTTCCTCGCGGCTGGCCCTGCAATCCGTGATCAGCACCCCCGATGGGGAGCTAACCACGCTTTCCTACGACTTGGTGGTGGGGCCGTGGTTCGATGACGCCGAGGTCGATCGCGGATGGCAACTGAGCGCACCGGGAGATGACGCCACCAACGGGTTCTGGGAACGCCTGGATCCTATTCTCACCCTTTCCCTTGCTTGGCACGGAGAGTTCGTCCAACCGGGCGAGGACCATACGCCTGGCCTCCTGAATCGTCGCTGTTTCTTTACACGCAACCCCATCGGTCAGATGTATCCGCCGGGCGACGCGGATGTGGACGGTGGAAGGACCACCCTGCTGAGCCCCATCTTCGATCTTAGCGATGCCACGTCAGCCGTCGTCGGATACTGGCGCTGGTACACCAACAACCTGGGCCCAAACCCGGGTCAGGACTGGTGGGACGTGGAGGTGACCTCCGACGGGGAAACCTGGGTTTCCCTGGAGCACACAACCGAAAGCGCCAATGCGTGGACGTTCTTCAGCTTCAACGTCGATGCCTATGTGCCTCTGACGGACAAGATCCAGTTCCGATTCGTGGCCCGCGACGATTCCTTCGACTCCTTGGTCGAGGCCGCGGTCGACGACATCACGCTGGCGGTGACCCGGAGCCTTCCCACCGGTGTTCCGGGCGAGGGAGCGGTGAGCTGCGCCGGGTTCGTCGGTGTGTACCCCAATCCGCTCGGGCTGGCCGGGCGGATCGTCCTCCGTCAGGGTACGCGGGCTCGCCTGCAAATCTCGCTGTTCGACGTCGCGGGACGCCTCGTGCGGCGCCTGGTGGACGCCGAGGCGGATCCGGGGCTGCATACCCTGCAGTTTGACGGAGAGGATGGAGCCGGAAGACGCCTGGCTTCGGGAGTCTATTTCCTGAAGCTGGAGACACCGGGGGTCAGGCAGTACCGGCAGGTAACGGTCCTTCGATGACTTTCGGTCTCCTGTCGAGGTCCGGTCCCGTCCCTGATTCAGGGCACACGTGGGAATCACCTGCTGCCGCTGAAGACTACATCGGACCGGGGCGAGGCGCTAGCGGTCGCCACGTGCCCGCTCGTCAAGCCCGACGGACGATCGCGCGAACCTTGTCGCCCACGGGGAAGACCCCGTAGAACGCATCGACCACCGGGTGGAGCGAGTAGGTCCGCCACGAGATGAGCCGAAAGCCGCCCCGCGCGAGAAGCGCCTCAAACGAGTCCCGGGCATACTCGTGGCAGTGGCCCGGGACGTACTCCACGGGATAGCGCCGCCGATGCAGGCCGGTGCGCCGCAGCCACCGTTTCCAGGCCGGGCCGAGGCCGTCGATGTTGGGGAACTCCAGCACCGCATGGCCACCTTCCAGGAGGAGCCCGTGCAGGCGTGCTGCCGCTTTCCGAGGGTCGGGCAGATGTTCGAGCACATGGCGGAGGATGACGATGTCGTGCCTGCCTCCCAGGTCACACGAGAGGAAATCCCCGGCGACAATCTCGATCCCGAGCTCCGCCTGCGTCCACGCAGCGAGCGAGGAAGACAGCTCGAGCCCCTGTACCTCGTACCCGGCCTCGTGGGCCAGATAGAGCAGCCGCCCGTTCCCGCAGCCGAGATCGAGGAGACGCGCGGGTGGTGGCAGAAGCTGCCGCACGGCCTGAAAGGTGAGGGTGGCGCCGCGGTTTCCCGGATGCGCGTTGTCGCCGGGAGAGATCCGGGTGTCCGCGTACTTCTCCTGATTCAGCCCGCCCGCGAGATCGTAGTTGACGAGGCGGCAATCGACGCAGCGGTAGAACAGGTACTGGTCCTCGTTCCCTTGGGTGTAGAAGAGGCGCAGGCGAAGGCTTCCGCAGAGGCGACAGGGGAAGACCGGTCCAGAGTCAGTTGAACGCGGCATGGCGACGCTATCCTACTTCACGACTCGGGTGCGTGTTTGGACGCTCTCGCGATCCAAGGAGCGGCACCGTGTTGACTCGACGAGCGCGCGCGACCATCGCGTAGCCCCGGAAGATGTGCTCCTCCGTCACGGACAGCCCCAGGGACCGGAGAATCGCCGCTCCGGTCGGCTGTGGGTGCACGTGCCAGGCGGCCAGCCAGGCAAGTGCGGCGGTGCGGGCCGGTCCGGGCCACGCCTCGAATCCGCCGAAATCTACCACGTGAATCGTTCCTTCGGACGCCAACGCCGCGAGAGCCCCGCGAATCGCCGCCTCCCGGTCGGGCATCATCGACAGTGCATACGAGAACACGATCGCGTCAAACGGCTCGGTTCGGGCGAACGGTTCGCGCGGGTCGCTCTTTCCTGCGGCTCGGCATGCGAAGGCGATGCGTCCGGAGAGCCGGGCGGGCAGTTTCGCCGTCGCCGTCCGCAGCATTTCGGTAGAAACATCGATGCCGCAGAGCGTGGTTCCAGGAAGGCGGGGGGCGAGCATGCGAAGGTTACGACCCGTGCCGCAGCCGACTTCGAGGATCGCTCCACCTGCAGGCACCGCAATCCCGCGCAGCAGCCGGTCGCGGCCGGGCAGGAAGAGCGGCCGGGTCGCGTCGTAGACGTGTCGCTGCCACCGGTAGAGGCTGTCCATGCGGGCGGCTTGGACAAACGGTTCCGCCTCCCCGGGAGGGGTGTCGAGTGACCCGGTCTTGACGCGGCCGGTCACGGCGGACCCCGGCGAATCGCGGGCGGATCTTTGCTCTTGTCCCACGTGCCCCGACCTCCTTCAGAGCGAGTGAGGGCAGTCTGATCTGTGGATTCATGCGGCGTCAAGCTGTGTGCGGGACCTGAGATTTGGAGCAGGCTTCGGGCTTGAATTCCTCGCCTCCAGAGACGGCTCTACGCCCTCCGGCCCGAAGTCCGAAGCCCGAGCGACGAAGTCTGAAGCCCGGCTTCTGAAGTCAGTCGGTTTCGTTCCCTGCCCGACTCTCAGAACCACTTTTCCAACCATTGGCCCCCGCTCCGCTTCGTGCTACCGTCCCCCGATGGCGGTCGGGTGCGCGGCGGCTGCGGGCGAGTTTCCCGCGCCCAACATCCGAAGACCAACGGAGGACACGATGAAACGGACGACCCGAGCAGTCGGCTTCTGGCCGGCGGCGCTCCTTCTCCCCTTATTGGCCTTGCTGGCGCCCCCGCCCTGCATGGCGGCGGGCTTCGCCGATCTCGAGACACAGGTGAAGCAGTTCACTCTGCCCAACGGGCTCACCGTGTTGGTTCTCGAGCGGCACGACGCTCCTGTCTTCTCCTTCGCGACCTACGTGGACGCGGGCGGCGTCAATGAGGTGGCGGGGATCACCGGCGTGGCCCACATGTTCGAGCACATGGCCTTCAAGGGGACGCGTACCGTCGGCACCACCGACGTCGTGGCCGAGACGAAGGCGCTCGACGCTGTGGACGCCGCCTTTGATGCTCTCTTCGCCGAGCGCGAAAAGGGGGAGGAGGCTGACTCCACCCTTCTCACGACTCTGGCGGCCGTTTTCAAGCAGGCGCAGGATGACGCCCGAAAGCTTGTCGTGAGCAATGACTTCACCAAGATCGTGGAAGAGAACGGCGTGGTCGACCTGAACGCCGGCACGATGATGGATGGCACCATGTATTACTACAGCCTTCCGAGCAATCGCCTCGAGCTGTGGGCGCGCTTGGAGGGGGATCGCCTGACCCAACCGGTGCTGCGCGAGTTCTACACCGAGCGCGACGTGGTGCAGGAGGAGCGCCGCTCCCAGGAATCGAGTCCGATGGGCCGGGTCTTCAGCACATGGTGGATCGCGAGCTTCCTTGCTCACCCCTACGGCAACGGTCTCATCGGCCACGTTTCGGACCTCAAGGCGATCACCCGCCATGACGCCGAAACCTTCTTTCGCGAGCACTACATGGCCAAGAACGTCACTCTCGCCATCGTCGGTGACGTCAAGGTCTCCGAGGTGCAGCGCGTCGTCACGAAGTACTTCTCGGGAATGAGCGACGCTCCCAAGCCGGGACCGGTGCGCACGCAGGAGCCGCGCCACGAGGCGGAGATCCGCGTCACCGTGGAAGAAGACGCCCAGCCGATGGTTCTCCTCGGCTACCAGATCCCCGGGATCTCGTCGAAAGACTGGTCGGCATGGGAATGCCTCACCATCGTCGCGGGGCAGGGGCGCTCGAGCCGCCTCTACGAGCGGTTGGTGAAACTGGACAAGACGGCGGTGCAGGCCGGCTCGGGGAGCGGTTTCCCCGGCGACAAGTATCCGAACATGTTCCTCGCGCAGGCGATCGTCGCACGCGGGGCAAGCACCGACACGGTAGAGACCGCCATGCGCCAGGAGCTGGACCGGCTGGCCAAGGACGGGCCTACCGCAGCGGAACTGCAGAAGGCCAAGAGGTTGACCCGTGCCTCCTTCATCCGCGGGTTGCGGGCCAACTCCGGGCTGGCCCTTCAGCTCGCTACCAGCCAGGGCAAACAGGGAGACTGGCGCAAACTCTTCCGTTACCTCGACGGGATCGACAAGGTCACCGCGGACGATGTCCGCCGTGTGGCCGCCGAGGCCTTCCGCGAGGGGAACCGAAGCGTCGGCGTGCTCCGCAAGCCCGCCTAGGAGCTCTCACACATGACGCGGGTTAGAAGGAGGAGATCGATGCGAATCACGAGAACAGTCGCGCGGGCGGCCGTTGCGCTCGCAGCCCTCATGATCCTGGTTTCGGCGGCGGGACGTGCCCTGGCCGGGGACGATCCGTGGACGGATCCCCGCAAGCTGGTCTATCCGCCGCTGGGCGAGATCCAGGTGCCGAAGCCGGATCGCGTTGTCCTGCCCAATGGCCTGGTGGTCTATTTTCTCGAGAACCACGACTTCCCGCTGTGCGACGCGCGGGCCTTACTCCGCGCCGGCTCCATCTATGAGCCGATGGAGAAGGTCGGGCTGGCCTCGATCACCGGTGAAGTGATGCGCTCCGGCGGCTCCGTAGCCATGCCGGGTGATTCGCTCGACCGGCGGCTCGAAGGACTGGGGGCCAGCGTCGAGATCCGAATCGGTGACACCGACGGCTCGGCCGGCGTCTCCACCCTGAGCGAGAACTTCGACGAAGGGCTGCGCATTCTCGCCGACCTACTCCGCCACCCCGCTTTTCCCGCGGAGAAGATCGACCTGGCGAAGAACAAAGAGAAGACCAACATTTCCTCGCGCAACGACGAGATGTTGGACATTCTTTTCCGCGAGTTTCCCCGCCTGGTCTATGGCCGGGAGCACCCGTACGCTCGCACCACCGAGTACGCCACTGTCGACGCCATCACCCGCGATGACTTGGTCGCCTTCCACGATGCCTATCTCCACCCCGATCGCATGATCCTGACGGTGTACGGAGATTTTCAGCGGGCCAAGGTGGAGAAAGTCCTGCGCGCGGCATTCGGCGATTGGCCTCGCTCCACGGTGCCGCTGCCGCCCGATCCCCAGGTCTCTGACCGGACTTCGGCCGGGTTCTATTTCGCCAACAAGTCGGACGCCACCAACACCGGTGTCGTCATCGGGCAGGTCGGGATGCGCATGGATCACCCCGACTACCCGGCGATGGCGCTGCTCAACGAGATCCTGGGCGGCGGCTTTTCCAGCAGGCTCTTCAACGAGATCCGCACGAAGCGTGGTCTCGCCTATGCCACCGGTTCGATGACGGGCGCGGACTACCATCACCCCGGGGCCATGTTCTTCTACGCCATGACCCAGGCCGACTCCACCGGGCGCACCACCGGCTACATGCGTGAGGAGATTCAGAAAGTCCTTGCGGAGCCGGTCACATCCGAGGAGATCACACGCGCGCGCGACGCCATCCTGAACTCCCTCGTCTTCGCGCTGTCCTCCAAGGGCGCGGTGTTGAATCGGCTCGCCCAGTATGAGTTCTACGGCTACCCGCCCGACTTCTTGCAGCGCTACCAGGAGGCGATCCGCAATCTGACTCCGGCCGATCTGCTGGTGGCGGCCAAGCGGAACATCCGGCCTTCGGATTTCGTGACCATGGTGGTGGGCAATGGCGAGAAGGTGCTCCCTGCGGTAGCCCCTCTCGGCGAGCCGAAGACGGTCGACATCAGCATCCCCGAGCCGGCGGCGCCGACGGGAGAGGCGCTTCCTCCGGCCACCGAGGCCGACTGGGCGAAGGGGCAGGAACTGTTAGCCGCGGCCCGTAAGGCGACCTTCCCGGGGAACCCGGCCGACCTCAAGGATTTGACCTTGAGCGAGTCCGGGACGCTGAAGATGCAGGGCCAGGAAATGTCCTTGTCCGCGAAGACCGTGCGCGTCCTGGCTACCGGCTGCACCTGGACGGAGCAGAAGCTCCCCTTCGGGTTGATGGCGAGCGCCGTGTGCGGAGAGTCGGGCTGGGCGAACGTCCCCGGTCAGGGCGTCCAGGACCTCTCGCCGGGACAGCTTCAAGACAAAAAGCAGGAGGACATGCGGGATCTGCTGCTCATCCTGCTCGATCCTAAGGTGCTGAAGGCCCGGGTCATCCCGGGTGGATTGTCCCTCGCGGGTGCTGGGGAGAAGAAGGTTCCGGCGGTGGCGGTGGAGAGCGACATCATCAGGGAGTGGCGGATCCTTTTCGACCCTGAGAGCGGCCGGATCGCGGCGATCCGGTACCGCGGTGCTCCTCCGATGGGAGGTCCGCCCACGACCCTCACCGATACGTTCGGGGACTACCGGGCGCTCGGCAACGCTCTCTCCTGGCCACACGAACACGGGACCCTGATAGGCACAGAGCCGTTTCTCACCATGAAGATCACCGAAATCACGCTGAATACCGCGCCGCCGGCGACGCTTTTCGAGAAACCGAAGCCCTGACCCGGTAGGGGGAGAATCGTTTCAACTGAGTCAGATTTGTCGACAGGGGTCGCCCCGGGCGGTACCGAAGGAGAGGCAGGAGGAGACTGATGGACGCACGCGATGCCGAGAGGGGGGCCCCGGGCCCGCCGCACCGCCCGCCGCGGGACGCGGGCGGTCCCAAGGGGTCGCCTGACTTTGCCGAGCCGCCTGACTCCGCCGCGACGGCCGACCCCGCCAAGCAGCCCGACTCCGCCGAGTCGATCGATCCCGCCGCGCCGACCGACTTCATCCGCACCATCGTGGCCGCGGATCTGCGCGAGGGAAAGAACGGCGGCCGCGTACACACGCGATTTCCGCCGGAGCCCAACGGCTATCTTCACATCGGACACGCCAAGGCGTTCAGCCTGAATTTCGGCGTGGCCGAGGAGTTCGGCGGGCAGTGCAACCTCCGTTTCGACGACACCAATCCTGTGAAAGAGGACGTCGAGTACGTCGAGTCGATCCAGGCAGACATCCGCTGGCTCGGGTACGACTGGGGCGATCGGCTCTTCCATGCGTCCGACTACTACGAACAGCTCTACGCGTGGGCACAAACGTTGATTGGTCAAAGCAAGGCGTATGTCTGCGACTTGAGTCCAGATGACGTGCGTAGCTACCGCGGCACGCTCACCGAACCGGGGAAGAACAGTCCGTTCCGGGATCGTTCCGTGGAGGAAAACCTCGATCTGTTCCGCCGGATGCGCTCCGGTGAGTTCGACGAGGGGGCGAGCACGCTACGGGCCAAGATCGACATGAGTTCGCCCAACATGAACCTGCGTGACCCTATCATGTATCGGATCATCAAAGCGTCTCACCACCGGACCGGGGACACGTGGTGCATCTACCCCAGCTACGACTGGGCGCACGGCCAGTCGGACGCTCTCGAGGGGATCACCCACTCGCTCTGCTCGCAGGAGTACGAGATCCATCGCCCGCTCTATGACTGGTTCCTCGATCAGCTTGCCCTGCCGCAACGGCCGCGCCAGATCGAGTTCGCGCGGCTGAACCTCTCCTACACCGTAATGAGCAAGCGACTGCTGCTGCAGTTGGTGAAGGACGGCCTGGTCACCGGCTGGGACGACCCCCGAATGCCGACCCTGTGCGGGATGCGGCGACGCGGCTACACCCCGGAGGCGATCCGCGCCTTCATGGGAAAGATCGGCATGGCCAAGCGCGACAGCACCGTCGACTTGGCTCTGCTCGAGCATTGCGTGCGTGAAGATCTGAACAAGCGGGCACCCCGGGTGATGGGGGTGCTGCGGCCGCTGAAGCTCGTCCTCGACAACTACCCCGAGGGACAGGTCGATGAGATGGAGTTGGTGAACAATCCGGAGGATCCGTCGGCGGGAACGCGGCAGGTGCCGTTCTCGCGGGTACTGTACATCGAGCGGGACGACTTCCGCGAGGAACCGCCCAAGGGGTACTTCCGGCTCTATCCCGGTAATGAGGTGCGCCTGCGCGGGGCGTTTATCGTGCGGTGTACGGGCGTGGTGAAGGACGCGACCGGGGAGGTAGCGGAGGTGCACTGCACCTATGACCCGGCCACCCGCGGCGGCAACGCGCCCGACGGACGGAAGGTGAAGAGCACGATTCATTGGGTTTCGATGGCCCACGCGGTGGAGGCGGAAGTTCGGCTTTACGAGACGCTCTTTTCGGTGCCGAATCCCGGGGACGACGAGGCTACGGGCGGGGACTGGAAGTCGGTGTTGAACCCGAACTCGCTCGCGGTGGTCACCGACTGCAAGCTCGAGCCTTCGCTGCGCGACGTGCAGCCGGGTTGGTATTGTCAGTTTGAGCGGTTGGCGTACTTTTCGGTCGATTCGGACTCGGCGCCGGGGCGGCTGGTGTTCAACAGGACGGTTACGCTGCGGGATAGTTGGGCCAGGGCGGAGAAGAAGGGGTAGCCTGTCCGTACCCGGTCACGGTCAAGCCGATCACCGCCAGAGGACGGGCACCGTGGCCACCAGACGTGCGGGGTCTCGGGGATCCATACGGGACTGCCATTCGCTGCTCTCCGCCGAGAGGATCTTCAGGTGGAGTTCGGTGTCCTCTTCCATCTGTCAAGTTGCGGTCAGGGTCGGTCTTTCAGTCCAGCCAGTCCCCAAAGTAGGCCCGGTGCGCCTCGCACCGGCAACGCTCGTCCCCCGGTTGTACACAGGCGCGAATGATCGCCAGCCGTCTCTCTCCCTCTTCCTTCGGTATCGGGTCAGAGTCGTGCACAACGTCCGGACCGGCAAACATCTCACGGCACAAGCGGATGGTGTATACTTGGCAAGCCGCACACCAGTAATAGTCATCCGTGCACTCATCCCCCATGATCCGGGCCGAGATGCCGGCCACACGGTCGTCATCTCCCAGGGGGTGCCGGCATCGACTGCAATGCCTGCCGGACTCCGGGGTCAAGTTGCCCACCTCCATCTCTATCTGCCTGAGCCGGTTCCACGCCACTGCAGAAGGAAGAACACAAGGCTGACGATAAAGGCCCCCGCCGACAGGACCAGGCCGACAATGAAGAGCGCTATCTTGTGGAGATGCGGCCTCATGAAAACCATCCAGTGCTCGGAATCCCGGGGCTGTGCCGGTCCCAGCCCGTCGATGATCAGAAGATATCGACCGGGCCTGGGAAGATCGAACCTCATGAGCTCCATGCGGGCGGTGGAGACAAGAGTGGTTTGCGCGTGGAACCAGGTTGGCCTGCCCTCGATGCGCACGCCATCTGTCGCCTTCAGCTCGTAAGTCAGGTGGGCGTACCTCCGGGAGAAGCGGGGCCCTTCCATGCACAGGATCACACCTCCGGCCTCGCGGAACTCCACCTCCTGGCTCTGTATCATCGGCGCGCGGAGCAGTTTCGCTCTTCGTATCGTGGCGAGCAGACCCGTGACCGTGACCACCATCGCCGCCAGAGAGATGGCCGTCGCAGGCGCCAAGACCCAAGACCAGCTCCTGAATCGAACCGAGGAACCTGGCCGTTCCATGGTGTCCTCTCCTCTCCTTCCCTTTCGAAGCTCGAAGCCGGAAGCCTACTCCGATTCTCAGATCCTGGGAAAGATTACGACCGGACTTCGCACGCCCGGCCGGTGTGCTCGGCGAGGCCGGCCATGGCGGTCGGCTTCGAGGACGACCGATTCTTGGGGCGGGTCGTGCCCCGCCTCATGGCGGAGTCCCCGGGCCGGCGGCTCGAATGGAGAACCACGCCATGCAATCGAACGGCACCTTGTCCCGAGCCCGGACGCCTTCCTGCCGCAGGGATTCGAAGAAGGGCAACCTCCCGGCGGGCAGCACCAGCACCTTCTCCACCGAGGTCAATTCGAGCGTCGGGCCGAATTGCCGAAAGAGCGGATATAGCTCTTCATAGATCTTGGCATCATTGGCCAGCGTGCGCACGAAGCCGTTCACATTTCCGGTTCGGGAAACACCCCTCGATACGTCCCACTGTCGCGATCGTTTGGCCGCCAAGGCCAGCCTGACCGCCAACGTGGCGTCGGGCTTTCCGTCCGGATACAACCGGCCCCAAGACAGTGTGGGAAAACGCGTGTTGTCGGCATCGGACTCCAGCAGCCGGCCCATCACCTTCGCCATCAGGGGGACTTGCTCGGCCAGGGGCAGCGTGCAGTCCGCTTGGTGGTGGATCACTCCTCGATTTAGCTCGGTTCTCCCTACTGTGTTAAGGGGGGGCAAGGGCTCGGACGGGGACATCGATGAGGGTGTCTTGACTTCCGGCTTGGCCGCGAACGATCACCATGCGCTTCGTTGTGCGTTCAGAGCCCGCCTGGCCTGCTGGAGTGATCTGCCGCCGGACCGCCGTCCGAAGGCTCGGCGTGAGCGGGGCTACCGCTCGGACGCGTGTCGCGCGCGGGCTTGGCGGCAGCGGAGCAGGCAGGGGTGCGACCAGCTCACCGGCCCCCTTTTCGCGGACTAGCCCATCGGCGATAATGACGGCGAGGGAGGAGAGCGATGTTGGACCGGGGTGCGAATGATCCAGGTCTTCTGAGCTGTCCGAAATGCCGGGCCGTGACGGAGGGCGATTCCAGCTTCTGTCCCCGTTGCGGGACCTCGCTTCGTCTCGGCACCGAGACCATCCCGTCCGCCAGCGAGACCGACACCGTGAGTTCGAAGGCCGTCCGGTCCGGGGCCGTGTTCGCCGGCAAGTTCCACATCCTCGACGTCCTCGGTCGGGGCGGCATGGGAATCGTCTACCGTGCCGAGGATGTGACGCTGAAACGCCGGATCGCCCTCAAGCTCCTCGACCGGGCATACGCCGAGCGCGATCCCGTCATGCCGTCTCTTCACATCTACCCCGTTATGGTCGTGCCTTCCAGGCGGAAAACGGCACCCTGAACGGCAGACTCACCGGGAATTGACAGAACCCGGCCGCTGAAGCTCGCCGCCACTTTGTACTCGGGCATGAGAACCTTGACCGTGTCATCGTTACAGCTCGTTGCGGCGATCGCCGCCAGGATAACGAACATCAGAAAGGAGACGGGACTTCTGATCCGGGGTGACGCACTCATGGCAGACAAACCTCCTGTCTTTCATAGCCGCCCTTTGATTCCTGCAGGGACAATTCCTCCCCTGCCCGGGGACTACCCCCTCTCCCCTTGAACAAGACCGAACATTGATTGCGCCAATCGCCTGTGGGAGCAAGCACATTTTCGGATGAGGCTTGCTTTTGCCGGATAGACTCCCGCGGTTCGCAAAGGCGCAGGTCGATATTGCAACGAGTTAGAGGCCCGAGGCGGTAGCCGACGCCCCGGACCGTCTCGACGTAGTGACTGGCGGTCCCGAGCTTCTCGCGCAGGCGTTTGGCGTGGGTGTCGACCGTGCGGGTCGTAATGTCCGCCTCGATGCCCCACGTCCTTCTCGTCCTCGATGACCAGGATTGATGCCATCTGATGGCTGGTGCTATACCAGCATCTCCAACGCTCTTTGGATCCTGCGCAAACAAGCCTCGCGACCCAAGACCTCCATCAACTCGAACAGTCCGGGTCCGCCCCCAACCCCCGTCGTGGCGAGGCGCAGAGGATGTACAAGATCACCCAGCTTCCCTCCGCGCCCCTCCGCATAGGCGCGCGCCGCCGGCTCCAGCGTTGCGTGGTCAAACGCGGGAAGCGACTCCAACACCGCCACGAAATCCCGCAGCCACCCCGCACTGTCCGGCTTCCAGCGCTTCCTCACCGTCGCCTCCTCGTAGGAGGTCGGGTCCTCAAAGAACCAACCGGCCTTCTCCGGAATCTCGTGGACGAAGGCGACGCGCTCGCGCATCAGGTCGATCACGCAGGCGAGAAAGATGTCGTCGTGGTCGCCCCAGCCTCGTGCGGCGAGCAACGGGCGCAGCGTCGCGAGAAGCCGTTCACCGGGCATGGCCTTCAGGTACTGCTCGTTGAACCAGTGGAGCTTCTCCTGGTTGAACACCGCGCCGGACTTGCCCACGCGCTGTAGGGAGAACTCCTGCGTCAGTTCTTCCACCGTGAGGAGCTCCCGCTCGTGCCCCGGATTCCAGCCGAGAAAGGCGATGAAGTTGACCAGCGCTTCCGGGAAGTAGCCGTGGTCGCGGTAGTCTTCGACGGCGACATTCCCCTGTCGCTTGCTCAGCTTGCTCCGGTCGGGATTCAAGATGAGCGGGAGATGCGCGAAGTGCGGCAGCGGGTAGCCCAGGAACCGGTGGAGCAGGAGGTGTTTCGGCGCGCTCGACAGCCACTCCTCACCGCGCAGAACATGGGTGATTCGCATCTGATGGTCGTCCACCACCACCGCCAGGTGATAGGTAGGGAACCCGTCGGACTTCAGTAGAACCTGGTCGTCTGCGAGATCACTCTGGAACTCGACGCGACCACGCACTAAGTCGTCGAGGATGAGGGTCTCGCCGGCGGGGACCTTGAGCCGCACAGTGTGCGGTACACCCGCGGCCAGTCGCGCCTGGACGTCCCCTGAGGCGAGGTGCATGCAGGTGCGGTCATACTTCTCATCGCGTCCCTCTGCCTGGGCCGCCTTGCGCATGGCGTCGAGACGTTCGGAAGTGCAGAAGCAGTGGTATGCGTTCCCCTGAGCGAGAAGCGTGTCGGCCGCGGCACGGTACAGAGGCAGCCGCTCTGACTGGCGGTAGGGTCCGTACGGGCCGCCCTTGTCCGGACCCTCGTCCCACTCCAGTCCGCACCAACGCAGCACTGCCATCAGCGCCTTCTCGGCGCCTTCCAGGTGACGGTTGCGGTCGGTGTCCTCGATGCGGAGGACCCAGGTTCCGCCCAGGCGACGGGCGAGGAGGTAGTCGTAGAGGGCTGTGCGCAGGTTTCCGACATGGAGGTACCCCGTGGGGCTGGGCGCGAAGCGGACGCGGACGGTGTCGTTCATGGCAGCTCCGGGTCGATCGGTTCAGATGGTATGCTGTGGCTCCGGAGGCGACCGAGGTCGACCATCGGGGCCGGGACTGACGCTGTGAGCCGCAAGAGTACCTTGGCCGCAACCGGCACGGGGAGTCAGAAGTTGCCGTCCGCGATGTTTCCATGGATGGTGATCGCATCTCGGGAGGATCGGTGGCGGCTGCGCCGGCAGTGCCATCGCGGCAGAAGCACGGATGGAAGGCCCCTTGACCATGGAGGCGACAATGACCGAATGGTTCGACCAGGATGATTTCTGGGCCGAGTTCGCGCCGGTTCTCTTCGGACCGCAAAAGTGGGAGCGAGTGCCCGAGGGCACGAATCAGATCCTGGAGAGGCTCGGCGTTTCTCCGGGAGCGAGCATTTTGGATCTTTGCTGCGGCCCCGGGCGCTATGCGCTTGAGTTCGCACGGCGCGGGTTCCAGGTTACCGGTGTCGATCGCACCGCCGCCTATCTCGACGAGGCGCGCCGGCGCGCCGACGCCGAGAGGCTTGAGGTCGAGCTGGTCCGCGAGGACATGCGCACCTTCGTCCGACCCGGGGGCTTCGCTGCCGCAGTGAATCTCTTCACCTCATTCGGCTACTTCGAGGACCCCGCTGACGATCTCCGCGTGGCCCGGAATCTCCACGAGTCGCTGCGTCCGGGCGGCAAGCTGCTCATGGAGCTTCTGGGGCGGGAGATTCTCGCCGCGCAGTTCCGCCCGCGCGACTGGAGCTGGATCGACCGCGAGCGTGGGATCCGCATTCTGGAAGAGAGGAAGCTGCGACCGGGATGGGACTGGATCGAGTCGACCTGGACGCTGCTGGGCGGTCCCGAGCCGGTGACCGGCACGATGTCCCTTCGGCTGTTCGCGGGTTCCGAACTGGCGGCTCTGCTGCGCCGGGCGGGGTTTGGCTTGGTGGAGCTTTTCGGCTCGCTGGAAGGGACGCCGTACGATCACACGGCCAAGCGGTTGGTGGTCGTGGGGACGAAGGATGCGTGACCTCCGAATACCCGCATCACCGCTGGCCTAGAGGATAGGATCCGAGACCTCAGGGAAGCACTGGTTTCATCTCTCCGCAGCGAGAGCCCAATAGAGTGTTCGAGTATGGCTGATCTTTCGTTACATCCATGGAGGATGACCCAGGACTCCGGTCGCCGGCCCGGCCGGAACGGATGTGCCTCGTTGATCATGGACCGAGAGAGCTTTCGGACGGACAGAAAGGTGGAACCCCGATGGAGCTGCGGACTCGGAACTTGACCAAGACCTATCCGAACGGCGTGCGGGCCCTGCACAACCTGTCTCTGACCGTCGGGACGGGGATGCTCGGCCTGCTCGGACCGAACGGCGCCGGGAAGTCAAGCCTCATGCGGACGATAGCGACCCTGCAGGATGCTGACGAGGGAGAGATGTTTCTCGATGATCTCGATCTGCTCAAGGAGAAGGACGCCGTCCGTCGTATTCTGGGTTAGCTGCCCCAGGAATTCGGGGTCTATCCGCGCATGTCCGCTGAACTCCTGCTCGACCACCTCGCCGGAATGAAGGGTATCAGTGCCCGGGGTGAACGCCGGAAGATCGTTCAGAGCCTCCTCCATCAGACCAACCTCTGGGACGTGCGCAAGCGGAACCTCGGAACCTTCTCCGGAGGCATGAAGCAGCGCTTCGGCATTGCTCAGGCGTTGCCGGCCGATCCCAAGCTGATCATCGTCGACGAGCCGACGGCGGGACTGGATCCGGCCGAGCGCAACCGGTTCCTGAACCTGTTGGGCTCCATCGGCACCAGCAAGATCGTGATCCTCTCGACGCACATCGTAGAGGACGTGAGCGAGCTCTGCTCGCGGATGGCGATCATCAACCGCGGGGAGGTTCTCGTCGAGTCAGCGCCTCAGCAGGCCATTGACGAGCTGGCGGGGCGCATGTGGAAGAAGACGCTGGCGCCGGCCGAGGGAGTCGACCGCTACGCCGGCCTTCATCACATTGTTTCCACTCATCTCGTCGGCGGTCTCACCCAGATCCGCGTGTTCGCACAGAGAAACCCGGCCGACGGTTTCCTCCCGACGGAATCCACGATCGGAGACGTGTACTTCCTCACGCTGAACGCGGCTTCCGCGGTTGCGGCCTGAGAAGGAAAGGATCCAGCCATGCTCAGGCACTTTGTCGTCTTCGAGGTCCGCTACCGCCTGCGGCAGACCTCGACCTGGGTCTACTTCGGCGTCTACTTCGCGCTGACCCTCCTGCTGGCGTCCGTCCCGCACTTCGGCGGCGGCGGCGGGAAGGTCATGACCAATTCCCCGTACGCGCTGGCCAGGATCTACGTCCTCATGACGTCGATCGGCACTCTTATCCTCTCCGCCCTGTTCGGCACAACGGTGCTTCGAGACTATCAGGAGCACATGGACCAGATCATCTTCACCAAGCCGATTCGGCAGTCCGACTATCTCGGGGGGCGACTCCTCGGAACGGTCCTGGTGGCATGCCTGGTGAAGCTGATCGACCGGAATCCGTCGGACAACATCACGGAGGTGACAGCTCGGGAGGGAAAGGCTCTGGCCGGGTTGTGATCAGCAATCGGCCTAAGCCGCCGCCGGCCGCTTGTCCCCGGAACAAGGGGTGCCCTCGAAGGGGGCCACTCGAACGATCGTGTCCGCTGACCCGGCGATCTGCTCGATCCGCCACCAGACTTCCGTTACGCGCCGCAAGAACCGCAGATCGTGACTGACCAGAAGCAGTGCGCACGGACAGTCCGCCAACGCCTCTTCCAGACACTCGATCGATGGGAGGTCCATGTGGTTCGTCGGTTCATCCATCGCGATCAGGTGGGGTGAACGGACCACCGCTTGCGCCAGTAGAAGCTTGCGGGTCTCTCCCGGGCTCGGTTCCACGCTCTCCAGCAATCGATCGGGCCGTGAACCGAGGCGGGAGACGACGGTGAAGAGGCGCCCCCGATCCGCTTCCGAGGCTCCGCGCGCCTCGTCCAGGATCTCCCGGGAGGTCTGGAGCGGGACCTCCTGGGGAATCCAGCAGACTCGCTCGGTGGGGAGACTCTGCCGGGCCATCAGGTGCCTCACCAGCGTGCTCTTGCCGCTGCCGTTCGGACCGGTGACGGCGACCCTGTCGGTCGGCCGGATCGACAACTCCGGGTGGCGGAGCCGGCGTCCTTCACCGAGAGGGAGTGACCCCGGCCCCAGGTGGATCAACGTATCACGGTGCGAACGTTCTCCGGGAATCCAGATCCCCGATCGATATGCTTTTCGGACCCGTGCCGCATCCAGCGCCTCTTGCGCGTGCCGAAGGCGCCCCTGCATTTGGCCGGCGATCTTGCCGGCGTGGCCGTCCGCGCCGGCGAGTCGGGCTTGATCGATTTTCGATCGCCCATCATGGTCACGGAGGTCAAGATCCCGTTTCGAGCGTTTGCGGTCGGCCTGGGATGCCTCTCTCTGCCGTTGGGCGGCGCTTCGCTGCAATCGAGCTACCTGCTCCTTGGCCAACTCTCGCTGTCGCTGCGCCCGCACTCCATCCAGCTTCTCGAGTTCCGCCGCCTGCGTGTAGTTTCCCTGTCGAAGCCGCACCGACGGTGGCTCCAGGAAGAGGCACCGGCTACAGAGAGCATCCAGAAGCTCCCGGTCGTGACTGACCAGAAGGCCGATGCCGCGGTACGCTTCGAGGGCGCCCTGTAGTAGCGCCCGCGCCTGGGCATCGATGTGATTGGTCGGTTCATCCAGCAGGAGAATGGCCGGCGCCTGCCAAAGAGCCACGCCGATCTGCACCCTCTTGCGCTCGCCATGACTCAACGTTTCCCAACGTGCGCCCCCGTCCGGGTCGATCTGAAGCCGTCCCCGCAGCGCGCAGACTTCGCCATCCGTGTCATCGAGAAACTCGCCGAACAGCTCCGGCGGATCATCCGTCCGTTGGGGGCAGTAGAGAGCCCGGCCGGAACCTCGCACCTGCCCTTGTGTGGGAGACAACTGCCCGCACGCCAAGAGGAGCAGGGTCGTCTTGCCGGCGCCATTGGGGCCTACGACTCCCGTCCACCCAGGGGGGCACTGCAGGGTGACGTCTTCCAGGAGGGTCTGGCTGCTCTGCTCGTGGCGGAAGGTCACATTCTGGAACTGCAGCATGCGTCTCCTCGCCTGGCTGCTTTCTGCATCAGGTCTTTGCGGCCTTGTGTCACGCTCGCGCGATGGCGCGACGACGGCCCGCTGAGGGTACGTCTCGAGTGGCCGGTGCCGGTAATCCTTTTCCGGGCTCCTCACGATGGAGTGCCGTAGATCACGTTACGGCAATCGGTCTCCTCCTGACTCCTGAATTCTGGCTTCTGGCTACCTGAGTAGTCACGAATCCAGAGATATTCGTTCGAGGCGCAGCGTGTGTGCCAGGCATGGCACGGGTCGAGCGGGGTGAAAGTCCCCGTGTCAGGTAATCGTGTGGCGATCGCACTCCCTGTGTGGTAACCTACGACGCGGGGCTACCGAGCCTGGTGAGGGTAGGAACGGACCACTGAGTCCGCCGAATCGCCGTATACGTGATTCGTACTGCCATCGATCCCGCGAAGTCGACCGGCTGTCTCCTGTCGTCTGCCCATCCTATCGGCCGGTTCAAAGCTGCCTACTTCGCCGGGCTCGGGTTCTTGGTCGAGGATCGCGGCTCTTGGAGGCGGTCCTATGAGTCCCCATCCGGTGTGACCTACCGGGGACCGGATGGAGCGTACGTACATTGATCCGGAAAGCGTCGGAACATGCCCATTGATGGCCGCACGAGGGCGCTGCCGCGCCAAAGCAGGATATCGGGCGCGGTGCTCAGGGCCCCTCTGTGGTGGATCCCTGTCCTGTTCACCCTTTGCTGGGCGATCTATGCGGTCCTACGCAGGCCCGTGGGCGACTACGCCGTCGAGACCGATTTCTTCGGGGACTACGTGCCGTGGTCCCGCGAGTGGATGGTCGGCCATCCGTCCGCCATGAACGGCTTCAAGGGACCGGTGTACTACCTGCTTGTTGGGCTATGCGGCCGACTTGTGACCGCGATCATGCCGGTAGGATACCCACCACCACCGGGAGTCGAGTTCGCCATCGGCAAGGCGCTTTCGGTGATCTCCGCCGGCCTGGTTCTGGTCATGGTGGGGAAGATCGCCCTGAATCTCTCCCTGAACCTCGGCGGGCGGCCCTCGGGTGAGCTTGGCTCGCCGGCCCTTCTGCGAGCGGCCTTCCCTGCGCTCCTGGTCCAGGTCGTCATCGCGACCAATATCGATTTTGTCGACCACAGCTACCGGGCGGCTACCGATCTCGTTTCTTTGGCCCTGACCATGGCCGCCATCTGGCAGGGTGTGCGCGCCACCGGTCGAAGATCTTGCCTGGTCGCGGGCACCCTGGCCGGGCTGGCCTGCATGGTGCGGTACAGCAATGTGGCCATGCTTCCGGGGATCATGGGATTGGTGATGTCGGCCATACTTCCGCGAAGCGGAGGACGGCAGCGCGGGCTTTCTGTGAGGTGGCAACGAGGGCTCCTCGCCCTGGCGGGATTCGCGCTCGTGAGCCTGCCGTGGTGGCTGTTTCTCTGGGATCGGACCGGGAATCCGCTCTATAACAGGAACCCGCTGAACGGGGCGTTCGAGGTCTTCGGGCGTGGCGTGGTCTCCTACGAATCCTTCATGTCGTCCGGTCTGCCGTTTGATTCCTCCTGGCTCGACCTGCTGCGGGCGGACGCGGGCCGGACGATGAGCGTCTGGCTGGGGAATCTCCCCGCTCACCTGTGGTACGACCTGACCGGCCTGCTCGGCTGGCCGGTGGCCCTGCCGGTTCTCGTCGGATGGACCGCAGCCTTGCTCCGATCAGCGAACCGACGCCAGTGGGTTCTCTTGGCATCTTTCCTGGTCCTTTACAGTCTTGTCAATGTCCCCATCTTCTATGGCAAGCGATTCGCTCTTCCCATGTTGCCCTTCTATGCTCTGGGGGTGAGTGGGCTTGCGTACGTCCTGCCGGGACACTTGGCCGCGCGTCGATGGGTGAGGGTCGCCGTGTTCTGCCTTGCCGCGCTCTGTTTTCTGGGTGGCCAGGTCCGCGGTCTCGCGCTGGCGGAGAATCCGGATCGGTTCTATCAGCCCCGGGAGGTGCTTGTTCTGCGCGATGCCCTGGCGCAGAAGCGCATCCGGCTCGATCCGGCGGCGTCTCTGGCTTCACGGAAGCCTCATGCCGCCTACTGGCTGGGCGCGCGGGCCACGGGTCTTCCCGAAGGGGACGTTCTATCCACGATCCTCGACGAGCTTCGCCGCAGGGGTGCGCGCTACCTGTATGTGGGCTCCAGCGAAATTGTTCAGCGCCCGGCACTGGAACCGCTGGTCAACCCCGCCCTGCTGCAGCGTCGGATCGATGGACTGAACCGGTTGGGAGCCGGCCTGTACCACACCGGCAATCGCATTATTCCTGGCGTGCTCTACGAGGTTGAGAGATGTGGTGTGCCGGATTCTGCCATGGCCGATCCCGGCATCGCGAAGCACCCTGTGTTGGATGGAATCTCGCGGCGCGACCTCGTCCGGTTCTACCTGGGGAGGTTCTACCTGCAACAGGGCGCGATCGAAGCCGCGGCACCGTTGTTGGGGAAGGTCGCGCGTTCGGCTCCGGATTGGCGCGCAGCACAGGAATGGGCAGGAGACGCGGCCTTGTTTGGAAGGGACGCCGGGCTGGCCGAGACTTACTACCAAGCCGCCCTTTGTATCGATGCGGCCGCGCCCACGACCGTGAGCCGGGTGGCCGCCTTGCGCATGTTCCAGAACAGGCCGGCCGAAGCGGCCGAGACCCTGCAGAGAGTCACGGAGAGCTCACGGGGACCGCATTCGCGGGAAGCGGGAAGCCCGGGCGCGCTCGGAGAGGTCGGCCGGCGCTACTATGCCGAGGGTGAGTATGGGGCGGCGTGGGCCCCGCTCATGGGCGCGGTGAAGGCGGATTCCACCGACTGGGGGTCGCAGATCGACCTGGGCTTCTTTGCCCTGAACATCCTCTCGGATCCAGGTCTGGGCAGGACTCACTTGAGGGCGGCCTTTCGTCACATGCCGCCGGGGCCCGAGCGGAAACGGGTGGAATCCATTCTGCAGGCGGGAGGCCAGGGTTCTCGTTAGGCGACCGGTTCCCGATTTCCGCGCCGATCCCCCCGCCAGGCCGCCGCCGCCAACCCCGATGAAACCAACAACACTACCGCGGCAAAACGAAAGGTCCACGAGAGCCCGGTCACGATCTCGCCATGTGTCGCCTGCGAAATCTCCGCCGGCCCGCCATGCGTGGCCGCACCGATCCGCAGCGCGAAGATCGCCCCCAAGAGCGGCATGCCGGTAACCATCCCGAGTGTGCGCGATAGCGCCAACAGCCCGGAGGCGACCCCCAGTCGGTGGTGCGGTGCCGCTTGCATGACAGCCCGGTTGTTCGGCGACTGGAACATCCCGATGCCGATGCCGAAGGGCAAGAGGCGCAGGATGTAGCCGAGTGTAGAAACATTCGCGTGCAGCGTGGAAATGAGCAGGCAGGCAGCCACCGTGACCAGAAGCCCGGCCAGACTGATGATGCGAGACCCGAACCGATCGGCGAGCGCCCCCGCCCCGGGTGCTACGAGCCCCATCGACACCGGGACCGTGGCGATGAGGAGCCCGGCTTTCTGCGGCGGCAGATGCAGCACGAAGTCGAGAAAGAACGGCAGCAGGAACATCCCCCCCATCACCACGAAGATGAGAAATCCCATGCAGAGGTTGAGCGCAAAGGGAATGCTGCGAAACAGCGTAAGGTCAAGCATCGGGGCACGCACGCGGCGCTCAACGGCGACGAAACCGATCAGCGCCACCAACCCCGTGGTCAGAAGGATCAGCACCGGCGGGCGCGCGAACCCCAGTCGCTGCCCCATCGTCATTCCGATCGTGTAAGCGCCGAGGGTCAGGAACATCAGCAGTGTTCCCGGGATGTCGAACCGTTCACCCGACGCGGCCGGTGGATCGTCAGGGACCTGGCGCCGCACCACGAGCCAGGCGATGATTCCCACCGGGAGGTTGACGAGGAAAAGCCATCGCCAGCCCGCCACCCCCAGAATGAGTCCGCCCAGTGTCGGCCCGAGGGCGATCCCCACCGACACGGTGGTTCCGATGAAGCCGAGCGCGAGGCCCCGCTCCCTCGGCGGAAACGCTGTGGTGACGATGGCCATGCCGAGGCCGCCCATGAGGACGGCGCCGATTGCCTGGAACGCCCGAAGCAGGGCCAGGGCTCGGATCCCGGGCGCCAACGCGCAGAGGACCGAGCCGATGGTGAACAAGACGATGCCCAGCGCGAACGTCCGTTTTTTCCCCCGAAGGTCGCCCAGGCGCGCCGCCACCAGTGTGCACGAGGCTACGACCATCAGGTAAGCGAGGGCGACCCACTGCACCGTGGGGAAGTCGGAGTGGAAGACGCGCAGCAGGGCCGGGAGCGCGATGTTGGTGATCCCGCCGTCGAGCGTGGACATGAAGACGCCAAGGCCGACGCCGAAGAGCGTCCACCACTTCTGTGCGATCGGCTTCAAGCGAGTGCCACCGGCTTCACAGGACGGCGACGGGCGTCATGCCACCGCCCCGGCGTCATGCGACTGCCCCGGCTTCATGCGACTGCCCCGGCTTCACGCGACTGCCCCGGCTTCACGCGAAGAGCTCCGGCTGCGTCCCGGCTCCGCGAAAACCGCGGCGATGAATCGGGCAGGGGCCGCGATCGGCGATGGCGCCGCGGTGCTCGACGGTGCCGTACCCCTTGTGCCGAGCGAATCCGTATCCCGGATAGAGTCGGTCGTACTCCTCCATGAGCCGGTCGCGGAAGACCTTCGCGACGATGGAAGCGCAGGCGACGCAGTGGATCTGGGCGTCGCCGCGGATCAGCGCCTCCTGCGGCCACGGGAGATTCGGCAGAAGCCTTGCGTCGAGGAAAACCCTCTCCGGCGGCACTGCCAAGTCATCGAGGGCACGGCGCATGGCGAGCAGCCCCGCCTGGTAGATGTTGATGCGCGCGATCTCCTCCATGTCGGCGAGGCCGATCCCCACCGCGACAGCCTGAGCGCGAATCTGGACTTCGAGGGTGGCCCTCTGTTTCGCCGTGAGCTTCTTGCTGTCGTCGACGCCGGGGATGCCGTGACCCGCCGGCATGATCACCGCGGCGGCGACCACCGGCCCAGCCAGCGGGCCCAGGCCCGCTTCGTCGACGCCGGCAACGTGACGGACGCCGCGGCGCCAGAGCGCCCGTTCGCGGGACAGCAGGCGCGTGAGCCGGGCGCGATCGGCGGCGTCCCGCTCAGAAGCGGGCAAGCGTTACCGCGGCCCGAAGCTGTCCCTGGCGAATTCCACAGGCGAGTCGTGGCTCGGTCGCGGGACGAGCGGTCTCGACCGCGGCCTGGTCATGGTGCTTGCCGAAGAAGAGCTGCTGTACGAGAAACGCTGCGCCCAGCCCGCCGGCCGCGTAGGCGAAAGTCTGGGAATACTGGTCGTGGTCCTCGGCGTTCGCGCGCAGATACTCGGTCTTAGCCAGCGCCTCAGTGTGGGCCCGGTCGCGTGCCGTATCTTCGGTGAGGGGATTGAGGGTCAGCCAGTTGTACTGCGCCTGATACTCCGCCTCGTACTCCGTCTTGTATCTGTCGTAGGAATCATTCCCCTGAGAGTGCTCATCGTAGGCGAGGTAGCCGCACGCGCCGGCGCCCAGAAAGCAGCCCCACTTGAGCACGGAGCCGATCAAAGAGCCTCCTCCTCCGCCCTGCTTCTTGGCCCGTGGCATCACCGCCTTCCTCGCCCCATCGTCAGAGGGCTCCGGCGTTGCTGTTTCTGATGCCTCCGGCGTCTCGGTGGGGGCTTCGGCGACGACCTCGATGAACTTTCGCGCCGCCCAACCGGTCTGCCCGCCCTCCAGCCGCAGGCGATACCACTCCCCCTGCTCTTCGAGGATCGTGACCGCTTCGTCGCGCACCAGCGAGCCGACCTTCTCTGCGGTGGTGGATGGCGATCCACGAAGGTTCAGACGATCTGCCGTGACCTTGGCGGACCGTTCCGCCGGAACGCCCGTCTCGGCTGTGGCTGTGGCCCAGCTTCCCAGGATGAAGCCGACAACGAGGATAACAACCGCGAGTGCGCGCATGATCCGCCTCCTTGGACGTGTGTCTTGGCGAGGTGAAGCGGTTCCGCCGTCGCGATCTGCGGCGGGACCACCCCCCTCCCGTCGCGGGGGACGAAACGTGTCCCGCGGCGTGCGACCTTCCGGGTCCGAGTTGCCCGTTTTCGGAGCCCATCTTCCGAGGTTCGCCGTCCCGGGTCAAGCTCCGCGGTGGCTGCCGTCTCGGTGGACGGAGTTCGGCTATGGGGCGATACTCCCCACGGAGGAGGCGTGCCATGCCGGTCATCACCATCTCGCGCGAATATGGGGCCGGGGGGCTGCGCATCGGCCGCCGCGTGGCCGAGCGGCTCGGCCTTGGTTTCGTCGACGCGATCCTCATTGAGGAGACCGCGCGGCGCCTGCGCGTTCCGGAGGAGGCTGTGCGCCGCTGGGACGAGCGGGGCGAGGGGTTTCTCCTGGGGGTCTTGCGATCGATGCGGACCGCCCACCCGGAATACGCCTCCGGCAGCGCCTGGCCCGATGCGGAGGAGGGGACGGCTGATCCGGAGCGGATCAGTCGCGTTACCCGCGAGATCATCGAGGAGGTCGGACGCGCCGGGAACGCGGTGATCGTGGGCCGAGGCGGGGCGTTCATCCTGCAGGCCGATGAGGGTGTGCACCACGTCCGCGTCGTGGCACCGCGGGCGCGGCGGATCCTCCGGCTCCTGGAGTCGGGCGGGTCCGAGGACGAGGTGGCGCGCACCCTGGACCGAGTCGATCGCGAGCGCTTGGCCTTTGTGCGCCATCGATTCGGAGTGGACGCGCGAGACGCCGGCCACTACTGCCTGGTTGTGAACACCGGCTGTCTGTCTCTTGAGTCGGCGGCCGATCTCCTTGTCGGGATAGCCGGGAGCTCGCCCGCCCACGCAGACGGTGCACTCGGAGCATGAACCGGCGCGACCGGAACGAGCGGGGGGCGAGCCCGCGCGATGGCGACGCGCGGTCAGCGAGCCCGACGTCGGGCTGGGGTGCCTTCCGCCATCCGAACTACCAGCTCTTCTGGACCGGTCAGCTTCTCAGCCTCTTTGGCACCTGGATGCAGTCGGTGGCACAGGCGTGGCTGGTGCTCCGGCTCAGCAATTCCGCCTGGCAGGTCGGCGCCGTCACGGCGCTCCAGTTTGCCCCGGTGACCCTGCTCGGGCTCGTGGGCGGGGTCGTTTCCGACAGGGTGAACAAGCGCCGGGCGCTGCTCGTCACGCAGTCGTGCGCGGCCCTCCAGGCGCTGGCGCTCGGCCTCCTCACCGTGAGCGGGCATGTCACCATCGCGCACGTGATGGTCATGGCGACGATCCTCGGCTTCGTCAATGCCTTCGACATGCCGATTCGCCAGTCGTTCGTGATGGAGATCGTGGGGCGACCCGACCTGATGAGCGCCATTTCGTTCAACAGTGCCGCCTTTAACACGGCGCGGATCGTGGGACCGGCGATCGGCGGCCTGCTCATCGCGCGCATCGACGTGGGGGCGCTGTTTCTGCTGAACGCCGCATCGTTCCTCGCGGTGCTGGCTTCCCTCCTGGGGATGCGTGAGTCGACGCTCTTTGCAGGCCCGCGCGTGCCGCGGGATAGTCTGGCCGCCGGGTTGCAGGCGGGTCTGGCCGTGGTGCGCCGGGACCCTCTGGTGCGCACGGCGGTGTTGCTGGTGGGCGGGGTCGCCACCTTCGGGCTGAACTTCGGGGTGCTCCTTCCGGTGATGGCCCGCGATGTCTTCAAGATCGGCTCGTCGGGGTTCGGGCTGCTGATGGCCTCGGCCGGGGTCGGTTCGGTTACGGCCGGACTGGCACTGGCAACGCGTCCGCAACGCGATCCCGTACGCACGATGCTGCTGGGCGGCGCGGGCGTCGCGGTTCTGGGTCTCTGCTTCGCCCTCTCGCCGCCGCTTCATTTCCTGCCGCTGTCGGTGGCGCTTCTCTTCGGGACGGGGTTCTCCATGATCTCGTTGACGGCTACGGCGAACAACCTGGTGCAGCAACGGGCGTCCGACGAACTGCGCGGGCGTGTTCTCAGCGTCTACCTGACCGCCTTTGCCGCCTCGGTGCCGCTGGGCGGGCTCTTTGCCGGGGGGCTGGCTCGATGGAAAGGGGCGCCGTTCGCCTGGGCCTGCGGGGCGGTGCTCTCCGGGGTCGCCGTCCTGTGGGCGGCGTGGGAGCTGCGGCGGACGCGGCGCCGGTGAGACGTGCGCGATGTTGTGGGAGCAGTCCGACGAGGGCATTCTGAAGCCTCACGGCAGGAAGCTCATGGACATGGGTGATCCACTGAGATATGCTGAGACACGATCGCGCCGCTCGCCTCCAGCCCTGGCACCGCAGGCCTTAGGTTCGATGACAGTTCCATCTTGACCCGAGAGGATCCCCGGTTTATACATTCGCCCGATGCGGTGATGGTGTGCTCTTCTGAGTTGCGGCGCGATGACCGCCGCAACGAACTGCAGGGGCACGCGGAGGCGTTCGCGCCTCGACCGGTCGTGCGATGACGGCGGATTGGCGCCGTCGACGCGCCATGGACCCGATCTGCGGGGATTCTGGTTGAGTCAAGTCAAGACAGTGCAAGGTGGATGCCGGGCCTGACTGCCGCCATCGTTCGGGCACCAGGCCGTGCTTCCGCGAGGAGGATCAATGCGGTTGTCTCGCGTGCTTCCGGTGTTCCTGTGTTTCGCGATGGCTCTTTGCTCACCATCGACGTCCGTTGGTGGGCTCGTTCTGACAGTCAAGCCCGGTACGTCGCTTCAGTCTGCCAGTCTGGGCCTGGCGAGGGGAGCGATCACTCCCTATCTCGGTTTCGACGCAGTCGGCATAAAGGTTGATGCTACCACAGAGGAAGAGTATACCGACATCTGGGGATGGCAGCCTGGCACCCGAACCTGGGAGAGAAACAGGACGCAGGTGGAAGGCTCAGCTTTTCTTCTGATTCCGCATTTCGGCGTCAAGTATCAGCTTGCCCAAGGCAAGAAAGTGCGCCCCCACGTCTACCTGGAGTACTTCCGAGCTCTCGCCTTCGTCCATGCATCAGGCTCGGAGGAAAGCTGGACGCGCACGTGGCAGAACAACGTGGAACAGGACCCGGACTACTATCAGAATCCACTAGACTCGGGAAAAGCAGAGGACACCGCCAAGGACATTCTCGCGTTCCAGGGCGTCAACCTGGGCGCGGGTGCCGAATACTATTTCGCCGACGAGTTCAGCCTGGGTGGCGAGTACGGCCTTCGGTTAGTCTTCACTTCTGCGGAGTACAAGGAGAGCAACTCCGATCCCTCCGACATTGAGGCCGGGTGGAGTGATAGTTGGAAGGTGGAAGGAAGCGCCGCCCTCCGGCTCAGCTATGCGGCTCTTACATTGAACTACCATTTCTGATCTTCGGTTCTGATCTTGGGTGTGGTCCCGACGCGGGCGTTGGGACGAGGTGGCTTGGGGGCAAAGCGACGCAGCGACCCATAGGTCGGACGGGGTCAGGACATATCGATGGCTGGAGCGATCCACCCTCACGGAGTGACGAGGACATGCGCGGCCCTGCTGCTGGCGATTGCCCCTTCGTTGGCCGCGCCGGCAGCCATCGCACGCGCTACGATGCTTCCGGGGGAAACAGGGACCGCCCCCGAAGCCGTCGTTGCGACCTTTTCCATCGCCGCCTGCGACACCGCCGACGGCACCTGGGGCGTGGCGGTCGCGTCGAAGTTCCTCGCCGTCGGATCCGTGGTTCCGTGGGCTTGCGGAGGGGTAGGGGCGGTGGCCACACAGGCGTCGGCGAACACCACGTACGGACCCCGAGCCCTGGATCTCCTGGAACGCGGGCTCACCCCGGATGAGATTGTGCCGATCCTGCTCCGCTCCGACTCGCAGCGGGACCGGCGCCAATTCGGGATCATAGATGCGCGCGGCCGGTCGGTGACCTACACCGGCGATTCCTGCATGGCGTGGGCCGGCGGGAAAACGGGGCCCGGATATGCGGTGCAGGGGAACATCCTCGCCGGACCGCAGGTTGTCGAAGCGATGGCCCGGTCGTTCGAGCGCAGCCGCGGGTTCCTCGGAGATCGGATGCTGGCGGCGCTGGCCGCGGGCGATTCCGCCGGAGGAGACAGCCGCGGACGCCAATCGGCCGCCATCCGCCTCGCTGCCGTCGGGCGCGGGTACAACGGCTTCAACGACGTCCTCTGCGACCTGCGGGTCGACGATCACGCCGATCCGCTAGTGGAGTTGCGCCGCGTCTACGGTCTCTGGCGTTCGGTGCGACTCGTGAACGACGGCTACCGGCTGGTGGAGGAGAAGAAGTACCTCGAGGCGATCGCCATCGGCGAGCAGGCTGCCCGGCTCGATCCTGATTCGGGCGAGCCGTTCTACCATCTGGCCTGCTTCCACGCGCGGGCCGGAGACCCGGACCGGGCCATGCACTACCTGCAGTGGGCGCTGCGCCTGCGCCCCGCCATGCGCGCTCAGGCGACGAAAGACCCTGATTTAGCCACCGTGCGTGAGCGCGCGGATTTCCAGAACCTGGTGGCCGAGTGACGTGACAGGAGGCAGCAGCGGTATGCACGACGACGGTTTCGAGGGGATCCTGCGCTTCGGGCACAGCCCCGACCCGGATGACGCGTTCATGTTTCACGGTTTTGCCGTCGGCGGGGTCCACGTGGAATTACCGGGACGCGATCCCGGTCACCCTCGCCGCTGGCGCGTGGAGCATCTGCTGGAGGACATCCAGTCGCTGAACGAGCGAGCTCTTGTCGGGGAGCTCGAGATCACGGCGATTTCTGCGCATGCGTATCCGTTCGTCGCCTCGAGGTATTGGGTGATGCGTACCGGCGTTTCGATGGGAGATGGCTATGGTCCGCTGGTGGTGACGACCAAGCCGGCGACGCTCGCGTCGCTCCGTGGTGCGCAGATTGCCGTGCCCGGCATGATGACCACGGCGATTCTGGCGCTGAGGCTTTTCCTCCCCGAGTTCCAACCGATCCCGGTGCGGTTCGATGAAATCCCCGAGGCGGTCCGGACGGGGAAGGCCGACGCCGGCATCCTCATCCACGAGGGGCAGCTTACCTACGAGGCCGACGGGCTGGTCAAGGTGGCCGACCTCGGCGTGCTCTGGAAGGAAAGGACCGGCCTGCCGCTGCCGTTGGGGCTCGATGTAGTGCGGCGCGACTTGGGTCCCGAACTGGCAACGGCCTGCTCGACCGCCCTGCGCCGTTCCATCGAGTACGCACGCGCCCATGCCGACGCCGCGATGGCCTACGCGCTGGAGTACGGCCGAGGCCTCACGACCGAGCTTGGGGAGCGCTTCGTCGGGATGTATGTGAACGACTGGACCCTCGACATGGGGGAGACCGGACGGCGTGCGCTGGTGACGCTCCTGGACGCTGCCGCCGATGTGGGGCTGGCGCCGCGGGTGGAGGAGTTGACGCTGTACTAATCAGGCCCGGCGAGTTGCTTGCATACGCGGCGTCGGGCAGTCGACGCCAGTTCGGGATCCCAAAGGATCCGATCGGCAGGTCGGACAGACGGACGTCTGGCCGTCCGCTGGTAGACGGCAAGCTGGTGCCGGAGTGGAAAGGATCTCGATCTGCATGGAGAGTCGGGACCGGAAGAGATCCCGCAGCATTTGCATGAACGGCGACGGGGATATCCGCATTCCAGGAGACTACGGCGGCCGCTGGGCGGCTGTCAGGGGTGACAAACCAGCGCCCGGTGACCGCCCACAACTCTTTGCTGGGAATGTTCTTCGGGTCTTCGGGACCGACAGCGGTCCAGGCATCACACGCGGGGTCGTCCAACCTCTTTCATCCTCGGTGAAACGGGGCAGACGCCCGTGACGAACCCCCAAATCGCGTCTAACTTTGAGCAGACGCCCGTGACGAACCCCAAAATGGCGTTGCAGCCGGAGCAGACGCCGGGGCGAGTGTTCGTCACTGGCACGTGCGTCTGAGCAGAAACCATGGCCGGGGTTCGTCACCGGCTCATGCTTTTGCGCGGAGGGTATGGCCGGGGTTCGTCACCGGCTCATGCTTCTGCGCGGAGGGTATGGCCGGGGTTCGTCACCGGCCCTTGCTTCTGCGCGGAGGGTATGGCCGGGGTTCGTCACCGGCCCTTGCTTTTGCGCGGAGGGTATGGCCGGGGTTCGTCACTGGCTCATGCGTCGGCGAAGACGCCATTTTAGGGTTCGTCACTGGCTCATGCGTCGGCGAGGACGCCACTTTTGGGTTCGTCACTGGCTACTGCTTCAGCAAAGACGGGATTTGGGGGTTCGGGCGTGGCTCGTGCTCGGACTCGCCCGGCGATCCCGGCGTTGAGCGGGATTCTTGCGGCGTTCAAGGCGGCAGCGTCAGGGTTCGGTCGTAGGCTCTGTCTCGGCCGGATTGCGGATCGTGGCATTCGGCACCGGGGTCTGCTGCGGCGCGTGCGTTAGAGCATCGCCTTGACCCGGGGGCGGTTTGAGTTACTGGGAGCCGGGAGGAGTTCCGGCGGGGCGGTTGCTTCGACGCGGGGCCGGATGAACAACCCGGAACTGGGTGGTGCGCCCGTCGGCCCGGAGTTACCCGGGGCGGATCTTGGGCTTCGTCCTAGTTCTTTCCCCTTACGGGAGCTGACGCTGTACTGACGATTCAGCCGCCGCCGCGCACCTCGTTGGTGGCCTCGCGTAGGGCTGCCACCGCGGCATCGATCTCCGCCTCGGTGCAGGCAGGCCCAGGGCTGAAGCGAACCGTTCCCTTCGGCCAGGTGCCGAGGGTGCGGTGGGCCCGCGGGGCGCAGTGCAACCCCGGTCGACAGGCGATGCCACGACGGTCCAACGCCCAGGACAGCGCGCCGGGATCGCACCCGTCGGCGGTGAAGGAGACCACCGCCAGCCATCCCGGCTCGTCGCCGCGTTCATCCGCTGAATGATGCACAATCAGGCCAGGAGTCTCCCGCAGTCGCGCGACCAGCCGGCCGCGCAGTTCGCGATGACGGGAGGCGACCGTCTCTATTCCGACCCGGTTGAGCAGCCCGATCGCCGCCGCAAGCCCGGCGATGCCGGGGAGATTCGGTGTGCCTGCTTCGAAGCGATCGGGTGTGAAGGATGGCTGCTCCTCCTCCTCGCTCCGGCTGCCGGTGCCACCGCGGATTAGCGGCTCCAATTGATCCGGGTGGAGCATGGCCAAAGCGCCGATACCGGCTGGCCCCTCCAGCGATTTGTGACCGGTCACGGCGAGAAAGTCGATGCCGTCCCGCTCCGCTTGGATGTCCAGCACGCCGGCTCCCTGGGCCGCATCGACGAGGACCGCCGCACCGCCCGCGTGGGCGAGCGTGGCGATCTCGCGCACCGGCAGCGACTCGCCGGTGACGTTGGAGGCCGCGACCAGCGCCACCATCCTCACCGCCGGGCCCGTGTCCAGCCGTTCCCGCAGCCGTTCGAGGTCGACACCGCGTGGATACCCTGCATCGTCGCGCCGCGGCGGCACGATCTCCACGCGCACGCCCCCGTCCCGTTCCATCCACCGCAGCGGTCGCATCACCGCGTTGTGTTCCCATGAGCTCGCAAGCACGGTGTCGCCGGGACGCAGGTAGCCGCGCAGGACGAGATTGATCGACGCTGTGGCCCCCGGAGTAAAGACGAGGCGCGCCGGGTCCGAGATGCCGAAAAACGATGCGACAACGCACCGGCTCTCCTCCAGCAGACGCGCGGCCCGAAGCGAGAGGCTATGCCCGCTGCGTCCCGGGTTGCCGAGCCCGTCCCGGAGCACGGCGGCTACCGCTTCGATCACCTCAGGACGGCGTGGTCCGGCGGTGGCTGCGTGGTCGAGGTAGATCATGGCTGCGGCGAGTTCATTGCGTCAGGAATGTAGCCGTCGGGCCCGGGAACAAAGATGCCCCGGAGACGCTCGCCCAAAGCCGGATCCGCGAAAATCGCCCGCGCCGATTCGATATCTGTGGCGCGGAAAAGGAGGGCTAAGCCGCAGTCAGAGGTCACGCCCCGCGGGATCGGCACGAGGTCGCAGACGAGTGCGGCCGTGAGGAACGCCCGTTCCGCGGCGAGGACGGCGTGAATCGAGTCGAAGACCGCGACCGGTCCCCGGGCCGCGACCGGCTCGCCCACGGGCAGCTTCGTCTCCCTTGCATCATTCATGGGCGGCCTAGGGCCTGAGCAGGCGCCCGGCCCGGGTAATCGTCTCCACGATTTCCCGCATGTTGGAGACCCGCCCGACGAGGAGCTTCTCCTTGGTGTGAAAGTAATCAAGGCAGGTGCCGCAGGAAAGGATCTCCGCGCCGGCTGTCTCCATGGCCCGAAGGTCTTCCGCGACCGGAGATCCCTCGGTTGTGAGTGCGACACCGGCATTCAGGAAGACCATGCGCCACGGGAGCGGTCCCTGTTCGTGCAGCGTCTTCACAAACGACCGGGCGAGCACGCGGCCCAACTCTTCCGGGCCGTCGCCGATTCGGTCGGACGCGAAGAGAACCACCATTGGGTCGTGGCGGTCGGTCACCTGATCGCGCATGACTTGCTTCCTCCCTCTGAAGAGCAGGACATCTTTCGGCTCATCCCCGGGGCGCGGTCTCTTCGCCAAAACGGTGGATCCGCTCATACAGCGTGGTCCGCTGTACCGGCACGAATCCGGCCTCGCGGATCAGCGTCTTGGTTTCCTCGACCGAGGTCGTCACATCGTGCCCGGTGACGAGGTGGACATTCTCCTCGATGAGGGTGCCGCCGAAGTCATCGGCCCCGAAGTGCAGCGCCACCTGGCCTGTCTTTTTCCCCTCGCCGAACCAGGATGCCTGGATGTGATCGAAGTTGTCGAGGTAAAGACGCGCCAGGGCGAGGATGCGCAGGTACGTGACGGCGCCGGCGGGCCGGAAACCGCGCAACGCGAAAGCCTGCTGCATCGGTGTGTTGCCCGGCTTGTACGACCAGGGGATGAAGGCGGTGAAGCCGGCGGTTTCGTCCTGCAGGGTGCGGATCGCATCCAGGTGCACGAGGACATCCTCGTCCTCCTCGACGTGGCCGTACATCATCGTCACGGTGGAGCGCATCCCGGCCCGGTGCGCCGCACGGTGTACATCCAGCCACGCTGACGCCGGTCCCTTCTTCGCGGCGATCTTGCGGCGCACGCGATCGGAAAGGATCTCGGCGCCGCCGCCGGGGAGCGTCACTTGGCCTGCTTCGCGCAACCGGGCCAACACGACAGCAACGGTGAGGCCGGACACCTCCGCCATCAGCACGACTTCTGAGGCCGTGAAGTAGTGCGGCATGATCTGGGGAAAACGCCGGAGGGTCTCCCGCACGAGGTCGAGGTAGTAGTCGAGTGGCAGGTCAGGATTGTGTCCGCCCTGCAGGAGCACGGTGGTTGCCCCGCCGGCCGCAGCGTGGGCAACCTTCTCCATCACCTGCTCCACCGTGAGCGTGTAGCCACCGACCTCGCCCGGCTTGCGACAGAAGGCGCAGAAGCCACAGTCGGTGACGCAGACATTCGTATAGTTCGGGTTGCTGTCGATGAGGAAGGTCACCTCGTCGGGCGGATTCCGACGGTTTCGCACGGCGGCGGCGAGCTGTCCCAGTTCGGTCAGCGGCGCCTCGCGCAGCAGGACCAGCCCCTCGGCGGGGGAAAGGCGTTCCTTGGCGGCGGCGCGGTCAAGGGCTGCCTCCAGGGTCGGCAAGGGGAATTCGGGGTCGAGAAGTCCGGACGGCTCCATGAAGCGCGTGGGCGCGGTCTGGTCTTGTGGCTCCGTCATCCGTCTCCCCTTTGTCGCGCGGACTGCATTGGGCCGCCAACGGGGTATCATACGCGTCACGTGCGTCCGGGCACAAGTTCGAGGCCGTGGTTTGGCGTGCCGCTCGGAGTGCGACCGGGCTCTCCACGGAACCGAGCCGCGTTCCCTGCCGGCAAACATGTCTGCCTGAGTCGTAACCTCCGGAGTGCACATCTGAGTCCTTCTCCTGTGATACGCTCGCCGGGAACATCCTCAAACCGGCCGATCTCAGGAGGCGCGCGTGGTCCCAACAGACACCCCAAGCCGGGCAGCGCCTCCCCGCTTTGCCTTGTTTGCTGCGGTCTCGAAGATCCACGACACGTCGGTACTTCGGGATCTCGTGGAATCCTACGTTTCGGGGCTTCGGGCGCTCGGCGCGGAGCCATGGGATTCCGGCACCGAACGGACGCCACTGCCTCTGGTGGTGTTCGTGGCGACCGGAGGGACGGAGCGTCAGATCCTGCGCAGCCTGCAGTTCGACGCTCGCGAACCGGCGATTCTGGTGGCACATCCCGGACAGAATTCGCTGCCCGCCGCCCTGGAGGTGCTCGCGCGCGTCCAGCAGCTTGGCCATCGCGGTCGGATTCACTATCTGCGCGGCCCGGCCGATGACGAAGGATTGCGTCAGGTGGCCGAGGCGATCCATGCCCGGTCGGTACGCCGCGCTCTGCTTGAAAGCCGCGTCGGGCTTGTGGGATCGCCTTCGGACTGGCTCGTGGCGAGCAGCCCTACGATTGAGGTGGTCAAGACGGTGTGGGGGCCGACGGTGGTGCCGATCCCGCTCGAATCAATCCTGTCGGACCCTGACGAAGAGACTGCGACCCTCGGGGAAGCGATGGCGCGCGATTTCCGGGCCGGGGCCGAAGTTCTCGCGGAGGCGGCGGAATCGGAGTTACCCGCCGCCGGGCGCGCGTATGCGATGCTGCGCCGGGTGGTGGAAGCCGAGCGGCTCGATGCCGTGACGGTGCGATGCTTTGACCTCGTGGTGCGGAAGCAAACCACTGGGTGCCTGGCCTTGGCTCAGTTGGCCGATGAAGGTGTGATCGCGGGCTGCGAGGGGGATCTGGTCGCCACGGTTGCGATGCTCTGGCTCTATCGCCTGCTTGGAACGATTCCCTGGATGGCGAACCCATCGCGGATCGATCCGGATCGGGGCACCCTCATCCTGGCCCATTGCACGGTGCCTCGCAGCGTGTGCGGCCCGTACCGTTTGCGATCGCACTTCGAGTCCGGCCTGGGCGTGGGCGTGCAGGGCACGATGCCCACAGGTCCGGTGACGCTGGTGCGTATCGGCGGTGGGCGGATGGAGCGGTTGCGCGCTATCGACGGTATGCTTGTACGCAACACGGATCATCCGGATCTTTGCCGCACGCAGGTCGAGGTTGAAACGGGTCGCGACGCGCTGCAGGAGCTGTTGGCACAGCCGCTGGGCAATCACATGGTTGTGGTGTCGGGTCATCGTGCGGCGGCCGTCCGTCGTTGGCATGAGACGGCGATTTCCTGAACGACGCGGCCGAGCTTGGCGGCGGCGCCGTTCGATCGGGTACTCCCGCGACAGGAGGACGCCCGCGATCACCCGCGCATCGCGGCCGACCGGGTTGAGGTGGACGAGCTCCCCGGGATGATGCGGATCCCGGACGGCAATCGTCGGGGGCGTGAGCTGCATCTGAAGGCATGACGGTTCGACCGTTCGTCCGGTCCCTTTGCGGATCCGGCTGTTGGAACTAATGTTGCGGAACGATCCAGGCTCGACGAAGAGGAGGTCCCATGTCCGTTCTGGTCGGCAAGCCCGCTCCTGATTTCACCGCCAAGGCGGTGATGGGAAACAACGAGATCAACGAGGCCTTCAACCTGAAGGCGCAGATCAAGGGCAAGTACGCGCTCGTCTTCTTCTACCCGCTTGATTTCACGTTTGTTTGCCCGACCGAGATTCTCGCGTTCGACCACCGCCTCGATGAGTTCAAGGAGCGCAGTGTCGAGATCATCGGCGTGAGCGTCGATTCTGAGTTCACGCACCTCGCCTGGAAGAGCACTCCGGTGGAAAAGGGCGGCCTCGGGCAGGTTCGTTTTCCGCTGGTGGCCGACCTGAGCAAGTCGATCGCCCGGGACTACGATGTTCTCGTCGGCGACGCCGTGGCGCTTCGCGGCACCTTCCTGATCGACAAGGACGGCGTCGTCCAGCACCAGGTCGTGAACAACCTCGGGCTGGGCCGCAACATCGACGAGGCGATCCGTATGGTCGATGCCCTGCAGTTCACCGAGAAGCACGGCGAGGTCTGTCCGGCCGGTTGGAACAAGGGGAAGGCCGGGATGAAGGCCTCCACCGCCGGTGTCGCTGAGTATCTAGCCTTCCACGCCAAGGAGCTGTAACCGCAGCGAGCGCGTTCGAACCGGCCCAAGCGTCCAAGAGAAGACCCCGGTCCTCCGTAGGGAAGATCGGGGTCTGGTCCAGTTGAACCCGCATAGAGACGGGCCCGGCTTCGTTTCGCGTCAGCGGTAGATGTTCTTGATCTGCCCCCAACTTGTACGCTCGGTCGGCGTCGGCTGAGTGCACGGGTTTGGACTGCAGACGCCGGCCGACGTCCAGATGCTCGGCAGTGCGCAGTTCGTCTGGGTCGTCAGCGTGCAGGTGCCATCGGGCGCGCAGCACGCGCCGGTCGGGGGCTGCTGGCACGGGTTCGGGGCGCAGGTGCCGAACATGGTCCAGGTCCCGGTGCAGGCCGACAGCAGCGTCACCGCGCACGTGCCATCCGGATAGCAGCAGGAGCCCGTCGGCTGCGTGCAGTCGCCGGGGGCGCAGGTGCCGAAC
>CAIMUX010000002.1 GCA_903844735.1 Candidatus Eiseniibacteriota bacterium
AAAAGTAGACCACGTTCAGGCCTTGACACTGCCTTGCGAGTTAAAAAGTAGACCACGTTCAGGCCTTGACACTGCCTTGCGAGTTAAAAAGTAGACCACGTTCAGGCCTTGACACTGCCTTGCGAGTAAAAAGTAGACCACGTTCAGGCCTTGACACTGCCTCGCGAGTTAACAAGTAGACCACGTTCATGCCTTGACACTGGCTTGCGAGTAAACAGGAACGTGATTTTGGGGTTCGAGCAGGGCGTGTGCGTCGGCCCGCACAGCATTTTGGGGTTGGGTAGAGGCGTGTGCGTCGGCCCCCACAGCATTTTGGGATTCGAGCAGGGCGTGTTCGTCGAGTCGTTCGTGGTTGCCGGTTCCTGGCCCTACCGCCGTGCAGATGGCTACCGTCCCGCTTTCCCGTGTCCTTGTTCTCCGCGCCCACACACTGATCCTGGAGAGGAGCCATGTCACGGAGACAGACGCCGGCTGCATGAGGACGGCTGCCGGTACCCATGCGCGTACCCTTCGGGCAATCCGTTGCGGGCGCGGCGGCGGGGCAGTAGGCTGCCCCTGCGGCTGCTCCGGCCGTTGGCAGTGTCAGGGAGGTTGCGTGAGCGGACCGGGGATCAACAGGCAAGCTGGTGCCGAAGTGGCGGCGGGCCATCGGGCTAGCGGCTGCGTGCCGTCCCCGTTGGCGGGCGGCCCCGGCGATCGGATCACGCCTAGTTCCGGCAGCGCGGCTCGATGAAGGCGACAGTGCCGGCCAGCGGCGTTCCCTCGCCGGGCTTCCCCGCTGCAACACCGGCGCTGGAGGCGTTCGGCCTCAAGTTCTCCCCCGGCGGTCCACACATCAGTCGAACGATGATGCTGGAGGAACTTGGGGCGATCCTGACCAACGTGCCCGATGGCTCCGTCGCCGATGAGTACCGCGAGGCCACTCTTCAGCGGAACGTGCTGGGCAAGCGAACGGACAGCACACGGAGGGAGTCGCTGCGACGCCTCCGGGAGCTTTACGCTATTACCGAAGCGACACCCATCTTTGGGCTGTTGCGAAAACTGCACGCCATCGACCCCGCGAGCCTGCCGCTGTTGGCTATCCAAGTGGCTTGGGCTCGCGATCCTTTCCTGCGAGCCACGACCCCGCCTGTCCTGAACGCCGCAGAGGGGGACCGCGTGGAAACGGCCAGCCTCGCTCAGGCGCTGGAGTCGGTGTTCGCGGGTCAGTATTCCGAACTGAACCAAAACAAGATCGCACGAAATGCCTCCTCCTCATGGACCCAGTCCGGCCACTTCGCCGGCCATGCGAAGAAGATCCGCCAGAGGATCCAGCCCACGGTCGTGGCCGTCACCATGGCTTTCTTCCTGGGAGATACCTCCGGGTATCACGGCCCGGCGGTCTTCTCCAATCCCTGGTGCCTCCTCCTCGACATGAGCTCCGACCGAGCCAGGACCATGGGCTCCGAGGCCAATCGGGCTGGCTTGCTCAACCTACGGGCCGTGGGGGAGGTAGTTGAGTTGAGCTTCCCGCTGTTCGCCCAGTTCCAGGAGTGCTTGCCATGAGCGCGATTGACCGTCTGCTCACCAACTACTCTCGCCAGGTTCGCCTGCCTTGGTCCGCCAGCATGTCGGGCAAGCAGCGTGTCTGGTTCGCGGTCTATCCGCCGGCTGAGGAGCGGCGAGTGCGGGCACGCCTCCCGCAGTTTGAAGCTCAGACTCTGGAGGCGAAACACGGATGGACCGCCGTCGACCTCACACGCCTGCTCCCGGAGTTCCTGGCCGAACACAAGTACCGGGAGAAGATCTTTCGGAACCCAGAGCATCTACGGGCGGGAAGTGAGCTCGAAGTCCGGGCGGCTGCCCTCGTCCATGAAGCCTGTTCCCGCGAGGAGGCCGATGCGGAGAGCGTCGTGGCCGTCACGGGCCTTGCTTCGCTGTTCGATTTCATGCGGGTTTCCAGCCTGGTTGAACGCGTCGAGGACAGTGTCCGCGGTCGCCTGCTCGTGATGTTTCCGGGCGAATACGCGGGCAACGTCTATCGCTTCATGGACGCGCGCGACGGCTTCAACTACATGGCCGTTCCCATCACCTCAACCGAAAGTTTCATCAACCCATGACAAACCGAGAACTGTACTTCCGCGATCCCACGACCCTCGAACTGCTCAACAACGGCGTCTCCAAGGTCTCGGAGATCGGCCAGGACGAGCGCCAGATCAAGACGCTGCGCTTCGAGCTGGAGACCTTTGTCTGTGATGGCGAATACGCCCGCGGACTGGAGCGGATCCTCAAGGCCTACCTTGAGGGGCTGACTCGCGAAGAGCAGAAGGCGGCCTGGGTCAGCGGCTTCTTCGGCAGCGGCAAGTCCCATCTCGTGAAGGTGCTGCGCTATCTCTGGGAGGACTATCGCTTCGCCGACGGCGCCACGGCCCGCTCACTCGTAAGGCTTCCCGCGGAAGTCACGGATCTGCTCACGGAATTGAGCACGCGCAGCAAGCCGCTGGGTGGTTTGCGGGCGGCTGCGGGCACCCTCGGCGCGGGCTCCATGGACAACGTCCGGCTGGCCTTCGTGCAACTGCTCCTGCGGTCTGCCGGCCTTCCCGAAGATCTCGCCCATGCGCGATTCATCCTTTGGCTGCGGTCCTCCGGTCTGGAAGCGGCCGTCGCGAAGGCGCTCAAGCAGAACGACTGCGAGCTGATCGAGGAAGTGACGAACCTGAACTACTCGGTGCCGCTGGCCGAGGCGCTCCTGTCTGCGGACCCTAAGTACGGATCGGTGGAGAACGTCCAGGAAGCGATGCGCACCGGCTTTCCCGAGATCACCTCGCCCACGATGGCGCAAGCCCTCGACTTCCTCCAGCAGGTCTTCGGCGAGAAGGGCAACCTGCCCTGCACGCTGCTCGTCGTGGACGAAGTCCAGCAGTTCATCGGGGAGAAGATCCCGCGCGCCATGGATCTGCAGGAGATCGCGGAGCATTGCTGCACCAAGCTAAACCAGCGCCTGCTTCTCGTCGGCACCGGCCAGTCCGCGTTGAACACCACTCCCAGTTTGCAACGGCTTCAGGCCCGCTTTGCCGTGCGGGTGCAGCTTTCGGATACCGACGTGGAGAGCGTGATCCGCAAGACCGTCCTGCGCAAGAAACCGGAGCAGGAGTCAGCCATCACGAACTGCCTGGACGCCAACCACGGCGAACTGGCCCGCCATCTCCAGAACTCCCGCTTTGCTGCGACGCACGACGACGATAGGTTCTTCGTCGCCGACTACCCACTGTTGCCCACCCGCCGACGGTTCTGGGAAAAGGTGCTGCGCAACACCGATCACTCGGGCACCAAGGCGCAGTTGCGCTCCCAGTTGCAGATTGTCTTCGAGGCGACGCGACAGACCGCAGCGGCTCCCGTGGGAACGGTGGTGCCGGCGGACTTCATCTACGACCAGATTTCCACGGACCTCATCAATTCGGGCGAGCTGGAGCGCGAGTACGACGAGATCATTCGCAAGCAGCGCGACGGCACAGAGGACGGCGAGCGCCGCTCCAGCCTGTGCGCCCTGATCTTCCTGATCGGCAAGCTGCCGCGCACGCCGGGCGCCGACGATGGCGTGCGGGCCAACGCCGAGACGCTGGTAGATCTGCTGGTCCGCGATCTGAAGAACGACCGTCCGAAGCTGGAGCAGCAGGTCCCGGTGCTGCTGAAGCAACTCGTGGATGCCGGCCAGCTCATGGCGGTGGAATCGGAATACCGCCTCCAGACTCGCGAGGGTGTGGTCTGGACGCACGACTTCAACCGGCGGCGCGCAGCCGCGCTGAATGACGACCAGCGCATCAACTCCAAGCGGGCGGAGCTGCTCCGCGATGGGGCGAAGCAGGCACTCAAGCCGGTCTCGTTGCAGCAGGGGAACTCCCGGCAGCCGCGCAAGCTCGCCTTTGAGCTTTCCTCCAGCCGTCCGAACACCGGCAACGACGAGGTCACTCTCTGGATGCGGGACGGGTGGAACGACGACGAGAAATCAGTCCTGAACGACGCCCGCGCGGCCGGTGTCGACAGCCCGTTGCTGTTCGGCTACCTGCCGCGGCTCCACCACGAGGAGTTGCGCCAAGCCATCGCCTCCCACATCGCCGCCCAGGAGACGCTGGACGCCCACGGCCCGGCCAGCACGCCGGAGTCGATCGAGGCCCGCAAGGCGGTCGAGACCCACTTGGAAGTTGCCCGCCACCGGATTCAGGAGCTGCTGGGTCAAATCATCGCGGGCGCGAAGGTCTTCCTCGGCGGCGGCCCGGAGGCCAACGGCATCGAGCTGGCGGACAAGGTGCAGGATGCGGCGAGCAGCGCGCTGGAGCGGCTCTTCCCGCACTTCTCCGAGGCCGATCACGCCAATTGGGGACAGGTTGTCACCCGCGCCCGCGCCGGGGATGTGGGCGCGCTCTCCCAGGTCGGCCATCCGGGCGATGTCACCAAGCACCCCGTTTGCCGTCGGGTGCTCGATCACCTTGGGGCCGGCAAGAAGGGGAAGGACGTCCAAGAGCAGTTCCGGTCGGCGCCCTATGGTTGGCCGAAGGACGCGATCGATGGCGCGCTGTTCGTCATGCTGGTCGCCGGCAACCTTCGGGCCACGAACAATGGCCAGCCGGTGCAGGCCTCACTGCCGCAGAACCAAGTCGGTGTTGCCAGCTTCTACGTGGATGTGCCGCCGCTGAATGTTCAGCAGCGGCTTGACCTCAAGGCCCTGTTCCAGAAGGGCGGCGTCACGACACAGAACGGCAAGGAATCCGAAGCGGCCGGGCAGTTCCTGCAACAGCTCCTCGCCCTGGCGGACTCCGCGGGCGGCCCGGCGCCCCGGCCGGATTCCCCCGATACGAAGGACGTGCGCTCCCTGCAGATGCTCAGTGGCAATGCCCAACTGCTCAAGATCCACGAGCAGAAGGACGACCTGGCCGCCAAGCTCGCCGCTTGGAAGAAGAGCGCCGACGGCATCGCCAAGCGCTGGCCTCCGTGGGAGGGGTTGCTGGACTATCACGGCTTTGCTACCGGCCTGCCGGAAGCGGATGCCTGTGCTAAGTCCATTGCCGCCATCACGGAGGGCCGCGCCCTGTTGGCGGAGCCCGATTCCGTGCCCGAGCTGACCAAGCGCCTCACCACGGCCCTGCGCGTCACGCTCGGCAAACTGCAGGACGAACTCGCGGCCGCGTTCAAGGCCGGTGACGAAAAGCTGGCCGCCTCGCCGGTGTGCAGTCGGCTGACCGAGGAACAACGCGTCACGCTCGCCACGACGTGCCAGCTAACGCCGCCGCCCAGAGCGGCGATCGGGACGGACGACGAAATCCTCGCCGCCCTGCGCGCCCGCACCCTGACCGACCGGCGCAACCTGCTCGACGCCGTGCCCCAGAGGTTTTCCCGTGCCTCGGACGAGGCCAGCCGCCTTCTGGAGCCCAAGGCCCGGAAAGTGGTGCTGCCTGGCGCGACCATCCACAACACTGCCGAACTGGACCAATGGCTTGGGGGGGTCCGCAAGCAGGTGGAGGAGATGCTCAAAGACGGACCGGTGATCCTATGAGCAGCGTTCCGACTCCACTTCGCCGCCAGTTGGAAAGTGCGGTCAAGCAAGCCCGCAGGATCGCCGAGGGCGGCGCTCGCAAGGCGCTCGAGGCTCTCGCGGTGCATGAGCCCAGACCCTACCAGCACATGAAGGACGACTTGCAGCGCGATCTCCGGAGCAAGCTCCGCGCCCAGGCCAAGCAACTCGGGGATGGCGAGAGCCAGACCCGGCCCGGCGCCTACGAGATCAAACACCTCGTCGAGAAGCTCGCCTACGACCAGTGGCATCGGATGCTCTTCGCCCGCTTTCTCCTGGAGAACAATCTCCTTATCTCGCCGGAGCACGGGGTGTACGTGACGCTCGACGACTGCGAGGATCTCGCCCCGTCGCTCGGGCTCAAAGATGCTTGGGCCGTGGCGGCTCGCTTCGCCGCGAGGGGACTGCCGGAGATCTTCCGCGCCGACGATCCGGCGGGCGCGGTGCAACTGCCCGTGGAGGCCCGCAATCCTCTCCTGCACCTCGTCACCGGCCTGCCGGCGGAAGTATTCACCGCCGGCGACAGCCTCGGCTGGTGCTACCAGTTCTGGCAGGCGGAGCGGAAGGACGAGGTCAACGCTGCCGGCAACAAGATCGGCGCTGACGAACTGCCGGCAGTCACGCAGTTGTTCACCGAGGATTACATGGTGGACTTCCTGCTCGATAACACGCTCGGGGCGTGGCATGCGGGGAAGGTCCTCGCCGCGAGGCCTGCGCTGGCCGAGAACGCGCAGAGCGAGGAGGAACTCCGCGATGCCGTTGCGCTGCCGGGATGCCCGTGGAAGTACTTGCGCTTCATCAAGGCCGAAGAGGGCAGGTGGACTCCCGCGGCCGGCACCTTCAACGGGTGGCCGAAGACGGCCAAGGAGCTCAGGTGCCTCGATCCATGCATGGGCAGTGGACACTTCGTGGTTGCGATGTTCGAGCGGCTGGTGGCCTTGCGCATGGTCGAGGAAGAGCTGGATGAAGCGGTGGCGGTGGCGGCGGTCATCCGCGATAACCTCTTCGGGTTGGAGATCGACCCGCGCTGCACGCAGATTGGTGCGTTCAACCTGGCGCTGGCGGCGTGGCGGCGCGTGGGCTACCGCACGCTGCCGCCGATGAACATCGCCTGCTCCGGGTTGGCGCCGAACGCGCGCGAAGCCGATTGGCTGGCGATGGCGGGCGACAACGGAAAGCTCCGGCGCGGCATGGAGCGGCTTTATCGGTTGTTCCAAGACGCTCCGGTGCTGGGCAGCCTCATCAACCCGCACGCCGCCGAGGCGGATTTGCTGGTGGCAGGATTCCGCGAACTCCAGCCGCTGCTGGAAAGGGCGCTGGCGCAGGAGGCCAAGGACGACACCGCGCATGAAATGGCAGTGACCGCGCGCGGCTTGGCCAAGGCGGCGGAAATTCTCGCCGGCCAGTTCACGCTCGTCGCGACCAACGTGCCTTATCTCGGGCGCGGCAAACAGGACGATGACCTAAAGGAGTATTGCGAGCGTGTTCATCCTGATGCTAAAGCCGATCTCGCTACATGCTTTGTTGAACGCTCACTCGCATCTTGCGGAGCCGGGTGCAGCACCGCCCTCGTTGCCCCTCAAAGTTGGCATTTCCAGAGCACGTTTCGGAAGCTTCGTGAAGAACTTCTCAAGACTTCCCAGTGGGATCACGTCACTAGACTTGGCCCGAGAGCATTCCAGACACCAATGTGGGACTTTAATGTGCTTCTGCTCGGGATGACGAAACATGCTCCTCACGCCAGACATCACATTGTGGGGCTGGATGTTTCATCTCTTGACACCGTCGAAGAGAAGACAACGAACCTTGCCGACCAATCGCTGGTTCTTGTTTCGCAGACCGACCAGCTCAAGAATCCCGAAAGGCGCATCGTTCTTGCGGCAAGCAGCGCGAGAACACTGCTTTCGGAGTTCGCGGAAACCTACAAGGGTCTTTGCAGCGGAGACGGTTCACGTTTTCAACGGATGTTTTGGGAAGTGAATGCCGTCAAAGGCGGTTGGTCATTCCAACAAAGCTCCATTGAAGCTACGTGCGGCTTTGCGGGACGAGAAGGAGTGTTTTATTGGGAAGATGGCGAGGGAGATTTCTACAACGCTGTTGTTGAACGACTTGGTGAGACAGGTGTGTCAGCGTGGATTAGAGGGCGGCCAGCGTGGGGACGGTTGGGGGTTGCCGTGCGCGTTATGGGAAACCTACCGGTTACACGGTACACCGGGGAACTCTACGACAACAATATTGCGGTCGTTGTAGCGAAGGATCCCGATAGACTCGCTGCCCTGTGGGCGTTTTGTGAATCGGGTGATTTCAATGTCACCGTCCGGCAACTAAACCAGAAGGTAAGTGTCACCGATGAGTCATTCGTTCAAGTCCCCTTCGACCTTGCGCACTGGCAGAAGGTGGCGGCAGAGAACTATCCGCACGGGTTGCCCAAGCCGTTTTCCAGCGATCCGACGCAATGGCTGTTCAACGGCCACCCTGCCGGTGCAGACCAGCCGCTGCACGTGGCCGTAGCGCGCTTGCTCGGCTACCAGTGGCCGCGCCAGACCGGCTCCAGCTTCCCCGATTGCCCGGCGCTCGCCCCAGATGGTCTGGAGGCACTGGCGGATGAAGACGGCATCGTCTGCGTCTCCGCTACCAAGGGCGAAGCGGCCGCCTCCGAGCGCCTGCGTGGTCTCCTGACTCGGGCCTTGGGTGAGTTCGACCTCAGACACCTGCTCGCCACCGCCGGCCCCAAGGGCAGCAAATCCGAGACCCTGGAAGACTGGCTCCGAGACGAGTTCTTCGAGCAACACTGCGCCCTCTTTCACCACCGCCCCTTCATCTGGCACGTCTGGGACGGGTACAAGACCGGCTTCAGCGCCCTCGTGAACTGTCACCAACTCACCCACGCCAATCTGGAGAAGCTCACCTACGCCTACCTCGGCGATTGGATCCGCCGCCAGCAAGCTGCCGTGGATGCCGGCGAGGCCGGCAGCGACGCCCGACTGCAGGCCGCCAAGCAACTGCAGGCCCGGCTCAAGCTCATCCTTGAAGGCGAGCCCCCGTTCGACATCTTCGTCCGCTGGAAGCAGATCTGCAAGCAGGCCATCGGCTGGCACCCCGACCTCAACGACGGCGTGCGGATGAACATCCGCCCGTTTCTTGCCCAGGACATCCCCGGTGGCAAGAAGGGTGCCGGGATCCTGCGCGCGAAGCCCAACATCAAGTGGGAGAAGGATCGAGGAAAGGAGCCGGTCCGGGACAAGGCGGAGTATCCCTGGTTCTGGGGTTGGGATGAAGTGGCGCAGGACTTCGCGGGAGTCGGCAATGAACCCGACGGCAACCGGTGGAACGATTGCCACTACAGCAGCGCGGTCAAGAAGGCGGCGCGGGAGTCATCGAAATGAGGCAGAGGAAGACACCCGTGGCGCCACGCCGGAAGATTGCCCCAAGCCGGCCGGCTTCGCTGCCACGCGTGAACGGACCGGGGCTGTGGTCGGCCCTCCCGTCCTGCTTGCCGAGGTGTTTGCGGGGGACCGGATTGTGCCCGCACGGAGCGCACAATTGAGCTGGACGCATCTGCGCCGGATCATTTACCTCGACGACCCGCTCAAGCGGGAGGTCTGCAACATTGGAGGCATTCTGCTGTGCGTGAGCGCATTGTGGTTCGTGGCAATCGTTGCCGAGCGGTGCTAGACTGATCCTATGGAGCCGACGGTCTACATCGAAACGACGATCTTCAGCTACCTCACTTCTGATCCGAGCAGCAACCTGGTTGTTGCCGGCCATCAGCAGGTGACTCATGACTGGTGGTCGCGGCATCGACCGCGATTTCGCCTGGTCACATCCGCTGTGGTCCTCCGTGAGGCAGGGGCGGGGGACCCCGCGAAGAGCCGACAGCGATTGGCACTTATCGACGGTCTTCCCCTGCTCGAAATCACGGAAGCGACCTTGGTGCTGGCCGAGGGCCTGGTCACGGCCGGGATCGTCCCCGCGAAGGTTTTCAACGACGCCCTCCATCTCGCCACCGCGACGGTTGGTCGCGCGGACTACCTCATGACGTGGAATCTGGCTCACCTCGCGGGGGCGCAGGTCCGCCGTCGCATTGAACGGGAGTTGCGTCGGCGGGGGTTCGAGCCGCCGACCTTGTGCACTCCCGAAGAGCTAGGAGCAGGGAATGACTGACCGAGACAACGCGCACGAAACTACCGGAGACCAGACGGATCCCATCGTGGCGGAGGTCCGTGCACAACGCGAAGCGATTGTCGCCGCTGCCGGCGGCGATCCTCGGCGGATCTATGCTGATCTCAAGTCGCTTGAGCGGCGTGAACGCCAGGCGGGGCGGACGATTCTGCCACCCCCGACGGTCTCGCAATCAGAAACTGCCGCGTAGTCCGTCGCCGGGAACATCGGGCTGCCGAACAAGCCGTTGGAACGGCTCGGGTACGCTGCGCGGTCCCGCCCGCTCAACGGCGTTCGCTCATTGCCACAGCCGGCCCCAAGGGCTGCAAGTCCGAAACCCTGGAAGACTGGCTGCGAGACGAGTTCTTCGAGCAACACTGCGCCCTCTTCCACCATCGCCCGTTCACCTGGCACGTCTGGGACGGCCACAAGACCGGCTTCAGCGCTCTGGTGAACTATCACCAACTCACCCACGCCAATCTGGAAAAGCTCACCTACGCCTACCTCGGCGATTGGATCCGCCGCCAGCAAGCCGCCGTGGAGGCCGGCGAGGCCGGCAGCGATGCCCGCCTGCAGGCCGCCAAGCAATTGCAGGCCCGGCTCAAGCTCATCCTCGAAGGCGAGCCCCCGTTCGACATCTTCGTCCGCTGGAAGCCGCTCTCCAAGCAAGCCATCGGCTGGCACCCCGACCTCAACGACGGCGTGCGGATGAACATCCGGCCCTTCCTCGCCCTGGACATTCCCGGCGGCAAGAAGGGAGCCGGCGTCCTGCGTGCGAAGCCCAACATCAAGTGGGAGAAGGACCGAGGAAAGGAACCGATGAGGGACAAGGCGGAGTATCCCTGGTTCTGGGGTTGGGATGTGGTGGCGCAGGACTTTGCGGGAGTCGGCAAAGAACCCGACGGCAACCGGTGGAACGATTGCCACTACAGCGGCGCGGTCAAGAAGGCGGCGCGGGTAACACCGAAGTGAGCCGGTACAGTGTGGAGGAACAAGGATCGCGTCTCAGATCTCCACGAGAAGGACGCCACATGGGAGCTCGTGATCAGTGACGCCGTCGTGGTTGACCCTGAAGGCTGGCTGGGCTTCGTTGTTCCTCAACACGTCAACGACCGAGTCGGGACCCAGTTGCGAGATGAGTTGGCACTGGAATTGCGGCGGATCGGCAGCGCCCTCATCGGGTAGCACGTACGTTGGGAAATGATGATGATAGAAAGGGGCTCCACGGATGGCTGACTCGAGACCGATCGCGTACCTTGAGACGACCTTCGTGAGCTACCTCACGTCGAGGCCGAGTCGCGATCTGGTGGTGGCTGCGCATCAGGAGGTCACGCGGGAGTGGTGGGACGAGCGACGGGGCGACTATCATCTCATCACGTCCCAGCTTGTTCTTTCGGAGGCGTCCGCGGGAGACCCCGAGGCTGCGAAGCGACGGCTGGATGCCTTGCAGAGCGTAGAACTCGTGGCGATTACGGCCGGGGCAAGAGATCTGGCCCGTGCACTGCTCGCCGCCCACGTCGTGCCGAGCACGGCCGCGGAAGACGCGCTGCATATCGCCATTGCCGCGGAGAGCGGGGCAAGCTACCTCATCACATGGAACTGCAAACACATCGCGCACGCGGCAATGCGTGGTAGCATTGAGGATGTCTGCCGGCGTGCAGGCACGGAGCCGCCGGCGCTGTGCACGCCGCTCGAACTCCTGGAGGAACTCGACGATGGTACGTGATCCGTTGGTCGAGGAGATTCGGCGGGTCCGCGACGCCCACGCCAAGCGTTTCGGGTACGACCTCGACGCCATCTTCGCCGACCTGAAGGCCCAGGAGCAAGCAAGCGGACGGCAGTTCGTCACGCTCCGTCCCCGAAAGGCGCGGGACGGAACATCGGCCGAGCACATCAAGCACGGATAGCTCGCCGACGTGGCGACCCTTCTTGCGCACTTGCGCTGGCTGCAGGTCGCCGATCGGCTGCGCGTCCTCGACGCCATCGAGAGGCAGCTTTCGAGTGAACCGATGGTCGAGACCCGCAATCGGAAGCCGCTGAGGCCCAATCCGCTTGCTCCTTGGGAGTTGCGTGTCGGTAATCTCCGGGTACTCTATGAGGTAGCGCGAGAGGAGCCCCGCGTCGTGCGAATCCTCGCGATCGGTCGGAAGGAACGCCAGTGTCCTTCGGATCGGAGGTCGGGAGATTGCCCTATGAGGAAGATCAGCTTGGCCAAGGCTTCCCGGTCCTTGGCGCAGCTCGCCGCGGGCCGGACTCTCGATCTCGAGGAGATGAGAACGCGGGTCCGTAGGATGGGCCCGCCCACCGGCAACGGCACGCCGCCGGCGCTGCGTAGGTCTCGGCGCGGCTGAGCGTTCAGGACGGCCCCGCGACGCCTTTGCCGCCGCCGACCCGCGCCTCGGCACGTTCGCCCACCTCACATGTGACCACGGCACGAATCTGGCTATCCGCTTCTAGTGTCTTGAATTCGTTCACCCCCGGGGTTATCATGTCCTGAAGGGGAAGGGTGGGGATGCAGATCGGTTTCGCCACGCACGGTCTGGAGAGGGTGTGCCAGTCGGAGAAACGTCGCATCCGTCGTTGGGGCCCACAGGCGGGACCTCGGGTCGGACAGAGATTGGATGAACTCCGGGCGGCGAGGTCCCTGGCCGATCTACGGCATGCCCCAGGGAGTCACCATGAGCTCAAAGGGGACCGTCGCGGGCAATTGGCGGTTTCAGTGGTCGGAACGCTGCGGTTGATCTACCGCCCGGTGGTTGATGAACGGTCCGTCGGCGCGACGCCGGGGCTCGACTGGAGCCAAGTGACTGCCGTCGAGATCTTGGAAGTGGAGGATTACCATGGGTGACCGAACGGAGAACCGGTATCACCCGGACACCGTCAGCCCGCCCGGGTCCACGCTCGCCGAAATGCTGGAGGAGAGGGGGATGGCCCAGGCCGATCTGGCCACCCGCATGGGCCGCCCGAAGAAGACCATCAGCGAGATCGTCAACGGTTTGGCAGCCCTTACGCCCGAGACGGCGATCCAGCTCGAACGGGTGCTCGGGGTCTCGGCTGAGTTCTGGAACAACCGCGAGACTCAGTACCGGGGCCACCTGGCTGAGCTAAGGGAGCGGGCCCAGCTCACCGGCAATGCCGCTTGGGTCCGCCAGTTTCCCTACGCAGCGCTGACCAGGTGGGGGCTCCTCCCCTCAACGAGAGATCCGATTGCCCGCGCCCGGGCTCTGCTTGGGTACTTCGGCCTGGCTTCGCAGGAACAGTGGGATGAGATCTGGGGGCAGGGGATCGCCGCGCAGTGCCGCCGTTCACCGACCATCGTGGCGAAATCCGGGCCGGTTTCGGCGTGGCTCCGCGCAGGGGAAGTCAGGGCGGCCGGGTTGCGTTGTGCACCTTTCCACGCCGCCCAATTTCGAGCGGTCCTGGAGCAGACCCGGGAGTTGACGGGTACCCGGCCCGAGGCGTTCCAGACGGAATTACCGAGGCTCTGTGCCACGGCCGGCGTCGCGGTCGTCTTCACCCCGACGCTCTCGGGCTGTCCGATCAGCGGGGCCACGCGCTGGATCCCTCCGGATACCCCGCTCATTCAGCTCAGCGCTCGGTATTTGACCAACGACCATCTGTGGTTCACCTTCTTCCACGAGGCAGCCCATATCCTCCTTCATGGGAAGAGGCGGCGATTCCTCGAAACGACCCGTGGGCACGTGGCCGATGATCCGCAAACACGGCAAGAAGAGGAGGAAGCCGACCGATTCGCGGCTGAGTTCCTCATGCCCCCCGCCGTCTACAACTGTGTGCGAGAGCGTCCCCCGCAGACGGAGCGAGAGGTCCGCGGCCTGGCTCGGGACTCCGGCGTGCACCCGGGTATCGTCGTCGGGCGGTTGCAGCACGACGGACTCTGGCCCTACGCCCGCGGGAACCGGTTGAAGATTCGATTTCGCTGGACGAGGGAATCCGGTGAGCCTGGGACGAGCTGAGGCCTTCGCAGAGCTGCCGGGGCGGTGTTCGGGTCATCTACTTCCGGAGGGTTCAGGCAGCATTGATTTGGATGCTGACGATATACGCCAAGAACGAGGCCGAAACGATCACCGCGCCCCTCTTGCGGAAGATCAGACAGGAGATCGAAGATGAGTAGGCCCCGTCGGAACATAGGCATGGAGATCCTGACCGGCATCCGTCCGTTGAAGCGCGGGGAAGTGGGTAGAGTGATCACGCTCCCGCCGATCGCTGAGATTCGAACGAAGGTCGGCCTCTCCCAAAGCGAGTTCGCTCGACTTCTGGGTGTTTCGGTCCGGACGCTCCAGGAGTGGGAGCAGGGGCGGAGGGTGCCGTCGGGGCCGGCGCGCACCCTGTTGGCGATCGCGCATCGAAATCCGAAGGTTCTGTTGGAGACCGTAGCGTAGCAAGGTCATGATCTTCGGGTTGTCGGTCGCACCTGTGGAGGGTGGCCCGGCGTAGGTCGTCAACACCTGGGATCACATCCCGGTCGAACGCTGGCAGTAGCTGTTCACCCGCAGAGTTGTGAATGGAGGAAGGGGCAGGACGGACCAACCGGAGATCCTCGACTTTCCGACCCGGCCGTTCGGCCAACGGATGTCGACGATCGCCGCAGTCTGAGCCAGCGATGGATCCGGCAAGACCTACGACATCGCCCTCCATCTCGCCACCGCGACGGTTGGTCGCGCGGACTACATCATGACGTGGAATCTGGCTCACCTCGCGGGGGCGCAGGTCCGCCGTCGCATTGAACGGGAGTTGCGTCGGCGGGGGTTCGAGCCGCACAACGCGAAGCGATTGTCGCCGCTGCCGACGGCGATCCTCGGCGGATCTATGCTGATCTCAAGTCGCTTGAGCGGCGAGAACGCCAGGCGGGACGGACGATTCTGCCACCCCCCACGGTCTCGCAATCAGAAACAGCCGCGTAGTCCGTCGCCGGGAAGATCGGGCTGTCGAACAAGCCGTTGGAACGGCTCGGGTCCGCTGCGCAGCCCCGCTCGCTCAACCGCGGCGATCGATGGACCGTAGGCGAAAGGCCAATCTCTCGGTCGGCCGAATGATGTAGAATCAAACCATGACGAACGAGGAAATCGAAACCGCTGCGCTCCGGCTCGATCCGCGGTCCCGCGCCCGACTGGCAGGCCGGCTGATTGAAAGCCTGGAAACTCTCTCGACGGAGGAGAACGCGGAGATCTGGATCGAGGAAGCGCTTCGGCGTGACGCCGAGCTCGACGCTGATCCGAGCGCCGCCCGCGACGCATCCGACGTGTATCGCGATGCTCGGGCGCGGTTGAGTTGAGTCGTCACGTTGTCTTTCAGGCCCTGGCGGACCTCGAGCTGAACGCCGCTGCCCAGTACTACGAACGGGAGTCCCGCGGCCTCGGGACCGCTTTCCTGACCGCGGTGCAAAGGTGCTCCGACTCGATACTGGACCATCCGAATATCGGGGTGCTGGTCCGCGGAGATGTTCGTCGTCGACTGGTGAGTCGATTCCCCTATGCCCTTCTCTACAGGGCCACTTCACAGCAAGTCCGAATCCTCGCGGTAATGAACCTGAGACGACGGCCATTCTACTGGGTTGGCCGTCAGTGATCGCGCGCCCAAGGCCATGAACCCGCTGGCCGCCGAATCGCCATGCGCGAGCAGGCCGGCACGGGTCTGCGCGTGATGCGGGAGGAATGGCAGAGGCTGGGTCATCCGGCGCCGACCTACAAGAACGACCGCGCTTGGAAGGCGTTCGAATTCTTCATTCCCGAGCTGGACGCCGCAAGACGCCCTTCCGGAAGCTGGGGAAGGGAATTGCGGGACGTACCGCCAGGTTAGGTCGGACCGGGCTGTTGCGGCTGGTCCCAGGATCCAGTATGGTCACCCTGCGGAGGTGCATGATGAAACAACTTACGCGGATAACCCTTGATCCCAATGTCATGGGAGGCAAGGCGTGCGTCCGTGGGCTGCGGGTCACGGTTGGGACGGTCATGGGGCTACTCGCGGCCGGCCGGTCCCGCGAGGAGATTCTCCAGGCCTATCCCTATCTGGAGTCGGAAGACATTGACGAAGCGCTCGCCTACGCGGCTTGGCGGGTCGAGGAACGTGAGGTTCCGCTGGCCGCGGTATGAGTGTCACCGTTCTGATCGACATGAACTTACCCCCGAGCTGGGTACCGGTGTTGCAGCCCTCGGGCAAAACAACGACGAATTGGCTTCTGGGGCGCTGGTCGTCGTCGACGAAGCCAAGCATCGGGTCCGGATCTTGCCGATAGGCGTAGGACCGTTCTGACTTCGTCTTGCGCGGGGCCAAACTCCACTTCAACGGAGCCGCTGAGGATGGGCTGCCATCATGAGTGAGACCCTCGCACAGTGCCTTGCAGCGGCGCTGCGAACCGCTCCCGAACAGCTAGGAGCAGGGAATGACTGATCGAGACAACGCACACGAAACTACCGGAGACCAGACGGATCCCATCGTGGCGGAGGTCCGTGCACAACGCGAAGCGATTGTCGCCGCTGCCGACGGCGATCCTCGGCCGATCTATGCTGATCTCAAGTCGCTTGAGCGGCGAGAACGGCAGGCGGGACGGACGATTCTGCCACCCCCCACGGTCTCGCAATCAGAAACAGCCGCGTAGTCCGTCGCCGGGAACATCGGGCTGCCGAACAAGCCGTTGGAACGGCTCGGGTACGGTGCGCGGTCCCGCCCGCTCAACGGCGGCGTTCGTTCATTGCCACAGCCGGCCCCAAGGGCAGCAAATCCGAGACCCTGGAAGACTGGCTCCGAGACGAGTTCTTCGAGCAACACTGCGCCCTCTTCCACCATCGCCCGTTCATCTGGCACGTCTGGGATGGCCGCTTCAGCGCCCTGGTGAACTACCACCAGCTCACGCACGCCAACCTGGAGAAGCTCACATACGCCTACCTCGGCGATTGGATCCGCCGTCAGCAAGCCGCCGTGGACGCCGGCGAGGCCGGCAGCGACGCCCGCTTGCAGGCTGCCAAGCAATTGCAGGCCCGGCTCAAGTTCATCCTCGACGGCGAGCCCCCGTTCGACATCTTCGTCCGCTGGAAACCTCTCTCCAAGCAAGCCATCGGCTGGCACCCCGACCTCAACGACGGCGTGCGGATGAACATCCGCCCCTTCCTTGCCCAGGACCTCCCCGGCGGCAAGAAGGGCGCCGGTATCCTGCGTACCAAGCCCAACATCAAGTGGGAGAAGGATCGCGGGAAGGAGCCGGTGCGGGACAAGGCGGAGTATCCCTGGTTCTGGGGATGGGATGGGGTGGCGCAGGACTTCGCGGGAGTCGGCAAAGAGCCCGACGGCAACCGCTGGAATGACTGCCACTACAGCAGCGCGGCCAAGAAGGCGGCGCGGGGATCACCGAAGTGAGCATGTACAGTGTCGAGGAACAAGGATCGCATCTCAGGTCGATCTCCACGAGAGGGACGCCACGTGGGAGCTCGTGATCAATGACACCGTCGTGGTTGACCCTGGAGGCTGGCTGGGCTTCGTTGTTCCTCAACATGTCAACGACCGAGTCGGGATCCAGTTGCGAAGCGAATTGGCACTGGCATTGCACCGACTCGGCGGGGCGACGTCCGGCTGACACCGTGGTGGCCAAGTGCTCGGCGCGCCCCGGTCATCGACCACGGAGGAGGTCACGATGAAGCCGACGAGGCTGGGAGTTGCGTGTCGGTAATCTCCGGGTATTCTATGAGGTAGCGCGAGAGGAGCCCCGCGTCGTGCGAGTCCTCGCGATCGGTCGGAAGGAACGCCATATCCTCCGGATCGGAGGTCGGGAGATTGCCCTATGAGGAAGATCAGCTTGGCCAAGGCTTCCCGGTCCTTGGCGCAGTACGCCGCGGAGCTGACCGACGAGATCATCGTGGTGACGAAGGGGCATTCCCCCTATGCGGCTCTGGTGCCTCTGGCGAACGTCGACCGGGAGTCGTTGGCGGTCAGTACTCATCCGGAGTTCATGAAGCTCATAACTCGCGCACGTCGCCGGTTCGCCGCGGGCCGGACTCTCGATCTCGAGGAGATGAGAACGCGGGTCCGTCGGATGAGCCCGCCCCCCGGCAACGGCACGCCGGCGCCGCGGCGCAGGACTCGGCGCGGCTGATTGCCGGCTTCTTATCGGCCCATTCCACTCCACGGCCTCGACGACCCCAACAGCAAAGGCCGGATGCCCGAACCCTCGGGTCAGGCGGTCTGCCGGTACTGCGACGATCCGGTCCTCTGCGGCATCCGGAGGTTGTGCTGATGTTGACGATTCACCATGACTGCCGGGAAGGGGGATGGGCGCGTGCGATCGAGTTTTCGGAGAGCACGCGGTTGACCGGAGGATGACGTTAGGGTAAACTAAGTTGAGTGAACCTACTCATGGGAGGTCGTCATGGTTACCGTCAACATTCATGAAGCAAAAACCCAACTGTCGAAGCTGGTCGACCAGGCGGTCAACGGAGAATCGTTCGTTATTGCCAAGGCAGGCAAACCGCTGGTGAAGGTGACGGCCCTGAACGCTCCGGCGTCACCGCGCCGCCTGGGTTTTCTGACCGGCGAGATCGCCGTGCCCGACGATTTCAACAGCATGGGCGCGGCGGAGATCGAGGCCCTGTTCGGCAGGAACGCGTGAAATTCCTACTGGATACCCAGATCCTGCTTTGGGCTGCGGGGCAACCCGAGCACCTGTCCACCGCCGCCCGGCGAATCCTGAAGCAGGAGCAAAACCAGCTCCTCTTTAGCGCCGCCAGCTTGTGGGAGATCGCCATCAAGAACACTCTGGGCCGGGAAGACTTCCGCGTCGATCCTCGCTTACTGCGCCGGGGGCTGCTTGACAATGGCTACATCGAGCTTCCCGTCAGCAGTCAGCACGCGGTGAGCATCGACAGCCTGCCCCCGCTGCATAAGGACCCCTTCGATCGTCTGCTGCTGGCGCAGGCTTTCACCGAGGGCATCACGCTCCTCACCGCTGACGCGCAACTCGCCCGTTACCCTGGCCCCGTTCGCAAGGTCTAGCCCGAGCCCGGAGTATCCGAAGACGACCGGGAGTCGTTGGCGGTCAGTACGCATCCGGAGTTCATGAAGCTCATACCTCGCGCGCGTCGCTGGTTCGCCGCGGGCCGGACTCCCGATCTCGAGGAGATGAGAACGCGGGTCCGTCGGATGAGCCCGGCCCCCGGCAACACCACGTCACCGCCGCGGCGCAGGCCTCGGCGCGGCTGATAGCCAGATTTGAACCGCATCCTGTGTGCAATCCCGACCGACGTAAATGGCATGACATGCGGATAGAACGCGGACGACTGCCGGCTCGAAACAGATCAGAGCTCCAGTGTGCTGAGCACAATGATTTTGAGGTCGCTCACGCGGGTGAGCGCCTGATCATTGGTCAAAAAAGCATCGGCTCCCGCCGCCCTCGCGCAAACCACCTGGAAGGCATCCATCAGCGAAAGGTTGAGTTGGGCGCGAAGGGCGGCCGCTTCTTCGGCGAGCCCGTCGATTCCAGCGTACCGGGTGTTCGTGCCGCGCGTGATGGTAAGACGAAACCGCTGGACCAGATCGAGATCGCCTTTGCGGAACGGATGCACCAGGCATTCCGCCAGAGTGATCGGAGAAGTGACGAGCTCGATCCGTCCTGCGCGTGCGCCGGCCACCGCCACGTCCATGATTTCCCGAAAGGGAGAGACCGATTCCACGTAGTAGATGACCGGTGCGGTGTCGAGGAACAACGATCGCACGTCGGCGAACGCGTCAACCACCCTCATGGGGCTTCGCCCCGGCCGGTTCGCCGATCCTGATCCGCTGTTCGACGGGACCGGCTCACCCATTCCTGTGCGTCCTCACCTTGTAGCAGGTCAGGCGCAGCGCCGGCCAGGGCGCTCCAATCAGGACGCTCCTCGGGGGACTCGCCATCCGCGGCAAGTTCTCGGATGATCTTCTCGACCAGTCTCAGGCGTTCGTTTGCCGAAAGCCGACGAACCTCGTCGTAGAGTTCGTCGGTCCTGCTAGCCTTCATGATTTGGTCACCTCCCTGGAGCCTTCTTCGTCGATTCTTATGCATTCCGGGCCGGATTTCAAGAACGGCGTCACCCCCATCCTGGGCACGCCCCCTGCGGAGGGACGCCTTCCATACGGGGCACGGCGGGGCAGGCCGCCGCGCCCGAGTCTGCCTCGGGGACAGCGGCGACCGGATATCGTGCGAGGCCTCCCTCAATGGCCACCGGCGCCGATCTTGTTTCGGAACACCGGGCGGAACTACCGGTCACCACCGAAGTATCTTCTGGCACATCTATCGCTAGTGGGCCGATCATATTGACGAGATTTGCAGGTACGGCTACAATGCCGTCGGGAGGTGAAACATGGCTGAGAACGCCATTGCTCTGAACCTACGGCGACTCCGCAGGGCCAATGGGCTCACCCAGGAGGACCTGGCCGAGAAGTCGGGGCTCTCCAGGGCCGCCTATCGGAACATCGAGTCCGGCAAGTCCGAGCCGCGGGTCAGCAGCCTGCAGGACATCGCCCAGTCGCTCCAAGTGCCGATCCAGCGGCTCGTCGAGCCAGGTCGGGCCCTTCGTGCCGTGCGATTTCGCTCGGGCAAGCGGATGCGCAACCGCGAGCAGATCCTCGTCGACGTGGGGCGCTGGCTTGGCGACTTCGGTGACCTCGAGGGTATCCTCGACGACCGCGTGCACCACGACCTCGAACAGATCCGGGGCCGGCTCAGGGCACGCAAAGACCGGGGCGGAGCGGCAGCGGCTCTCGCTAGAGAGGCCTTCGGTCTGGACGCTCAGGAGCCGGTACGTGACATGTGCGGCCTCCTCGAGTCGGGTGGGATCAAGGTCGGCGAGCTGAAAGTGGCATCCCACGATTTCTTCGGGCTGTCGGTCGCACCTGTGGAGGGTGGCCCGGCGGTGATCGTCAACACCTGGGATCGCATCCCGGTCGAACGCTGGATCTTCACCGCGGCGCACGAACTGGGCCATCTCATTCTGCACCTCTCCGACTTCGACATCAGTCGCACCGACGAGGAGAAGAAGCACGAGGAGGAGGCGAACGCTTTCACCGCGGCGTTCCTCATGCCGAACACCTCCTTCCGAAAGGAGTGGGACGCGACCTACGGTCTGGCGTTTGTCGATCGCATCCTGAAGGTGAAGCGCATCTTTCGCGTGAGCTACCGCACTGTCTTGTATCGCCTGGCGCCCGACTTTCAGGGTCCCGGGAGTATCTGGGTTCGCTTTCAACTGGACTACAGCCGACGCTACGGTAGGGCCTTGCTTCGGGATGACGAGCCCGAGGCCCTCGCTCAGGATGCCTTCCGGGCGAGCTTCCCGGAAGGGACCGCAGCGGGAGAGCCCGACAAGCTCTCGCGCGTGGACTTCATGCAGGATCGGCTGTCCAGGCTCGTTCGCAGAGCCGTCGAGCAGGAGAAGATCAGTCTGGACCGCGGGGCCGAGATCCTGGGCCTCTCTCTTCTCGACATGCGTGAGCTGGCCGCGTCTTGGGTCGGATAAGACCCGTGGCAGCCCGTGGAGCTCCGGGGGCGTTCAACGCTCGCCAAGTGGCAGCCGGCATCGCCACGACTCGGGCTCTCGGTGAAGATGCATGACCCCCACGATGAGAATCGAGTCGTCGCCTCGCAGTTGGTAGACGATGCCATACGGGAATCGGCTTGTTCGGCAACGACGTGTACGTTTCGACAATGAAGCCCAGGCGTTCGGAAACTCCATCATGCGCCCGATCGTTCGATTGACCTCTGCCGCAAACTCGTATCCGAGCCCCTCACTCTCACTGTTGTAATACACGACAGCACTCATGAGCTCCATCTCGGCCGGATCGAGGAACTCGACCTTCATCAGATCTCGCCACGCTCGACACGCGAGAAAACCTCGCTCGCTGGTCGCGACTTGATCTCGCCGCGATCAAAGGCATCGAGTCTGTCCTCAGCTTCGATCGCCCATCGCTCATCCACGGCAGCTCTGTCTGGAAACGGAAAACTGGCCAGAAGTCTCTCGATGAGCTCCGCTCGCTCCATGGGCGACAACTTCAGAGCATCCAGGAGAACCCGATTTGCGTGAGGCGACATGTCGTACTCTCCTGCGCTCTACCTCGAGGTGTCTTGGCGTATTGTTTCAACCCCCGCACCAGCGGGGGCACAGCCCCCCGGCCGAGCCATGCCGCGCGCCCGCCACCGGCCTTTCGGGTGAACTCAGCAAGTCTAGCCGAGATCTGGGGGCCAAGGGAAGGCCCTGCCTGACAAGCCCTGCCTGACAAGGCACTTTCATCCGGCGACGGGGGCGAGACGTGAGCAAGCTACCCTTCGGTCCCGCGGTGCCCCATCCGGGGAAGAGCCCGAAGAGCAATCGTCGCCGCAGGTTGGGCCGGTCACCGGAAACTTGGGTCGTTGCGCGTGGAGTGGCCAGGCACTAGGCTTGTCCCGCCGTGAATCCCGATCTGACGGGTCTCAAGGACATCCGAAGGACAAGCAGGCGGAACACGGAGAGCCGATTGTGCGCGCACGGAGCGCACGATTGACTTCCGAGTATGGACGCGGCCGCACGCCGCCCGAACCGAAGCGACTGAGGATAGGCTGCCATCATGAGTGAGACCCTTACACAACGTCTCGTAACGGCGTTGCGATCGGCTGCCCAGGCCTTCGCCGCGGGCGACCAGGTCGCGCCCTGCTCGGTCCTCTGGCCCGATCCCGAGCGGTTGTGGGAGTCGGTCATCCCGGAGTTGCAGCCGATGCTGCCGGAGCTGTTTCTGCTGGGCAGCTATGCCCCCGAGAGACGATCCGGGCCGGCGCTGTGGCTGCGCTGCATCGAGGCCCGGGTCGTGGAAGGTGCGCCGCCGGCGGGAACCGCCCCGATTCTGTACCTGCCCGGCATCAGCCGCGAGAAGCTACGGGCCGCCGAGGATTGCCCGCCGGAGCTCGCGGCGCTGGTGGAGCTGCAGTATCGAGGCGTGATGTGGCTGCACGTGAACGGCAAGGAATGGACGCCCAATGCGTTCCTGGTTTCCAAGCACGGCGGCCTGGGGTGTGACGTGGCTAGGGACCCGGCGACGCTCGACGCGCTGGCCGGCGCACTACCCACGCTGATGACCGAACCGGTTTCGCAGTTGCAGGGCCGGCGTCTGGATTCCGAGTTCTTCAACGGGTTGGTAGCGCCGGACGCGGCCGGCTTGCTGCTGCGCTGGCTGGGCGACCCGGAGGCGTTCAAGCAACGCCGATCGGACGCCGAGTGGAAAGCCTTCTGCGAGCAGGGCAAGGCGGACTTTCGCTTCGACCCGGCCCAGGAAGGTCCGCTCAGGGCGGCGAAGCTGCTGGCCGAACGCGCCAATCCTTGGAGCACGGTCTGGCAGCGCTTTGCCGAGGCACCGGCGAACTATCCCGGCATCGTGGAATGGCTGATGCGCGCCGCGCCGAAAGACCCCGGTATCTTTGATTCCGCCGAGGTCTGGCCGAACTTGAACGAGAGCGAAGAGCGGAAGCTGCAGCAGGCTCTGGAGTCGCTGGTGGATCGACCACCGGACGAGGTGATCCGCCGTGTCGTTGAGCTGGAAGCGCAGCATTCTGCTCGGCGCTCGTACCCATGGCAGAAGCTGGGCCTGAGCCCGCTGGCGACGGCTCTCGAACCGCTGGCGCGACTGGCCGGGCTGTGCCAGAGCGCCCCCGGCGCTCCGACCCTGGATGCGTATGCGACGTTCTACGCCACCGACGGCTGGCGCGTGGACGCCGCCGCCCTCGCCACCATGGCGGCCTGCGGGTCGCCGGAGCAGCACGGCGCGGTGCTGGGAATCTTGCGGTCCGTCTATCTGCCGTGGCTTGAAAGTACCGCCCGCCACTTACAACAGCTCATCTGCGACGCCGGGCAGTCGGTCTCGAAGCGCGCCAAGCCGAGCGAGAACGCTGCTGGACGCCTCATCTTGTTTGCGGACGGACTGCGGATGGACGTTGCCCAGACGTTGGTGGAAAAGCTGGTGACGGCCGGGATCGCATGCACGCAGGACTGGGAGTGGTCGACCGTTCCGTCGGTCACGGCCACCGCCAAGTACGCGGCTTCACCGATCGCCGACGCTGTTCAGGGGGGCGAAGCGGGCGACGAGTTCTGCCCTCGACTGAAGTCCACGGGGCAGCCACTGACCCAGGATCGCTTCGTGAGCGCCCTCAAAGACCGTGGATGGCAGTTCCTCGGCCCCGACGAGACCGGAGACCCGTCCGGTTCGGCCTGGACGGAGGCCGGCGGGCTCGACAAGCGCGGCCACAACGAGGGCTGGAAGATGGCCCGCAGCGTCGATACGGAAGTTCGCGATCTGGTCAGCCGGATCTGTGCGCTGCTCAAGGCCGGCTGGCGTGATGTGACCGTGGTGACGGATCACGGCTGGCTGCTGGTGCCTTTTGGCCTGCCCAAGGTCGGACTGAAGGCATTTCTGGCGGAAGATCGCTGGGGGCGGTGCGCCGCGTTGAAGCCCGAGGCACAGACCGACGCGAGGACGTTCCACTGGCACTGGAATCCGGACGTCTTGATCGCCAGCCCGCCGGGCGCCGGCTGCTTCCGCGCCTCGATGGAGTATTCCCACGGTGGCGTGTCACTCCAGGAGATGGTGACGCCTGTGCTCCGCGTGAAGGCAGCCAGGTCGGCGGGCGCTTCAGTCCGGCTGCTGGACGCCAAGTGGACCGGGGCCAAGTGCCGGGTTTCGGTCGGAGGGGACTGTGACGGCGTCCGCGTCGATGTCCGCACCAGCCAATCCGACCCGGACACGTCGCTACTAACGGACAAGCAGGCGCGTGAAACCACACCCGACGGCAAGGTGACCGTCTTCCTTGAGGACGACGCCGATATCGGCAAGCACGCCGAGGTCGTCCTGTTGGATTCGTCCTCGCAGGTGATCGATACGCTATCCACCACCCTTGGAGAGTAGCCTGATGAGCCAGGAACTGGACCCCATCGACAGGATCGCCACCAAGGTCTTCGAAGGCTACGTCGTGCGCAAGGATCTCGTGCGCAGGTTCAAGGGACAGTATCCGGTTCCGACGTATGTCGCCGAGTTTCTCCTGGGCCGCTACTGCGCCTCCGTGGACGAGGAGGAAATCGCCGAAGGCCTCAAGATCGTCGAGCGGCAGCTCGGCGAGAAGACAGTCCGTGCCGGTGAGCATGAGCTGTTCAAAGCCCGCGCCAAGGACAAGGGGCATGTGAAGCTGATCGACATCATCACCGCCCGACTGGATGCCGCCACCGATTCGTTTTTGGCCACTCTACCCAGCTTGCAGCTCAAGGACGTGCGCATCAGTCCCGAGATGGTCAACGCCAACGAACGCATGCTCACCGGCGGCTTCTATGCGGAGGTTGAGCTTGCCTACGACCCGACCATCGCCCAGGAGAAGAATGGCCGCCCGTTCGGGATTGATGGGCTACGCGAGATCCAGTTGTCCAAGCGGGAGGTCCTGCCCGCGCTCTATCGAGGCCGGGAAGGCTTTGCCACTGATGAGTGGAAGGATTTCCTGATTCGAAGCATCGGCATGGAGCCGGAGAGACTTACCCCCCGGGCTCGCGACATGATGCTGGTGCGGATGATTCCGTTCGTGGAGCGCAACTACAACATGGTGGAGCTCGGCCCGCGAGGCACCGGCAAGAGCCACCTGTTTCAGCAAGTCTCGCCGTATGCCCACCTGGTCTCCGGCGGCAAGGCGACGGTCGCCCGCATGTTCGTGAACAACGCCAACGGCCAGCGCGGCTTGGTCTGCCAGTATGACGTCGTCTGCTTTGATGAGATCTCCGGCGTGTCCTTCGATCAGAAGGACGGTGTCAACATCATGAAAGGCTACATGGAGTCGGGCGAGTTCAGCCGCGGGAAGGAGAGCATTCGCGCCGACGGCGGTGTCGTCATGGTCGGCAACTTCGAGGTGGACGTGCAGCACCAGCAGCGGGTCGGTCACCTGTTCGGCCCCATGCCGCCCGAGATGCGGCAGGACACCGCGTTCATGGACCGGATCCACGCCTACCTGCCCGGCTGGGACCTTCCCAAGGTAAGCCGGGACCTGCTGACCGACCATTTTGGCTTGGTCAGCGACTTCCTGTCGGAGTGCTGGAACCAACTGCGGCGCCAGAGCCGGCAGAGTGTTCTTCAAGACCGCGTTCACCTCGGTGGCGCGCTGAGCGGACGTGACACGACCGGCGTCCAGAAGACTGTCAGCGGACTCATCAAGCTGGTGTCGCCGAATCCCGACACGCCGGTTTCCGACGAGGTGCTGGAGTGGGCCCTGCGAATCGCGCTGGAGTGCCGACGGCGGGTCAAGGAGCAGCAGAAACGGATCGGTTCTGCGGAGTTCCGCAATACCCAGTTCAGCTATGCGATGGGGGAGGACGGCGTCGAGAAGTTCGTGGCCACGCCCGAACTCTACAGCGAGAACAGCATCGGCAGCGATCCTCTGCCGCCGGGACAGGCCTGGGTCATTGCGCCCGGGGGCGGCGACGAACACGCGGGTCTGTACCAGGTGGACGTCACGGAAGGCCCGGGCAGCGGGGTGAAGATCCTCAACCAGCCGGCACCTCCGCCCTTCAAGGAAAGCGTCCGGTGCGCGGAGCAGAACCTCTATGTGCGGGCCAAGGAGCTGGTCGGGGACCGGGATCCTCGCCAGCACGAGTTCACGATTCAGCTGCGGGCGTTTGACAGTGCCAAGAGCGGCGCCGCGGTCGGCGTGGCCGTGCTTGTTGCTTTGTGCTCGTCGCTGCTGCAGAAGAGCGTCAAGGGCGGCTTGGCTGTTACGGGAGGCCTGAATCTGGGTGGGTCGATCGAGACGATCTTCAATCCGGTGGCGGTCGTGGAGACGGCTATCGAGAAGGGTGCGGATAGCATCTTGATGCCGATTAGTAGTCGGCGGCAGTTGAATGAGTTGCCGGATGACTTGGCGGCGAAGATCACGATCCATTATTACGTGGATGCTCGGGATGCGTTGTTGAAGGCGTTGGTGGTGTGAGGGTGACTTGAAGGATGCGGAGGTCAGGAAGGCATGGCGGATTCGGCCTCCCGGACGGCGAAACTCTCTGCTTCTCGAGTCTCTGTTCCAAAGTGGTGGGCGCGACCGCCTTGATTGGGGTACCAATCCGGACCGTCCTCGAACTCGGGCATGTTTCGGCTCGCCGCTCGCTGATCCCCCTTCCGCCGGAGCGGGGGCGGTTCATGCCTGTGACGATCCAACCCCAACGGGGACACGGCGAGTGACCCCAAAGGCGATCTTGCTTTCGCTCTTGCAGGTCCGTCATAGTCCGGTCGTCGGCCCGGACTCGATCGCAGGGCGCCTGGGGGCGTTGGAACCACTTTCCGCCGTGGAAGCATGGGGCAGGCGAGATGCGACGAGCGGTGGTGGCATCGAAGGAGCGCATTGAGACGACCAACGGCGCGCTATCAGTGCCGTTCGAGATCGAGAGTGTGGAGAAGCCGATGCATAGTGCCCGCGGGGTCGTTTTTCGATTCGCGTGCTTGCTGTTACTCCTCACGGCGGCTTGCGGGAGCGACGACCGGCCGCCCGGCCTGAGTGCCCCGGACTACAACGGCACGATCGAGGGCAGGATAATTGTAGCGGTCGGTCCAGTCGTGGACGCCAGGATAACGGCGACCAGCGTCGGGCGGCCGCGAGATCAGGAGGTCACCGCTACCGCCTGGGCCGATTCCGGGGGCGCCTATGCACTTTCAGTACCGTTCGGGCGGTACCAACTCACGGGCAGCCTCGGGTCCGGCGGATATTTCGCGTATCGCGCCTCCGGCCCCGTGATCTCGCGGACGGGTGACATCGTCACGCTTCTTCCCGGCCGGGAAAGCGTCCGCGCGGACTTTGTGCTCGGCAGCGCCGAGATCGTCATCGCGACGCCCACCGTCCTTGAGGGCGAGGGCAACCGGCTGCAGTTGGAGCTTCGCCCGCCCGGTTCCCAGTACGGCTACGCGAGGTGCGTCGGGCATGCTTCGGGCGGCGAGGCGCGATTTGGGTTTCCTGGCCTCTGTCCGGGAATCTACGTAGTGCGCCTCCGAACGCAATGGCGGGAAGAGATCCAGGCCCACGGGGCGTGGCTCGATCCGGGGAGTCGGGCTTCGCCGGGAGACACGTTGCTCGTGGCTGTGAGCAGCGGGGACCTCCGGACGGTCCGCCTGCACCTCCCCGCACCGGCGGTGCTCCGAGGAAAGGTGGAATCCGTTTGGCGGGGATTCGCCGATGGCGCAGGCGATTCTGACGCGGTTCCCCGGATCGAAGCCTACGGCTCGGATTCGACGGCGGACCCGGTGGCCGAGACCGAAGTCAGCCCGGACGGAAGCTTCCGCCTCGTGCTCTTCGATCCGGCACATGGCCCACTCCGCTTGGCGCACCGCCAGGTGTCGGAAGCAGACCGGCAGTGGCTCGGCGGAGTGACCTTCGCAGAGGCCACCGCGTGGGAGGTCGCCTCCGGCCGGGAGACTGACATTCCGACTGTCGCCGACGCGGGGATCGTCCTGCGCCTGTCGGTTCCGGAACCACAATCCCACTTTCTCCTTTCGGTGACGGTACATGATGTCCGGGGCAGAAAACTGACCACGGCGCAATGGGGCTTCGGCGGGAATGTCTTTATCGCTTCGGTGCTTGCGGAACGGACGGTGTACCTCCGCATGAACCCGCTGTACGGCCGGTGTGGCGATTCCTGGCTTCCCTGCTGGTATCCGGGGGTCGACTCCATGAGCCAGGCTACCCCGGTGTCCCTCCGCGATGACGAGTTCATCGAGTTGGAAACAACGGTCGTTCGGGGCGGCGTTATCGAGGGCGAATTCCGGACGGCTCCGGGGTCGGACGCAGAGCTCACAGCCTATCTTGTCCCGGCCGCGGACTCAATGCAAACCATCTGCTCCACCGATCCCGCGGCGGGGGCCGCCTCATTCCGGTTTCGCGGCCTCGTGGACGGCCCCTACTTGCTGTTCGGCGCGGTCAGGGATCCGTCCCGATGGAGCCTGTCGTGGTATCCGGGATCGACGTGGGCCAGTAGCGCCGACACCGTGTGGGTTCGGGATCACGCGATCGTGGGCGGGGTGACATGGACCGCTCGCTGATGCAATCCACCCAGGCCCGGGCCGTGAGGCGTGTCGCGCTCGCTTGCACCGCAGCGATCCTGTGCCTGTCGGCCTGCAGTGAAGACGGAGCACTCGCCCCTTCTGAACCCGCGGCCGCCGTTCGCGGGATCGAAGGCCGCGTGTCGGTGGGTGGAAAGCCGGTGTCCGCCAGGATCTCGGCAATTGACCTCACGCATCGCTACGACAGCGCAGCGTTCGTGTGTCCCACCGATTCCGCGGGCGAATATGTCATGCCTCTCGCGCCAGGGAAGTACCTCGTTTCTGCACTCGTCCGCTTCTCGGAACCCAGCTATCGTACCTACTACCATTCCGCTGGCGGTCCGACCTCCCGCGAAGGGGAAGCAGACACCCTGACCGTTCGCGAGGACCGCGCGAGTGATCGTGCGGACTTTCTCTTCGGATCCCTCCGCCTTCGGCTTCACCTTCCACCGGCTCTCGTGGATGATTACCTTTCGTTGACGGTTACACCCTGGACCGAGAGGATGTCGTATGGCGGAGATGCGTTTGGGCTGACGATCTTTGTTGCCTCGACACCACTGGATACCGAGATCGGGCCGATCCCGCCCGGCAACTGGGCGATTCAATTGACCAGCCGGCAGCTGGACGCACGACTGTGGTTGCCCGGCACGTGGGATCCCGAAGCAGCCGTGGCGGTCACCGTCCCGGCAGACAGCGTGGTGGAGCGGGAGTTCTTCCTGGATGTTCCCGGTGCCCGGCTGCGTGGTTCGGTCACGGGCAGTTGGCAGACTATGGATCTGGAGCATCCGAGCGTGGCCGCCTTCGTGGACGAATCGACCATGGTTGCAGCGAAAGATGTCGAGGCGAACGGTTCGTGGGCGATGAGTCTCTCCAGTGCGCACCGGGTCCGCCTGCGGGTGGAGATCGAAGGAGTAGCCCGCTGGATAGGTGGACGATCGTGGGGCGAAGCCACCGAATTCGCGCTGGTGCCCGGCGAGGAAACCGTCGTGCCGCCACAAGTCGAGAGCGGCCTGTTGGTGCACGTCACGGGCGAGGGCGGATGGGTCCAACGGAACCCGATCTTCACCCTGGTCGATGATTCTGGGGGCGTGATTGTGCCAGATCGATGGCGCATCCATGTGGACCTCTTCCCCCTGGCCAATCTCGCGCCGGGTGTCTATCGCATCCACCTGCGCCCGCGCCAACCCGGCCGGGAGGCCTGGCTTCCACAGTGGTTCGACGGCGCCCCGGATCCCGGATCTGCCACCGGCGTGGTGTTGCCCGCGCGAGGAGGCACCGCACGGATCACCATTGCCGTCGAGACCGGTGGCGAGATTCGCGGGCGGGTCCTTGGAAACAGGCCGGATGGGGGCTGGGGTTCGACGTCGATCTTCGTGACGCCGGCGGATGCCGATTCCATCTGGGGCTGCATGAAGGTCTCTGATGACGGCGGCGCCTTTGTCGTCCGGGGGTTGCCCGACGGATCGTACAAGATCTGCGTGGCTCGGCGAGAGCCGCAGAGCCCGTGCTGTGAGCAGCGCTTCATTCCGGGCGAGAACGCACACTTGGTCTGGTATGGAGGCGCCTCATGGCACTCGGCCGCGGAGATCGCGATCCGCGACCACGCCGCGGCCGAGGGGATCGAGATTGAAGTGAACCGGTGACTGAGCCGGCGCGACTGCATTGCCGAGTGGCCACGGAGCTCGTTCAGTGTTGCGGCCGGTTCTGCGCACAGCTTGGGCCTGAAGGGTATTCTCACATGGGGGGACTGTGCCGGAGGGGATAGAGAAGTCCTGGCAGGGGAGCAAGGCACTCTCGTGACCACCGTGGATCACGAGACCGCAGGAGGACTCAGAGATAGGACCAGTGTGGCCTGCCGCAACGTGCGAAATTCCTGAGAACTGACGTTTTCCGGTGGCATCGGGGGGGACGAGGATGCTGTCCCGCGGACGTCGCTCCATGGTGCTCTTCCGCAAGACCGGATGTTGGGCACACAACGAGGTCAAGATGCGAAGAAGGCTACTGTCCCTGTCTTGGTGTCTGACGCGGATTGGCTTGGTGCTCCCGGCCTGCCTCGGGACTGCGCCCCCGGCGCATGCGGACATCCCGTGGCTCTCGGTCCGGCTCGGTGGAGGCGAGATGGCGAACTATCCAGTCGACGACCTGAACCGGATCGGCTTCGAGGGTGACACGGTGGTGGTGGTGCATGCCGGCGGCACCGAGCGTTACGGCGCGGCGGCTGGTAAGAGACTTGCGGGTTGCGGGACGGCAGAGCGCGAGCTGGGATGGCCGGGATGACGCGGGGGAGAGAGTCGGTAGCTGGATCTACTTTTATCAGCTCACCGCGGCGGGGGGTGGTCCAGCTACAGCCACGCGCAGGACTGCCGGTCTGCGTATCGCATCGCTGTCTACCCCTGGGATAAGGGCACCAGTCTTGGCCTGCGTCTCTGCATTACCGCCCCATGAGCCGTTGTCCCGACCGCCGAGGGTTGTTCGCGCACGGGGACGAGAGGGGGGATCGAAGGCGTCCCGAGCGACGTGCCCGGCGTTCTCGTCTTCAGGGGGGGGCCCTATGCATTCGCGAACCTCCGGCTGCTGCGGCGTCCCTGGCAGGAGGCCGATCGCCGCCTGTCCGAGGCGCTCGCGGCGTTCTGGGTCCGCTTCGCCCGGACGGGAGATCCGAATGGTCCGGGATTGCCGGAGTGGCCGGCGTTCGATCCCGGCGAGCCGCGGCTACTAGAGCTGGGCGCGGCCGTGGCCCCGCGTCCGTTCCTCGAACCTCGGCGCGTGGAGTTTTTCGAGAAGTGCCTGGCGCTTCCCCCGCGCGAGTAGGCGCGGGCGCAGTAGATCTTCTTCCGGGGCTGGCGCAACTACTCCTCTCAGACCGAGTCCTTCAACGTTGTTGCACATTCGGTCCAGATCATCGGGGAGGACGAGGACCTCCAGCTCTGGATCGCAGGGCCGGGGCTGAGCCTGGAGCCGGTGCCGGGGTGGATGTCGGGGAAGGACAAGCTTGTGCGGTGACCAGGGGGCACTGCCTGACCCCAGCACACGCCTACTGCAGCCGCCGGAGAAGGCACGCTACTTGCCGCTCGGATTGACACCGCCGCACGTTGGAAATAGAATTGAATGACAGCTTGGAACGTAGGTGGCGTTCCGGCGAGACCTCCAACGACGCCGAGAGCCGAGGAGCCATGCACATACTCAGCACGGGGGCCGCGGCGCTCGTTCTCTTCCTCATCCCGGGATCCATGCAGGCGCAGCCGTTTGTTAACGACACGTGCGCCGGCGCGGCCGCTTTCTTCCCGCGGTGCACCCAAATGGGCGTGATTCAAGATCTGAGCACGGCGGCCAATGACTACGACCCGGGCCTGGATCCCGACCATGTGAGTTGCACGGGAAGACCAGCGGCCGGCCCTGACGTGGTGATGCTTCTCGATCTGCACTCCGGCGACTTCGTGTACCTGTTGTACAACCCGTGGGGCCAGTGGGATGCTTCGTTGTACGTGGTCACCGACTGCGCCGATGTGGCCGGGACGTGTATGGCCGCATCCGACTCAGGAGGTGTCGGGGAAGCAGAACGGATCTGGTGGAGGTGTCCGGCAGCCGGATCCTACTACGTAATCTGTGACGCGTCCGGAGAAGGCGAATTCGGCCAGTTCGACTTTGGCTGTGAGATCTTTTGCTATGACGGCCCGTCGAGCGCGTGCTGTGTGCCTCCGTACAACGAGTGCAGGATCGTGAGTCGCGCCGAGTGCGACAGCCTGGGAGGCGAGTTCGTGCAAAAGTGGACATGTGACCCAGGTCCATGCGCTTTGCGCGGGGCGTGTTGCCTCCCGTCCGGTGCGTGCCGGATTGCCGACAGTTGGTGGTGTGACACACACCTCGGCGGACAGTATGTAGGCGACATGCTCCCTTGCGACCCAGATCCCTGTCCGCCGACAGCGGTCGCGAAGACATCCTGGGGAGAGATCAAGATCCGGTTTAGGCCGCGCGCGAGAGGCGACTGATCATCCTTCCTGGAGTACCGGCGGCGGCGATGGGAGTCGGGTCCTACACGTCCAGCCCCGCCGCGCGCAGCAGGTCGAGCGCATTGCTGCGTACGATCACCCCGGGATGGACCTGATAAACGACTACGGCACGGTCAACTTTGCCGAGCGCGGTCGGTTGCGGGCGGAGGGCACCCACGATCAGCCGGTGCTCTGCAACGCATGGTCGGGAGTGTCGGGAGACTGGAAGGGAATCGCGTTCGGCTCCGGGTCCGATTACGGCGGGCTGCTTTCGACGAACCGCCATGCCATTATCGATCAGGCTGGACAGTCCCAGAACATGGGCGAGACGGTCGCCCCGACGTCTGCCGGGTTGGTGCTGTTCGGCACCACGGCGGCGCCGACGTGGGCTGGATCGCGGGCCCGGGCCGCCTGCCGGCAGATCCGCTGTTCGCGGATCAGACCGCTGGGTCGTGCGGGTTGCTACCGGCGTCACCGTGCGTGGACACGGGGACGATCATCACGGGACGGCAGTTACACCATGGCCACTCGCATGCGGTAGGCGGCCGCCACAGAGACACCATGGCCCACCCGCATGCCAGTGGGTGGCCGTGTGAATGACACCAAGGCTCACTCACGGGTGAGCACGCGGTCCCGGCGCGCCACTTGCCGCTCCATGGGTGACGATTTCCGCCTTGCGCCAACGGGGGGGGCGGCCCCGACGGTCTGTTGGATCTCGACGCGATGTACCCGTGGTGTCGCACAGCCGGGATTGAGCTCCCGGGACGCATAGGGCCTCAGGCGTGATACCATGCCCGGCAGTTGCCGCTTGGGAAGTTGTCGCAAGAGGCGACAATCCAACGGGCAGAGGGGCCGCAATCATCGTCAACCGCCCGATGTGGAGGGGCTGCTCCCTCCAACACGCGGGCCGACGACGTCGCGGAGAGTCCAGAGGTAGGCGTGCGAAAATGTGTTCTGGAACTCGTGGTCTTCATCTGCGCCGCCGCCGTCATGGTCTTCGAACTCACCGGCTCTCGGGTTTTAGCTCTGTATGCGGGCACCTCCATCTTCGTGTGGGCTAGCCTGATCGGGGTCATACTCGGGAGCCTCAGCGTCGGCTATTGGTACGGCGGTCGACTCGCCGACCGGCGCCCGACTGAGCGGACGCTCTCCCTGGTGATCCTGGCGTCGGGAGTCCTGATCGCGGCAGCCGCACTCGCCTCCCGCCCTCTCCTTGTCTGGCTGTATGTCCGAGTTGCCGGCCTGGGTTGGCGCTCCTTGGTGGCGGCCACAGCCCTCTTCTCGTTGCCGAGCCTGCTGCTCGGGATGGTCTCTCCCTTCGCCGTGCGTCTGCGCATGAAGACGCTGGATGCCACCGGTAGGACAGTAGGAAATTTCTACGCGGTCTCTACGCTGGGCAGCATCGCCGGAACCTTTCTCGCCGGCTTTGTCCTCATCCCGCATTTCGGCAGCTCCAAACTCCTCTACATTCTGGCCGCCACCCTGGCGGCTACCTCCCTACTGCTCGTGCCCCGCAGACGCGTTCTGGTGATCGGCGTCACGCTCGCCGTTCTCGCTCTGCTCGCCTGGAAGATCACCGACTCCGGCGCCTTCAAGGTGGAGACGATGTACAACAGCGTCTGGATCGGCGACTACCCGGATCCGCGCACGGGACAGATGGTCCGGGTCATGTCGCTCAACTCCCAGAACAGCTCGACGATCTTCCGCGACAGCCAGGAACTGGTGGAGGAGTACACGAAATACTACAATCTGGGCGCCCACTTCTCCCCGGGTTTCCGCAGCGCACTGATGATCGGCGGAGCGGGCTATGTGTATCCCCGGGAGTACTTGCGCCGGTTCCCCGCGGCCACCATCGACGTCGTAGAGATCGATCCCAAGGTGACCGAGCTCGCCCGCGGGTACTTCGGCCTCGAGGACGACCCCAGACTCGGCATCTTCCATCAGGACGCGCGGATCTTCCTGAACGAGACAACCAGGAAGTACGACGTCTTCTTTGGCGACGTGTTCCAGTCGATCTTCTCTGTGCCGTTCCACCTGACGACGCGCGAAACCGCTCAGCGGGTCTACGGGCTTCTCCCCGACAACGGGGTGGCGATCATGAACACGATCTCATCCGTCGAAGGGCCGGAGGGGAAGTTCCTCCGCGCCTTGTTGCGGACCTACCGGGAGGTGTTCCCGCAGGTCTACCTGTTTCCGGTGGACGATGCGGCCGACGGGCGGCGGGTTCAGAATGTGATGCTGGTGGCGCTCAAGTCGCCGACACCGCCGTCGTTTCACAGCGACGATCCCGAGCTCGACCGGTACCTGTCGCACCGCTGGACACCGGACGTCCCGGCGGACGTACCGGTGCTTACGGACGACTACGCGCCGGTGGAGTACTACCTGGGGATGGCGTCGCGTCGGTAGGAGCCTCTCACGTTCTTTCAGAATCCCGAGGGTCCGCCACGCGTGGCCACGGTACGGTGGACGAATGTCGCGCCAGACGAGTACATGGCGTTTTTCGACTGATCGGAGGAGATGGCGTGAACCCGACAGAAGCTGCGAGCCGGACGAAGCCTCCCCGCTTCGCGTTGTTGACTGCTGTCTCGAAGATCCACGATACAACGGTTCTTCGGGACTTGGTGGAGTCCTACGTTTCGGGGCTTCGCGCGCTCGGCGGGGAGCCATGGGATTGCGGCGCCGATCGGACCTCACTGCCTCTGGTGGTGTTCGTGGCGACCGGAGGGACGGAGCGTCAGATTCTTCACAGCCTGCAGCTCGACTCGTGCGAACCGGTGCTTCTCGTGGCGCATCCCGGACAGAACTCGCTGCCGGCTGCCTTGGAGGTGCTCGCGCGCGTGCAGCAGTTGGGCCATCGAGGCCGGATTCACTATCTGCGCGGCCCGGCCGATGACGAAGGATTCAGAGAGCTGGCCGAAGCGATCCACGACCGATCGGTGTGCCGTGCTCTGCTTGGAAGCCGCATCGGGATGGTCGGATCGCCTTCGGATTGGCTCGTGGCGAGCAGCCCCGCGATTGAGGTGGTCAGGCGGGTGTGGGGGCCGACGGTGGTCCCGATCCCGCTAGCGTCGATCCTGTCGGCGCCCGACGAAGAGACTGCGTCCCGTGGGGAAGCGATGGCGCGCGACTTCCGGGCAGGGGCCGAGGCTCTCGTGGAGGCTGTGGAATCGGATCTACCCGCCGCCGGCCGTGTGTATGCGATGCTGCGCCGGGCGGTGGATGCGGAGCGGCTCGATGCCGTGACGGTGCGGTGCTTCGATCTAGTGGTGCAGAAGCAAACCACCGGGTGTCTCGCGCTGGCTCAACTGACGGATGAGGGGATCGTCGCAGGTTGCGAGGGGGATCTGGTCGCCACGGTCGCGATGCTCTGGCTCTATCGCCTGTGTGGAACGATTCCCTGGATGGCGAACCCATCGCGGATCGATCCGGATCGGGGCACCATCATCCTGGCTCATTGTACGGTGCCTCGCAGCGTGTGCGGCTCGTACCGTTTGCGATCGCACTTCGAGTCCGGCCTGGGCGTGGGCGTGCAGGGCACGATGCCCACAGGTCCGGTGACGCTGGTTCGCATCGGCGGTGCGCGGATGGAGCGGTTGCTGGCCGTAGACGGCATTCTTCTATGCAATACAGATCATCCGGATCTATGCCGTACACAGGTCGAAATCGAAACAGGCCGCGACGTGTTACAGGGGTTGCTGGCGCACCCTCTCGGTAATCAGATGGTGGTGGTGTCGGGTCATCATGCGACGGCCCTCGGTCGCTGGCACGAGGCGATGATCGCTTGAGGCAACCGCGGGTCTTCAAGCCTATGGCGAAGAGCATGAAGCACCGGTCACCGCCCCAACCCCAGCTCCTTCCGAAAGAACAGAAACCCCAGCGCCCCCACCCAGGCCGCCTGCCTAAGGTCCGCCGTTCCCGCGTGCCCCCCTTCAGTGTTCTCGTAGTAGAGCACCGGCTGTCCCAGACGCCGCAGGCGTTCCGCCATCCGCCGCCCATGGCCGGGATGCACGCGGTCATCGATCGCCGAGGTGATGAACAGCACCTTCGGGTAGCGCACGCCGGGTTTCACCTGGTGGTACGGCGACCAGGTGCGAAGAGAGGCTCGGTCCTCGGGCTTTTCGGGGTCTCCATACTCCTCGATCCAACTCCGCCCGGCGGAGAGCTGCGCAAAGCGAAGCATGTCGAGCAGCGGATTGCGGCAATAGGCCGCTCGATAGAGCTCCGGTCGGCGCGTGATCGCCGCTCCGACGAGGAGTCCGCCGTTGCTGCCGCCCAGAATGCCGAGTTGATCCGGCCGGGTGAGACCCCGCTGGATCAGGTCTTCGGCCACCGCCTCGAAGTCCTCGTAGGCGCGGGGGCGATTCTCGCGCAACGCGGCGCGGTGCCACGCCGGACCGAACTCGCCGCCGCCCCGAAGGTTCGCCAGCACCCACAGTCCGCCCGCTTCCAACCATAGCCGTCCACGGACCGGGTCGTAGTCGGGCAGGCGGGAGACGCGGAAGCCGCCATATCCGGTCAGGATCGTCGGGGCGGTTCCGCTGAGCGGAGAATCCTTGGGACCGACCACGAAATACGGAATCCGCGTCCCGTCCCGGCTGGTCGCCCAGTTCTGGTTGACTTCCAGCCCGGTGGCATCAAATCGAGGTTTCTCGGCCTGAAGCGTCTGCGGCGCCGGGTCGTCGCCGCGGGTGAAGAAGAAAGCGGTCGGGGTGAGAAACCCGGCGTGAACGAGCACCGCGCCCGGGGCGTGGGGATTGACGGAAGCGAGATCGACCTGGCCGAGTGCCGGGAGCTCCAGTTCCCGGCATGACCAAGCCGGCGCGGTGGCAGGAAGGGGGGGGCGCATCGCGAGCACGACGCCGCGCACATCCCGCAGCACGACCAGGTAGAGCGTCTGCGGGTCGCTGTCCCCGTACTGCACGCTCTCCCCGGCGGCCGGGGCGTAGACCAACTCCCGCTCCGCAATGGCAGCGTCGGCCGTGAGCCGCACGGCGATGACGGAGCCACCGGGCAGGCACTGCCCCGCCAACGCCCCGATTTCCGGGGTCCAGTCGTCTCTCAGGAGAAACAGAAGCCGTCCCTGAAGACTAGCGAGATGTATCGCCGTGTCGGGCACCGCTACCGGCACCATCTCGCCGTCGTCGCGCAGAGCGACGCAGTGAATATGGAAGAACGAGGTTCGGCGCTCGCACAGCACCCGAAAGCCGGGCACGCCTTCGAGGGGAGATGGCGACGCCATCACCTCATCGCGATCGCATTCCATCAGGATGCGGGCCGAGTCGATCGGTTCTCCGCGTTGCCAGAGGCGGATCTGCCGGGGGTACCCGGATGTTGTGACCGTGTCGGGGCCGTGGGGCGTTGAGACGGCAAGCTGGTCATCGCCGGCCCAGACGGCCTCGGTCTTGGCCTCGGGCAACCGGAATCCTTCGGAGACGAACGCGCGGTCACGCAGCGAGAACTCGCGGACCACCCTCGCGTCTCGCCCGCCGCGGGAGAGTAAGACCAGGGCGCGATCACTCTCGGGGCTGCCGTGGACAGCGCCGTCGAACACCCAGTTTTCGCCTTCAGTGTCGGCCAGGCGGTCCAGATCCAGGATGATCTCCCATGACGGCGCGGGTGTTCGATACTCGTCCCACGATGTGCGCCGCCAGATTCCGCGGACATGCTCCGGATCGCGCCAGAAGTTGTAGACCCAACGCCCGCGCAGCGTGGGGTATGGCAATCGATCGGGCGCCTCCAGCCGTTCGGCCGCATCCATGCGCATCGGCTCGAACGCCGGATCCGCATCGAGCTCGGCGGTCACCTCCGGGCGCCGGGCTTTGACCCAGGCGAGGGCTTCGGTGCCCTGGATCTCTTCGAGGTAGAGGTCGTCGGCGTCGGTGAGCTCGACTCGCGGAATGTGACTCGTGGGCATCTTGGGTTCCCCCTGGCCGTCGGTCTCGTTCTGAGGACAGACGATGTCACTCGGCCCGACTATACACAGAACGGGGCGGCCGACCTCCAAAGATCGCCGCCCCGTCGTTACCCGCCGGTCTGGCCGGCTCAGTCGCCGCTACCTGCCCGTCCGCCAGGTTCAGTTATCGATACCTGCCGTTTCGCCGCTATCAGTCGTAGTACTCAATCCCCAAGTGCGTGATCAGCTCCTCACCTTTCAGATACCGCAGCGTGTTCTTGAGCTTCATGAGCTGAATGAATAGATCATGCTCGGCGTACAGGCCCGGCGCGTGCTGCGGGCTCTTGAAGTAGAACGAGAGCCACTCCTGGATCCCGCGCATTCCCGTCCGTCCCGCCAGATCGAGGAACAGGGCCAAGTCGAGGACGATCGGTGCCGCGAGGATCGAGTCCCGGCAGAGGAAGTTGATCTTGATCTGCATCGGGTAGCCGAGCCACCCGAAGATGTCGATGTTGTCCCACGACTCCTTGTTGTCTCCGCGCGGCGGGTAGTAGTTGATCCGCACTTTGTGGTAGAGGTTCTCATAGAGCTCCGGGTACAGATGCGGCTGCAAGATCGACGAGAGGACCGAGAGCTTGCTCTCCTCCTTGGTCTTGAATGACTCGGGGTCATCGAGAACCTCGCCGTCGCGATTGCCGAGGATGTTGGTCGAGAACCAGCCGTTGACGCCCAGAAGCCGGGCCTTGAAGCCGGGGGCCAGGATGGTCTTCATCAGGGTCTGGCCGGTCTTGAAGTCTTTCCCGCAGATCGGCACCTTGAGCTCCCGCGCCAGTTCCACGAGGGCCGGGACGTCGCCGGAGAGGTTGGGAGCACCGTTGGCGTACGGGATGCCCATCTTGATGGCGGCATAGGCGTAGACCATCGATGGCGCGATGTTCGGGTCGTTGTCGCGGAGCCCCTTCTCGAAGGCTGCCACCGTCGCGTGAACCTCGGTCGGCTGCAGGTAGATCTCCGTGGAGGCGCACCAGATCATGACCATCCGGCTGATGCCGTGCTTGGCCTTGAAATCGGTGATGTCCTTCATGAGCTGCTCGGCCAGGTCCATCCAGTTCGCGCCCTTCTTCCGGTGCTCGCCGTGCAGGCGCTTGCAGTACTTGTTGTCGAAGACCGCGGGCCACGGGCGGATCGCCTCCATCTCGGGGCGGACCTGATCCAGGAGTCGGGCATCGAGAACGCCGGCCTTCAGCGCGGCCTGGTAGGTGTCCTCCGGAAAGATGTCCCAGCCTCCGAAGACGAGATCATCGAGGCCCGCGAGCGGGACGAAATCTTTGATCTTGGGCGAGCGTCCCTCGGTTCGCTTGCCAAGGCGCACGGTGCCGGTCTGGGTCAGGCTGCCGATGGGTGCCGCCAGACCCTGGCGCATCGCCAGGACGCCGGCGATAAAGGTGGTGGCGACCGCTCCCAATCCCGGGAGCAGGATGCCGAGCTTGCCCTCGGCGGGCTGGATCGTTGTCGGGTTGGCCATCTGGACCTCCTGTCGCGCGGTCGCGCCGCGCTGCCGTCTTGTTCTCCTCGCGTCTGTCGCCTCGGCCCACTGACCCATCCGTCATGGACCCGGCCGCAGAATCGAGAGTGCCACTCGTTTCGCCTATCACCAGCATGTATTGCTTGGATGGGAGACCATCGTCATGGTTATATCTTCCCATGCGCCTCTCTGACCTCGAAGCTCTCGTCGCCGCCGTGCGTGAGGGAAGCGTCACGGCCGCCGGCCGGAAGCTCTTTCTGACACAGCCGGCGGTGAGCGCCCGTCTGCGCCGGCTAGAGGCGGACGCCGGGGAACCGCTGCTGCGGCGGATGGCGCATGGCGTCCGACCGACCGCGGCGGGGGAGCGTTTGGCGGAGCGGGCGGGACGTCTTCTCGACGAACTTCAGGAGATGGAGCGTTCCACCGGGGGGGCGGGACCGCTCACCGGACAACTCGCCCTCGGCGCTACCGATCTCGTGGCGATTCACTACCTCCCTCCGATCCTGCGTCGCTTCCGGGTGAAACACCCGGCGATTGACCTGGTTCTGCGTGTGGAGGGGACCGAACCTCTCGTCGCTCTGCTGGCCACTGGGGAGATCGAGCTCGCGCTTGGCACGCTCCCGGTCGCCGAGTCCTGGATCGAGTCGGTGACGTTCTTCAGCGATCCTCTCGTCGTGGTAGCGCCCGCTGGGCATCGACTGGCTGGAAAGCGGCTGCAGCCGCGCGCAGTGGCGGCTGAGCCCTGGATCAGCCACAAGGCCGATTCGGTGACGCGCAGGCAGGTCGAAAGCTTCTTTGGGTCGCACGGCTTGCGCCTGCGCGTGGCGATGGAAATCAGCAATCCCGAGGTGATCGTGCGGTTGGTGGAGGCGCGGCTCGGACTCGCTGCTTTGCCGCTGCGCGCGGTGCGCCGGGAGGTGCGGGAAGGGCGACTGGTGGTCCTGCCGGTGCAGGGGTTCCGGCTGGAGAGGTCGTCGGGTCTCCTGGTGCGCTCGGGGGGAACTTCGGGGCGAGCGGCGGCGGCGTTTCGGTCGCTGCTCCGGCCGGGAAAGGGACTGGCCCTGCCTGCTCTTTGACTGCAAGAGGTGAAGAACAAGATCATCCCTGGGATGCGAGAGCACAACGGGACCGAGCCGGACTTCGTTGCGCAGGAGAGCCGGTTTACGATCCGCCTTTGGAAGGACAAGTCTTAAGCCGCCCCGGATATTGCGTCAATCCCGCCCCCAACACGCGCAGCGCGCGGCGTAGCGACTCCTCCTCGAAGACGTAAGCGACCCGCCCCTCGCGCTGCCCCGCGCCCGGCGTGGCATAGAACCCATTCCCCGGCGCGATCAACACCGTCTCGCCCCCCTCCTGGAACTCATTGAGCATCCAGACCGCAAAGTCCTCCGCGTCCTCGACCGGAAGCGTCGGCATGGCGTAGAAAGCCCCCCGCGGCGTCTCGCAGCGCACGCCGGCCATGCGGCCGAACTCTTCCATGACGATGTCGCGCCGCTTCTGGAATTCGGCCAGGATCTTCTCGTAGTAATCGTCCTTGAGCGTGAGAGCGGCCGTGGCCATCCACTGACCGACACTCGGCGGGGAGAGGCGAGCCTGGGCATACCGGGTCGCCACATTGATCAGTTCCCGGTTGGTGCTGCCGAGGCAGCCGATCCGGGCGCCGCAGGCGCTGAACCGCTTGGAAATCGAATCGACGAGGATCACCCGGTCGGCGTCCGCCTTCCAGGTCATGATCGAGCGGTGCTTCAACCCGTCGTAGCAGAACTCCCGGTAGACCTCATCGGCGATGACCCACAGACCCCAATCCCGGGCCATGCCGAGAACCATCTCCACCTCGTTCTCGGTGTAGACGGTGCCGGTGGGGTTGCCCGGATTGCAAAAGAGGATGGCGCGCGTGCGCGAGGTGAGGCGTTCCTCCCAGGCCGCCCGCGGCGGCAAACGGTAGCCATCCTCGGCCCGCGTCGGGATCGGGGCCACCTTCACCCCAAGCATGTTTCCGAAGCCTAGGTAGTTCGCATAGAGCGGCTCCGGAATCATCACCTCGTCGCCGAGATCGGCGAGGACGGCGAAGGCGAACAGGATCGCCTCGCTGCCGCCTGTGGTGACGATAAGGTCGTCCGCGGAGAGCCCGATTCCGTGCTTCTCGTAGTAGCCGGAGAGCGCAGAACGCAGTTCCGGGATCCCGGCCGAAGGAGAGTAGGCTAGAACTTTGGGATGGTCCTTCAAGGCCGCCTCCCACATCAACTCCGGCGTAACGATGTCCGGCTGGCCGATGTTGAGACCCCAGACTTTGACCCCGCGGGCCCGGGCCTGGTCGGCAATGGGGACGAGTTTGCGAATCGGGCTGGCGGGGGCGGCGTTACCGCGGGCGGAGAGGCGAACGGGTCTCATGTGTCCTCCGGTTTCGGGCACCGGTCGCCCCATGTGAGGCGGTGGGCCCGGGCTGGAAATGTCCCGGAAAGGAACGGAAAAAGATGCAGCCTAGGTGGTCTTGAAGCCGATATCCCGAGTGGACGTATTGTCGCCGTCCGACCTAATCTTGCCGTACTGACTTTCGAACGCCTCGACGCGGCCCTCGAGCGTCTTGAGCAGGGAGCGCACCGTTTCGGGGGTGAGGATAATGCGCGCATGAACCTTGGCGCGAGGAACGCCCGGCAGCACGCGGGCAAAATCGAGGAAGAATTCGTGCGGCGAGTTCGCCATCAGAACAAAGTTCGAGTAGATCCCCTCGCTCTCCTGGGGGTCGATCTGGACCTGCAGTTGCTGCTGTGGTCCGGGTGCCGGCTTTTCCATCTCGCTCCTCCCGTGTTCGGGGGCCGCGTCCAGGCCCCTTCTCTTTTTCCACCACGCCATGAATGCTCGTCTCCGCCGCGAACCCGGCCGGGAAGCGCACAGAAGTTCCGCCCGGACAGCCGGGAGACGACATGAGCGCACGACCGCCCGATCCGCAGTCCGCGTCCGGAGCGGCCCCTGCCCGGGATGAGGAGTGTAGCAGAGGGGCCGGGGACTCGGCGGAGCAAATGTCCCTCCTTTTCCGCCTCACCACGGTTCTGCACGGGCTCACCGATCTGGGGGCGATCTCCTCCGCGCTCCTCTCGACTCTCATCAGTGAGCAGGGCCTCGCGTTTGATCGCGCGGTCTTGTTCTTGCTCGACGACGAGAAGAAGCGCCTGCGCGGCTACGATGCGGCGGGCGAGCGCGAACGGGCCCTGACCCTCGACTTCTGGCGGCTGCTCGATCATTTCCCGGAGTCCTTGAGCGACGCGGTGCGTCTGACGCTCGACCCGCGGCGTCGTCTGCGCAGTCCGCTGTCGAAGAAGGCCCGGCGACTCGCGGTGACTCTCGATGACCCCGACTCTCCCGTGGCGGAAGCGGCCCGCAGCGGCCGTGTGGTCTGTCCGGTCGTCCAGGGGCATCCCGATCCGGAAGGGATCGTGCAGGCCCTCGGACACGGTCCGTGGAGTTTCTGGCCCGTGACCGGGACGCGCGGGGTGGCCGGCGTTATCGGGGTTGCCGGGGGCTACGCGCACCCGCTGCCGGATACCGTGCGTGCGCCGCTGGTCATGCTGACGCACCACGCGGGCCTCTCCCTGGAGCGTGGGCGTGCCTACCAGGACCTGGAGCGCCAGATCGCAGAGATGGCCACGGTGCAGGAGGTGAGTCGGGGCATCCTCTCCGCCACCAATCTGGTCGACCTTCTGCTGCTCATCTCCCGCGTCTCTTCTCGCGTGATGGAAGCAGGCTGGGCGGTGACGTGGGCGGCGGAGGGGCCTGAGGAGACGCTCCGCGTTGCTTCGAGTTGCGGGCTTGAAGACGAAGGCGGCGCCTTGCTCGACCGGCTGCGGCCTCTGGCTGAGAAATGCTCGGGGACGCGACGCTCGTTGCGCCGCACCGATGCCGCGGCCGACGGGACGCTTCCGGCCAGGGGAGACGGCAATCCGCGATCGATTCTGCTGGTGCCGCTTGTGGCCTTCGACCGCACGGTGGGCGTGCTCGGTGTCGGTGACCGAGAGACCAGCGCAGACCGCGACGCCGGCGTCTTTCGCGAGGCGGATGAGCAGTTTCTCAGTATCCTTGCCTCTCAAGCCGCGATCGCCATCAAGAACGCGCAGCTTTTCGAGCAGGTGCGGGAGGCCGAGAAGCGGCTGCGGGAGACCCAGGCCCTTCTCATGCAGACCGAGAAGTTGGCGGCCCTCGGCGAGATGAGTGCCAAGGTCGCCCACGAGATCCGCACCCCCCTGTCGGCGGTCGGCGGTTTCGCGCGGCGAATCCGACGCAGTCTGGCGGATGACGACCCCAACGCCGAGCACGCGACCCTTATCGTGAAGGAAATCCAGCGCCTCGAAGAGATACTCACCGAGCAGTTGGAGTTCGCGCGACTGAGCCGCCCGCGTCTGGCCATGACTAACCTCGTCGAGGTGGTCCGGGAGACGCTGCTCCTGGTGCGCGAGGAAGCTGAGCGCCAGGGCGTGGCCATTATCGAGGAGGAAGAGCCCGGGCTGCCGTCGCTTCTTCTCGACCCGGACCGGGTGAAGCAGGTTCTGCTCAACATCCTCAAGAACGCACTGGGCGCGGTGGTCCGTGGGAACCGGATTTTCGTGCGGACCGACCGTGCCGGCGGAGATCTGCGCGTCGAGATTTCCAACGATGGCGCGCCGCTGCCGGGAGAGATCCTGGAAAGCCTTTTTGTGCCGTTCGCCACGACCAAGGCGGGTGGCTCCGGGCTCGGGTTGGCTGTGGCGCACCAGATTGTCAAGGAGCATGGCGGGGAGATTCAGGTTCGCACCGGGGGAGCCTGGAGCGTATCCTTTGTCATCAGCTTCCCGATTCGAGAAAACCAGGATCGTCGGCGGGTACCGCCCGACCGGCGGAAAGGCAGGGACCGGAGGCGAGCTGCCTGAGATCAGGCGGGGAGGGTGCGAGATGCCGAGTCTACTCATCGTGGAAGATGACGCCAGCCTGCGGAAGTTGTACGAGTCCGAGTTCGCCGAGGACGGCTACGTCGTCACGGCGGTCTCTTCGGGCGAGGAGGCGATGGAGAGGCTGCGGACGGCGCCTCCGGAGGCGGTTGTGCTGGACATTCGCCTCGGAGGGATGGACGGGCTCGACGTGCTGCGACGGATTCTCCAGGACAAGCCGGAAGTGGCGGTGGTTCTGAACTCCGCCTACCCGAGCTACAAGCAGAGTTTCGCCAGTTGGTCGGCCGACGGCTACGTCGTCAAGTCGTCGGACCTAAGCGAGCTGAAGCACACCGTCGCCGCGGCTCTCGCGCGCCGCTGTCACGCAGTCTGACGCTGCGCCGACCGCCGCCCGCCGAGTCTGGTGCAGAGGACCGGCGGGGACCACGGTCCGCGAGCCGAGACCCCGGCCGGAAATGGCTTGACGCGAGGTGGCGCTAGAGGCTACAAAAGCCCCTGTGGCTGTCTATATGCTACCCTAGCTCAGTTGGTAGAGCACTAGACTGAAAATCTGGGAGTCCGCGGTTCGAGTCCGCGGGGTAGCACCATATTTCTTCTGCCGAAAGGGGAACCGGCCAGCGCCTTGGGGCCCCCCTGCGGAGGGACGCCGGGCGCAGTCCCTCTGGCGGCGGGTCTGTTCGATGCGCGGATGACGAGCTGGTGTAGCTCAGCCGGTAGAGCAGCGCATTCGTAATGCGCAGGTCAGCGGTTCGATTCCGCTCACCAGCTCCATTTCTTTTCTCTCGACCCCCTGCTGCTTGACACCCTCCTGGGCCGTGCCCCGCGGCCGGAATCGCCGGGGCCTTGCCTCCCCGCGGTCCGTCCACGCCTGTCGCGGCGGGGGGCGGAGGATCCATGTCACCCTTGATGATCAGCGTCTCTGGTGTCCGCGGTATCGTGGGCGCCGATTTCAATCCGTTCGAGGTGGCCCGATGGACTGCCGCTCTTGCCGATCTGCTTGGGCCGGGTCCGGTGGTGCTGGGGCGTGATTCGCGAACCACCGGCGCTGCCCTTGCCCATGCTGCGGCCTCCGTTCTGCGGGCGTGCGGGCGAGAGACCTGGGATCTGGGCGTTGTTCCCACTCCGACGGTGCAGCTTGCCGTCGAGCATTGGGGGGCGGCCGGTGGTCTCATTCTCACCGCCAGCCACAACCCAGCGCAGTGGAACGCGTTGAAATTCGTGGACGGCGATGGGGGCTTCTTCTCGCCGGAGCGGTTTCCCGCGCTGCGGAGTCGGGCTGAGGCCGGGGCAGCACCTTTTGCCGAGGCGGCCCACTACGGGGGGATGCGCGACCGTGGCAACGAGGCGCTCCGCCTGCACCGCGAGGCGATACTGCGTGCGGTAGATCTCGACGCCATTCGGTCGGCCGGGATCCGGGCGGCTGTCGACACGGGCCACGGAGCAGGGGGTGTCATTCTGCCCGCGCTGGCCGAGGAGTTGGGCGTAGCGTTGGTCTGCCATCACGAGGAGCCGTCCGGCGAATTTGCGGCCAATCCCGAGCCTACAGAGGAGTCCCTCGATCGCTTTCTGAAGATCGTGGAAGGCGAGCCTGCGTTTGTGGCGATGATCGATCCTGATGCGGATCGGTTTGCGGTCGCCCTGCCAGGCACAGCCGTCGTGGGCGAGGAATGGACCCTGCCGCTGGTTGTGCGAAGCGTCCTCGCCGGCCGGACCGGGCCGGTCGTCACCAATCTTTCGACGAGCAGTCGCGTGGAGGCTGCGGCGGCTCGCTTCGGGGCTGTGGTGACCAGGACACCCGTGGGTGAAGCGCATGTCGTAGCCGGGATGCGGCGGGTGGGGGCGACCATCGGCGGCGAGGGGAATGGCGGCGTCATCGATCCGGCGGTCCATCTCGGGCGCGACGCCGCCGTTGCCTTCGCCCGCCTGTGTGAGGCGGAGGCGCTCCATCCGGGTGGACTCCGTGCCTTGGCCGCCGAGTTCCCGTCCCGGGTGATGCGAAAAGCCAAGGTTTCGCTCCCGGTGGGCGGAATGGCGGCGCTCGAGCCGCTGTTGGCCGGTCTCCTCGGAGAGGTTGACGACCGACGGGATGGCCTTCGCTGGTCGCGCTCCGATGGGTTCGTGCATATCCGTGCCTCGGGAACCGAGCCGGTGGTGCGGGCTATGGTGGAAGCGGAGACTTCGGCAGCGGCGAGCGAGATGATGGAACGGTTGCGCGGTGTGCTTGAGGGCCGTTAGGGTAGACGCGGGAGCTCCGAGGGTCTGGGGGATTCAGGGGCGCACGCTCACGGGACACTCCGAAACAAGCGGAAATGATTCGTAACCACGGAGGGATCGAGCGCCATGTGCGGCATTGTTGGGTACACCGGCCCCCGAGAGTGCGTGCCGATTCTCCTGGAGGGGCTGCGGCGGCTGGAGTACCGGGGCTATGACTCCGCCGGAATCGCGGTGGTCAATGGCGATGGCCTCACCGTCCTGAAGGACGCCGGAAAGATCGATCAGCTCCAGGATCTGGTCGACAAGGATCCGCCCACGGGCCACCACGGCATCGCCCACACCCGCTGGGCCACGCACGGCGAGCCGAACCAGATCAACGCGCATCCCCACACTGACACCCGCGGCCACTTTGCCGTGGTGCATAACGGCATCATCGAGAACTGCGACTCCCTGCGCGAAACCCTGAAGGCGAAGGGGTACGAGTTTGTTTCCGATACCGACACCGAGGTGTTGGCCCACCTCATTCAGGAGTACTGGGACGGGAGCCTGGAGAAGGCTGTAGCCTCCGCCTTGCGCCTGGTCACCGGCGCTTACGGCATCGCCGTGATCTCGGACTTGGCACCGGGGATCATCGTGGGAGCCCGCAAGGGGAGCCCGCTGCTGGTCGGGGTGGGAGATGGCGAGTTCTTCGTCGCCTCCGATGTCTCGGCCATTCTCGCGCACACCCGGCACGTGGTCTATCTAGGCGACGAGGAGATGGCGATCCTCAGCCCGCAGGGCTACCGTACCCAGACTCTGAACGAAATCCCGGTGAATCGAGAGATTCAGGAGGTGACTTGGGAGCTCGACCAGATCGAGAAGGGCGGCTTCCCGCACTTCATGCTGAAGGAGATCCACGAGCAGCCGAAAGCGATCCGCAACGCCATCCGCGGCAGGCTGGTGGACGACCAAGCCGAGGCCCGGCTCGGAGGGCTCAACCTCGCGGGCGATGAACTGCGGCGTTTCGATCGCATCATCCTCACGGCCTGCGGCACCTCTTGGCACGCCGCCATGATCGGTGAATACATGCTGGAGGAGTACCTCCGTGTCCCGGTGGAAGTGGAGTACGCCTCGGAATTTCGCTACCGGAGTCCGGTGCTGGACAGCCGCTCTCTCGTCATCGTCCTCAGCCAGTCGGGGGAAACCGCCGATACCCTGGCCGCGGTGAAAGAGGCCAAGCGGCGAGGCGCCCGGGTCCTGGGGATCTGCAATGTCGTCGGTTCCTCGATTGCACGTGAGACCGACGGTGGGGTCTATATCCACGCCGGGCCTGAGATCGGGGTCGCCAGCACCAAGGCGTTCACCGGCCAGGTGGCGGTGCTGGCACTGTTGACCATGTACTTGGGGCGGTGGCGCGGCCTTTCCGACGAGGTTGCGCGCGAGCTCATCGCCGGGCTGCGCGCCATTCCCGAGCAGATGGAGCGAATTCTCGCCGACGGTCCGGCGATCGCGGAGATCGCACAGCTCTATGCCAAGCATGACAACTTCCTCTACCTCGGACGCGGATTCAATTTCCCGGTGGCTCTGGAAGGGGCGCTGAAGCTGAAGGAGATCTCCTACATTCACGCCGAGGGTTACCCGGCCGCGGAGATGAAGCACGGGCCGATCGCTCTGATCGACGAGAACATGCCGGTGGTCTTCCTCTGCACGCGGGACAAGGCCTACGAGAAGGTGTTGAGCAACATGGCCGAGGTGCGGGCGCGCCGCGGGCGCATCATCGCGGTGGCAACCGAGGACGACGCGACGATTGCCTCCCGCGCCGACCACGTGATCCGTATCCCACACACCCTCGATCCCCTGGTGCCGTTGCTCTCCGTCGTGCCGCTGCAGTTGCTTGCCTACCACATCGCGGTGGCGCGGGGCTGCCACGTCGATCAGCCGCGCAATTTGGCCAAGAGCGTGACCGTCGAGTGAGCTGCGAGAGCGCGGAATGAACCGCGCCCGGACCGTCGCGCCCGGCAGAGGCGCCAGAGAGGAACGCATGGAATCCCGCTGTGCCATCCGCACCGACCAGGCCCCCGCGGCCATCGGGCCGTACTCACAAGCCGTTTGGGACGAGACGACCGGAATGCTCTTCTGCTCGGGGCAGATCGGCATCGACCCGGCCCGGGGTGAACTCGTCCCCGGCGGGGTGATCCCGGAGTGCCGGCAGGCGCTGCGCAACTGTGCCGCGTTGATCGAGGCGGGCGGACTCACCCTAGGCGATGTCGTGCGGGTGACGCTCTTCCTGGCCGATATGCAGGATTTCGCAGGGGTGAACGTGCTGTACGCGGAGGTGTTTGCGGAGCCGTTCCCCGCACGTTCCACGGTGGCGGCGGCGGGGCTGCCCAAGGGGGCGCGGGTCGAGATCGAGTGTACGGCGCTGGCGCGCCGCTGACACGGGCCGCGGCATTCGGCCGCGTCTGCTTCGTTGCGCGCAGCTCCGTCGTGCCCCCTGTGGGGGTCTCCTCGACGTGCGAAACGTACGCCTGCGTCGCCGTGGCTGCGCGCGCCTCGCATCCACGCCCGACTGCCGCGGCCCTGTGCCTGCTCGATTCCGGCCCGCCTGCGTCGCCGGGGCTGGGGGCGACGCGCGTCCGTGGCTGTTTGCCGCGCCCCGCCAGGGTCCTCTCCATTGACACCCTGCGGTTCTCCCGCTAGGCTCACCCCTCGGTAACAGTCGAAATGAGGTGGGAACGCATGAGTTCTGGTGGGCTCCGAGGACTTCAAATCCTTTGCCGGGCACTCGCGTGTCCGGGGTGGGTTCGATTCCCACACGTTCCCGCCATATGCCTGGACCGGCGCCTCCGGTGCGAATCGTCCGCGGCCTCCTGATCCTCCTATGTCTAACCGCCGCCCCTGGCGTGGGCCGGGCCACGGAGGTTGGGGGAGCGCCGGCAAGAGTGATCCTCGCCGATCCGGCGATGGCGGTGACCGGGGGGCCGGGGCTGCCGGATTCCGGAAGGGCGGAGACGAATCGGCCAGCCGCGGATCCGGCACGCATAGGCGCAGGTCCGGCCGCCGCGGATTCGGGGCGGTGGGTGCCGGATCGTTCGGGAGCGCCCGACTCTTCCGAAACGGTGAGGTCTTCTTCGGCTCGACCATGGCACCGGCGGCCGCGCCAGATCATGTTGCGGTCGGTGGCGGTCCCCGGGTGGGGGCAGTGGGCGAACGGCCGGCATGTCAAGGCGGCGGTCGTCGCTGTGGGCGAGGGCTATCTGCTGTGGCGTGCCGTCGACTATGGCAGGCAGGAGCAGGCCAAGTGGCGCGAGGCTGGGGCGGCGACCGACCCCGTGGAACAGGGAAAGCTGGAGCGACGGCATCTGGCCCTGGGATCGCACCGCAGGGACTTCACTTGGTGGAGCGTCTTTGCGGGGCTATTGAGCATGGGTGACGCCTACGTCGACGCGCAGTTAGGGAACTTCGACGCGGAGTTTGAGCCGCAGGGCACCGGGACGCTGGGCGATCGTGACCCGGGGTGGCGCGCCGCCATGACACTGCGGTGGTGACGTTGCGGCTGTCAGGCTGCGGCTGTCGGGCTGCGGCGGCGACGTGGGTGTGACGAGAAACGGCGCAATCGCGGCTTCGGTCGCGGTGGGCCCGGATGGAGGCGTGGCGAGCGGATCGCGAGCATGAGTAGCGAGCACATTCGGAACTTCTGCATCATCGCGCACATCGACCACGGGAAGTCCACCCTGGCGGATCGGTTTCTCGATACCTGCCATACGTTGTCAGCGTACCAGATGAAAGACCAGGTCCTCGACAGCATGGATCTCGAGCGCGAACGCGGCATCACTATCAAGGCCCACTCCATCGCCATGGATTATACCGCCCGCGACGGCCGCGAGTACCGCTTTCATCTCATCGATACGCCAGGCCACGTCGACTTCTCCTACGAGGTTTCGCGGTCGCTCGCGGCGTGCGAGGGGGCGTTGCTGCTGGTCGACGCCAGCCAGGGGGTCGAAGCGCAGACGGTGGCCAACCTCCACATGGCGAGAGAGGCGAAGCTCACGATCATCCCGGTGATCAACAAGATCGACATGCCCGCCGCTCGTCCTGACGAAGTGAAGGAGCAGATCCGCCACCTCATCGATTGCACCGACGACGAGATTCTGGCGGTTTCGGCCCGGCAGGGGATCGGCATTGTGGAGGTCCTGGAAGCCGTGGTGGCCCGGGTTCCGGCGCCGTCCGGTGATCCCGACGCGCCGTTGCGGGCGCTCATCTTCGATTCGATCTTCGACAAGTTTCGCGGGGTGGTCGCCTACGTGCGGCTCGTCGACGGCTCGGTGAAGCGCGGCGACCGGGTGCGACTCTTGTCCACCGGGATTACCTATGACGTCGACGAAGTCGGCTCACTGCGGCTCGGACTGATTCCCCGAGAGAGGCTGGAGGCGGGCGAGGTCGGCTACATCCTGGCGGGGATGAAAGTGGTGGCCGACGCCAAGGTCGGCGATACCATCGTCCCGGAGACTTCGGCCGGCATCCAGGCGCTGCCGGGCTTCAAGCCGCTCAAGCCGATGGTCTTTTCAGGGCTCTTTCCGGTTGACACCGAAGACTACGTCAACCTGCGGGAGGCGCTGGGCAAGCTGGCGCTCAACGACGCCGCGCTCGCCTGGACTCCGGAGACCTCGGCCGCCCTCGGGTTCGGCTTTCGTTGCGGTTTTCTCGGTCCGCTCCACATCGAGATCGTGCAGGAGCGGCTCCACCGGGAGTACAACCTCGACATCATCGCGACCATTCCCAACGTGCAGTTGCGGGCCACCCTCGACGATGGCACGAAGGTTCAGGTCAATTCGCCGGCGGACATGCCCGATCCGGGTCATGTGGCCGCGTACGAGGAGCCGTTTATCGAGGTTCGGATCATCACACCGGGTGAGTTCGTGGGCAACGTCATGAGACTCGTGCAGGACCGCCGCGGGGAGCCGCATGGCATCGACTATCTCGACGCCGAGCGCGCTCAGCTCACCTACCTGATGCCGCTTTCGGAGATCATCTATGACTTCTACGACCGGCTGAAGTCCTGTTCCCGCGGCTATGCCACCCTTGACTACGAGCTGTTCGACTACATGGAATCCGACCTGGTCAAGCTGGACGTCATGCTGAACGGCGAGCTGGTGGATGCCCTTTCCCTCGTGGCGCACAAGGACAAGGCCTACGAGCGGGGGCGGGACTTGGTGGACCGCCTGCGGAACCTGATTCCGCGCCAGATGTTTCAGATCGCGATCCAGGCCGGCATCGGCGGAAAGATCATCGCTCGCTCCACGGTGAGTGCCATGCGCAAGGACGTCACGGCCAAGTGCTATGGAGGTGACATTTCTCGCAAGCGCAAGCTCCTGGAGAAGCAGAAGGAAGGAAAGCGGAAGATGAAGCAGATCGGCACCGTGCATGTCCCGCAGGAGGCGTTCCTCGCCCTGCTGCGGGGCCAGGACGAGTGATGGGGGGACAGCGATCATGACCGACCGACACCGGTCCGCCGGCGATCGGCGCCCGAGGGGAGTTCTCCGGGAGACGGTGGAATCGTTGGGAAGTGCCATCGTCATCTTCCTTGTCATCCGCCTCTTTGCCTTCCATGCCTTCCGCATTCCCAGTGAATCGATGGAGAACACGCTCTTGGTCGGCGACTTCCTCTTCGTGAACAAACTGGTCTATGGGCCCCGCATCCCGCTCACGACCATCCGACTCCCCGGGTTCACGCACCCGAAACCGGGGGATGTCATCGTTTTCGAGTACCCGCGGGATCGGAAAGTCGCCTACATCAAGCGGTGTGTCGCGGTGGAGGGACAGACGGTCGAGGTCCGCAACAAGCAGTTGTTCGTCGACGGCATTCCGCGAAAGGATGCTTGGGAGGTGCACAAAGACCCCCGCGTCGACCCGATGCGCGACAATTATGGCCCCTACAAGGTGCCACCCGGTTTTCTTTTCATGATGGGGGACAACCGGGACTTTTCCGCCGACAGCCGGATCTGGGGGCCCCTCGACAAGCGCTTCATCCACGGGAAGGCCTGGGCGATCTATTTTTCCTGGGTCGACTGGCACCACCTCCCGCGCTTCTCGCGGATGTTTCACCTGATTCACTGAGGCCGGCGTGACCGACCCGGCCCATTGGCGCGATCTAGGCCCCGGGATCTATCTGCACATCCCGTTCTGCCGTCGCCGCTGCGGCTACTGCGACTTCGCGAGCACGACCGGCGACGCTGCGGCCCGGAATGCGTTTGTAGCAGACCTGCTCGCCGAGATCCGCCTGGTTGCGGCAGGGGGGGATTTTGCGGACGAGACCTTCCGCACGATCTTCCTCGGCGGCGGCACGCCGTCGCTGCTGGAGGGCGACCAGATGAACCGGATCCTCGGAGCGCTCCGCGATTCGTTCGCTGTGACGCCGGATGCCGAGGTGACCATGGAGGCCAATCCCGAGTCGCTGGAGCCCGAACGGCTCGATGCTTTTCTCCGCGGAGGAGGCAACCGGGTCAGCCTTGGAATCCAATCGCTCGACGACGCCGCGTTGCGCCTCCTCGACCGCGCGCACGACGCGGCACTGGCCCGTCATCGCGCCGGGGAGCTGAAGGAACGCCGCGTTTCATTCAGCGTCGACTTGATCTACGGTCTACCCGGTCTCGACACGACCGCGTGGGGTACGGCTCTCGATGGCGCGATCGAGCTTGGCGCCGATCACCTCTCGGCCTATCTGCTCACTCTGGAGCCGGGGACCCCGATGCACGTCGCGGTGGCGACCGGGGAACTCACACTGCCTGGCGAAGAGGAGGCGCGCGCCCAGTACGAGCTGCTCGTGGACCGTACGTCCGCTGCCGGGCTGTCGTGCTACGAGATCTCCAATTTCGCCCGCCCTGGATTGGAGAGCCGCCACAATCAAAACTATTGGGTGCGAGGTGAGTACCTCGGCCTCGGTCCCTCGGCCCACTCGCACCATGGTGGGTGGCGCTGGGCGAACGAGCCCGACCCAGGCGCCTGGTCGCGGGCGGTGCAGGCGGGCGGCGGGGCATCGTGGGGAATGCCCAGGGAGGCTGGCGGATCGTATCGAGAAATGTCCGAGGCGGCCGATTGCCCGATCCTTTTCCGCGAGCGAGTGAGCGGGCGTGAAGCGGCGGCGGAGTGGATCTTCCTGGGCCTGCGGCGGACCGAGGGGGTGCCCTGGGATCTGCTGGCCACGGCGGCGGGGGATGGCGCTGCGGCGCTGGAACGGCGCACGGGGTTCCTCGCGGAGCAGGGACTGCTGGAGCGTCAGGATGGCTGGCTGCGCCTGGCGCGCGCCGGGCGATTTGTTTCCGACGCGATTTTCGCTGACCTCATGGCGGCGATGGAGGATCCGGTGCCGGTGGATGGAACGCGGCGATGAAGACCGCGCCGGTGGAAGGAAGGCGGGGATGAAGACCGCGCTGGTGCAGGACTGGCTGACCGGGATGCGTGGCGGCGAGAAGGTCTTCGAGGCTTTCTGCCGGCGGTTCCCCGGCACGCCGGTTTACACTCTTGTGCACCGAAAGGGGAGCGTGAGCGAGGCCATCGAGTCGCATCCGGTGCACACCTCGTTCATCCAGAGATTGCCGGCGGGAGTCACACGGTACCAACGTTACCTGCCGTTTTTCCCCGCGGCGATCGAGCGGTTCGATCTGCGCGGCTATGACCTCGTCCTTTCCTCGAGCCACTGTGCGGCCAAGGGGGTGGTGGTTCATCCGGGGACGCGACACCTCTGCTACTGCCACACCCCGATGCGCTATGTCTGGGCTGCCTATGAAGAATATTTCGGCGCGGGACGGCTGCGGTTTCCGGCCTCGTGGGCACTGCCGCTCATGGCCACGGCGCTGCGGCAGTGGGATGTGACCGCCTCGATGCGGGTCGATTCGTTCGCCGCCAACTCCGCTTGCGTGGCCGCCCGAATTCGGCGGTACTACGGGCGGGATGCGCGGGTCATTCACCCCTGGGTCGATGTGGAGTACTACACGCCGGGCGGGGAACCGGAGGATTTCTACCTCGTGGTCACGGCGCTGGTGCCGTACAAGCGGATCGACCTGGCGTTGGAAGCGGTGCGCCTGCGCCCCCGGCCGCTGTGGATCGTGGGCGACGGGGTGGAGCGCCGTCGCCTCGAGCGGATCGCTCCGCCGGGCGTGCGATTCCTCGGTTGGCTTCCCCCGGAGGAATTGCGGGCCTACTATCGCCGCTGCCGTGCGCTCCTCTTCCCAGGCGAAGAGGATTTCGGGATCGTCCCGGTCGAGGCCCAGGCGTGCGGACGGCCGGTGGTGGGACTCGGACGCGGCGGGCTCCTCGAAACGGTGCGCGACGGCGAAAGCGGTGTCTTTTTCGCCGAGCCCGAGGCCGGCGCGCTTGCCGCTTCGATGGAACGGTGTGAGGGGATGCGCTGGGATCCGGCGGCGATCCGTGAAGGCATCCTCTGGTTTTCGCCGGAGCGGTTCGAGCGCGAGGTTGATCGTTGGCTGGAGGAGGAGGGCCCGCGAGGGACGGCATGGGCCAGGGAGAACGAAACAAACGCGGCACCTGGGTCCAGGTCCTCTGGCACCTGAGCGACCTCGCCGCCATCGCCGGTGGCTTTGCCTTCGGCTATTGGGCGCGCTTTGTCTCGCCGCTGACGCGCTGGGTCCCACCGGACAAGGGGATCCCGGCGGTTTCGCAGTACGTGGTCGCAGCCGCGGTCACGGCGTTGGTCTGGATCCCGCTCTTTCACGCTTCGGGCCTGTATCGGATGGAGATGGGACGGCCGCGGCACCGCTTCTCCGAGATTCTGCGCGCGCAGGCGCTCGGGATTCTGGCGGTGACCGCGCTCTCGTTCTTCTACCGCAACGCTACATTCTCGCGGTTGGCAGTGCCGATGATCTGGTTCAGCACGCTGCTGCTGACCGCTGTCGGTCGCTCTTTGGTGCAGGCTCTGGTCCGGCGGCTGCCGTTGCTGCCGCCGATCCGCTTCGCCATGGTTGGAACCGGGGCGCTGGCGGTACGGCTGGCGGGAAGACTCGCAGATTCGCCCTACCCGCACCGGTGCGAAGGTTTCTTTGCCGAGCACGTGGACCCGCTCCTTCCCTCGCCAACTGAGCCTCCTGCGGAGATGGCGGTCCCTCTCTTCGGTTCCGTGGCCGTGCTGGCGAAGGAGGCCGAGGCTCGTGGCCTAGGCCTTCTCGTGCTTGCCGCGGCCAACGCCTCGCAGGGATTCGTGCAGGAGATCTACGCCCGCTGCCAGGAGCTCGACCTCGATTTCCTGTTCGTCCCCGATCTCTTCTCGCTCTGGGGGCGCCGCGTGCACGTGGAGGAGATCGACGGACTGCCGCTGCTGCGGCTCCGTGGTCCCGCCCTTTCCGGCTGGGGTGGAATCGTCAAACGGACGCTTGACCTCGTCGGCTCGGTCGTGCTGCTCGTCGTCCTCTCACCACTGCTTCTCCTACTCGCTCTGGCTGTGAGGTTGGAGTCATCGGGGCCGATCTTGCACCGGCAGGATCGGGTGGGACGCGACCGGCGCACCTTCCGGATGGTGAAATTCCGCTCGATGCGCGCCGACGCCGAGGCGTCCACCGGACCTGTCTGGGCGACTCGCGAGGACCCGCGGCGCACCCGGCTGGGCTCGTTCCTCCGTCGTTGGTCGCTGGATGAGCTGCCCCAGTTTTGGAATGTCCTGAGGGGGGACATGAGCCTTGTGGGGCCGCGCCCCGAGCGACCTGTCTTTGTCCATCGTTTCGAGGAGAGAGTCGCCGACTACTACGACCGGCATCGCGTGAAGTCGGGGATCACCGGCTGGGCCCAGGTCCACGGGCACCGGGGTGACACGCCGATCGAGCAGCGCACCCGGCTCGACCTTTTCTACGTTGAGAACTGGTCGCTTGGGCTCGACCTGAAGATTCTCGCCATGACCGTGCGGGCAGTGTTTCGTCATCGCGGGAGTTGACCGGTCGATGTCACCGCCCTGATCTCGCCCTGCTCGCGGAGCCGGCGCGGCCGTGCATCGCCGGTTCGGCCGGAAGCGCTTCGAATCGGCATGACCGGGGTGCCGTCCCGGGCCTTCCTCTCTCGGATCTTGCTGGGAGTCTCTCCCGTCGATATTCTGTTCAAACCCGTTAGCGGAAGGCGGAAAGGAGCCCATGGCAAAGCGCGACTACTACGAGGTCCTTGGCGTCGACAAGAGCGCTGACCTCGACACCCTCAAGAAGGCGTACCGAAAACTGGCCCTCCAGTACCACCCTGACCGCAACCCGAACGACGCCGGGGCAGAAGGGCGGTTCAAGGAGGTCAACGAGGCGTACGAGATCCTGAAGGATCCGCAGAAGCGGCCCGCGTACGACCAGTTCGGGTACGCCGGAGTCGATCCGGCAGCCGCGGCGGCCGCAGGCTATCGCGGAGGCGTCGGCTTCGATATCGGCGATGCCCTGCGAGCCTTCATGCGGGAGTTCGGCGGCTTTGACCTTTTCGGCGGTGAGGCGGGGGGACAGCGCGCGCGCGACCACCGCGGGGGAGACCGACAGATTCGCTTAGCGCTCACCCTGGAGGAGATCGCCATCGGGTCGACCAAGAAGGTCCGGGTGAACAAGCTCGTTCCGTGCACCACATGTCGGGGGCGGGGCAGCGCCAGCGGTACGACCGTGACCTGCGATGTATGCGGCGGCAGCGGCCAGCTCCGCCGCGTCCAGCGATCGTTCCTCGGGCAGATGGTCAGCGTCAGCGCCTGCGAGAAGTGCGGGGGCGAGGGGGAAATTGTGCGTGACCCCTGTCCGACCTGCCGCGGAAGTGGCGTCGTACAAGGCCAGGAGACGATTTCCCTCAACATTCCTCCCGGCGTGATGGAGGGGAACTATATGACCGTCCGCGGGCACGGCGATGCGGGCCCGCGCAGCGGACCGCCCGGCGACCTCATCGTCGTCATGACGGAAAAGCCCCATCCGGTCTTTGAGCGGCACGGCCGAGACATCCTGAGCGATTTACCGATTCACCCGCACCAGGCGGTCCTGGGCGTGCACATCGAGGTGCCAACGCTGGGTGGCACGGCGGAGGTGGAGATCGAGCCGGGAACGATCTCCGGCAAGGTCCTTCGCCCACGGCAGCTCCGGGGGAAGGGCATCCCGGGACGCGGCGGTCAGGATCCGGGCGACCACTATCTCCGCGTCATCGTGGTTACTCCGGCGAAACTCTCGGTGGACGAGAGAAAACTCTGGGAGCAGTTGGCAAAGGTGAGCGGCTCGGTGCCGCCCAAGGTGCAGAAGGGGTTCTTCGATCGGATGCGCGAGGCGTTCGGTCCCTAGATCGTTGAAAACGCAATGAGGGAACGATGCACGACGAGATGACGCCGGAACAGGCGGCGGTGCTGGGCGGGTTGGAGCCGGGACGAGCCGAGCGAGTGCCCGAACTGGCAGCGCGCCTCGGCCTCGATCAATCGCAGGTGGCTGCGGCAGCCCTCCAGCTTTCGCAGCGCGGGTTCTGCGCTCTGCACGAGAAGCCGTTCAGCGAGTGGGTGCTCAAGGAGGCCGGGCGTCAGGCTCTGGCGGCGGGCCTCCCGGAGCGACGCGTGTTGCGGGCGTTGCTGGCGCACGAAGGGCGTGGCTCCATGGTTCAGGCGGCAGAGTGGACCGGGCTTTCCGCCAAGGAAATCGGTCAGACGATCCGCGGTCTCCAGCAGCGCGGCTGGGCCGCCAAGACCGGAACCGAGCTGGTGGTCGCGGACGGCGGGTGCGTTGCGGCCGAGGTGCCCGAGCCCGACGAGATGGTGCTAGTCGCCTTGGTCGGCGCCGAATCGGGCCGGCTCACCGAGGACGAGCTCATCTCGCACCGCTGTGACACGCTCAGGGCCCGCGAGCTTTTCGGTCTCCGCAGCTCGCTGGTCGAGATCCGCGACAAGGTACATCGGTCGGTGGTACTCCTTGTCGCGGGCGAGCAACTCCGAACGACCGGTGTCACGGCCCGACCGCTCGTCACCGAGTTGACACCCGAGATGCTCGCGTCGGGCCGGTGGCGCGACGTGCGCTTCAAGCCATACGACGTCGATCTCGCCACCGAGTCCCGGCATCCGGGCAAACGCCATCCCTTGCAGATGGTCATTGAGCAGACCCGGCGCGCCTTTTTCAACCTGGGGTTCGAGGAGTGGAACTCGCCATTGGTGGAGTCTGCCTTCTGGGACTTCGACGCACTCTTCCAGCCTCAGGACCACCCGGCGCGCGAGATGCAAGACACATTCTATGTCGCCCGCCCCGCGCGGTCACCGCTGCCCGCCGATGCCGCCCTGGTCGACCGTGTGCGCGCTGTGCACGAGGATGGCGGCGACACCGGTTCGGCCGGCTGGCAGTATCGCTGGAGCCCCGCGCTGGCGCAGCGGAACATCCTCCGCACGCACAACACAGCCACTACCATCCGGGCCCTGGCCGAGATCAAGCGCGGCCCGCGGAAAGTCTTCTCCGTGGGGCGCGTCTTCCGGCGTGAGGCGATCGACTATAAGCACCTGCCTGTATTCTTCCAGGTGGACGGGATCGTTGTCGACGCCGATGGGAGCCTGACCTCGCTCTTCGGAACGATGGGAGCGTTTCTCGAGCAGCTCGGCTTCACAAAGTACGATTTCCGCCCCGATTTCTTCCCGTACACCGAGCCGTCGGTGGGCGTCTTCGTCTGGAACGGGGAGCGGCGCGACTGGTTCGAGCTGGCCGGCGCCGGGATTTTCCGGCCGGAGGTGACCGAGCCGTTGGGCTGCACCGAGCCGGTCCTCGCCTGGGGATTCGGTCTCGATCGCCTGGCGATGGTCATGTGCGGTCTGAAAGACATCCGCGACCTCTACCTCGTCGATCTGGAATGGCTGAAGGGGGTGCCCCAATGCCGGTGATCGGGATCCCGGTGGCGGAACTGCTCCGCTGTGCGCGGCGGGACATTCCGCGGCACGACCTGCTGCGCGTTCTCGGGGAAATCGGCTGCGATGTCGATGGCTTCGAGGTTCTCGGCCGCGTCCGTTGCACCTCCTGCGGCTTCATTGTTGAGTTGGTGGGTAAGGAAGAAGCCCCCCCGCGGTGCGAACGATGCGACGCCGATCTTCGCTCACCCGCCGCCCTCGATCGTCTGCCCGACCTCGAGGTTGTGCGCATGGAACTCCTTGCGGTGCGCCCCGACCTCTTCGATCCGGGTGGACTCGGTCGCGCGTTGCGCGGTGTTCTTGGCATTGAGATCGGGCTGGTGGCGTACCCGGTGGCGCCGCCCGCGCTGCGGTTGCGCGTCGACCCGTCGGTCCGTCGCGAGCAGAGCCTTCGTCCCTGGATCGCGGCGGCCGTTCTCGAGTCGGTGACCCTCGGTGAAGACCGCCTCAAGATCCTCATGAAGATGCAGGAGAACTTGCATTGGGCGCTGGGGCGCAACCGCAAGCACGCCTCGATCGGTGTCTACGACCTCGACTCACTCGGGCTGAATTCGCCCGGGCTGGGCGGCCATCCCGACCTCGAGTACACTACGGAGGATCCGGATCGCTGTGCTTTCGCCCCGCTCGGCGCACCCGGGATCGGCGCCGAGCACCGGCTCACCCTGCGCGCCATCCTCGCGGAGCATCCCAAGGGAAAGGCGTTTGCACATCTGCTCGGCGGCTTCGACCGCTATCCGATCCTGCGCACCGCCGCCCCGAACGGCGGTACGCCGGGTAGGGTTCTTTCCATGCCCCCGATCATCAACAGCGAAGAGACGAAGGTCACGCCGAAGAGTCGCCGGCTCCTCATCGATGTGACCGGCACCGGTCGGCGGATCGTGCATCGCACGCTGAATATTCTCACGAGTTCGCTCTTGGAACTAGACTCGGGTGCTCGACTTTCTGCGGTGCGGGTGCAGTTCCAGGAAGCCGAGGAGGTCACGCCTGACTTCACCCCGCAGGAAGCTTCGCTTGATCTTGCTGGGGCGGAGCGGCTTCTCGGGATTCCCCTCGGTGCGTCGCAGGCGCGCGACCTGTTGCGAAGGATGGGACACGCGGTGGGGGATGGCATCGGGAGCGCGGTTGGGCAGACAGCCGACCACGAGGCCGAGTGCGCGACAGGTCATGCGGTGCTAGAGGCGGAAGGGCGGATCGCCGGCGGCCGCCTGCGCGTCCAGGTTCCCGCCTGGCGCAACGACATTCTCCACGAGCGCGACTTAGTGGAGGACCTTGCCATTGCGCACGGATATGCCAACTTCCCCCGCCGACTCACTCCTACCCAGACCGTCGGGAAGCCGCGGGAGGCGGAAGAGCGTGCTGACCGGCTGCGCGATGTCCTCGCGGGGCTCGGCTTCACCGAGATCGTGGGTTTGTTCCTCACCTGTCACGAACAGTCGGACGGCGTGCTCGGTCTGCCGCCGCATCCCGCGACGGTGGTGCTCGAAAACCCGATCAGCGTCGAACAGACGCAACTACGCACGAGCCTGTTGCCGGGGATCCTTCACACGTTTGCCCGCAACCGGAGCAACCCGCTTCCTCAGCTGGTCTTCGAAGTGGGGGATGTGACCTTCGCGGATCCTACCGCCGAGACCGGCGCCTGCGAGCTACGCCACGCCGCGCTGGGGCTCATCGGGCCTAAGGCCGGCTTCGCCGATATCCGCGCGCTGACCGAGGCGGTGGTGCGGGAATGCGGCCGTCCGCTGCGCCTGCGCCCGCATGAAGCGCCGTTCCTTCTCGATGGGCGTGGCGCCCTCCTGCTCGGCGACGACGCCCAGGGGCGCGACGTGGTATGGGGCGCTCTCGGCGAGGTGCACCCGCGGGTGCTCGAGTCGTTGGGGCTGCAGAATCCGGTTGTCGTCGTCGAACTCGCCGTGCCGGGGCCGCAGGGCATGGTGGCGTGTCGGTCGCTGGGCTGACCCAACTACTTCAGCAGCACAATCGGCACGCGCACGGCAACGCCGGGGCCGGTCCATGCAGCCCAGTAGATCCCCGCCGCGGCGACGCGACCGGCGGCGTCAAGCCCGTCCCAGCGCAGGGTGCGCTCTCCCGCTGGCATGCGACCTTCGGCGAGCACCGTGACGCGGCGCCCTGAAGCCTCGAAAACCTCGCAGCGTCCGTTCGCCTCCATCGGCAAACGCATGATGATCCCGGCGGCCCCGTGCGCAGGATTCGGCACCACGCGCAGGGTCGCACCCGCCGCGGGAGCGGCTCCCGCATCCGGGTCATCACCCGGCACACCAGTCGACGCAGGCTGCGCGACCAGCGACAGGTCATCGAGATACCAGCCGCGATCGACCACACCGGAGTTGGCGCAGAAACGGAATCGTAGACGGACCCATTGCCCGATGTACGAGTCGAGGAGGAAGACCTTCTCCACCCAGCCGGATGAGATCCCTTGGAGTCCTTGCTGCCCGGCCAAGATGTTGCAGCTCCCGGTGAGGTTCCCGCCGTAACCGCCGTTCGGCTGGATCACCGTCCAAGTCACGCCGCCGTCTGTGGAGACCTGCAGATTTCCGCCGTCGTAGCCCGCCTCGGCGCGGTACCAGTTCCAGCAGCGAAGCGTGGCGCTCGTCATGTTCACGAGGCTGACGGGCGATATGTCGAGCCGATAGTCGGCGCAGTTGGCGTAGTTCGCCCCGAGAACTGTGCCCCACACCTTGGTGCCGGAGTGCGCCCCGGAGGTCGCGTCTGCGCCCCAGGCCCACCCGCCGCTCGCGGTGAACCCCTCGCCGTCTCCTTCGAAATCGTAGGCCGCCTTGAGCACGAAGTCGACGCCACCCAACGCCTGGCCTGAGATCACGGTCACGACGTTTCCGCGCTCCGTCAGATTCGGGGCGGAGGCGCACACCGCCACCGATCCCGTCGGCACTCCGGTCACGCTGTAGTTACCGTCGGCAGCGGAGAAGGCGCTGCCGGTCATCCCTTCGACCTCGATGCGTGCGTCGGCGAGCGGTGCGCCCAGGGCATCGCGCACCACACCGCTGATGGAACCCGGCTGGATGGCTTGCAGGACAATGGATGGAGTGGCGCCGCCTCCGGCCGGGACGGTCACGGCCGCGGAATTGGGGACACAACCGGTCTTGGTGACCGCCACGGTGTAGTTGGCCGGAAGCAGGCCGGAAAAAGCGAACAGCCCGTCGACGTCCACGGTAACCGGGGTGGAGGAAGTCCCACAGAGTGAGACCACAGCCCCTGCAGGTGAGGCGCCTCCCGCGATGCTCACGCTGCCTTCGATCCACCCGAGCGGCGTGGTCACACCGGCCAGTTCCGCCGTCGTGACGAGGACCGCCCCGGCGATCTTCCGCATGAGTCCCGCGTCCAGCTTGTCGACGGTGTCGCAGGTCCGGTGGTAGCAGGCATAGCCGTCGTACTCGTTTTCGATGGCCAGTACGGCCGGGAACGCGTGATCGTGGAACGGGACATGATCCGAGCCGAACCCCTCCGATGGGTAGAGATAAGTAGTCAGGTCACAGTAGGTTCTGGCGTTAACATCAAGTTGATTCATGAGCCAGGCCGACGATGTCCCCAAGTGGAACCCCTCGATCCAGAGGTCGACACTGCCGGGGCCGTTGTACCCGATCATGTCCATGGTGAGCATGGCCCGGATGTCCAGGTTCAGATTGTCGGCCTCCGTCGCGTAATGGGCGCTTCCGAGCAAGCCCTGCTCCTCTCCCGCGAAGAGAATGAAATGAATCGTCTTTTCGCAAGGGAGGTTGGCCAGCAACCGCGCCGCCTCGAGCACGGCGACGGAACCGGAGCCGTTGTCCTCTGCGCCGGGCGCCAACGTTGTCGGGCTCGGCGAGGTCGAGTCAAGGTGCGCGCTGATGATGACGATCTGCGACGGATACAACGTGCCGGTCTTCACGGCCACGACGTTGGTCATGGCGTGTCCGCTGCCGGTAAACGGATCCAGAGATGCCGAGAGCCCCAACGACTGGAAGACGCCGAGGGCGTACTGGCAGGCAGTGTCGAATTGCGGGGTCGTGGAGGAGCGGGTGTGCAGACCCGTGGAGAGAGTGTCGAGGTCGTGGAACATCCGGTCGGTGTTCACCGCGCGGGCTAGCGCGGTGAGAAGCGTCGGGTCGGACGCGCGCATCGGCGGGGACTGCGTTGAACCATCGGTGATGGTGCCTGGGGCGAGCGACGACGACCCCGGCTCAGCTCCGTCATCCGCACTGATGGTAGGCGGTGCCGCCGGGTCGATTCGCTGGGCGCGACAGCCGGGCGTCTCTGCCACGACCGACAGCCACGAAGGGAGCCGCAAGAGCACGATCGCCCCGTCGGAGGCCAGGGTCGGGATGGCGCGCAGATCGGCGCGGGTCGGGTCAGACACCGCGCGGCCGGCATCCCGGGCGAACGCCAGAGCGGCGCTCCAGGCGGGCGGGAGGTCACCCCCGGCCACCATTGCGGCGGTGGACGGGGTCACCAGCAGCAACACTCCATCATCCGCGGCGCCCAGTACGCGGGTTCCCGAGGGCAGTCCGAGCGCCACAGCCTCGGCGGTCAGGAGCCCCACCGTCCCGGTTTCCATCCTGCGGAGCGGCACGAAGCCCGCTGGTGGTGCCGACGCCTCGGCCGCATGCCATGCGAGGAGTGTTCCCCGCGCCATTGCAGCCTCCGCCATCGCAGCCTCGGTCAGCGCGATCTCGGCGAGCACCGTGCCACCCGGCGCGGGGCCGGCCAGAGCGGGGCGTGTCAGTGCCGGAATGATTGAGGCCGCCAGAATCGTGGCGACCAGGAACAGAACGAACAGATGGTTTGATACCGGACAAATTGCGCGGGCAGGGACGGTGCGGAGCAGTCCGCGGAGGGACGACATCTGGCGGTCTCCTTGGTGGGGGCGTGAATGCGGCAGCGTCTCGTGATCGGAGGCGCCTACGATAATTCTACCGCAAACGCAGGCTCTGTCGCATCGAATTGGCGGGATGCCGGAGTCTTTCCGCAAAGGCGGGACGTGGGGGCGGAGGCAAGGAGCCTCACGCCGGGCACGGGCAACAGGGACAGCCCGGAAGGGCAGCCGGAGGAACGGCCATGCCGAATGGATCGGGAAAGCAGGTCAGCTTTGCCGTGCACGGGATGCATTGCGAGGGATGTGTGTCGTTGATTACCAAGGCCTTGCAGGGGCGGGAAGGGGTCATGGCCAACCAAGTCAGCCTCGCCGACAGTGTTGTCTTGGTCACCTTTGATCCCCAAAAGGTGGCCCCGGCCGAACTGAAGGCGCTCATCGAGGACTTGGGCTACACTGTCGCGGAGAAGATCTAGCGCGGGAGAGACTCACCGAACCCCACGAGCCGCACTTCCAACTCTAGCGTCACCCCGAGCCGATCGAGGACCGTCCAGCGGATCCGTTCCACCAGCGCGAAGATGTCCCGCGCCGTGGCCCCGCCGCGGTTGATGATGTAATTGGCGTGGATCGGGGAGACGAGCGCCGCGCCCTCCTCCGCTCCCTTCAGCCCGACGGCCTCGATGAGCCGCCCCGCGTGGTCTCCCGGCGGGTTCTTGAAGACCGATCCGCACGATGCCCCCGCGGGTGTGCGTGTGCGACGCTGAGCCGCGTACTCGCGCATCTTTGCTTGCAGCTCTCTCGCGTCGCCCGCGAGCAGGGCGAGCTCCACGGCGAGCAGGAACCGCGTGCCCGGGGGTGCATCGCGCAGCGCGCTGCCGCGGTAGCTGAAGCCGAGGTTCGCGGGCGAGAGCGTCTGCTCCCCGCAGACGAGGGAGTAGCCTGCCGCGCCCCGAAGCACAGCGGCGATCTCTCCGCCGAAGGCGCCGGCGTTGCCGACCACCGCCCCGCCGATCGTTCCGGGAATCCCTTCGGCCCACTCGAGGCCCGCCCAGCCCGCCAGGGCTGTGCCCCGCGCCACCGCGGCCAACGGCGCACGAGCCCCCGCCCGCAGGAGCGCGCCATTCGGACCCGACCCAACGCTCCAGTTGCGCGTGCCGCAACGGACGACCAACCCGGGGAATCCCGTGTCGGCGACGAGCAGGTTGGTGCCGCCGCCCAGGGCGAGGACCGGCAATCGATGTCGGGTCGCGAAGGCGAGACACGATGCAAGGGCCACCGCATCGACGGGTGTGGCGAAGAAGGCGGCGGGGCCGCCGACCTTCCAGGTAGTGAGCGGCGCAAGGGGACGGTCCCGCGTGATTCCCGGCGGAAGCCGGCCGTTGGGCAAGGAAAGAGCCGCCGGGGTCATCGGCGGCTCCTTAGAAAATGTGCCGAAGGTGGGACTCGAACCCACACGGGATCATCTCCCACTGGATTTTGAGTCCAGCGTGTCTGCCAATTTCACCACTTCGGCGCCATGAACCGGATCTTACTACAGTTCGGCTGTCACGACGACAACCGCGGTGAGCTTGTCGATCGTGATGTTGAAGTCCGACTCGTCCGCGATCCCATAGAGATAGAATGTTCCATCCTTCACCGCATCATGAAGGACGCTCTGATTCACTTCCAGGGCGAGCGACGCGTCGTAGTCAATATTCGTGTAGCCCGATTGGAGCACCAGCCCCTCCAGGACCCTCGTGGCCGACGGCGAGGCCTGGATGGCCTCGGCTGTCAAGGGACGGATCGGGGTCTTGCTGATGTAGATCATTCCGTGAGCGGTGCTGTCCGGAACGGTGTCCCGGTTGTTCTGAGCGCGGAAAACAAACCCGACTTCGTCGACGCTCTTGATCTTGTCCTTGTTGTCCTTGAAATCGCTGTTCTTGTTCAGGTCAACGAACAGCTCGGCGACGAATTCGTCCTGAGACTGTTGCAGACCCTCCGGAAAGTCGCGTTCGATGCGCAAGGTTCCCGAGACCAGGGAGCATCCGGGGAGACATAGCGCGATAGCGGCGACCGCAAAAAAACCGAACGCCCAGATCAGGATTCCTGCCTTGATTCCGGATGACGAGTTGTGGACACGCATCGGCATAGCCTCCTAGCGGAGAAAGTAGTAATTGACTCCGGCCTGCAGGGCGGCAAATTTGTGCGTCCCGCCGCTCTCGTAGGGCATGGCGTGCAGGCGTCCGCAGATGTCCACCGCGATTCCGCTGCTCGATCGGAACTCGACGCCGAGGCCACCGTTGTAGCCGATCCGGCTGATATCCTCCGCGAAATCCTTTGTCAGCGAGTAGGAGCCGATCCCGCCCAGCAGATAGACCCCAAGACCGGATGCTCCGGTGGTTTGCAGGATCAGGTCCGCAGCGATGACCGACTGGCTGAATCCCTTGGTGGTTTGATCGACCCCTTGTGCCTTGAAGGTGATGTCGCCCGCCGGAAAACTGGTGAATGACAGCTCCGCTCCGAGGGGGCCAGCGAGGTCGGCGCGCGCTTTGAGGCCGTAAAGCGGTCCGGCCGCGACATTGTCCTGGATCACCGGTCTCCCGTAGATTCCGTAGACCCCGCCGCCGGCGCGAATTTTGTTCTGGGCCGCCGAGCCCGAAGCGGACAGGGCCAAGAGCCCGGGGAGCACGATCCCGACTATGAGGAACCTCATGCAAGTCCGTTGTTTCATTTGACCTCCGCGTGTTGACAATCCGGTCGCTTTGCCGTCCATTGCTTATGTGGCCGGGATCGGCCGGGAGAGCGTCTGGTTTCCTCGGTGCCAAGGCAACACCGATGGGATGCTAACGATTGGATCGCCGGGATGCAAGGATCTCGATGGCATCCCGGTGGCGCTTTGGTTCGGGCGCTGGGTGGTGGTGGGGAACCGAACTCGGGCGGAACAGGGTGTTCGGGCGGTGATCGGTTTTTCCAGAGACTCGCCTTGACGAGGACACGGAGAATCACGTACAGTTACCGGGCCAGGGGGCTGTAGCTCAGTTGGGAGAGCGCATGACTGGCAGTCATGAGGTCGTCAGTTCGATCCTGATCAGCTCCAATAAGTTAGCGAAAGGGTGAGGCTCTGAGCTAAACCTCACGCTAAACGAGAGAGGGGGAGCCCGAAAGGGTTCCCCTTCGTGTATCTGCTGAGATCCGCATGGGTTAGCGTGGAGAATCGATGGGATTGATGCGAGGGTGACGTTTGTCTTCATGCCCGCATGCTCCGGGCCGGGGACACCGAGATTCCTGCCCGCGCTGGTTCGTCGAGTCGCGGGCGAGCCGGCCTTTCGCCAGCGTCAGCCTTCCCGGTGCCCGCCGCCGCCCGGGCGATGGCGCATCGATCGCCCGTCCCTGGAGCGTGTCCTCGTCCAGTCTTCTCAAGCAGGGGAGTGTTTCCGCTGTGGAGTAGAGGAATTGGTTTTCTTGTCTGAGCTCTTCCGCAATCCCCTGCGACGCCGAAACAGCTAGAATCGGCGCACGGGAGGTGGAGGGCATGGGCACGCGTAAGGGCAGTCGGTCGCGAGTGCCGATCCCGCCGCATCGCCGGCGCGATGAAGCCGGTCAGGATCCACCGCCCGCTGAAGGGATGTTCCGCGATGATGCCCTGGCGGTGATCCGGCGTGCTCCCCTCGACAAGGACGGGACGGACTCGAAGCGCGACGTGGACCTGCCTGGTAACCCGCACGCTTCCCGCGCTTCGCAACGGACGGACCCGGACGGTTCCAGCGACTCCGCGCTGGTAGACGCGGTCAGTCCCGGGGATCTCGATCAAGCAGATCGTGTCCGTCCCGGCAACGCTCCGATCTCCCCGGACTGGAGTACTGCCCTTTCCGAGCGTCTGCGCCTTCTGCCGCACCAGAGCGGCGTCTACCTCTTTCGCGACTCGCGCCGCCGCGTGATCTATGTCGGCAAAGCGCGGCAGCTCCATCAGCGGGTGCCGAGCTACTTTCGCGCTCCCGTCCCCGACGACCCGCGATTGCGCGGCCTGCGCCGTCGGATCCGCCTCCTCGACTGGATCGTCACCGCTACCGAGGTGGAGGCGCTCATCCTCGAGGACAGCCTCATCAAGCAGTACGCTCCCCGTTACAACATCCGCCTCAAGGACGACAAGCGGTATCCGTATCTCCGTATCACCGCGGGCCATGCCTACCCGGCCATGGTGCTGACGCGACAGGTGGCGAGCGACGGGGCGCGCTATTTCGGGCCATTCACCCGGGTGAAGGATCTCCGCCATGTGATGCGGACGCTGCGCGCCGTCTTTCGTCTGCGCAACTGCGGCGACCGGCGCCTCGCCCGGGGCGGGCGCGAGTGCCTGCAGTACTTCATTCACCGCTGCAGCGCTCCGTGCACCGCGCGGGTGACAACAGTGGACTACGCGGCGCAAGTACAGCCCCTCCTCGACCTACTCTCCGGAAAGGGGGAGGAGGTGCTGCGGGTTCTGGAGCGGCGGATGCGCGCGGCCGCCGATGAACTGCGCTTCGAAGAGAGCGCCCGGCTGCGCGACGAAGTTGTGGTGCTGCGCGAACTCGTGCAGGAGCAAGGGCTCATCCCGCCGGCCGAGGCCGAGGCTGATGTGGTGGGACTGGCCGCTCGCGGCGACCAGGCGTGCGGTGTCTTCCTCCATGTGCGAGAGGGGAAGGTCCTGGGCAAGAGCAGCCGGCTCCTCACCGGCACTGCACGGACCGACACGGCCGCGCAGTTGCAGGTGCTACTCCTCGCCACTTTGCTGCAGGCTCCACGCGTACCCCGCCGGATCGTCACGGCGGTTCCCCCGGCTGAACCGGCCGTCCTGCGCTCGGCGCTGGAGCGCGCTGCAGGTCATCCGGTGATCCTCGAAGTTGCCGGGCGCGGTGGCCTGGCCCACCTACTCGAACTGGCCGCCCGCAACGCACACCTACTCCTCGAGGAGGAGGAGCTGCGGTCGGCCCAGAAGGAGTCCCGGGTTGACCGGGCTGTCTATGCTCTCCAGGAGGCGCTTCATCTGCCGTCGCCACCCTACCGGATCGAGGGGTTCGACATCAGCAACATCCAGGGATCCCACCCGGTCGCCTCACAAGTCGTTTTCCGCGACGGCCTTGCCTGGAAAGGAGGCTACCGGCACTACCGGATGCTCCACGGCCCCGGTCAGGACGACGTCGCTATGATGGCCGAGGTGCTGGCGCGGCGGCTGCGCCATCTGCGCGAGGAGGGTGGTCCGCGCCCTGACTTGGTCCTCGTGGATGGAGGTCCCGGGCAAGTCAGGGCGGCCGCCGAGGCGCTGCGCGCGGCTGGTTTCGCGGAGCTCCCGCTGGCCGGTCTGGCCAAGCGGGAAGAGGAAATCCACCTCTCGGGACGCCCGGATCCGCTGAGGCTGCCACGGAGCTCGCCGGCCCTCCAATTGCTGCAGCGCGTACGCGACGAGGCACATCGGTTCGCCGTGGAGTATCATCGCAACCTGAGGCGAAAGTCGCAGAAGATCTCGGGTCTCGACGGCATCCCCGGAATCGGGCCGGCCCGGCGGCGCGAACTGCTGCGAAGATTCGGAAGTCTGGCGGCCCTGCGACAAACGGGTCCGGAGGCCATCGCCCAAACGCCGGGGCTAGGGCCTCGCCTGGCTCGATTGGTGTGGGACGCGGTCGGGGACAAAGAAGCCGGCGTCGAAGACCGCCTGGCAGGTGCAGCAGATGCGGTCGAAGCAACGAGCACGAAAGGCGCGGCAAACGAGGCAAACGCGACCGGCGCGGCTAGCGCGGCAGGCGCGACAGGTCGCGGAGACGGGGAGGCGAGTTGAGGTCATGGGAGCAAGCCAGGGGGACCGAGTGATCACAGCGGCTGCGGAGAGTCTTCCCGACGCGCTGGATGCCGACCTCGCCTCCTGGGCCGGGCATCTTGCCTTCGAGCGCCGCCTTTCGCCCCACACTGTGAGCGCCTACCGTTCCGACCTCGCCGGACACTTTGCCTGGCTGCGGAAACGCGGGGTGGGGCGTGCCGAGCTGGTCACGGCCGCGATCGCGCGCGAATTCCTCGCCTGTCTCCACGATAGCGGGAGCGCTGCACGGAGCCGTCTGCGTGCCCGCTCTTCGCTGCGCGGTTTCTACCGCTGGCTGCTGCGCGAACGACGCCTGGAGCGCGACCCGATGGCGGACCTGGAGCGGCAGAGTGCGGCCCACGAGCTGCCGCGAGTGCTGGACGAGGAGGACATCGCGCGCCTGCTGGAGGCGTGCCGGGGGACCAAACCTCGGGACCGTCGCGACCTTGCATTAGTCGAGACTGCCTATGGTGCGGGACTGCGCGCCTCCGAGTTGGTAGGGCTCGGCTCAGAGGATGTCGATTTCCGCGAGCGTTGGCTGCGCGTCCGAGGCAAAGGAGACAAGGAACGGATGCTGCCGCTGGGGCAGCCGTCGGTGAGCGCGTTGCGGGATTGGTTCAACCTCGGGCGCGGCGAGCTGCTCGGACGCCGCCGCGATCCGGGGCGGGTATTCCTGAACGCGCGAGGCGGGCCGCTCACCCGGGTCGGGTTCTGGAAGATCCTGCGCCGACGGGCCGGAATCGCGGGGATCGACCCGACCGCGGTGCATCCGCACATTTTGCGTCACAGCTACGCCACCCATCTATTGCGTCGGGGGGCGCCGCTTCGCGTGGTGCAGGAACTGCTGGGCCACGCCAACCTGGCCACGACGGAGATCTACACCCAGCTCGATCGGAGCTATCTCCACCGCGTGCACCACGAGTTTCATCCCAGGGGTTGAGAAAGGAGAACCGCGTGACCCGTCCTGTCGCACGATCGCACCGCCTATCCCGCGGGGGGTGGCGGAAGGTTCGGTCTGTCGGTGGCACTGTCTTTGGAACCGTTCTCGGCATCGCACTCGGTCTCGTCTTTCTGACGCCGGGTCCCGCCTGTGCCAATGAGCAGCGGCGTAACACATGGAGTTTCGGGGTCCAGGGTGGCTATGGCGCCCTGAATGGCACCGGAGTATTCGAGTGGGAGGACAACGACCCGGAAGTCGCAAACAGGACACATTCCTACGAGAACTATCGCTATGGCGCGGCTCTAGGTTTTCGCATCCGCCGCAGTCTCGACCAGACCCACGCAGTCGGGATAAGCTTCGAGGATTTGCGTTATGATCGGAAGACCTTCAAGGACGTAAAACCGGAGGAGCTGGCCTTAATAGCCAAGCAGCTCCAGGCGACGACCTACCTCATCAACTACTATCTCTACCTAAACCGGCGCGCCCGGGCCACGCCCTACGTGCTGCTCGGGGGCGGTTTCCATCGGGACACCTTCCGGTTCGGGAAGCATGACTACGTCCCCACCGCGATCGGGCCGTGCGCGAACCTGGGGATGGGAGTAGAATATTTCGTCCGTCCGGCGTGGAGCCTTGACGCCACCCTGCGTGGGGCTTGGTTTGGGCAGCGAGACGGCGGCCAGTTGCAGTGGAAGGGGGGGGGCTCTCCGATGGCTGTTTCCGTGCAACTTGGGTTCCAGTACTACCTCATCAAATGACAGATCCCGGGGAATCGGGAGCACGGGGAGGATCCGTTTGACGGTGCGAAGGCGTGCGGAGGTGGGGGACGAGGTCCTTCACGAGGACTATGGCCGGGGAATGGTGGTCGAAGTTCGACCCCGGCCATTCTTCGACATCCTGGAGGTGGCCTTCGCCGACGGGGTGCGCCGCCTGAACTCGAGCCATCCGAAGATCCTCGAGCTGGCCTCGCCCGCTGCCGGGACCACACCCGACCCAAAGGGGGCACGAGCGAAGGCCGTCCGCTCACAGGCGTCGGCGACCCAGGCGGCGGCGAAGAAAGCGGCATCCAAAGCGGTCGCCCCAGCCGGCGGTGCGCCGGTCCCAGCCAAGCGAAGCCGTGGGGCGAAGGCCAAGGCGAAGGCGATCCCGGCAGGCGCGACGGATACCACGCATGACGCAGCCGTTACGACCGCTCCTGCCGCTTCCGGCGGCAAGACGCGAGTCGCCCGCCGCGATTCAGTCACCCGAGTACCCGCGCAGGCGGATGCGGCTGCCGAGCCCAAGCCCGACCGCGCGACCGGGAAACCGGCCGGTTCCGACGCGAAGACCGGCGCCGCTGCCGCCCCCGAGGAACCGGCTTTCGCTTTCGAAGATGCGGAAACCCTTCACCTTGACTCGCCGTCGGTGGAGCGGCTCGTCAGTCTTGCTCGCCCCGCCGACGATGGCGGGCGCGGCTTTCTCTTCGGCCTTCAGGCCGGGCGCCTCTCGCTGACCCGAGGATTCGAAAACCTCCTCGCCTTGAACTCCGTGCACGATCTGGATCGCTACGACTACCAGCTTCAGGCCTGTTTTCGGGTGCTGCGCCAGCTTCGCGGCCGGGCCTTGCTTGCCGACGAGGTCGGACTCGGGAAGACCATCGAAGCCGGGCTCATTCTCAAGGAGTATGTGCTGCGCGGGCTGGTGCGACGTGCGCTGATCCTGACGCCGGTCTCGCTCATGTCGCAGTGGCGAGAGGAGCTCCGACACAAGTTCGATCTTCCGTTTGAGATCCGAACTCGCGGCGAGGGGTGGGACGCGCACCCGTTCCTGATTGCCTCGGTGGATACCGCCAAGACCGAACGAAACCGCGACGAGATCGGGAGCGCCGGCTACGACCTGCTCGTCGTGGACGAGGCGCACCGGCTGCGCAATCATCTCACGCAGGGCTGGCGTTTTGTGGACGCGCTCAGCCTGAAGTACCTGTTGTTGCTGACCGCCACGCCCGTACAGAACGACCTGCGCGAGCTCTACAATCTGGTCACCCTCCTCAAGCCGGGGATGCTCGGCACCTACCGGAACTTCCGGCGCGAGTTCATGGTCCGCGGTGACAAGCGGCTGCCCAAGAATCCCCGCGGTCTGGCCAGCGTCCTCGCGCGGGTCATGGTCCGCACCAGTCGCAGCTCCACGTCGATCGTCTTTCCGCGGCGCGAGGTTCGCATGGTGCCCTTCGAGATGAGTCGCGACGAACGTAAGCTTTACGACGGTGTGGCGGAGTTTATCCGTGATGTGGCCGCCGAGAGCGAGCCGCGCGAGTATCCCCGATGGCACTTTCTTCTCCTCGTCCTGCAGAAAGAGATGGGCTCGAGCGCGCCGGCGGCCGCCCGCACCATCGAGCGCAGCAAGGGGGTCTTCGCGGGCACCCCCTTCGCCCGGCGCCTGCAGAAACTGGCCGTGCAGGCGCGGGGCATCCGCTCCCACGCCAAAGCCGACGGGCTGCTCCGGCTCCTGCGCGAGGAACCGGACGAGAAGTTCCTCATCTTCACGCAGTTCCGGCGCACCCAGGACTTCCTGGCCGCAGTTATGGAGCGCGAGGGGATCAAGCCGGCGCTCTTCCACGGTAGCCTTTCGCCCGTCGAGAAGGACCGGGCCATCGAGGCGTTCCGTGGGCCGCGTCCCGTTCTCCTCAGTACCGAAGCAGGGGGGGAGGGCCGGAACCTTCAGTTCTGCCGAACGCTGGTCAACTTCGATCTCCCGTGGAATCCGATGCGGATCGAGCAGCGGATCGGCCGCATTCATCGCCTCGGGCAGACGCGCGACACCCGGGTCTACAACTTCACCACCCGGGACACCGTGGAGGACCACGTCCTCAGGATTCTCGACCAGAAGATCAGGATGTTTGAACTCGTGGTCGGGGAGATGGACATGGTTCTGGGCCAGTGGAGTGAGCGCGAGAATTTCGAGCACGAAGTGTTCCGCATCTGGTCCGGGCACCGGGATGCGAAGGAACGGCAGGCCGCCTTCGAGGCGCTGGGAGAGCAGTTGGATCTGGCCCGCAAGCGGCATGAGCGGGTGAAGGAGTTCGACGAGGAAATCTTCTCACGGCTCGGAGCTTCGGCCGGACCGTCTAGACCGGGGGAAGCGTCATGAAGACCCGGCACCTTCGCGGATTCCTCGATGAGTTCCTGACGTTCCGGGGTGCGGAGACGTCCCCGGCGGGGGAGCACCTGTTGCGCGTGAAACTGCCCAAATCTCTTGAGCCGGCTGTGGGCCGGCGCGACCTTGTCCTCGCCTTCAACCTGCGCGGGATCGAGGAAGATCCGGCCTCGGAGTTGGGCACCATGGGCAACCCGATCTTTGAGCGCATCCTCGGCCTCGCCCGCGATGGCGGTGTGGCCGGGGTGCGTTACCAGAAGGTGCCCCCTGCGGGCAAGGCGCTCGCGGCGGCCCCCAACCCGGCTGCGAAGCTGCGTCTGGCGCCTGGCTTGCGTGTCGATGCACCGCGGGCCGTGCTCGCACCGCTCTGGCTGCTCATCTTTCGAGCCGAGTACTCGCTGGAGGAGCAGGCCGACGAACTGGAAATGGTCCCGCTCGACGGTATCACCCACCAAGTGCTGGCCCAGACCCCGGAACTGGTGGACTATTGGGAAGCACTGTCGCCCAAGCCTCCGGCGGCTTGGGAATCGTCATCCCCCTTCCCCCTTCCGCGGCCGGTGGTTCTTGCGGCGCTGGCGGTCCTGGAGAAGCGGCTGCGCAAGCGGCTTGGCAAGATCCGCCGCGAGAGCGAGGGGCATCTCCAAACGGAAACCGCGAGCATTGAGGCGTACTACCGTCAACTCATCGACGAGGTGCGCAATACCGGGCGAAGGTGGGCCCTGGCCCCCGCGCAGCGCGACGAAAAGATCCGCACGCTCCAGCTCGACTGGAAGCGGCGTTCGGACGATGCTCGCCGGTCGTGGGAGCCTCAGATCGAGGTTGCCTTGGCGGCGGCCGGTGCTGCCATGCTAGCCCGAGTCTGTTGGACGCTTTCGTCTGCTGTTTCGCCCGTAGGGGGGCGTAGCCGGCGGCGCGCTCGCGCTCCCGAGGTGCAGATTTCGTGGGATCCGGTGGCAAAGCAATTCCTCCTCCCGCCCTGTGCCACGTGTGGTCACCCTCCGGAGGGTGAGTTGTCGGTGGGGGAGGCCGGGTTGAGCGGCAGCGAGTGTCACCCCAGCGTCGAGCCGCCGGCCGCCCGGGGACATGCGACGCATTGACGCGGCCGTAACGGTCCGGTAGACTGAAACTTTCCGTGGCTCGTTGAGACCATTTTCCGGGGGAGGCCTGCCGTGTCCGACCGCTTGTCCAAAGAGGAGTTGAAGGAAGATAAGGTCGCCACCGTCGCTCTTGAGGCTGTGGACTACGCCCGGCGCAACGTGCGTTGGTTTGTGGGCGCCGCCGGGCTTGTGGTGGTGATCCTCGCCGTGACGCTGGTTCTCGTCCAGTCGCGAGCGAAAGCCGCGCGCGAAGCGTCTCTGGTGCTGATGCGGGCCCAGGCGCTGGCCATGAACGGGAGCTACGCCGAGGCGCTTCCGCAGTTAGAGACTCTCGCCGGGCGATTCGGATCGACCCCCGCTGGCCGTGAGGGTCGTCTTTTTCTAGGGGCTGGGCAATTAGCCGCCGGGAATCCGGCCGCCGCCGAGCAGGCGTTTCGAAAGTTTCTGGCATCACGTCCCAGCGACCCGCTGACAGAGTCCGCCGCTCGCCGGGGACTGGCTGGCAGTCTCGCCGACCAGGGCAAACATGCCGAGGCTGCGGCTGAGTATCAAAAGGCGGCTCGGATCGCTGGCAACCCATTGGCAGGTGACGACTGGCTGCAGGCCGGTCTCACGCTCCAACGGGCTGGCCAGCGTGACGCCGCCGCCCAGGCGTTCCAGGAGATCATCGCGAACCACCCTCGCAGTTCTGCTGCCGCTGAGGCCCGCGTTCGGCTTCGCGAGGCGCTCGCCGTTTCGGGCTCTTGATCGAAACGCTTCTCTGTTCGACGCCTGTTCCTTGGTGGCGCCCAAGAGCGGCGGCGGACATCCAATGGTTGTGGGCGCAACGAAACACGAAAGCCTCGGAGCGTCGGCTTCGAGGCTTCTTGTCATTTGTCAGAACGTGAATTGCAGCCGAATCTTCCGGCAACTTTCGAATCGCGGAAGATGTGTGATGGTTTTACCCTTGTGACTTTCACAGCAATGGATTGTGGATAGCGTCGGCGTTTTGCCACTCTGCCATGTCCGCAAGTCTCGCCGAGGATCGTCCTCATTCTGACCCTTGAATTCTGGATTCTGGCCGGTCGAGCAGCGACGAATCGCGAGCATTGGAGGCCGCATTGGACGGTGCCGCGCGACCAGCATTTGTCATATAACATGCATTATGTAAACCTGACAGTGCGTTCAGCCTGGCAATCGGCATGACGATGCGGCATTCTGCGGCTCGTGGGACTCCGAAGCCCGGACCAGCGGCGGTCTCATGGCCCCGCATTCCCCGTTGACGGACCCGCACGGATCGTTTTGTGGGTTCGGGGATGTCGCGGAACTCGTTGGAGCTTCGAATGCCGCCGGTAGTCGGATCTGCGTCCCGGCGCATCAGCGGAGTCTATCCAACGGATTCGCGAGGTGCACACGCACCGTGGCATGCTCCTTGCGCCTCAGGCCCGTGAAGAAGGCGAGGTCGGCAGTTCGCACCACACCAGGTCGCCTTCGGAAATGGGGAATCGCACTGGGGAGTTCGTGAGCTGTCTTAGGGTTCGCGGCCCACTTAAGTTGAGGGATTTCCGTCGGTCACCTTAGGCACGGCTCCCCGGTAGGTTCCCTCTCGATCGCCGGTTCGTCCGGTAGGACCAGGCCCCCGGCTACGGCCCTTGGGGCCTGGAACCGTTTTTGCCACGGAGCTTTCGCTGGCAGCCCCGCCGTGTTCTCGCGGGCAGGATGACCGAGTTTTCGCGGGTAGAACCAACGCAAGATCTGGCGGAGGGCGTCAGGTTCCCGCGGCCGCAAGCCGGATCCTGGCTTCCTCGGCAAACCAGGAGGCGGGCCGGAACTTCATAATTTCCAGGTAGCCTCTCCGAGCGTCCTTCTTCTTGCCGTCGCGCTCCTCGGCCAGAGCGAGAAAATAGAGTCCTTCCGCCCGGCGATCGTGATGCTTCCCCCGTTTCTTCACCCACGTCTCCAGGCCCTTGCGGACCTCCGACGTCCTTGGCTCTCCCCCGCTGCGGAGAAGGCAGATCCAACGATCCAATTCCGCGTTCAAGCGAGTCTCCTCGCGAATCCCGTCCAGGGAAAGGAGCGTGTCCAGTTGCGCGGTGGCGCCCCGGAAATCCCCGGTGCGAGCCAGAACTCGCGAGTAGTCCAGGCGCAACAGGCCGTCCCGGGGCGCGGCGCCCACCTGGCGCGAGATGGCGAAAAGCTCGGTGTCACTCTTCAGGACATCTTCCAGGATCGGCGAAAATACCTCGGGAGGCTGGAAGCCGGTGATTCGTCGGCGAAGAGAGCCGTCTGGGTTCAGAAAAACGATGGTGGGGTAGACCCGCACCGCGTACGTTGCCGCGACGCTCTTGTCGATCTCGGCATTGATCTTTACGCTGACCATGCGGTCGGTGAGCGCCGTCACTCGCACGTCATTGTAGGTCTTCTGATCGAGCACCTTGCACCAGTGGCACCAGGAGGTGAAGAAATCGACCATGACGTACTTCTGTTCGGATCGAGCCTGCTCCATGGCGGTGGGAAACGCGGAGGCCCAGCGGACCTCGGCGGCAGACGCTGCAGATCCCACGACGCCTACCAAGAACAGACTGGACAGGACCCCGGCGATGATCCGAGTCGGAGGGACACAGCCTGCTCCGCGCCCGACCTGGGGGACGTCTCGGGAGTCGATCACGGTTGCACCCCCACGGCCCTCTCGATCTCCTCGAGCAGGGCTTCTTTGCTGCGGGGGCGACCGATGATCTGCCCTTTGGGCTCCCCTGCCTGGAAGAGGATTAGCGTGGGAATGCTCTGGATCCCGAAGCGTCGAGCCGTGTCCTGGTTGGCGTCGACGTCAAGCTTGTAGACCACAAGTTTGCCGGCCAGTTCGCCCGCCACCTGATCGATCATCGGGGCCAGGGCACGGCACGGCATGCACCAGTCAGCCCAGAAATCGACAAGGACCGGCACGGGGTTGTGCAGCACATCAGCGGCAAAAGTGGCGTCGGTCGTCTCCGGTGCTTTGGACATCGGTGAATCCTCCATTACGGCGCCGGTCGTACCGGCGCGCCGACCCTGGAAACAGCAGGGTCGGCGGATAGGACCGCGAGCTCGAGAGCCACGGTATCTTGCCGTCCCGGCACTAATCCTCCTTTGAGGGCGGACTCGATATCATGCGAGCGAAGCAAAAGGTCGCGCAAGTGCGGAACACTCGGCGGACCGGCCGCCGCAAGGGACACCCGCGCCTGTCGCTGGAGCAGCCACTGGGCGCGCAGCACCGTCTCCGTCGCGTGGACGGCCTGCCAGAGCCGCAGTGCCTCGGAAGAGCGTCCCTCAACCACGGCAGAACAGAATTCCCAGGCGCTGCCGAGTGCGCCCCGGCGAACCAGGTGGCGGACATCCTCCTCCCCGACTGCCGTCCCGGCCGGAAGGCCAATCTCGATCTTCTCCAGTTCCCGGGATAGTTCCTGCAGGTCAGGGCCCACCCGGGAGAGCAGAAAGCGCCCGGCTCGTGCGTCCAGACGAATCCCGCGGCGTTCCGATTCCGCTAGGAGCCAACGGAGGGCATCGACCGGACGCGGGTGGTCCAGTTCCACCACGCGGCAAACGCGGAGAAGAGCTCGGGCGAACTCGTTCTTTCGTTCCAGCTCACCGACCGTGAGGGTGGAGAGGGCGACGAAACCGAAGCCGCCAAGATCTCCCCCCTCCAGGCGCCGGAGTAGGCTCTTCCGCTCGGCTACCGGCCCGCGGGCGCATCGTTCCGCATCGTCCAGCACGGCCAACGTGGCGGAGGCGAAGAGTCCGGATCCGGCCAAGGCCCCGTTCAACTCGCCTAGCGGGGCCTCAGCACCGTAGAAGCGGCGATAGCCGAGACCGGGGTCATCGGGGCCGAGGACACGGGCGCGGATGCGGGCCAGCGCTTGGTCGCGCAGAAGAGTCTCCGGCCCGCAGAGAAAGTGGGCCGCCGGGGCGTCTCCTCCGTCGAAGCGGCGGATCCAGTCGGAGAAACGAAGGGATCGGGGTGTTTCCGAAGCCGCCATCACCAAGGTTCCATGGTGCGCGTGATCATGTCGCTCGCCAGGGCTGAGTCCGCATAGGCTCGCGCATCCTGCTCCGAGCCAGGTCCGGTCACGGCCCCGGGGACGTAGATGGAGGTTCGCGTCAGGGAGTCGTCCTTCCACAGGTCCCGATTCTTTACCATGTCCCTCAGCGTGACGGCGACGGTCACCACGACGATGTAGTCCCGCGGGCTCTCGTCGGGGGCGTAGTTGTTAACGCGGTTCTCGTACTTGACCACGCGTCCAGAGAGCCGGCATGAGGCCTTGGCCTCCGATGCCAACTTCAATCTGCCGTCTTTGATGAACCGGTCAATGACCACGGTGGTGATTTCCTGATCGAGGCCGGGCTCGAGCGTTTCATTGCTGAAGTTGGGTATGGCGACGGTCTTGACATGGGCGGGCAGGTTCGAGCCGTTGAAGGAGTAGGTGCAGCCGCTGCCGAGCAGCAGGCCGGTGAGCGCCGGAACAGTCACGATCGCGATGGCGCGAAGACAGCCTGGTATTCCGCGACGCTGCCCGCGCGCCGGGCGGACCCGGCCCAGCCTCTCGTCCGCGTCTGCCTGGATTCTTGGCACCGGCTGGGTTTCCTCCCGTGGAGAGTATAGGAGGCGGGTCCGTCTACGGCAATGGGAAGCCGCCTGCCCGCGGCGTTGCCCGATCCAGCTCAGGCCGCGAGGTCGGTCTCTTGTAGGTCGTGGTGTTTCATCCGATAGCGGAGCTTGTCGCGTTTGATGTGCAGGATTTCCGCGGTGCGGCTCTGGTTCCATCCGGCTGCTTCCGCGGCGCGCAGGATGAGTCCGCGCTCGACTCGGTCGAGAAGTTCCTCGAAGGCGATGCCCGATTCGTCCACCGCGCCCTCCGCGAGGAGACGGTGCAGGCTGTCGAGGAGCGACTCGGTACTGGAGACGCCGCTGGGTTTACCGAGGTGGAGATGCCGAGCTTCCAACACTTCGCCGTCCTCAAGAAGCACGGTCCGCTCCAGCACATTGCGCAACTCGCGGATATTCCCCGGCCAGGGGTAGGTCTGCAAGCGCCTCTCGGCCTCGGGTGCGAGGTTGCGGAAATGCTTTGAGAAAGAGTGGCTGTAAAGACGGAGGTAATGCTCCGCGATCAGCGGGATGTCCTCGCGTCGCTCCCGCAACGGCGGCATGTGGATCGGCACCACCATGAGCCGGTAGAAGAGATCCTCGCGGAACGTGCCCCCTCGTACGGCGGCCTCCAGGTCCTGGTTGGTAGCGCTGATCAACCGGACGCTGACCCGGATGTCGCGGGTGCCACCGACGCGACGAAAGGTCATGTTTTCGAGGACCTTCAGCACCTTGACCTGCAAGCTGGCCCCCATTTCCCCAACCTCATCGAGGAAGAGGGTTCCGCCACTGGCCAGTTCGAGCAGGCCCTGTTTCTGGGTTCGAGCGTCGGTGAAAGCACCGCGCTCATGTCCGAAGAGCTCGCTTTCCAACAGTTCTCTTGGGATGGCCGCGCAGTTGATTTCCAAGAAGGGTTTGAGGGCTCGCTGGCTCCGCTCGTGGATGAGGCCGGCCACGATCTGCTTGCCGGTGCCGCTCTCCCCCGTGATGAGGACACTGGTGGTGTCGCTCTGGGCAACTTTTTCCACGATCTCGTAGACGGCACGGATAGACGGCGATATGCCGCGGACGAAGTTCTGAGTGAGCCGTTCGCGCTCGACACGCCGATGATGCTGCAGTTCCCGCCAGACCCGCACGGACTCCAGGGCCTTGGCGCCGACCAAGCGCAACTGATCGAGGTTGACCGGTTTCACGAGGTAGTCGAAAGCCCCTTGCTTCATCGCCTGCACCGCCGTCTCCACCTCGGCGTAGGCGGTCATCATGACCACCGGAATCTCGGGAACACGCTCCTTGAACAGGGTCAGGAGTTTCAGTCCGCTGGTGTCGGGCAGGCGGAGGTCAAGAATGACGAGGTCGGGCGCCTGCCGATCGAAGAGGGAGATCGCCGCACCTCCATCCGCCGCGCACCGCACCTCGTGCCCATCGGCGGAGAGGGCGCGTTCGATGAAGTGACGGATCGATTCCTGGTCATCGACGATGAGAATGGACGACTGCATCTGCTTGCTCCTCGGAGGCTCCGCCCGGGGGAATCTCGAGCAGAGCGACGGTGCCGCGGCCCGGCGCCTCGTCCAGCAAGAGGCGCCCACCGTGCTGGGTGGCGATGGCGTGGGAGAGGGAGAGTCCGAGACCGGTCCCCTCTCCTTTGGTAGTGAAGAAGGGCTCAAAGGCGCGGGCTCGCTGTTCGGGTGACATCCCGAGGCCTTGATCTTCCACCCGGAACAACACGCCCGGGAGGCCCGAAACAGTGGCCGATGGACCGCGGTCTTCCCACGTCAGGCGCACGCACCCGCCCGGCGGCGACGCCTCTACCGCATTCTTTGCCAAGTTGAGCAGGACCTGCTCCAGGCGATCGGCGTCGACCCAGGCTTCGAGGTCGGGCGGCCCGTCGGGCTCGAACGTGACTTGCTGGCGCGAAAGGAGCGGGGCCAGCGCAAGCCGCACGCGCTCGACCAGTTCCTTGACCCGGACCGGCCCGGGTTCCAGTCGGCGCGGGTGGGTGTAGTCGAGCAGTTCGGCCACGATCCGGTCGAGGCGCGCGATCTCGGCTCGGATGATGCGCAGGTCGTCTTGGTCAGACGGGTCGGGACCGAGCCGGCTCGCCAGGTACTCTACGCCCGCTCCGATCCCAGCCAGGGGGTTGCGGATCTCATGGGCAACCCCAGCGGCAAAACGGCCAATGGCCGCGAGCCGGTCGAGGTGTCGGATTTCCCGCTCCATGGTCCGGATCTCGGTTAGGTCGGCGAGGTTCACCACCAGGCCACTAAAGCATCCGACCTCGTCACGGAGTCCGGAAACGGTAAGGCTCACCGGCACTGGGTCGGATTCGCCCAGGGCGAACTCTCGGGCGGGCGGGACCTCGCCGCTCGTCAGGGCATCACGGATGTGTTGCAGCAGTAGCGGCGAGGTGCGCTCCAGCATTTCCATGGTGATCTCTTGAGCGGTGGAGAAGTTCAGGAGCCGGGCCGCGGCGGCGTTTGCGGCGAGGAGTCTCCCGCTGCGGTCGAAGGCAAGGAGACCGTCGCCCATCGCTTCGATGAGCTGTCGCCGCAGGTTTCCTTCCGCCTCCATCACCTCGCGGTGCCACAGTGCCTCGAGGACCCCTTCGACGCTGCGCCCGATGTCATACGGACGCCAGCCGGCTTCCGGGCGGTCCGTCGCGGCCGGCGTGAAGCAGAGCAGGCCGATCGGGTCCCCCTCCGCCTCGTCCGACCCAGACGCCCGGGCGCGGTTGACCCCACGGCCTTTGAGCGGAACGACCACTTGGTACGCCGAAGGGTCGGCCGGGTCTTCTCGTGCCTGCTCCACTGGACTGGGGCAGACCTCGGTGGCATCGCGGGGGATGAGCAGCGGTTCCGCCCACTCCGGGCGCCAGCCCACCGCGCCAAGGTGCGTCGTGGCGGCGCGGCCGCGGGTGGCATAGTAGCCGACCCAGTTCGGGCTCCGCGGCAGGCGCCGCAAGATCAGAATCTCTTCTAGGTTGAAGACCTGCCGCAGGTACCGGGCCAAGGTCCCCAGAATGCGTGCGCCGTTCCGCTCTTGGAGCAGCGACTCGGTGATCTCCTGCAGGCTGGCAAAGCGGATCCGGTCCCGGATGCCGCGACGGCGCAGTTCCTCGATCGTGTCAGCCAGATGGGAGACCAGGCCTGGAGCGCTCGCCGGTTCCAGCGCCGGTAGGTCGGCGAGTTCAGGAGTGACCCCTTTGATCTCCTCCACTCGCGCCGCCGCCACGCGCCACGCCTCCAAATCCATCTGCAGTTTTCCGGACATCTACCCCCCTGGGTGTTTTCACCCATCTTCCTTTTCGTGAGCATTCGCCCGCGGCTTGAGGGGTTTGCGCTGAGTGGCGGAGGCGTGGACGCGAGGGGCCCATCCGAGCAAGGAAAGAAGCCCTCGCTCTCACTCGGAAGGGCTCCCAGCCCGCACGACTCACGAGCACTCTGCGACGACATCGGATTCGCAGGCATCTTTGCTGTCTCGCCGAGAGCCCGATGGACAGTGCTAGGCGGTGCGGAGGTGCCGGAACAGCGGCTCGTGCGCCACGACCCAGTCGAACAGGCGGTCAACTCCCTGCTGCGGAGTTACGGAAGGTGACCAGCCCAGCTCGGCGCCCACATGACGGATGTCGCTGACGTACACTTTTTGATCAGAGGGACGCCAGGGCCCCGGCATTACCGGGACCGGGCGACCGAGCCTAGCCTCGATGTGTGCCAGGAGTTCGCGCAGCGACAGGGTGAGTTCCGGCCCGCCGCCCAGGTTGTAGACCCCCATGCGGGGACCGCGATCGAGAAAGGCTTCGTAGGCGCGCACGAGATCTTCCACCCAGAGCAGATCGCGAACCTGCTTCCCGTCGCCGTAGACGGTAAGTGGCGCGCCGTGGAGCGCGGCGATGACAAACCACGCGACCCATCCCTGGTCCTCCATCCCGAACTGGTGCGTGCCGTAGATGCAGGACATGCGGAAGACGCCGGTACGCAGTCCGTAGAGGTGGCCGAAGTCCTGCACATAGACATCCCCGGTCAGCTTGGAGCAGCCGTACGGGGTGTGCTCGCAGAGATCCAGGCCGAATTCCTCTGGGATTCCCGCGCGGTACGGAGCGCCGAAGGCATAGCGCTCCTCTTCCTCTTCGAGTGGGACGGCATTGACGCGGGCACCATAGACCTTATTGGTGGAGCAGAACAGAAACGCCGCTTTCCGCCCGGTGCGACGCACCGCGTCGAGAACACGGAACGTGCCGAGGGCGTTGGTCTCGAAGTCGGTGGCGGGGTCATCGGTGGAGACGGTCACGGCAGTCTGGGCGGCAGCGTGGAGCACGGCGTCGACGCCATCCACCGCGGCCTCGACGGCAGCGGTGTCCCTCACATCTCCCTTGATTCGCGTTATGCCGGGGATCTCCCCGAGGCGCTCCCAGTTGTGCCGCGCATTGGGATCCTCCCGACGCAGGAGGTGGCCGCGGGAGAGATTGTCTAGGATCCGCACCTCCCAGCCCCGCGACGCAAAGTGGAGGGCCGCGTGGGATCCTATGAACCCAGCTCCGCCGGTGACAAGCATCCGCGCCATCGTTTGTTCCTCCTTCGTCCCGGTCCGCGGGGCGATGGGGAACCGTATGCGGGCCCGCCGCGCCACTTCAAGGAGAATCGGGATTTCCGACGCGAGGCTCCGGTGCGAAGGCAGGTTCCGCGGTAGCGAGAATCGTCCATCCCCGCAGGCGCGACACTGCGCCTGCGGCATCTTCCGGCGTCCGGCACTCGAGGGCAAGCACGCGCCAATGCCCGTCTCCCTCGCCCACGATCCGGGCCGCGGGCATTCCCTTGGTGCGAAGGAGTGCCGCCTCGGCGCCGGCTGCCTCGGCCGTGCGGTAGCGGCCGCCGTAGACCGCCTGGCCGGGCGCGCTCATGCCGGATTCGACTGGAGGTGCTTGCTGGTAGGCGGGCGCCGGGTCCGAATTCCGCGGGTCCGGTAGAGTCGCCAGTTCCCCGAGTCTCCGCGAGCCCCGCCATCCCAAGCGGATCCCGATCAGGTGTGTGGAACCGAGCGCGTCTACCGATCGGAACGCGTAGGAGACCGCGAGCGCGCCGTGATGAACGGTTGTTCCTGCAGACCAGCCCACCGGGGAATCCTCAACACCGCTTCCGCCCGCGAGAAGCCCGCCGAGCAGCTCAAGGGAGGCAGTCGGGCGAGCCACGACCCCGAAGGCGACACGCATGCCGCTGGAGCCATCCCCTTCGAACGAGATGGCAGCTAGTGCACCGCCGTCGCTCAGCTCCTGCTCGAATCCGGCACGCCAGCGAGTCGGCAACGTATACGCTCCCTGGCGGCCGCGGAGCGGCGCTCCGACGTCGGTCAGGGCGAGACCGACGACGCGCGTGGCGCCGCGCATCCGCATCCCGAACGAGAGTCCTGCGCCGGTGAGCGGCTCCACCTCGTCCTCGAGGCGGAAGAGGCGCGCGCCCACTCCAGCCGAAAGGCCGCGCCCGAGCATCCGAGCTCCATGCACACCCACATTCCATTCCGAGGCCCGGAAGGAACTGACAGGGTCGCCTTGGTCGTTGTAGCCGGGCAGTTCCGGGCCGCGGAGGATGCCGGCATCAACCGCGAGCGCGGTTCCGTGATCGAGCTCCCAGCCGGAACTTGCCCACTCCCGAGTGAGGCCGCCCGCCCATTGGAGATGGGAGCAGGCGGCGCTCCCCCCACTGAGGGAAGCGAGGGCCGCCGGATTGCCCACGGCCGCGGCCAGGCCGGGCCCGGTGGCGGCGCGGGCCCCTCGCGTCGCCTGCCACTCCGGATCCGGGGCCAACAGGTGCGAGGTAAACGCTGCCGGACCACTCCCGGCCGCGAGACTGCTGCCGAGAACCGGCCAGACCAGGACGGTCAGAACGGCGACAGCTGCGCGCACGGAGTACCGGGCGGGGCGACTCGGGAAGCCAGGGAGCCCGACCAGAAAATGTCGCCAGCCGGGCGCGGGAGTAGTGTCGAAGCGATCCATCGAACAGAAGGTGGTCAAGGATCGTGCCATCGTCTCCACGTTCTCCGTCGTTCTGGAGGGGCGTCCCGTTCGATGATGCTGCAAGACGTTATCCTCATCACCCGTGTGGTTCGCGATGGACTCGTGGGTGCAGAACGCCCGTTCCTTCGTGCGTCCTGCAAGAGAAGAACGTGCTGACTCCGCACTTTATCTGACGGTAGTAAGGAATCCGGGAATGGGGTCCGGGAGTATGGCCATCATCGAGAGGGGGCGGGCTCGCGCGACTAGTAGTTGGTCGGGTAGCCTGAAACGGAAAGAAAATCGAAGGAACTCAACGTCGCTCTCACATAACACACTGGCTATCGACAAGTTCCTGGCGCGAGATCGTCAAGATCACCCAGGACCGGGATGTGAAATGCAAAATCTGCATGCGGGGAAACAGATGTGGCGTCGTCCGGGATCCTCACACTTCGAGAGCCTCTGCTTCGGCGCGTCGAATGCGGGACAGGGCTACAGGGCGCGGCTACGACCCCGCCACCCAGTTCCGGATTGTCTCGACCACGTATCCCTGCTGATCGGATGTCAGATACAAAGGCACTTCGGGCCGTTTCACTCCACCCCGCAGACGGCACGAAAGGCGTTGACACCCCGCATATTCGGCGGCATTCTGGCACCGGGACCTTTCACGGCGTTCCGTGGCAACCCGAAGCGGGATGCTAGCCCAGGACTAGCCCAGGAGGACGGAAATGGAAGGGGAGACGCGGCGGGTGCGGAAGTTCACCGACCCCTACGTGCGGAACCGGAAGCCGGAGGAGCACGCCTACGTCGTGTGGGCTCCTGATGGTCTCGGCCTGCGAGTCCGACCGTCGGGGGTACGCTCGTGGATCTATGCCTACCACCTGAACGGCCGATTCCGATGGATGACGCTGGGGCGCTATCCCGAGATGACCGTGGCCGCCGCCCATACGGCACACGACACGGCGATGCGGAACCGTGGCGCCGGCGTCGACCCTGCGACCCTTGCCGTGGCAGCCAACATCGCAGACCGGGCCGCCCCGACCGTGGCCGAGCTGGCCGATCAGTTCATCGAGCTGTACTCGAAGCCGCGGAAGAAGTCGGCATTCGAGGATGAGCGGCTGCTGCGTGTAGAGGTGCTCCCCCACCTTGGTACCGTGAAGGCCGCAAACGTGCGCAGGCGCGATGTCATGGCGCTTCTCGATGGGATTGTGGCTCGTGGTGCGGGAGTGACCGCCAATCGCGTGCTGGCGGTTCTGAGGAAGGCGTACAACTGGGGCATCACCCGCGAGCTGGTGGAGTTCTCCCCTTGTGCGCAGGTCCCCCGCCCCGCGAAGGAGCACGAGCGGGAGCGGTTCCTATCGGCCGACGAGCTCAAGCGCTTCCTCGTCGGGATGGATCAGCCGGGTCTCTTCGAGTTCACGAAGACCACCAAGCACGCGCTGCGGTTCCAGCTTGCCACCGGAGCCCGGCCGGGGGAAACGGCTGGTGCGACGTGGCAGGAGTTCGACCTCCAGGCCGGCGTGTGGACGATGCCAGCGGAGCGGACGAAGACTCACCACGCGCATACGGTTCCGCTGAGTCAGTTCGCCCGACAGGTTCTTAGGGAAGTTCGCCTGCTGAATCCTCTCTCCATCTATCCGTTCCCCGGGCGTAAAGGCCCGATGCTGCCGGCCACGATGTCGGCCGCGATCAACGGCAACCTCGCGGCACTCGGCCTAGAGCGGTTCACCCCGCATGATCTCAGGCGCTCGTGTGCGACTCACCTTGCCAGCCTGGGGCACTCTCGCGTTGTGATCAGCCGGATCCTGGGGCACGCGCTGCCCGGGGTGACGAGGATTTACGACCGGCACGCCTACGCGGAGGAGATGCGAGCGGCCCTCGATGAATGGGGCGCCGTGCTGTACCGCCTCAGCAGGCCGGCGGGACCGGAGGCGGTCAAGAGGAGGGCGCGCCGATGATCCCCGACGCTGCCCGCGACGAAATCGCACGCCTTGTCGGCGAGTTCCAAGCAACCCGCGACCCTGGCCACCTGCTCTTGGCGCTCGACTGCGCTTGCCGCTGGTGCGACGTACCGGACGAGCTCGGCGAGCTCGTCAAGACGGCGTTCGACCGCTGGGCGGCCGGCCGGGTCGATCCGCTCGACGTCTCCTCTCTGCCATGCCGCGACCTCGATGTAGCCTTCGGTGCGAAGCCCCGCGGGCCGAAGTTCAAGGCGCCAGTCGCCACACTCCGGGCGGCTGAGCTCGAAATGTCGATGGGCACTCTGGCCTTCTACGAGGTGGAGCGACAGCGGAAGCGCGGCCGCGGCACCGATCGGCGCCGGACCCCCAACGCTTTCAGCGAGGCGGCGAAGGTGCTGCCCAAGATCCGCGGCAAAGCCGCGTCTGCCGTCACTCTGGAGCGCGCTTGGTCGCGGGTGCGAAAGCTCTCCCGAGACCCCGACAGCCACACTCAGCAATGAGCGCTTTCGTGAGTGTATGATCTTACGTAGCAATGCGTTATCGCCTTGAGCTAGAGTGATTCCTGCGGCATCGTGCCCCTCGAAGGGAGGCACGAAATGCCACAGATCGAACCAAAGGCCCCGCCCTCGAGACTGCTCCGGCGGCGCGACGTAACCGCCCGGACCGGACTCAGCTCAACCACCCTCTGGCGACTCGAAGGACTCGGCCAATTCCCCAAGCGGCGCCAACTATCGGAGCGGCTGGTGGGCTGGCTGGAATCCGAAATCGACGAATGGATCTCGACGCGGACGGGGGCGGTTCCGGCGGTGAAGCCGTGACCGCCGTCGAGCAGACCGAGCTCGACGAGGCGCTGCGGGCCGTCAAGCGCATCGCATTGGACGCGACGGCGGGCGACGTCGACGCTGTTGCGGCCGCGGCGCTGAGGGCCCGGAGGGCGCTGCTCGTGCTCTATGCTGAGCTCAAGCAGGCCGAGCGGAACGCACGATGACGACCGAGCTCAAGAACGTCCTCTCGCGTCTCGAGGGCGTGCGATCCGTCGAGGGCGGACACGAGGCGAGGTGCCCCGCCCACGAGGACGGTGTGCCAAGCCTCTCCGTCTCGCTCGGAGACGATGGGCGCGTGCTCCTCAAGTGTCACGCAGGATGCAGCACGCAGGCCGTCGTTGCGGCCGCGGGGCTGGCCTTGACCGACTTGTTTCCCCCGCGGACGCAGTATGTCTACCGGGACGAGGCCGGGAAGTCTCTCTTCCGAGTCGTACGTGGTCCAGTCGTCGACGGGGAGAAAACGTTCTGGCAGAACCCGAGTGACGGCAACGGCGGCTGGCGGACGGGCAAGGGATGCATGCAGGGCGTCCGGCTCGTGCCGTTCCAACTTCCACAGCTCCTCGCGGCGGATCTCTCCAGGCCGTGCTACATCGTCGAGGGTGAGAAAGACGTCCTCTCGCTCGCTGCCATCGGTGCGGTGGCAACGACAAACCCCGGCGGCGCAGGTAAATGGCGACCCGAGTTCAACGAGTTTCTACGCGGCCGCCTGTGCGTGCTCCTCCCCGACAACGACAAGCCCGGCCTGGATCATATGCGGACCGTCGCTCGCCACTTGCAGGACGTGGCCGAAGAGGCGCGCATCCTCACGCTGCCCGGGCTGCCGCCGAAAGGCGACGTCTCGGACTACCTGGCCAACGGTGGCACGCGCGAGACGTTGGACGAGCTGGCCGCCGCGGCTCCCGTGCTCAGCGAGACGGCGGACCTTTCGGACGATGCGCCGGCCTCGACGGACACTCCACCGGCCGGTGCGGCCCTTGTCTCTCTGACCGCCGAAGAGATGCTGGCCATCCGGCGCCCACCGCGGGAGTTCATCCTCGAGCCGATTCTGCGCACGAAAGACCTCGCCATGCTGGTGGCCAAGCGCGGGGTCGGCAAGACGTGGATCTCCGTCGGCATGGCGAGCGCGACCGCGGCCGGCGGCGAGTTCCTTGTGTGGCGAGCTCCCAAGCCGCGCAGCGTCCTCTACGTCGACGGCGAGCTCCCCTTCGAGACGGTACAGGAGCGGCTGGAGCTCACGCGGACGATGCACGGCCACGACTGGGGCGGACGACTGCGGATCCTCGCGGCGGACTACCAAGAGCGCAGCATCCCCAGCTTGAACCTCCCCGAGGGGCAACGGCTGGTAGAGGAGCACCTGGGCGAGGCGGAGATCCTCTTCCTCGACAACCTGTCGGCACTGTGCACCGGCGGCGTGGAGAACGAGGCCGAGTCGTGGCAGCCGATGCAGGACTGGCTCCTCTCGCTCCGGCGCCGGGGGATAGCAGTCCTCTTCGATCACCACGCCGGCACCTCCGGCAACCAGCGCGGGACCAGCAAGCGCGAGGACGTGCTCGACCTGTCCATCAAGCTGGAGCACCCGGCCGACTATGACTCGCGGGACGGCGCCCGGTTCGTCGTGACCTACACCAAGGCCCGGGGGATCCACGGCAAAGCCGCTGAGGCGTTCGAGGCGCGGCTCGGGACGGGAGACCTGTCCAGCTCCCGGTGGATCACCAAGACCTGCTCGGCCGCCACCAAGGAACGAGTCCTCAACCTGCACGAGAACGGACTCACCCAGGCCGAGATCGGCAAGGAGTTGGGCAAGGACAAGAGCACTGTTTCTCGCATCATCAAGCAGGCTCGGGAGTCGGGAGAGATCCAGTGAAGTTGCCCCACTCTGACCAGTTGCATGTTGTGTTACTTAGTAACACGCAACACGCAACTTTGGTAGAGTCACGCGCAACACGCAACGCAACATGCCATGCAACTACTATTGCAGCGCAACGAGTTAGCACAGGTCAGACGCAACAACTCACGCAACAACCCGTGCAACTAGGTAGTTGCATGACCCCTGTTTTTGACCCCTCAAACGCGCACCCTATGCAACTCGTGCAACTCGGCCAGACCCCGCCGCGACCGACCACCCACCCCCTCGACACCAGCATCATCGGCCGCGACACCAGCGGCAGCCGTAAGTCGTTGCGTATCAACGAGCGGGTCCTCCCTGGGGCGTTTCATGCGGGTAGCGCGGGGGCACGGAAAGCCTCTACGCTCTGGCTTCCAGGAAGTCCGAACGAACGACCGCCCGACGGTGCCGTCAACATATCTGCATCATTATCAGCCAGTTACACCACTGACCACGAGTCACCCCAATGACCCACACCGCCGGTACACCGGCACGGAGGAACCCAATGCTCACGAAAACCCTGACGATCTCAGCCTACGCCCGGTATCGACGCGAGCGTGGGCTGCCCGGCGGCGCCAAGTCGTCCGTACACGCGGCGCTGTTGGCAGGACGAATCTCAAGGTCGTGCCCGTCGCACCCCCGGCGCTGCCCGGCGGAGTGTCGCTGCGGGAAGATCGACCCCCACCGGGCCGATCTGGCCTGGCAGCGGTGGACCAACCCGGCGATGGTTCGGACGGGAGGTGCCCGGTGACGTGGGAGCCCGACCACGAGCGGCCGCCCGTGCCGCCCCCGGCGCCGGCCGATCCGCCCCCGGGCCCGCCGCCGATGATCTGCCCCCAGTGTGGCGCCCACCAGATGCACCATCCGATGGACCAGGGCAAACAGAGCTTCTATTGCCCGCACCTGAACGGCGGGACTTGGGCCGTGCGGCTCCCTGGAGACCGCTGGGCGATCAACACCGGGGTGACCCCTGCCGTGCATCGGAACCTGGTCGCCAGCTCCCTGGCCGGCGCCGTGCGGCTCTGCCAGGACATGGCCGCCGCATCCCGCCCGCGAACCTGGCGCGACCGGCTCCTCGGAAGGAAATCCCGTTGACTCCGCGGCCGAATTGTGGTACCACTTACGCGAGTCGCCGATCTGCCGCTCTCCCCGAGCGCTCGGGCCGGCGACCCGAGACCCGCCCCGGCTCTGCCGCTGGCGGACTCGCGCGGCTCGGAAGCTTCGGGTCTCACCCGACCAACCGCCCGCGGAACGCAGAAACAGCACAGGGCAATCAACGCCCCGTTTTGCGTTCGCCCATCGCACGGACCCCGGACCCGTGCAGGAGAATCCATTGAATGTCCCCAAGATAGCTAGCAGGGAGCTGATCCCTGACCGCCACCGAGCGCAATCGGAAGACCTGACCATTCCTGCCAGCCTCAGCTCAGAAACGCCCGTGGAGCGGCTCTGGGGCGCGGAGATCCTCGAGCACTCGACCGCCGCGGTGGACTTGACCCGTGCCCGCGACGGACTCCCGTTGCTGGCCAGTCACGACACCCGCGAGATGCCGCCCGTCGGCAAGGTCGAAAACGTGCGGCTCTCTGGCAAGCAGTTGCGCGGCACCTTGCGATTCGCGCCTACCGCTCGGGGGCGCGAGCTCTTCCAGGCGGTCCGCGACGGCTTCGCTGGCGCCATCAGCATCGGTTACGAAATCAAGAAAATGGTCGAGGCCGGCACCGACCGTGCGACCGGACGCGGCGTTTACCGCGCGATCGACTGGGCGCCGTTTGAGTGCAGCCTCGTCAACGTTCCCGCAGACACCAGCGTCGGAGCCTATCGAAGCGCTCCGCAGAAGGAGCCTTGTATCATGGCAATCGAAGTCACCCCCGACCCGGCCGCCGAAGCCGAACGCTTCCGCGTCCACAGCATCACCTCGCTAGGCGGCGCCTGGAAAGATCGCGGCGGTCCCGAGATGGCCCTGCGTGCCGTCGCCGAGGGCTCGAGCCTCGAGGACTTTCGTCGGACGCTGGTGGAGCGGCTCGCATCGCAGTCCAGCCCGGCGATCCGTGCCTGCGCCGGCCCCGAGATCGGCGAGAGTGCCGACTACCGCAGGGAGCTGGAACGCTACTCACTCTGCAAGGCGATCCTCGCGTTGACCTCCGGTGACTGGCGCGAGGCCGGCCGGGAGCGCGAGATCGGCGAGGACTACGGCCGCCGCACCGGCGTGCGGTCCGAGGGGATCGTCATTCCCCTGCAAGCGCTCGTGCCCCGACACTCGCGCGCACTTTCGCAGGGCAGCAGCGCTGCGGGTGGATACCTCGTGCAGACCGACCTTCTGGCCAACCAGTTCATCGACGTGCTGCGCGCGAAATCGCAGGTAGTCGCGGCCGGGGCTACGACCTTGCCCGGTCTGACTGGCAACGTCGCCATTCCGAGGAAGGCTTCGGGATCTACCGCCTACTGGCTCGCCAGCGAGACGAGCGACATCACCCCGGCTGATCCGGCGTTTGCGCAAATGTCGCTCTCGCCGAAGACCGTGGGTGCGCTGACCGAGTTCAGCCGGAAGCTTCTGCTTCAGGCCACCCCGGAAATCGAGATGCTCGTGCAGCAGGAGCTGGTCGACGTGATCGGGACCGCGATTGACGCGGCCGTGATCGCAGGGACCGGGTCGGGTGGCCAGCCTTCGGGGATCACCACCATGCCGGCCGGCATCGGTGCGGTCGTCATGGGCGCGGCCGGCGCGGCGCTGACCCATGCGAAGGTCGTCGAGCACTTGGCGGACGTGGCTGTCGCCAACGCGGACTCCGGCTCCCTGGCGTGGATCGTCAACGCCAAGACGCAGGCCAAGCTCATGGTCACGCTCCGGGATGCCAGCTACGGAGTCGGGTACCTCTGGGGCGACGCTCCGGCCGGCGCGGCGTACCAGGGAGTGATCGCAGGTAAGCCGGCGTTCGTCTCCAACAACGTGCCGAGCAACCTCGTCAAGGGCGGCTCCGGTGCGGTCTGCTCGGCGACGATCTACGGCAACTGGGCCGATGTGATCGTCGGGCTGTGGGGCGGTCTCGAGCTCCTCGCCGATCCGTACACGAAGTTCGCATCCGGCGCGGTCCGGGTTCGTGCGATGGCCAGCATCGACACCGGGCTTCGGCATCCCGAGTCGTTTGCTGTCTCTCTGGATGTCCTGACGGCGTAGCACCGTGGCGGGCCGTCTGGGCTGCTCCCCACCGGCAGCCTGGGCGGTCCGCTCCCCCGATGCCGCGTGGGGTTTCCTTTCCCCCTCGCGGCGGTCCGTCGGCTGGTGTGGGCACGCTGGCCGGCGGACCATTCTGTAGGTCTGCGGGGATCGGCGAGACCGACCAGGCGACGCTACCCCTCGAAGGCCGACCACGACGCTCCGGCTGCAAAGCTGGTGCGTTTGTGCATCCAGGCGACGCTGTAGGGACGCGCAGGAGCGACGATCTCGACCGCATCCGAGTGTGGACACGGGAGACGCGGAGAACGGGCGGCTGGGGCGATGCGGGGCGCGATAGACTCTGACTGCGGATCAGCGTGCCGGGATCCCGGGATGCTAGCCCGACCGCTAGCCCGCGCTCTGCGAGCTCCACCGCGTTGCGGTCAACTAGTTATCGTGACACCAGTTAAGGATGGTCTCGACCACGTATCCCTGCTGATCGGATGTCAGCTCCGGATAGACGGGGATCGACAGGCTTTCACGGGTCGCAGCTTCGGAGACCGGCAGGCTTCCCTTCCGGTAGCCCAGGTCCGCGAAACACTCCTGCAGGTGGAGCGGGATCGGATAGTAGACATCGCTGCCGATCCCCTTCTCCGAGAGATGACTGCGCAGCCCGTCACGCGATCCGCGCCGCACCCGAAGGGTGTACTGGTTCCAAACATGCTTCCCCCGTCCGGCGTCAATCGGCGTGATGAGGCCGTCGAGATCCGCGAACGCTTGGGTGTAGGCGCTGGCGTGCGAGGCCCGCGCGGCGGTCCAGGAATCGAGATGCGCGAGCTTCACCCCGAGTATCGCCGCCTGCACAGAGTCGAGGCGACTGTTGAAGCCGACCCGCTCGTGTTTGTACCTCTCGCGGGAGCCGTGCGTGCGCAGCATCCGGACGCGATCGGCGAGGTCGTCGCGCCGGGTGGTGATGAGGCCGCCATCGCCCGCTCCACCTAGATTTTTCGATGGGTAGAACGAGAAACAACCAAGGTCTCCCACCCCTCCTACCGGGATGTCGCGCCAGGTTGCGCCGATAGCCTGGGCCGCATCCTCGATGACGGGAATGCCGCGCTTTCCGCAACAGTCCATGATTGGCGCCATGTCAGCCGATTGGCCGAATAGATGCACAGGCATGACCGCCCGTGTCCGCGGGGTGATGACTTGTTCCAGCGCGTTCGGGTTGAGGTTGAAGGTTGCCTCCTCGATATCGACGAAGACCGGCCGCGCCCCGTTGTTGCTGATGGCGCCGGCCGTGGCGAAGAAACTGTAGGCCGGGCAGATCACTTCGGTCCCCGGGCCGCAGTCCAGGGCCCGCAGCGCCACGAGGAGGGCGTCGGTGCCCGACGCGACGCCTACCGCGTGCGGCACGGCGAGGTAGCGGGCCAGTCGCTCCTCCAGGTCTCGCACGGCGGGACCGAGGATCCACTGTCCACTGGCGAGAACTGATTCCACGGCCTGGAGCAAGGGTTCGCGAATGGTGGCGTACTGAGCCTTTACATCGAGGAGGGGGACGCGCATCTCAGCCAAGGGGAACTCCTTTCCTGGGCGCAGTGCGCGTCTGCCGAGGGGCAAGAATCGCGCGTCGGCCGGCTACTCCGGCCAGTCTTGGTTCTCGAGCAACTGCTCCTCGGGAACGGGTCGCCAAGGGCGCGCCGGGCTGCCCATCACGATCATCCTGGATGGCACATCCCGGGTCACCACCGAACCGGCGGCCACCAGGGCGTCGGCGCCGATTTCGAGCCCCGGCAGTACCACCGAGCCCGCACCCACGCGGCCGCCGCGCCGCACAGTGATTCCCCGGAAATGCCGGAACCGTTCGGCGGTCCGCCCGATGAACCGGTCGTTGGTTGTCGTGACCTGCGGGGCGAGAAAGACGCGATCCTCGAGCACAGAGTACGCCGTGACGTACGCCTCGGTCTCGATCTTGCAGTAACGACCCACAGTGCAGTCGTTCTCCACGGTGACGCCGCGGCCCACGATGGTGAAGTCGCCGACCGTGGCTCGCTCGCGCACCGTCGCCTGGTCGGCCACCAGGCAGCTCTGCCCCAGGGTCGCCCCGCGGTAAACGCTAGCCCCGGTGCCGAGAAGACAGCCGTCACCGATCCGGGCAGGGTCGATCTCCGCCGTCGGTTGCAGGATGCTGTTGACCGCTCGCAGAGGCCATTTCCCCACACTCGCGAATTCGTCGATCCGCACTCCGTCACCCACGATCGTCCCGGCATGCAGAACCACGAAGTGGCCGATCCGGCAATGGCGGCCGAGCACGACGCCTTCCTCGATCACCGCCCCCCGGCCGATCTCCGTTCCCTCGCCGATCACTGCTTCGGGCGCGATCCATCTCTCGATCATGGCCGTCCCCTCTCCCCCGCACTCAGAGCGCGAGCCGCGCCCTGGTCCACGCCATGGTGCGCCGCAGTCCCTCCTCCAGGTCCACCACTGGCCGGAAGCCAAGGCGTTGCTCCGCCTCCTCCACCGCGGCCTGCGAGTCACGCACATCGCCGGCGCGAGCGGCCTCGAACACCGGCGTCACGGGTCGCTCCGCCAGACGGGAGAGGATAGTCAGCAGATCGAGAAGCGAGGTGCGGTCGCCGCACGCGATATTGAGCACCGCCCCGCCTACGCGTGCCGGGTCGGCCTCCAGGGCGAGCAGGTTCGCCTCGACCACGTTGTCGATGTACGTGAAGTCGCGGGTCTGCCCGCCATCCCCATGGACATGCGGAGACTCGCCGGTGAGTGCGGCGCGGATGAAAAGAGGAATGACAGCGGCATACAGGGAGTCCGGATTTTGCCGCGGGCCGAAGACATTGAAGTAGCGCAGGGTTACCGTGGCAAGACCGAAGAGCTCGTAGTACTGGGTGCAGTAGATTTCCCCCGCGAGCTTGGTCAGGGCATAGGGTGACTTAGGCCGGGGAGCCATGCTCTCGCGTTTCGGCAGCTCAGGTTGGTCGCCGTAGACGGAAGAAGAACCGGCATAGACGAAACGCCGCACCCCCTGCCGCCGTGCCTCCTCGAGGAGGTGGAGCGTGCCGTTGATGCCGACCTCAGTGGAGCGCACGGGATCCTCCACCGATCGCTGCACGCTGGCGAGGGCCGCCTGGTGGACGATGTGGGTGATCCCAACGCACGCGCGTTGAACCGTTTCCCGATTGCGGATGTCCCCCTCGAAGACCTCGAGGCGGGCGTCGTGGAGATCGCGCAACTCCGCCGCGGTGGAGCGGCTGCCGGTAGAGAAGTCGTCGAGGATGCGCACGCGGGCGCCGTCGCGCGCGAGACGATCCGCGAGATGTGAGCCGATGAAGCCGGCCCCGCCCGTCACGAGTACGTGCGCCGATGAATCGAGCATGCCATGCCTCCCTCGGGACCGTCGGGTCCCACGTCGAGCCGATGTACTAGAGCCGGAAAAGCTTCGGGTCCTGCACGCCGGGGAGGCAATTCCGCGTGTCCACCAGGAGCGGCACAGCGTCGAGAATGGCCCGGTAGTCGATTTCCCGGTGCGCGGTGACTACCACGGCGCAGTCGGCCTCGCGCAATTCCGCCGCTTCCAGCGGCACGGTGTGAAGCGTCCCGGAGTCAAAGTTGATCGCTGTCACCAATGGGTCGTGGAAGCGGACATCCGCCCCTCGGCGCAGGAGCTGCTCGATGATGTCAAGGGCGGGCGATTCGCGAACGTCGTCGATGTTCTCCTTGTACGCGACACCGAGGACCAGGATGCGGCTTCCCTTCACAGATCGCCCTCGGGAGTTCAGGGCGTCGGCCACGAGGTCGACAATGTGGCGCGGCATGGAGGCGTTGACCGCGGAGGCGAGGTCGATGAAGCGGGCCTCGAAGCCGGCGGCGCGGGCTTTCCACGAAAGGTAGACAGGATCGATCGGGATGCAGTGTCCGCCCAGGCCGGGGCCGGGGTAGAACGGCATGAAGCCGAACGGCTTGGTCGCCGCTCCGCGGATCACCTCCCAAACATCAATGTTCATCTTCCGGCACATGAGGGCGAGCTCGTTGACAAGCCCGATATTCACGCTGCGAAATGTGTTTTCGAGAAGCTTGACCATTTCGGCCACGCGGGTCGAGCCCACTTCCACCACGGTTTCCAGGGTCTGGCGATAAAGCGTGGCGGCGGCGAGGGTGCAGCGTGGCGTGACGCCGCCCACCACCTTCGGGATGTTACGCGTGTTGTAGCGGGCGTTGCCAGGGTCGACCCGCTCGGGTGAGAACGCGAGGAAGAAGTCCTCCCCAACCTTGAGACCGGTCTCCTCCAACATGGGCAAGATCAGCTCGTCGGTGGTGCCGGGATAGGTGGTGCTCTCCAGGATGATGAGCTGCGTGCGGTGCAGCGTTTCGCGGATTCGCTCCACGGCGGTGACGATGAAGGAGACATCGGGGTCCTTGGTCTTTCGCAAAGGGGTCGGGACGCAGATGTTTACGGTATCGGTCTCACGCAAGAGTGAAAAGTCGGTGGAGGGGCGGAAGCGACCCAACGCGACCAGGGGTGCTAACTCGTCGGAGGGGACATCAATGATGTAGGACCTACCCTCGCGCAGTTGGGCCACCCGCTCTTCGTTGATGTCGATGCCGGTCACGGTGAAGCCCGCCTTGCAGCACTCTACGGCGAGGGGCAGACCCACATAGCCAAGCCCGATGACCCCGAGGTGAGCTTCATGCGAACGGATCTTCTCCAGCAGGTCCATATCCCCTCCCTCATTTCCCCGCACCCGGGATCCGATCAGAATAGCGCGGCTCCGGCGGCGGCGAGGGCCGCACCGACGGCAGTGTTTGCGAAGTTCAACCAGCCGTGCGGAAACGTCCGTCGGCCCCATGACCCGGTCAGACTCTCCAGCACGTTGCCAAGGAACCCCGCCAACGCTACGGCAACCCATCCGGGGCCGTCAACCAAACGCACCGCGAAGGCAAGACCTCCGATCAGGATGGCGGCGGCGAGTCCCGCGAGTAGACCCTCCACAGAAACGGCCCCTTCGGTCCCCACCGGCACCGGTCGCAGCGTGCGCGGCGACACCGGGTGCCGCCCGAGCAGTTGACCGATCTCCGAACTGGAGGTGTCGGACGCAGCCGCGGCGAAGCTCCCGACAAATGCCGCCCAGAGCAGCCCCACCGCGTCCCCCGCAGGCGACGCCCCTAGTCGCACGGCGATATCCCGAATCAGCAGCAGAAGGAGTCCCGCGGCACAGTTGGCAGCGACGTGACTGGCCCCCCGCCTACCGCCCATGGGTTCGGCCACACCCCGCGCCTCCTTTACCGTGTAGCCGAGACGCGTGAGAATCGTGCCCAGCAGAAAGAAGGCCAACAGCACAGCGAAGCCGGAAAGCCCTCCCAGGCGCGCCACGAGGATGCCGAGGGGCACTCCGGCTAGAAATGCCGAGCGGCGGACAGCTCGTAGGCTCCAAGCGGCCAGGCCGATCGCCAGCGGGACACCCAGCGCCCACGGCCATCCCGCGGGCGGCCCGAGCGGCGGAATCAATTCTTCCATTCCTTGAGTTCCCGGGCCCACTGCACCGTGACGTCGAGAGCCTCAGCAAACGGCGTGCGTCGGTAGCCGAGCGTTTTCTCGGCCTGCGAAGAATCGTAAGACCAATTCTGCCGGTACACGGCGGCCACGCCGCGCGTGAGATCGGGAGCCGCACCTGTGCGGCTCGCTCGCTTCTCCATCCATCCGCCCAACCACTCCGCGATCCCTACCGGGATACGCGGAACCCTCGAAGAGCGCCCGAGAAGCCGGGCCACCCGAGCCACCAGATCGCCGAGGGGGATATTCTCACCACCCAGAATGAAAGACGATCCCGGAAGCCCGCGCTCCAGCGCGAGGCAATGTCCTTGGGCCACGTCCGGCAGGTAGGCAAGGTTCCAGACCTGCTTTCCGGACCCAATGATCCCGGGAAACTTCCCCCGGGCCAACAGCCAGATCATTTTCCCGACGAGGTTTCCGTCGCCACACGAACCTGGTCCGTAGATCACGCCGGGATAGACGGTGACGACGGGGGCGCCGCGGGCGATCCAACGGTCGGTCACCTGATCGGCGAGGTACTTGGTCCGTTCGTAATCGGTGCGAAAGTCATCGCGCGGGCGGCGTTCGCCTTCCCGAAGCGGCTGTGGACCGGGCGAAGGGCCGAGGCTTATGAAGCTGGATGTGTGGATGATCTTCTGCACGCCCGCGTGCGTGGCAGCGAAGAGCAGCTTGTCCCAGGCGTCGACATTGATGCGGTCGAACTCGGAGGGATCCGGGGCCCAGGTCTTGACCAGGGCTGCAGCATGGATCACCGCCCGGTGTCGCATGAGAAGGTCTACCGGCGGCGCCCCGTCACGCAGATCCCCCCGGATCCATTCCTCCCGGCTGTCCTTCTCCCCCTCCGGGTCCCGACGCGCCCAGACGGTCACTTGGTGCCCGGATTCGAGGAGGGCGGCCCGAAGAGCGCCCCCTAGGTACCCCGTTCCGCCGGTGAGAAAGACCTTCATTCCACCCATCCCTTCCCGTCTGTCCTTGGGGAAACCAACCCGGGTGACGATAACGTATGGGGGACCGGGCTGCAACGTGGCCGGGAACGCCGAAACGTTTCCGAGGTTCTACACATCGCCGGCCCGTGCTAGATTCGGGCTGGACGGTCGTTCCCGGGTGGCGGGAGCGGCCGCGGGCCTATGGACCCAACCGGGAGATGTCATGACCAGGACCAAGTTCATCCTCACCACGGCCGGCGTCGTCCTCGTCTTCGTGTTGCTCACGGGGGCCTCTTTCCTTGGCAACGTTCTCGCCTCGTCCGGCTCCCCTTACGGGCCGTACGACACCTTCACCCGCGTTCTGCGCTTCGTGAAGGACAACTACGTGGAGGAAGTTGACGACACCAAGCTGATGGACGGTGCCATTGTCGGGATGCTGGAGAAGCTCGATCCACACTCCACCTACTTGGATTCCGACAGGAACAAGAAGATGCAGGAGCGGAATCGCGGCAACTTCGACGGCATCGGCATCTCGTTCGCGATTGTCGACGGAAGCCTTACGGTCATCTCTCCTATTGAAGGAACGCCCTCCTGGCGGCTCGGCCTTCGCCCGGGCGACATCATCGCCAAGATCGACGGGGTCTCCGCCCGCGGCATAAAGGAGGACGAGGTCTTCGACAAGTTGCGCGGCCCTCGCGGCAGCTCCGTCCACATCACCCTCGTCCGCGAGGGGGAGAAGGAACCTCTGGAGTACGACATCATCCGGGAGCAGATCCCGATCTTCAGTGTTCCTTATGCTTTCATGCTTCGCCCGGAGGTCGGCTATGTGCGCATGACCCGATTCTCCGCCACCACCAGCGACGAACTGGCGAAGGCTCTGCAGAAGCTGGGAGAGCAGGGGATGAAGAAACTTGTCCTCGACTTGCGCGGCAACGCCGGCGGTTACCTCAACGAGGCGATCGCTGTCTCCGACAAGTTCCTTCCTGCCGGCAAGAAGATCGTCTACACCGTCGGCCGGCTCCAGGATTCTAACGAGGAGTACTCCTCGACCGGCCGCGGCGACGAAACCACCTGCCCGCTGGTGGTAATGGTCGATCATGGGAGCGCATCCGCCTCTGAGATTGTCTCCGGCGCCATGCAGGACTGGGATCGGGGCCTCGTTGTCGGCGAAACCACGTTTGGCAAGGGGCTTGTGCAGAGGCAGTACCAGCTACCCAACAGCGGTGCGCTCCTCCTCACGGTGGCGCGTTACTTCACGCCGTCGGGGCGGCTCATCCAGCGTGACTATGCCGACCGCGACAAGTATCTCATGGAGGATGTGGAGACGATTGAGCAGGAGTCGGCGAAGGCCGATTCGGCGGCCGAGCGGCCGGAGTTCCACACCGGACTCGGGCGCATCGTCTACGGCGGGGGTGGGATCACTCCCGACCACAAGATCTCTAAGCGCTACCTCTACCCGCGTCTGCAGCAGGACCTCGATCGCAATCGGGCCTACTTCGAGTTCGCGGCACACTACCTTACAGGCAAGGACCTGGCGTACCCGGCCTTCGACACTTTCGATCGCGAGTTCAAGATCGACGCTACGGTCGTCTCCGACTTCCGAGCGTTTCTCGACCGGAAGAAGATCGCCTATCATGCCGACTCCCTAGCCGCGCAGGACGAGATGGTCCGACGCGGGATCAAGGCCGAGATCGCCCGCACGCTGTTCGGTGATAACGAACGGTACCGGGTCATTATCGACGCGGATCCCGCCTTGACCGAGGCGCTCACATACCTACCGGAGGCCGAGAAGATGCTCAAGCAAAGCCTCTCAGTCAGCGGTGAAGCGAGAGACAAGCAGGGGAAGGCGCGACGGTAGAGTAGAAGTGCGTCAATCCTCGCGCCGTCGAGTGGGATGAGGCCCTCGATGAGTCTCTGACGGCGCGCGATCAGGCTCGGGCTCGGATGAGTGATCACCGCCGCGGTGATCACTTTGCGGTAGGCGTGTCCGAATACCCGCTGCGAGGCCGGCCTCAGTCGGGGATACGAACTGCGTGGCGATCCAACGCGGGCGAGTCTCCGGCACTCCTCCGATCCGATCACGTGCGGCTCGACGAACACATCACCCGCCGCTTCGCAACTCAACTTGTGGGCATCGAGCCAGGCGCGCGAGATCTCACGCCCCCGCGCTCGTCTGCCTCCACCCCTGTGGCCTTGGTCTCGATACCGGTTAGTTTGTCAGGATCCGGGCGCTCACCACGTTGGAGTCGGTGGATCTTCCCACCGTGGTCGAACCCAGCTCCTTGTCGTCGACGACCACCTTGAAGAAGTACCGCGTGGTGTCGGAATCGGCGACGAATAACGTGTGACTCACCCGCTCCTTCTCCAAGATTTCGGTCTCCGTAGTCGGGAAGGCCGTGCTCGTCGTTCCCTTAAGCAGCCGGTACCTCCTGAAATCGTGGTTGTCATTCCGAGTCCAGCTCAAGGAAATGCTGTTCGTGGTGGTCCCGCTCACGCTGAGCGTGACCGGGGTGGGAGGCCGGTTCGCCGTAATCACCGATTGTTCGTTGGAGCCGGCCTTGCCGCCGGCGTCGTCCCGCACAAATACCCGATAGTAGTAGCGCGTGTTGTCAACGAGTTTGTCTTCGCTATAGCTGGTGACCGCCGAGTCCGCAATGGTGCGGACGAGAGTCGAGCTCTCCCCTACCGCTGGGGCGGTGTCGCGGTAAAGCCGGTATTCGGAAAAATCATGGGCAAGAGACACAGCCCAGGTGGTTATGACCGAGGGCGTGAAGGCGTCCGCTACCTCGATCGGCAGGGATAGCGCGACCGGGTCCGGGTCGGCATTCGCCGTCGTCACCTTCAGCTCGTTGCTGCCCGTGCGGTAGTCGCCCTTGTCGACCACGAAAACGCGGTAGAAATAATCCGTGTTCTCAGTCAAAAGGGAATCGAGATAGCTCACCTTCTCTTTCTGATCGAGAAAACCCAGCAGAGTCGCGCCCGGTCCCACCCCGGCAAGGGAGGAACGGCGAACTTCGTAGCGGCGGAAGTCGCGAATATCGCTCTGGCCCCAGGAAAGAAGCACCGCCGTTTCGCCGGTCGAGGTCGGAGTGTTGAGTGTCACCGCGGCGGGCGGCAGGTCGCGGATGGTGGCACTCACCGTGTTGCTCGGCGAAGCGGTGCCATTCCCGTCCATCACGTCAACGCGGTAGTAGTAGGTCATCCTCTGCTCGAGCTCAGTGCGATCGTCGTAGGTGGTGGTCCCGGCTGCGGTGAGAGTTGTGAGGAGGCGGCGTTTGGGGTCGGTGTTCAGGTCGGCCTGCTCGCCCCGGATGACGCGGTATTGGGCGAAGGTCGGCGCCAGACAGCGGCTGAAGGAGAGAGACACCGAGGTTTCCGTGACGTTCGAGGGCACATCCAGTGTCACCGGATCGGGCGCCGGGGCGAGTCGGGGCCTACCCGCCTCCTCGTTGCTCGAACTCGTGCGGCCGTTGAGGTCGACCACGGTCACGCGGTAGTAGTAGGTCCGGTTCGGGTCGAGGTTGGTGTCTGTGTAGGTGGTGCTGCTCCGAGCGGTGATCTCGCGGACCTGTACCCGGGCACTGCTGGTGTCGACACCCGGCTCCTCGGCGCGAAACAGTCGGTAGGCGAAAAACCGGCCTGCGTCGGAAGCCGCGCTCCAACTCAGCGCGAGCTCACCGGCCGCCGGCGAAACGATCGGGTCGAGAGTGACCGCCGGTGGGTCGTTGCGGACTGTCAGCCGAACGGGGGCGGGGAGCGACGGCGCGGCGTTGCCGGCCTCGTCGGTGAAGTCGCCGGTGACCAAGACGTCCACCAGCGCGAGGTCCTGCGGTACGGTGTAATCCAGAGCGTAGATGCCGTCATCAGCGGCGGCGTCACCGGCGAAACCGTCGTCACGCAAGTCAAGCCGCCTGCCTCCGGTTCCCAACGATACGCCGGCCTGCCCGTGGGGTTCGCCCGCGTCGAGCCGAAAGTGGAGATGGTCACCCGGCGCCGCCTGGGCGGGGTCGAATGTGAGGCTCTCGATGTCGGCTCGCGTGTCGAGTCGGATCCTGTCTGAGACCGACAACGAGAGGTTTCCTTCCGCGTCAATGAAGCGGGCGAAGATCTCTTTCTCGCCGTCGCCTGGCGGAATCTGCCAAGCCAGCGCAGGAACGAAAGGCTGGATCGGCGCGGCATCCAGGCCGTGTCCATTCGCGACCTGCATGCCCCGGGTCCCATCGGGCACCAGCATGGCCAAGCGAACTGAGAGGCCGCGGGTTGTCTCACGGCCATCATCCACCTGCATCCCGAAGACTCCCGAGACGACCGTCAGAGACGCTGATCGCTTCCCTTCGAGACCGTTCGAGAGTACGGAGGCGACCGACACGAGGTATTCCGTCCCGTTCACCAGGCCGGAGAGGCTCACCGGCGAGTGGGACGTGGAGTCGGCAAGCACCGGTGTCGCATCGTGCTCGGCGCGATAGATGCGATACACGCTGACAGACTCGACGCCGGAGGAGTCCGATAGGCTCCAGGAGAGCTCCACGCTGCGGTTGCTGACGCGCGCCTGCAACGATGTCGGCACCGGCGGCCGAACGCCGGTATGATCCGGATCTCGCGGATTGACCGCGGTCTCGAGGGAGTGATCCTTGCTGCACGCGGCGCTGAGGCCGAGGCAGACGGTGGCAAGGACGGCGATCGCACGCATTCGCATGATCATCTCCTAATTCCAGCGCAGGCGCAAGCCGCCCCGCAAACTGCCCGCGGGCGAGACGTCCGCGAGCCAACCGATCATTCCGCGATCGTTGCCGACCGGCAAATCCGCGCGGCTCGTCATTCCGGAGGAGAGAACCTCGCCCGTCGGGGCAAAGAAAAGGGTGTCGAGCACGTTCACGGCATAGATCCCGCCCAGCCCGAACAGGGCGACGCGGCGCCGGTCGTAGCTCCGATCTGCCTTCTCGGATGCGCGGCGCACGACCTCTAAGCCGGCCCGCAAGTCTCCCTCGACTCTTATATCTTCGTACACCCGCCTGGCCGCGTCGAAGTCGTCGACGTCGTCGCGGTAGGCCTCGTGCGTCCAAACGACACAGCCCGCGGCCACGGCGCTCCCAAGAACCAAGAGCGTCCCTTTCGACTTCTGGCCGCGATAAAGCTGACCCCAGCCCGGGACCACCACGCTTCGCAGGAGGCTCTTCTCGACGGTTTTCTTTCCCAGCTTGACTTGAAGTTGACCGATGCCGCCGGGCCCCAGCACGATCTCCCCGGTCCAAGCCTCGTACCCGGGCAGGCGGATTTCGACCCGATACAGGCCGCTCACCTCACGGTAGAGACGCCACGGTGTGAGCCCGGTCCACTCGTACGCCCCGCGCAGGATCACCACGGCTCCGGGGGGGGCGCTGTCCACGACCAGAGTCGGGGTGGCGCCGATGCCACCGGGCGGAGTCGCGACGGGCGGATCCTGCGCCGCGGCCGAGGCCGCCACAAGAGCGAGGAGTAGGACGCCTATCCCGGCGGGGACCGCCCCGCCACGTTGCCGAATCCCGTTCATCCCTGGGTTCCTCCGTTTCCGCGTCGCATTGGGCGCGGAGCCGCATTACGCGCCGATTTCATCCGTCACCGAGCATTGGCCATGATGACCGAAGCCCCTGGGTCGTTCAAGCGTTTCCGATCCGCTTCGTCCGCCTCGGAGATTCCCGCCGCCAGCAGGGCGCGAGCGCGAAAGACCAAAGCGGTGAGCAGCGAGATCATCCCCGCCATGTTGAAGGCGTAGAACCTGCCCCCGAAAATGTTCGACACCATGAACACCACGATCGCCGACTGGTAGGCAAGCCCAAGCGACCGGGGAAAACCGGGGGCGCGCAGAAGCGCGGAAGCCCCGCTCAAACCAGCGAAGAAGAGGCTGAGCAACAGAAGCAAACCCGGTATGCCGGTCTCCGCCGCCGTCTCCAGGTAGAGATTATGGGCCGGCCGCACGCGCCCGATCCGCTTTCCGATTTCCGTCGAGATATTGGCATAGCCTACCCCGACGATCGGATTTCCGGCGATGATCTCAAGCGAGGCCCGCCACAACTCAAGGCGGCCTCCCGAATCCTTGTTGAGCGCGTCACCGCGGCTGGATTCGTCAGTGGCGGCCTGCTCCGTGCTCATCACTCGCTGCCTGGCGTAGTCCGGAGCCCACAAGAAGAATGTCCCAACCAGGACAGAAAGCACGACGACCCAGACGATCCCAAGGCGAAAGGCGGCCAGCAACAGGCCGACGATGAAGCCGACATAGGCGCCGCGCGACGCGGGGATGATCATCCCCACGGCCAATGCCAGGGCCGAGCCCAGAAGCAACATCCGTTTCCGCATGTCATGGTAGCCCGCCTGGAGCAGACCGAGAGTGAAAGCTGTCGCGGTGGCGAAATAGGCGGCCGCCTCATTAATCGCCCCGATGCCGCCGCCCACACGGCGCTGCCATCCGCTCCCCGCGGCCCCGTGGACGAGGCCGAAGAGTCCCAATGCCGAGCCGATACAGAACAGAAGAGCCAGGACCCGAATCTGCTTCCAGGTTTGTACAAAGTTGTATATCGGCACAAAGAGAATGAGCCCGCACAGAGCTCCCCACAGCCCGGGTATGAATGCCAGGAATAGTCGGAATCCTCCTTCGCTCATGACTACCGAACGGAGGGCGGCGAAACAGTACCAAGCAAGGAAGAGCAGCAGAGGAAGGCCCCACGGGGACGCTGTGGTACCGACCCGTCGATGGGAGATGCTGTTGCCCGCCCAGCCCAGAAAGATCGACGCGATGAGGAGGTTCATCCCGTTCACCATCGGGAGCGGCGAGACCGGCATGTAGTCGAGGTAGACCCAGGCCAGGGGCAGCAGGCCCAGCGCCCACGCCGGACGGGCGAGAATGATCAGTGCCAATGCGGCGCCGGCGACGATCTTCAAAATCCGGTGCGGTGCTTGGCCCATGTTGTAGTGGAGGTACGATACGGCGAGGGCACACGCGATCGCCAGTGCTCCCAATAGGAGCAGAAAGAGCTTGTTCCGGTACCGGCCAAGAATCGTCGGATCGGGCTGACCGAACCCGGCGAAGCCCGGCGGAGGCTGCACCCCTCCAGACGGCGCCCACCCGGGCGGTTCGCCGGGAGGCACGAAAGGCCGGCGATCGACCGGCGGGTTGCCGGCTCCGGTCGGCGTGCCCGCGTCCGATGCAATCATGGGCGGACCTCAGTTGGGTTCCCGGGTTCGGCACCCGCGCGCCTCGGCCTTAGTGATACCCGCCCAACGGCGAGCCCCGCGCGTTCGGTGGAGGTCTCGGCGCATGCGGTGGCCCAGGCGGCGAGGCGTTCTCCCACGCTGCGGTCCGGCAACGCGGCTCTTGTCTCCTCGGCCGTGCGGTGGAGCAGAGCGGCAGCCCGCAGCCAGGATTCCGCCGATATCGACGACTCCTCGGCGGTCGCCGTGAGCAGCGCGCCCCAGATCACCGCGGCCAGAGGTCTGGCCGAGAGCTCGAGCGCCCGGGCAGCGGAATCGTCGGTCCGCAACCCACGCGGCGCGAATGCCACGATGCCGAACACTTCCGGGCCGGATGACAGCGCCACGAAGAGCCGAAATCCCTGGCGCTCCACCAGTTCGAAGTTCTCGACATAGGCGGCCATGCGGGCAATGCTTGCAGGAGGGGTGGTGAGATCCACGACAGGTGCCCAGGGGCGGAACAGGTCCGGAAGTGGATTGTCGAGATGAAGGAACGGCAGCGGGGAGTCATGGGTGGACCACGGTTCGTATCCCGGCGGATCGTCGCACCGAATCCACAGTGCCGAGCTCGCGTAAGCAAGGTTTTCCTCAAAGAGGCCGACGGTGGATCTGAGCACGGCCCCTGTTGCGGGGCGCGGGCAGGCCGAGGTACGCAGGGGCCGCCAATCCCAGTCGTAGCGGGCCGGCAGCACCGGCACACGGAACCAAGCCCGGGCCCGTCCTCGCAGTCCAGGGGCGAGCCAAAACGTCGCGAAGCCGCCGACAAGGATGGCCCCCCCCCAGTGAAACCAGAGGAGCCTTCCCTCCGGCACGACCTTCTCGATGGTCTCGCCGATCACAGCCAGCGCGATCAGAAAGACGCCCAGCCCCACTAGCGCGCCCGAGGAGATGCCGCAGCGTGCGTGATCGGGCAACGTCAGGTCGTCCGTCTCCCGCGAGAGGAAGGTCGGCAGGGCCGTCAGGGCAGCGGGGAGCGCGCCGAGGGTAGCCAGCGAGAGGACGTGGAGCGCGGCGCCGCCGTAGAGCAGCGTCTGCCCGGTCACGAGGAAGATCGCGAGTGAAGTGAGAAGAAATCCGGCTGCCGCACGACGGAGGCGCGGCTTCCTTGCACGCCGGGCGGATTCCCAGAAGGACTGGAAGAGAACGACGCTTACAGCCCCGACAAGCAGGAGTTCCCCAAGCAGAGCGCGAGCGGCCAGGTTACCGATTTCGAAAGAAGGGCTCTGCCCCTGGAGTGCAATGCGGGCAGCCCCGACACCGAAGGCGCCCGCGAGGAGAAGCACGAGGCTTGTGCCGGCCGCTAGCGCAACCCAAGGCACCCCGAACCGCCCCCACCCCCCTCTTTCGCGTCCGAAGCGAAACGCCAGAACGAGAACGAGGGCCGGAAATGCAACCAGCCCGAGGCTCGCCCCGGCGGCCAGAAACTGCGTCAGAACCGCCCTCGGCCGCAACTGCGCGGCGGCGAGAAAACTCACTGGCAACAGCACGGCCACCGCAAACAGCGCAAAAGCAGTTCTCCCGGCGGGAGGACCCCTCCGGTGCAGCGCCGCGATCGTCGCCAACAAGAGCGCGGCGATCGCTGGGACGGGTATGAGCGCCCAAGGATTCATGGAGGTCGGCTCTAGGAGCCGCTGCTCCCACCCGATCGGGTTACTCTGTCCCTGGCTGCCTTCGCCAGTGGATGAGTGGGGTACTTCGAGATCAGAGCCTGTAGCACGCGAATGCTCCCCTGCCGATCACCAAGTTTCCCGTCCAAGATCTGGGCCGCTTCCACCAATGCCGAAGGAGATCGTTGGTCGCGCGGAAACGCGTTGGCTCGGTCCTCTAGCAACCGCGCTAGCCGCGTCCAGTCACGAAGTCGAAGGCGTGCATCCAGGAGCCGATCGATGGCCATCATGACGAGCGGTCCTTGCGCCGGATCGGATCGCAGATCGGCAATGAGCAGTTCATACCCTTGCTCGGCCTCCTGGAGGGTGGCCCGCATCGCCAGGCTGTCGTTACCGGCCCGGTAGTATTCCGCTACTTGGATGGGTGCCAAGAGCCCCGCCCGCGTGCGCGGGAAGTCGGTGGCCACGGCGCGCAGCTCGCGGATCGCATCGGACTTCCGTCCGCTGGCAGCAAGAACCAGTCCCTTCTGGAACCGAGCCTGGGCGGCGTTCTCGGGGTCACGCGGACTGTCGAGGCCGACGCGATCAAGGACGGCAAGCGCTGAGTCAGGCTGACCGGCCGAGGCCAGCATCACGGCCAGGCGAATTCCAGCCTGCAAGCCGGCCGATTTGCCGGGAAAGTCCCGGAAGACCTCGCGATAGACCCGGACGGCGGCCCCGGGGGTATCCGGCAGTTGCTCCAAGAGCTGACCAAGGAGAAAGCCTATTCCTGGAGCGAGCTCGCCGGCGGTCGGGAGGGACCGAGCCTGTTCCAGAACCGCCACGGCCTCAGGTACCCGGCGGTTTCGAGCCAGAAGATCGGCCTTCAGAGTGAGGGCTACCACCTCGGTCGCGGTGGCGGGGTGTTCCTGGGTCACGCGATCGTAGTAGGACAGGGCGTCGGCTATGGCCGCCTCCGCTTCCCCCGATCGCCCGGCCGAGGCGTAGGCGCTGATGCGCGCCATCGGGGCCTGGAGCACCGGCAGGAAGGGGCTTCCGTCCGTCTGCGCGGGCGGTAGTTTCGTGTACATCTCGCGACAGACGTCCGCCAGAGAGTCCGCACTACCCGCGAGGGCCATGGTCTGGAGCAGATCGCCGAAGAACTCGACCGCCATCGCCGGATCACCCACGGCCTCGTTCCGGAGATCCCACAGGACCTGCCCGGCCTGTGCCCGCTGACCCGCCGCGAGGCGCAGACCCGCTAGGCGTCGAGCGGCCAGAATCCGGGAGCGCGTCAAAGATCGGCGCAGATCTGGGTCCCTTCCGGCCGCGGCCAGAGGATAGCGAGCAAGGACCTGCTCATACGCCCGCATCGCCGGACGCATGGCGTCAATTCCTGCCTGAGGGCGCAGGCCGAGCCGCTGTTCCATCCGGCCCGCCTTCCAGCAGGCCCGCTCCGCTTCGTAGCTCGACCCCATAGGCCCGCCGCTGCAGCCCGACAGCAACCCCAATATGCAGCCGCCGAATAGGAGGCCGGCAAGCAGGCTCGTTGAACGACTGCTTGATCTTCGTGCGTCGTCCATCATCCGCGGCCTCCTTCCAGGCCCACACCGCGAGCGCCCCAGATCCGCACCCCCGCGGTGATGACAAAGAAGGCCGCGAAGGCGTAGATCGCGATCGCGGTGAGAACGACCAAGCCCATCAGTTCCGGGGTCATCCTCAGCACGATCGCCTCTCGATGGCGCACGGCGTAGTCGACGAGGAGGTTCAGGAAGTTGGGCACGAGAACCACGAGAACAACCGCTAGCGGCGCCCGGCCCAGCATGCGGAACGTGTCCGCGAACGCACCTTTCAGTGAACGCTTCCCAAGCAAGAGCGCTGCGGGACCGAAAAGGAACGCCGACTCGATCAGAACCCCGGCCAGAAACACGCCTCCCCGCTGGAAGCGCTGCGCCACTGGCCCAAGGCTCCCGTCCGCACGCACCGGCAGCACCATAGGCAGAAGGAAGGCCACGAGAAGCGGCAGGACGGAAACCGGCAGACGCAGAACGAGGAGCTTGACATAGGCCCGGCCGGCCTCGCCCCGGCTCCCCTGAGGATCGAGGCCCATGGCAAGTCTCCAGGCAATGAGCCATGCCGTTCCAAAGATCCACGCACCGAGGACGACGTCGAAAAAGACATTGAACCAACTGAAGAGCCCCGGTAGGCCGAGATAGAAACCCGGGTAGTGCAGCGCGCCCGGACCGCCCAAACCGCGCAGTAACGGCACCAGAAACCAGGCCACCAGGGGCCGATGGAACTGCGTGAGCAGAAGCAGGCACAGGCCGTTGACAGAGAACAAGAGGAGAAACGGCGACCACAGAGCTCTCCTTCCCTGCCCACGAAAGCTCTCGATGACGGCCCAGAGGGCCAGGTTCAACTGCCCGATCATGGTATCGCCTCCTGCCGCGCACCTTCCTCCGGGAAAAATCCCGGCAGGTGCGGGGCCAGGTCGCGCGTGATGTCCGCGATGGTGCGCTCCGCGGCGCCCATGTCACCCGTGTCCATCGTGGAGATGCGTACGAATGCTCCGAAAGAACGGTTGTTCCGCAGGCCCTGGAAGAACATCCTATCCCTCCATCCCTTGACGTCCGCGAGGGGGCCTCCCGCGGTGAACCAGAAACACCGCACCACTTCGCGGTGCGGGCCCTGCACCGCCACGAAGGTGCGGTACGGGAACGGCCCGATAGCGGTAGCGACGCTCCCCGGCGGCAGCTCCTGCACCTGATATCCCTGGGATCGGTAACAAATCTGCGGGTCGTGCGCACCCAACCTCGCGTTCTGGAAATAGGCGATCACGAGCCAGACCGGGATTCCGTCCGCCCGCGTGTACTGTCGGATAAGGTAGTCGTCCGGGTCGAGGTCGTCCAGCACCGCCTGATCGAGCGTGAGTTTCGTGCCGGGCATCCCCGCCAGCTCCATCGGGCAGGCTTCCAGACGGGTTCCCTCGAGCGTCAGCGGGCGGAAGGCGATTACGTATCCGGCGAGCAGAGCAAGCATGGCCAGGGAAGTCAGGACCCTTGCGTTTCTCAGCATCGCAGCAGCCTCTTCAACAGCACCATGGCCAGGAGCGCGAATCCGAACAGGACAAACCCGCCGATGTTGTGAAAGAGCCCGGTGGCCCGGGTCGTGTCGGTCAGACCCGCGTAGACGCAGAGCGACGTCAGCCGGACGATGTTTCCCGCCAGCGCCACCGGAACGGAGCAGGCGAAGAGCAGCCAGCGCCGCCAAGCCGCGCCGGTCCCCAGGTGGGCGAACAGTGCCCCCAGGGCCGTGAGAGCGATAAGCGAATTCAAACCACTACACGCCCCCTCGATGGTCATGACCCCGGTCGGCAAATAGAGATCCATCCCCTGAAGGCTCACCGAGATGCCGATCAACTGGGCCAGTGAGACCGAACCCAGGGCGGCGACCGACTTCAGGCGGAAGCTCAACTGGTTGACGATGACCGGAAACGTGGGGGCCCCGAACAGCAGGAAGGCGATCGGAAACGCCAGGCGACGCAAGACACCGGGACCAAACCATGTCCAAGTCAGCCCGGCGACGAGAAGAATCAACGAGTAGGCCTGAAACATGGTCACATCGCCGCGGATCCCGGCAATCTGCAGAAGCACGGCGAGCGCCACCACCGGCAGGCCGGCCCAGGTCGGCATGGCGGGCACCTGGCGAAGCTGCCGGCGTAGGTTCCAGCCGAGGACGAGCGAAATCGGCCCGATGAGAAAGCCGTGCGAGTACGTGTCATTGTGGGACCACATGCGCCACAGCGTGGCCGCGGTCCGTCCGTAGGCGAGCGCGATCAGAGCCAGAGCTGAGAGAACGGCGCCCAAGACACCGGCCCGGTCCCGGATCCACGAGCGGGGACCGGGCGCCGACGCCACGATTCCCTCAGGCACGGCGGCCGCCCCGCAAGTCGTACTGGGCCTGGGCGTGGTGGTGCGGAAGCACCCTCGCGCTGTCGTTCAGGAGGATCCCGACGATGTTATCACCAAACCTCTGTTGGAGCTCGAGCCCCAAACGCACCGTCTCGCGAGGCGTTTCCCCCGCCTTGACCACAAAGATCACGGCATCAACCTCCGGCCCGATGATGATGGAATCGGGCACCGGCAGGTTCGGCGGAGAGTCGATGATGACACGGTCGGCCACCTCACCCAGCTTGGCCAACAACCAGCGTACGCTGTCCACCGTCACCACGTCCCGCCCCGAACTCTCCGGATCCGAGGGAACGAGAAGCTTCAGGTTCGGCAGGAGCAGCGGGGATAGCGGGTCACCTTCCCACTCCTGCGACCCGAGAATGAGCTTTCCCACCGCCTCATCGCCATTCAACCCGAAGAGCGGGCCCAGGCCAGGCCGGCGGGTGTCCAGATCGACGAGGACCACGCGCTCCGCCGGGAGCTCCCGAGCCAACGCGAGCGCGAGACAGGCGGACGTGACCGACTTCCCCTCGTCTCGCCCCGCGCTCGTCAGCATGATTCTCCGCGATTCAAGCCCGCCGGAACGGAGCAGCCCGAGAACAAGCTTGCGGAATTCCTGGTAGCCGGGCGAGTTATCGAGAAATCTCGTCATCACCCGTTCCGCTCGAGCGACTCGCACCGCCCGCTCATCTTGAGAACGGGGCACGCCACGCGTCAGCTTTCCGAACGCGGCCATGTTGGGGATCGTCCCCAGAACCTGCAATCCGAAGCGCCGCTCGATCTCCCGCACATCACGAAACGACGGATCGACCTTTTCGAGAAAGGTCACGCCGCCGATTCCCAGCCCCAGCCCCGCGAGCACCGCGAGGAGAATGATCGGTGTTCGCTTCGGCCAGACCGGATCGAGGGGGCGCTGGGCCGGAACGAGGACACTGATCTTCTCGCCGGCCTTGCTCGATCCGTACGCCGCGGAGATCTGCGAAGCGACCATCTGCGTCTCAAACGCGGTGAGAATCGACCGGTTTGATGCTACCTCCTGTTGGAGGCGTTGGAGTTGAAGGTCAGCCTCGGGCACGGCGGAGACGCGGCCCCGGTACTGCCCGATCGCTTCGTCCAGCGCCGTGATGCGGGTCTGCAAGAGATCCCGGCGCATCAGGGCACTGAGATACTGTGCCGCGCGGTCCGTCCCCTCGGGCTTGATGCCGACGGACGTCAGAGCCGCCCGTCCGGCCTGCACGACATCCTCGGTTTTCCTGGATGACTGAATGGCGGTCCCCTGCGCGGTGCCCTCGCTGCCCAGTAACTGCCGGATGTAGGCTCCCTCCAAGGTCCGTGCATCGGCAAGGCCGGGCGCCGTTTCCGGTGCGGATAGGACGCGCTCCGCGGCACCCGGATCGATGCCTTCCTGGCGCAGATTTCGCGCGAGCCGATCCACCTCCCCCTCCTGCGTCGCCAGATCAGCGGCGGCGCCGTCTCGGAGTTGCTGGGCCATCCCCACATTGGTCGCCCCGACCAAGCCGGGCGCCGCCTGAAGACTCGCGTTTTGACGCAGGAAATCCTCAAGCTCCTTCTCGGCTTTGTCCAGGCGGGTCCGGAACTCCTGCCGCTGGACTTCGCTGAAGGCGGACGTCCACTGAAACTCCGCGGAAAGATCGGACTTGCCGGCATCGATGACCGAACGGGTGATATTGTTGACCAGCGCGAAGACCTGATCAGGATCCGGCATCTGCAGGGCGATCGTGACCTGGTTGACCGGACCGCTGCGCTCCCCCGAGGCGCTTGCGATAACGCTTCGGCGGAGAAACTCCTTGGCGCGCAGGTCGACGAGTTGGTCCTCGGTCATCCCCTCGTATCGTGACCGGTTCTTCCGCGCCCACACCCGAAACGGACCCGCTTCGCGTAAGCGGGTCTGCGTGATCACCCTGTCGAGGAACTCGTTGGAGCGGATCTGGCTCTGGATGCGAATGATCTGCTCCGTTTGGCTCGGATTGACCACGATGCCGGCGAGTTGGAAGGAGAGTTGCGGAGGGGGCTGCACCAGAAGAATGCTCTGGCACTGGTACTGTGGCTTCATGATCTGCGGCAAAGTCACGATCCACGCCGTGATTGCGGCCAGCGCCACCGGCACCAGCATCACAAATTTCCGGCGCCAAGCCGTAGCGAGAAGGGTCTCCAGATCGACCGTTTCCCTCATCGGCAACTGTTCCATGCGCTCCTCCGGATTCCGTTGCGCGCCGTCGGGCCTCAGTTGGTCCCCCTGCGGTTCACGATGGAATCCCTGATCAGGAAGAGGTTCAGAATATCTCTGGAAGCCGCGAGCGTTTCGCGAGTCAGGCTCCATGCGAGGGCGGCCGGTCCCGCCTCGAGCGAAGCCACGATCACCGTGTCGCCGAGCCGGACCTCGGGGCCGCGGCCGCCGGTCTCCATCTCCCGGCGCAGGTCGACCTTGACCCGGAAGGGTCCGCCGGTCGGGTCGGCGCCGAAGATCAGGATCTGCGAGAGATCGGCTCGGGGGGCGAGCCCACCCGCGATGGCCAGGAGCTGCATCAGGTTCATCCCCGCCAGCAGGCTATAGGCGCCTGGACGCGCCACTTCACCCATGACGTAAATGCCGCCGCCCCCCCCCACCGGTCCGGCGCCACCGACAGCCGCCGCGGGAACATAGACAACATCCCCCGACTCAAGCTTGGGCACGGCACTAAGGTCGCCCGTCTGGACCGCCGCGGAGAGGTCGACGGTCAGCGTCTCGGGCCCACCGCTCGGCCTCCGGCGCAGAATGCGCACCGCCGAGAGATCGGCCGTGGCGTTGAGACCACCTGCGGATCCGAGCAAGTCCACCAGCCCCGGCATCTCCTCGAAGCCAAAGCGCCCTGGGGTGGTCACCTGACCGGAGAGATAGATCTTGCGGCTGTTGAAGGCGACGACAGAGACCGTCGCCTGGGTGGTGATGCGCAAAGTGCTGTAGATGCGCGCCTCGATCGTGCGTGCCAGCTCGGCCGTGGGCTTGCCGGCTGCCGGGATATCACCCAGCGGCGGCAAGGTAATCGTGCCGTCAGCCCTCACCGCGACGGTGCGGCTCAGCTCCGGATGCTCCCATACGGTGAGAGACAGGACATCCTCGGCCCCGATGAGGTAGCCCTCCGTGGCGCGTGCCGACCCCGGACCTGCTACCATGACAACCACGGTTGCCAGGATGACACCGAGAATCCATCCTTGTCGCATCGGTCTTATCCCTTCCGGGCGGAAGCAATCCCTCTTCCACCCTCGAACGCCTGTTGATCGTCTTCGTTCCCCGAGACACGGTTCTCCCCCCGAAGCAGGCCGCCTGCCGCGCGAAGAAGTGTCTCGAGATCCAGCCGCGCTCCACCGTAGCGGGCGTAGAACCCATCATAGAGATCGGCCCGGGAGCGGTCGAATCGCGGTCCGGCGAGAACCCCGCCGGGGCCGGTCAGGCCCGGTCGCCGTGCGAAGATCCAGGCCGAAGTCCAGTCCTGGCGGAAACTCGTCTCCGTGGCGAGCCGAGCCGATGGACCCACCAGGCTCATCTCGCCACGGAGTACGCTCCACAGCCAAAGCACCCGATCGAGGCGGTATCGCCCCAGAAACCACGCCACCCCACGCTGTGGCCAGCTCTGCCTCCGGCGAGCGAACTCAAGATGGTAGGAGATGAACGGCTGTCCCGGCAATGGGCGGATGCGCCGTTCGTTGTAGCGACGGTCGATGGGGACCCCGTTTCCGGTGTGACGTCGATCGCGGCTCCGCCGGTTCTGCCCGATCCGCTCCTCACGGACAAATCGTACCTGGGCCGGACCGCTCAGCCGGTAAAGCACCAGAAGAAGGCCGACCAGCGGCGCCAGCAGCGCAAGAAAAATCCCGGCGGCAGCCGCTTCGAGCGGACGACGGGCTTGGCTCTCGCGCCTTGGTGCGGCCGGCGCGATCGGCTCTGCGACCGCGCGATGCCCCATCTCCGGCTCCGGTATCGGCAGCGGCTCAGGCGCGAAGGTGTGATACTCGGGGACGAGTGTCGCCAGTGCGGCGCGGATCAGCTCCGGCGTCCCGGTATGGGACAGGCGCTCCAGCTCCTCGACGCGGGCGGCGACGATCGCCGGGTCGACCGGGTCCAGCTCGAGCCGGAAGATCTTCCGGTGCTCGGTGAGACGCGTCCGCTCCGAGTCGGTGAGTAGTTCCTCTTCCAGCTTCTCACCGGGACGCAGCCCGACGAAACGAATGGAGACATCGATCCCGGGCCGTAGCCCGGACAGGCGAATCAGTTGCTCCGCCACATCGAGAATCCGCACCTGCTCGCCCATGTCTAGGACAAAAACGTCACCGCTGTTCCCGAAAAGTGCGGCCTGAATGACGAGCCGCGAGGCCTCGGGGATGGTCATGAAGTAGCGTCGCACCTCCGGGTGGGTCACGGTGAGTGGTCCGCCCCTGGCGATCTGGCGTTGGAAGATCGGTATGACGCTTCCGTCGCTGCCGAGAACATTGCCGAAACGAACGGCGACAAACCGGGTCCGGGTTCCTGGACCAGACATCGCCTGGAGCAGGATCTCACAGGCCCGCTTCGAGGCCCCCATGACACTGGAGGGGTTCACCGCTTTGTCGGTCGAGATGAACACGAAGGTATCCACCTCCGTCTCGGTGGCGGCGCGGGCAAGGCTTCGGGTGCCGAGGATGTTGTTCAGCACAGCCTCCCGCGGGGTTCGCTCGAGGAAGTGGACATGCTTGTGGGCCGCAGCGTGGAAGACGATGTCGGGCCGGTAGAGGCGGAACAGATCGAGCACTCCGCCCGCGTCGCGGATATCCCCCACTACCTGGGTCAGGGCCAGATCAGGAAAGCTTTCGCCGAGCTCGATTCCCAGGAAACAGAGTCGGTTCTCGCCATGGTCGAGGGCCACCAGCCGGGCCGGGGCGAAACGGGCGAGTTGTCGGCAGAGTTCCGAGCCGATGGAACCGCCTGCGCCGGTGACCAGCACCGTGCGGCCTCGGACACGCCCGGCGATTCCTTCGAAATCGATGAGCACCGGCTCTCGTCCGAGCAGGTCTTCGATGCGCACCTCGCGGACCTGGCCCAGGGCGCCTTTTCCCGCGATGAAATCGGAGATGGCGGGAATCGTGCGGCACTCGACACCCGCCTCCTGGCAGAACTGCACCACTTGGCGCACGAGCCGGGACGGGGCCGTGGGCGCTGCGATCAGGACCTGCCGGATCCGTTTCTCCGCGAGGAGTCGCGGAATATCGAACGTTGTTCCGAGCACCGGGAGGTCTTCGATCCGCCTTCCGAGCTTCCCGGGGTCATCGTCGACGAACCCGACCGGCTCGCCGATCTCACGGCTACCCCGCCGCATCTCTCGTGCCAACATCGCCCCGACGTCGCCCGCCCCGACGACCAGAATCCGCTTGCCGGCCGCGTGCGTCCCGCGAAGGCGCGGGGGCCGCACTTGCTTCCAGGCGAGGCGGCTGGCGACGATCGCTCCGGTGGCGAGGATCCATGAAAGGATCACCACACTCGCCGGGAAGAGTCGAACCTGCGGAACCAAGTTCACGACGAAAAGCGCGGCGAAGCCCAGAAACACCGTCCGGACCAGCACCAGGATGGTCGGAACTCCGGCGTAGCGCCATATGGAGCGGTTCACCCCGGTGATGTTGAGGAGGAGCAACATGGCGACCGTATAGAAGACCGCGCTGCGAGCGAACGATTGGAGAAATCGCGTCGGGATCTCTCCTTCGAACCGGAGGGCTAGCGCACACAACACCGCGGCGTTGAGGAGCACGGCGTCCGCGAAGTTGATGAGGATGAGCTTGAGGTTGAGGCGCACGGATCGATCCCTCGGGGACACTCCTGTTTGCGTGGCCAATGCCGATGGCGGGCCCATCCTTACATCGGCATCGGCGATTTGCAGCACCAGAATATTCGGCGCGCGGCCGACTCCAAGAGAGGGTAGGACTTCGCCCCCCCCGAGAATAGAAGACAAGATCCGCCCCGGCGGCGGAACGGATCCCATCCGCGAACTGGCTGCGCCAACACGGTCACCGTTCCCACTCGAGCGGAGGGCACGGAGAGGCAGAAGTAGCCGCCGAAGTCCAAGAATCCTGTCTACCTGAATAGCAACGAGGAAGACGTTTCACCACTCAGAACCGCCTAACCCGCCCGAGTCTTTTCCATCGAGCTGGGAGCATCTTCCTCGCCGCGGGCTTGGTGATGGTCTCCGGCGATTGACATTCCCATCGCTCCCCCCCAAACTGGGGCCTCAGCCACACGATCGGCAAGGAGGTCGCATGTCTCAACCGATGGATGGAGCCGGACCACCCTACACTGGGCTTCCGTCACCCTCGGCGCCACCTCCGACCGGCGTGGCGGTCGAACTCATGAGGCGTTTTCGGCGCATGATTTCTTCTCCCACCGACGCTTTCCAGGCACCGCTATCGAGGTGGGTCTGGCTGGCACCCCTGATCCTGCTGTCGGTGGCGGCGTTCGCACAGGCCATTCTCTCCGCGGACCTCTGGTTTGCCGAAGGCCTGGCCGCAAACCCGGACGCGGCCGCCGCGATCGAGCAACTGCCGACCGACAAACTGACCGGGATACGGGTCGCCATGGGCATCTTCGGCCTGGCCATGACCTGGGTCGGATACCTGGTTCCCGCACTTGTTTTCTGGTTCGGATTGAGTTTTGTCCTCGGCGGTCGCGTCGGCTTCGGAGCGGTTCTCGCGGTCACGGCGTTCACGGGGCTTGTGATGCTTCCACGCGATATCTTGCTCACCGTGCTGCGAGTGCGCGCCGGCACGATCCATATCTACACCAGTCCGGCGGTTCTTGTGGAGCCGGATCAGAAAGTGCTCATCGCTCTGGCGGAGCACCTCGACATCTTTGCGGTCTATCGCCTGGTTCTGCTGGGACTTGGTTTTCGGTCCATATCCGGGCTGAGAGGAAAGCAGACCGGCTGGCTGGTAGGCGTGCTCTGGGTGCTGGGTGCCGGGCTCGCGGCGGGGATGGCACTCATCGGGCAGAAGTTCGGTAAGTAGCTGCCGGGCGACTGGGCGGGGCGGCGCGCGGGTGGCCTGGCCTGGGTGGACTGGCTTGGAACACCCGCCCGCAGAGGCCCGCCCCGGGACGGAACGGCATGCGGCGGATCACCCCGCAGCAGTCCGCGCCGTGGTGGCTCGCTTCGACCGTAGTTGCTCCGAGGGGCAAACCTACCCCGAGGAGGCCGCAAGCAAATGAAGGAAGGTCTCGTGCAGGAGAGCCTTTTCGTCGGCACCCTGGTACAGGACGGAGATCGTCTTGATCCCGGAGACGTCCCCCAACCCGTCGAGGATTCCGGCCAGCATCTCGCGGGCAGGCACCTCGTGGCGCCCGTGGACCCCTCGATAGAGTGGATAGACCACGACGGCAGCGGCAGAAGATCGCCTGGCGATGCCGATCGATTCCCGCGCAGCGGCGCGCCCCGCCCCTTCGACCCATGCCATGTCCTTGCCCATCACCACCGCGTGATGAAGCCAGCGATAGCCGCAGAGCGCGCCCGGCGTGACCGCGACCCGGCCCGCCTCCAAAGGCCCCTGCCGCACCGCCTCGATCTCGATCTCCTTGCCGTGTGCCTTCTTGAGGTCCAACCCGGGCCCGGAGAGCATCCAGAGGTGGTCGTTGGCCGGAATGACGAGCACATCACCGGCGGGGGGCCTCTCTCCCTCGGCAAGCCAAACTACGCGGGTTCCCAGGATCCGGAATGCCATCACACCCTCCCCTTACCATGCCGCAGTTCGCGGTGCCCATCCGATGTCCCGCAGAGGAGCCTTCATGAACACGCATCGTCATGACTCGGACGACCTCACGCGGCCCGGGGCCTACCTGCCCGCGCCGGCCGTACTCCGTCTGCCCATCGCGGCCGGCCTCTGCCTGGCTGCCTTCCTCGCGCTGCTTGGCTGGGCCGTGCTGCGGTCGCTAGGGCCCATGGCCATCGCCATCGGCGCCTGGTTCCTTGCGGCGGCGCTCCCCAGAGCGCGCGAACGCCGCGACGTTCGTAGCCTGCTCATCCTGCTCGGGACCTTGTGGATTGTCCACGCGGCGCGGTGGGTTGTCTATCCTCTCCTCGCGGGAATCCTGGCCGCGTTGCTGCTTGCGCCTGTGGTGGCATGGCTGGAGTCGAAGCGCGTCCGCCGCCCCTTGGCTGCGGTGCTGGTGCTGCTGCCGATCGGACTTCTGGTAGCCCTCGCCCTTTCGATCCTCGTGCCGGCCATCACGCGGCAAGCTCAGCTCATCTTGCAGAAACTCCCTGATGCGTACGCCTACCTGGCCGAACATGGAAGGGGGTTGCTGCGGCTGGTCGGCCAGGAAACCGTGCCGGCTCCTGTCTCCGTCTCTGCCCCGGTCCCGTTTCCTGCCGTGACCGATTCGCTGGCGTTGACCGTTCGGAATTCGACCGGAGCGCCTGCGGCGGTCGTTCCTCTCACGGAGGCTGTCGGATTGGCCGGCGGCGATTGGCTGGGGAGGTTGACCGCTCATGCTGAAAGCCTTCTGCGCGCGGCGTTCGGCGGGGTCTCAGGGATCGGCAAGGGATTGGGCCGCGCGGCCCAGTACCTTGGTCTCTTTTTTCTCACCCCCGTGGTTGCCTATCACCTGCTGGTCGGTCGAGAGCAATTCCGCGCCGCTGCGTTGCGCTGGATGCCCGCCCGCTGGCACGAGCACGCGCTGCGGGTAACCGGTGACATCGCCAGTTCGCTGCAGGTCTACCTGCGCGGGCAGTTCCTGGTGGCGGGGCTCGAGGCGGTCCTCTTCTCGATTGTCTTCGCCGTAGCGGGCCTGCCTCAGCCGGTGGCCCTGGGCGTCATCGCCGGGCTGCTCTCGCTGGTACCGATGCTCGGATTCTGGCTCACGATCCTGCTTGTTGTGTTGAACGCCGTCACCGGACCCGCGCCCGGGGCGACGCTGCTCAAGGCGGGCGTAGGAATCCTGATCATTAACCTCATCGAGGGGCAGATCCTCGTTCCGCGCATCCAGGGCTCAGGACTGGGGCTTCATCCGTTGGCAGTGCTCTTCGGCGTGTTGCTTTTCGGGACCATCTTCGGTTTCACGGGTGTGCTGCTGGCCATTCCGGCCATGGGGGTGATCCGCGCAGCCGTGCCCCGAATCGAAGAGGCTTGGGTGCGGAGCCGGGTCTATCGGGGGGGCGATCGTCAGACCGACTCGCCGGGCTTGGAGGACTGAGCTGCCGGCGCGATGGTCTTGCGGAACGGCAGCCGATCCCAGCGGCCGAGAACCTTGGCCTGCGCGAGCGGGGGCAGCGCAAGCCGCGCGGCAGTCCGCACGGCGGGGTCGAGCCGTGGCAACACACGGGAACGGGCCAACGGCGCGCGATCCGGCGGCCCCAGCATCACCATGGCAGCGGCCAGAAAGAGCACCAGAGTAAACCCACGCACCCCGCCGAGGACGAGGCCAAGCAGCCGGCTCAGCCCAGTCGGTTTCTTCCCTTCCCAGGCCACAGCCAGTGCGCGGCCGGTCAGGGCCAGCGCTACGTACACCGCAGTGAAAACCAGGGCGAAGAGCAGTCCCCACGCCAAGCCCGACTTGCGCAGCCACACCGGGGCCTTGTCGAGGATCGGGGTCGCTAGGTGCAGCCCCGCGAGCATCCCTGCGGCCAATCCGCCGAGGGAGAAGAGCTCACGAAAAAATCCGTTTCGCAGCCCGGCCAGAGCCGTGAGAACGAAACAGGCGACGAGCATGATATCGATGAAGAGATCCATCTCTACCCGGCGGCTCCAGGCCGTACCGAGCTCCTCCTCTCCTGCGTGCGCCGCCTCCCTGCGGCATGGTCAGCTCACTGCCTCGGTGCCGGCTCTAACGAACGCGAACTATGCGACCGCCTGCCTTCCATCCGCGAGGTCCGTCCGCCCGGAAGAAGTACATCCCCGGCGGTACGGTGCGGCCCGAGTCGTCTCGCCCATCCCAGCTCCAGACAGCGCCATCCACTCCCATCGTGGCATCGAGCCCGCGAACGAGTCGCCCCGCCGGATCCAGAACACGAAGGCTGAACGCCCCACCGATGCCGGCGTCCACCGTGCGATCGCCGGTGAGGAGCCGAATCGCTGTCGCGGTCGTGAAGGGATCAGGCGCGGCTCTGAGAACCCCCGGCCGTCCGGTCACCATCGGAGAGACACCAACCGGATCGATGTGCGCTTGAACCCAGATGGGCGAGGACCACGCATGGTCACCGTCCAACTGGTTAGCCCGGGCGTAGTAGTAGTGCGTCTCCCCCTCGGCGAGCGCCTCGTAGTACTCGTAGGAGACTTGAGTTCCGAGAATCGCTTGCGAATTCAACAGCACGCCGTCCCGGTAGAGGTCTACCCGGGAGAAGAGGCCGGCCCCGTTTACGGAGCGCGCCTCCACCGTGAAGTGGGGGCAGATGCCGACGGTAATCTCGGATCCCATGGGCTGTCCATCGATGCGGAAGTCCAGCTCTATCCGGTCAGAAGCAGGAAAGACCTCCATGGCAAAGAAGCGGCGCGCGCGCAGTGCGTCCGTGACCTGGTCATGCGTCAGGCTGTCGGCGAGGATTCCGGTGAGAAGGATCCGCCCGGCGTTGTTCAATTGATCGCCCCAGTGGCCCTCGTGGTTGTCCTGGTTGGCGACCGGCCCGATCCTCCAGCCGTTGGCCAGGGCCTGGTGAAACTGGACCTGGTAGTCACCGGAGTAGTACCCGTTGCGGATCTCCATCATCTTCATGGCGTTGGCGTACTCGGGATAGAATGCCAGGTTGTTGAAGAAGGTCCCGTACGTCGGGTTCGGATGATTGAAGGCGCCGAAGGCGTTGACCTGCTGGATGAAGGCATAGGTGCCTGCCAGATTCTCGGTCGAACCCGGGTTGAGGAACGCCGAGTCGTCGATGTTGATGTGACCGAAATCAGCCAGAACTCCGAACTCCTGCGAGGCGAGTGCGACGAAGATCCCCGATTGCGTCGCCACCGTGGCGGCGTTGCGCAATTGCGTCCACTCGGTTGAAGTCAGGTAGTGCGTGTGGTCGGTGATTGCCAGGACGTCGATATTCGCCACGTCGCGCGCGTAGGCGTACGCCTCCTGCGGCGTGCCGATCCCGTCGGAAAGCGCCGTGTGGGAGTGCAGGTTCGCATAGTAGACGTTGTAGGCGCGTCCGGGCGAGGCGATCAGGAGCAGGGCCGGCAGGGCCAGGACGGCCCACGCGGAGAACGTGCGGCTCGTCGTGGCGCCGCCAGCCCGGCGGCTGCGGGCGAGCTTCAATCCAATCACGGAACCCCCGGACGACCGCGAACCATGCCCATGAGCACGGATGTGGCCACCTCCACACGGAACGCGGCCACCGGCGCCCGGCGGCAGCGGGCGTCTCCTGATTCCATGATAGCACAAATGGCCGGTCATTCGACCAGCAAAGTCAGCGAGGCCGCGGCAATTCCTCGATCTCCACGAGAACCGTGTCGCCCTTGCCGGCCCCGACACGGCGCTCCGCCCGCCCTTCGGCAACGGCAATTTCCAAAAGGTCGCTGCTCCCGAAGATGGCCAGGGTCCGGCCCCGCTCCTGGTCGGCATAGGTGCGGTGAATCCGGTCGATGATCTTTCCGTTGATAAGGATGCGGAAACGTCTCACCCCAACTGCCCGCTCGAAATCGGCGCGGGCGATGTTGCTCACGATGTTCCCGAAGCTGTCGATGTGAACCACTTCGCCGCGGATCTGGTCGCCCCAGATGCGCGGGACCGGAAGGGAGAGCCGGCACGGATCGGTGACCGGCGGGCCGAACTCCTCCGGGGCGACGCCGCGCGAAAGGAATGCCGCCACCGGAGCGAAGACGTCGCGTCCGTGGAAGGTGTCGCTCATGTCCGGGAGCAGAAAACACCGCTCCACAATTTCGAAGGCGCGGGCGGACGGATCTCCCTCGATGATGCCGGTGAAGGTGCCGTTGTCGGGCCCGACGAAGAAGTGCTCGTTCCCTGCTACGAGGATGGGGCGCCGCCCGCTTCCGACCCCGGGATCCACGACCACGAGATGGACGGTTCCTGCGGGGAAATACCGGTACCCGCTGTCGAGGACGAGGGAAGCCTCCAGAACGTCCTGCGCCGTAATTTGGTGCGTGACGTCGATGAGCCGAGCTTCGGGGTGAATCCGAAGCATCACGCCCTTCATCGTCCCGACATAATGGTCGCGAAGGCCGAAATCGGAGGTCAGCGTGATGACGCCGCAAGCTGGAACCATCTCGCTCCCCTTCATGAACGTGCCTGCTCAACTCGCCCAGCCAACCGCAGACGCTGTCCAACCATGGCCGGAGCGTCTCTCCCCGCGGGCGGAGACTAGGCGCAAACCGAGGTCCGGTCAACACTGACTGACGCTCGGAAGCCCTGAGATTCGAGGTAGACAGCCTTCGGGCTTCAGGCTTCCACTCGTGGCACCCAGAAACCGATCGAGACCCTCCCGGCCGAAGCCCGGAGCCTGAAGACAGTAGAGAGAAGTCAGGATTCAGAAGCCCGAAGCGCTCCGTGAATACGAACCGGCCCACCCCGGGCGGGGCAGGCCGGATATCCGGGGCGGCGTAGCGCCGGCCTTCGGATGGTCGCCTCAGGCGGCGCGTTTGATGCGCCGGGCGACGGTGCTCGTGCGGTACGAGGTTTTCCCCACACGATTGTCTACGGTCTTTGTCGCCGGCTTGTTGTACGCCGTTTTGACAGAGGCCTTCGTCGTGGTGTTGCGCGCGGTTGCGTAGGTGATCTTCTGGATGGTGTTGGCGCGCGTCTTCAATGTCGGGCGCGGAGTGGTCTTCGCGCTCCACGCACTGGTCTTCACGGTAGCTCCCGTCGTCGTGACTTTCGCCCCGATCGTGGCGGTTTCCTTCCACGCCGTGCGGAACCCCGGCCAATCGACCAGCATCACGCGGTAGTTCGGTGTGGGCTTGTACCAGGTCCACGGCACGTTGTGCTTCTGCGCAAACGTGGTCACCTGGCGTGTGGTCTTGCACCCCTTGAGCCCCTTCTGGGCGATCTGCTGCGGGTTGACCATCGTCACCTGGAACTTCGTCATCTGAGTACCCCCTATTAGGACACCATTGTCCTTCCGGTGAGTTCGGCGGCCCTTTGGGGGAGCTTGACAAACTTCGCGCGTGGGGTTGTGTTACACCGACGTGAACGGGCGAGTTCGGCAACCGTCCACGGCCGCGGCGCCGGAGAACCGCTCAGCCGGCCTCGCTGGGAGGCCCTCGTTACTCTCCCCGCGCGGCCCGATAGGACCAGGCGATCCAGGCCGACGCAGGCACTCTGCCCCAGCGAGGAGCGTGGGTTCCGCGGGCCCATCCGAGTGTGTCCGCAGGAGCGGCGAGGACCAGCGTCTCGGCCACAGACGGTGTGGCAAGGCGCACGAGCAAGCGCGCAGCGCTGCGAGGTGGCGGTTCCTCGGGCAGAGGGAAACGGATCCAGCGCAACGCAGCCAGGTTGCCGAGGTCCTGTTCCAACGCAGGCACGCGCGACATCTCGTTCCCGCCGGGGTAGCACCGCCAGATTCCGTGCTCACGGCGAAGCGAGATCGGGCGCCCCGGAAATTCCACGACCGCGACGCTGTCGATGACGAGGCCCAGCAGATGTCGATCGACTAGGCCGGGCCATCCGCCGACCAGACTGGGGAATCGCTCGCTTGATAGCACGGCCGGGGCCCCGCGGTACGCCGGACGGATGAAGACCCCCTGTTGATCCGGCGTGCCGTGGCCCACCCGAACCGTGTCCTGCCGCAACCCCTGACAGAGAATCCAAGTTGCGCGCGGTGGATCGAGCCCGAGCGTGCGGAGCGGAACCGCCATCGACGGGTAGCTCAGGATGGTGGGATCCCGCAGGAGACGGACCACTCCGTTCAGTGCCACGGGGTCTGCCTCCAGGCCTGCGGGCACGCTGATGCGCCAGAGGTCGCGGTTGATGCGTGCGGCCCGCAACTCGCGGCCGGGAACCAGCACGACCACCGAGTCAATGGGCCCCGGACGCAGCGCCGTCGGAGACGGATCCCGCACCGTCTGCAGTTCGGGAAGGAAGTACTTCCGCACCGTGAAGCGATCGAGCAGGAGCGGCGGCGCGGATGGCACTCCGACTCGAGCATAGACCAGAGATCCGGTCGGGGCCTCGTCACCCAGACGTAACGTCCATGTGTGTCCCGCGGCATCCGTCAGGCGCAGCGCAGGACCAGGGCCGTCGAGTCCATACCCCCTGTTCGCTCCACCCGTCAGCACGCGTTTGGCCCTCAGCTCGGCGACGCTCCGCAGAACTTCCGCAAGGAAGAGCGGTGCGGCGCGGTCACGCACGGGGTGAATGATGGCAAACTCATCCGCCTGGCCCGTGGCAACGATGCTGTCTGATCCCGAAGGAAAAGAGATACGCACCGGCGGGCCGAACTCCGGACCGGGTCCAACAGCAAGAGGACCGCCCGGAGTCGAGTGCCTCCGCTGGAGTTGCACAACCCAGCCGACCGCGGCCAGCAGCAAGGCGAGCAGAATAAGCTCGACTACGCGGTACCGCCGCCCGAGATTCATCGCGTTGCTCCTCGACCCCATGAAGCACCACCTTGACGGTACTGTTGCTACTCAGGAAGACAGGATTCTGCCAACGCTCTCAGCGCCGGCGCAGCCAGGTGACAACGCCAAGTCCGAGCATGCCGCCAGGTAGCAGCAGGAGCAGGACGAACGCGATCAACCGGAAACCCGCAAGTCCCACCAGGAGTGGTGTCCCGCCTTGATCCGGCGCTGGGAACTCGAGCGCGAAGGCCCGCTCTGCCAGCCACCCGGCCATCCGTGCGGCGAAAGCCCGGTTCCCCACCAGGCCGATACCGTCGTCGCGGAGGAAGTCGCTGTCACCAACCACAACAACGCGACAATGTCTCTGCTCGGGCAGCGCGTTGAGGGTGGTCCGGATGATCGCATTCCCCGGTGGATCCCACTGCAGTGCCGCCGCCATCGGCATGGGTCCGGGAGCCGGTATGTCCACCGGCAGGGTCCCGCGATCGGCCCCGGGGAGTTCGAACAGACGTGCGGAAGGTGCGGCGAGAAGCAGGTTTGCGCCGCGGCTTCCTCCTCGCGCCTTCGACGCCAGCCCCGCCTGGGTGGCCCCTCGTAGGACCACGCCGAGACTTAAGCCTCGGGTGATGTCGTGGTCGCCGAAGCTCTGCGTGGGGATCGTCTCCGGCCCCAGTCCGAGCGAGCGCGCGCGCGCGCCGTCATCGCGGATTCGGCGCCCGTCAACGAGCAGGCCGTAAAACGAGAGCATGTCTTCGAGTCCGGTGGGCCGGTTCGGTTCCGGAAAGACTCCCAAGCGCCCGCCGCGATCGAGGAACCGGGCCACGGCGGCGACCTCCCCGGGAAGCAGTGGAGCCGTCGGACCGATCACCAAGACCCCGCGCACTTCGGGTGGCACCTCGCCGGTCTCGGAGAGTCGCAGCATCCGAAGCTCGATGCCGGAGAAACCGAGCAAGGTGCGCAATTGGGTCAGGCCACCGCGCCCGGCGGCCACTTCGCCGTGTCCATCGAGAAACGCGAGAACCGGGCGCACAGGGTCGCGCACGCGGAGAATCGCTCCACTCAGCGCCGACTCGGTGAGTTCCGCTACCACCTCGCGCGCCGTGTCGGCCCGCACGAGGACCGCGTCCAGGAAATCGACGCCGAGCCGCCGGGCCTCGTCGGGGTTACGCTCCGGGTCAAGATACGTCGTCCGAATCCCGGTTCCGGCCGCACCGTAGAGCCGCAGCAGATCCCGTGCCCGGGCGGCCCCGGGCTGATCCTCACGGTAGACCGCCACCAACTCCACCGGAGCGCCGCCGCGGGCGAGCACCTGTGTGGTCACGGCACTCAAGCGGTTCGCGCCCCGGGCGGTGAGATCAAAGCGTACGGTCTGGACCGTGAAACCCACCGCGAGCACCAGAAGCACGCCGCCCGCGAGGAGCCACGGGAGAAACGGGCCCGGTTCGGCCACCTCGGCCATTCGCCGGATGAAGGCCAGCAGCGGCCGGAATCCCGTGATTGCGCTCGCTAGAAGGAGCAGGAAGCCGGAGAGGAATAGCAACCGTGGCAGGTATGTACCTCCCGCCAAGGGGCTCACCAACCCGGCCGTGACGAGCAGGAACAGCGCCGCGAGGAAAACCGGAAGACCCCGTCGTTCGCGCACCGTCTCCCCCTAACCCTGCCACCGCACGAGGTCGAGACAGCGAAGCGCCACGGCCAGCACCACCAGCGTGAGCCCCCCCAGGAAAAGCAAGTGGGCCGGATCGACGACGCCGCGCGTGAAATCCTGGAATCGTGTCATGATCGAAATGAACTCGACGAACGCTTCGCCGCGTGCTCCCGAAGGGCGGATGGCTCCCGGGCCGATGACGACCGCAAGCAGGGTGCCCAGCCCGAGCACCGCGGCTTCGACCTGGGACCGGCTCAGGACCGAGACGAGGATTCCGACGGCGAGAAAGAGCGTGCCCAGGCAGATCAGCCCCAGCACCCCGGCGCCGACGGCCCCCCAGTCCGGGTGACTGACAAAGGCGAGTGCCACTCCTTGCGGCACCAGAATGGCCAGGCACGCGCCCAACGCAAGGGTCGCGCCCAGGAACTTTCCGAGCAGAGCCTCCGCCCCGCACAAAGGCTGGCTGAGGAGCAGCTCCAGCCCACCGGATCGTCGCTCTTCGGCAAAGGTCCGCATGGTCAGCAGCGGCACGAAGAAGACCAGGATGGAGCCGAGGTTCAGGAGAAACGGCCGCACCACGGCATCGTTGATATGCACCCCCAGAGGGCCGGAGCGGAGCCGTCCCGACTGGGCGATCTCGAGGGTCTCGACGCGGAACTGGTGCAGATGGGCCACCAGAATGAACGAGGAGACGAGCCAGAAGATCCCCACCACCAGCGGACCGCCGGGGGCATCGAAGAGCGCTCGCACTTCCCGTCTGGCGAGCCGCAGGATCACCCTTGGACGCATCAGTCCTCCTCCCCCAGTGTCAGGCGGCGGAAGACCCGCTCCAGGCCGGCGGCGCCGGCGCCCCACTCCCGCAAATCCCAGCCATGATCGAGGGCATACCGCAGGAGCGCCCTCGCCTCGTCCGTGTTCAGCTCGTGCCGCACCCGCAGGAAGACCGCTCCATCCGACCCGGAAGCAGCATCCACGACGAGCCCAAAGCGCTCGCACTCGCCAGGCGGGGGTGGGCTGGGAGCACGAAAGCGTGCCCAGTGCAACGCCGCGTCGCCCCCGGCGAGGACGGCGGGGCTCCCCTCCGCCACCGTGCGTCCCCGGCTCAAGATGAGGATGCGGTCACACACCTCGAGTGCCTCCGGCAGGATGTGCGTCGAGAGGAGAACCGCCTTCTCACGCCCCAACTCGCGCAGCAACAGCCGAAAGTCGCGGATCTGGTTCGGATCCAAGCCCGAGGTCGGTTCATCCAGGATGAGCACCGCCGGATCACCGAGGAGCGCCTGAGCCAGGCCGACCCGTTGGCGGTACCCGCGCGAGAGATTGCCGCACGGCCGGTGCAGCACGCGGCTGAGGTCCAACCGTTCGGTCACCCGCGCGATCTCCTTCCGGGTGTCGCGTACTCCTTTGATGGCGGCGAAGAACTCGAGGTAGCGGCGCGCCGGCATCTCTGCGTAGAGGGGCACCGACTCGGGGAGGTACCCGAGAGAGGCGCGGGCCCGGCGGCCGTCGCGCAGCACATCGGCCCCCGCGAGAAAAACGCGACCGGCGTCCGGATACTGAAATCCGACGAGCATGCGCAACGCGGTCGATTTGCCCGCTCCGTTGGGCCCGAGAAGCCCCAAGATCTCCCCGCGGCGAACGGCGAAGGACAGGTCCGCCACGGCCGTCACCGGACCGTAGGACTTGTGCAGGTTGCGCGCTTCGACGAGGGTCTCCGCCCCCGCCGCCACGGTCTGACCGCGATCTTCCGCCACCGTCATGCCCGCTTGTCCGTCCTTTCCGTTCTCCGCTACCATTCCGACCGGAGCCCCGTGCTAAGGGAAGTGCGGGAATGCGCCGATCCGTTGATTGCGGAACAGCAACGCGGCCAGTCTACCCGAGGGGAATGCTTGCGGCAATGAACGAGCCTCCGAAGCAGTCGGTGGGACGCATGGCGTACCCCTTCGCGAGCGGACCCGCGAACCGCGCGGTGGCCCATCAGCCGGTCCCAAGGACGAGCATGCCATTGACGCCCGCGGCCCGGGCGGTGACGAATTTCATCGCCGCTACGATCGCCGTGGCCTGTCTTGGCGTGACGGTGGCGTTGGTGTCCCCGAGCCGGGCCTTCGGATACGGCACCGACCAATTCCCCTGCCCGCCTCCACTGGAGGCCCGAGTCAACTTCTGGGTGCGCATCTTCACCGAGTTCGGCAAGGACCAGCGTGTGATCCACGATACCCGCTACCCCTGGGTCATCTACGAGATCGCCGATGTCACCGGATTGAGCCAACCCCAGGTGAAACTCCGGGTGGCCCGTCGCAAGGACCACTATGCGACGCTTCTCGAGCACATGGCGGGGCGATCCCCCGTCAACTTCAACCAGGAGGAGAAACGGGTCGCGGACCTGCTGGTCGGCGTACCCGAGGTGGGTCGTTATGCACTCCCGCGCGAGCGAATCCGCAGTCAGTCGGGGGTCCGGGATTCGTTCCTCAACGGCTTGCGTCGCAGCGGCATCTACCGACCTGCTGTGGAGGCGATCCTTGACTCACTCGGCGTGCCGCGGGAGCTCGCCTGCCTTCCTCATGTGGAGTCCGGTTACCACCCGGGCGCCACGTCCAAGGTCGGCGCGAAGGGGCTCTGGCAGTTCATGCCCAGCACCGGAAAACGCTTCCTCAGGGTGGAACGAGATCTCGACGAGCGAGTCGACCCGATTCGGGCCACCGAGGCGGCGGCCCGCTACCTCCTCGACGCGCACGCCACTGTGGGCACGTGGCCCCTGGCGGTGGTTTCCTACAACCACGGCATCGGGGGAATCCTGCGCGCTCGGTCGAAGATCGGCTGCACCGACATCGATCGGATTCTCCTGGAGTATGATGGTCCGGCCTTCGGATTCGCGTCACAGAATTTCTACTGTGAGTTCCTGGCCGCCCTGGCGGTCGCCGCCGATCCGTCACGGTACTTCGGTGCCGTTCATTTCGATCCGCCGCTCGCGTGCGCTGAGTTTCCGCTGCCGGACCCGGTGCGCTGGGACTGGCTCCTCCGCGCCTTCTCGGTTGAATCGGAGCAACTGGCAGCGCTCAACCCCGCCGTGGGCCGTTACTACACCAGCGGCCGGCGCCCACTTCCCCGCGGCTATATCTTGCGGCTGCCACCGGAGCGCACGGCCGACGCTGCCCAGCGCTGGACGGTGGTGCCGGCCAGTGCCCGCCTCGCGGTTTCCTCCCCCGCCGACGGCTATCGGGTCCTTCCCGGCGACACCCTTGGCTCCATCGCCACCCGTCACGGCGTGTCGCTGGCCACTTTGCTCAAGGCCAACGGACTGCGAGCCACCGCCGTCATCCGCCCGGGTCAGCTCCTCACCCTTCCCGGGGCCGGTGACCGGGGTCTCTAGCAACGTACGGCGGAGCCGGCTCTACCGGGCCGTCCCTTCTGCTTTCCCGTGGCGCGCCCCCCCTGCTTCCCTCGCCCACCCGATCGCCGCTGTAACTGCTCAGGTCGACAGGATTGAGGAGTCAGAATTCAGAAGTTTCAGATCTGGGGAGTGCCCAAGACAAACGGTAAGCCCCTAGCACAGGCTGAACGGCTCTCTGCCGGACCACCAAGTCCTCAAATCGCGTCGAGGACCGTCCTCATTCTGCCTCGTGAACTCTGACTTCCGGCTACCTGGCCGGGCTACCACCATTTTCCTCAAAGAAGTCATCACGACGTTCGATAACTCCCCTGTGGACAGACCAGGGCAGCGAGCCCCGAAATCCGCTAGCGCTGCCATGCAGCACGAGAAAGGTGCCATGAAAACTGAGTGGATCAACCCGTTTGTCGAAAGCGTGTACTCGCTGTGCTCCACCATGTTGAGCTGCGGCGTTGAGCGCGGACAATTGGGGCTGGCCAAGGGTCAAACCGCCGCGGGAGGCGACATCACCGCGCTGATCGGCCTGAGCGGCATGGCACGCGGCATGGTTGCTCTCTCTTTTCCCGCCGGGACGGCCCGTGCCATGGTCGGTCGCCTCCTTTCCATCGGCGAGGAAGAAATCGATGAGTCGGTGAGCGACGGCGTGGCCGAGTTGGTAAACATTGTGGCGGGGAGCGCGAAGGCCAAGTTCTCGAACGGCAACGGGTCGGACATCATCAGCCTCGGCCTTCCGACCGTCATCCACGGCGGGAGCCAGATCATCGGGTGCCCGAGCCATTCCACTTGGCTCGACGTGCCGTTCTCCAGCGACTTAGGACCCTTCAGTCTCCGGATTACCTTTGAGCTCGAGCCAACCAAGGGGGGCAACTGATGAAGGCGCTCGTAGTCGACGATTCGGCCGTCATGCGCAAGGTGATGATCGGGGCTCTGGCCCGAGCCGGGATCGAGGATGTCGCCCAAGCCGCTGACGGGCAGGAGGCCGTCGCTGCCTGCAACGCGGACGAGTTCAACCTGGTCCTCCTGGACTGGAACATGCCGAACATGCTGGGCATCGATGCCTTGAAGGCGATCCGGGCCAATGGCAAGAAGGTTCCGGTCATCATGGTGACGACCGAGGCCGAAAAGTCCCGGGTCATCGAGGCACTCAAGGCCGGCGCGAACAACTATGTGATCAAGCCGTTCGATCCCGCGGCGATCGTGACGAAGATTCAGGAGACGCTCGCCAAGGCCTCGTAACGCGGACGGTGAGCGCATCCCTGCGTGAGATTCGGAGCAGGGAACGAGCACGACGGGCTTCGGGCTACCGGCTTCGGGCTTAGGGAAACCGGACCATGAGCTGAGGACCCGTCCGGGGCGGCGCACCGGCTGGCACGCTGAGTGCGGAGGATGCCGCCGAACTCGCGGCCCGGCGACGACCTGACTCGCGGCCTCTAGAAACGGCCCCACGCTTTCCGGCCCGAAGACTGAAGCCCGAAGTCTGCCCACTCCGAATCTCACTCCCCACCGGGAGCGATTGAGACGCCGGGCCCGTCCGTGCTACCGTCACAACTACGATTTCGTTTGGCACGGCTCGGAAAGGCGGTACGAGGATGGGCACCGATACGATCACCCCGCGCAGCAAGGACTTCTCTCAGTGGTACCTGGATGTCATCCGGGTGGCCGAGCTGGCCGACCACTCTCCGGTGCGCGGCTGCATGGTCATCCGCCCCGGCGGCTACGCCATCTGGGAACGGATCCAGCAGGAGCTGGACCGGCGGATCAAGGAGACGGGGCACCAAAACGCCTACTTCCCGCTCTTCATCCCGGAGTCGTTTCTGAAGAAAGAGGCGCAGCACGTCGAGGGCTTCGCGCCCGAACTGGCCGTGGTGACCCACGGCGGCGGCAAGCTGCTGGAAGAGCCGCTGGTGGTCCGGCCCACCTCCGAGACGATCATCTACGCGATGTACTCGAAGTGGATCAACTCGTACCGCGACCTGCCGCTGCTCATCAACCAGTGGGCGAATGTGGTTCGCTGGGAGCTGCGGACCCGGCTATTCCTCCGCACCACCGAGTTCCTCTGGCAGGAGGGACACACCGCCCATGCCACGGAGGCGAACGCGGAGGAGGAAACCCTCCGGATGCTCGAGGTCTACCGCGACTTCGCGGAGAACGAGATGGCGCTTCCGGTCTTCACCGGCCGCAAGACCGACAGCGAAAAATTCGCCGGCGCCCTGCGCACCTTCTCCATCGAAGCGATGATGCAGGACGGGAAGGCGCTCCAGGCCGGAACGTCCCACAGCCTCGGGCAGAACTTCTCGGTGCCCTTCAACGTTCGCTATCAAGACGACGCCGGGCAGATGCAGTACTGCTGGATGACCTCGTGGGGCGTCTCCACGCGGCTCATCGGCGCGCTCATCATGGCCCACTCGGACGACAACGGTCTGGTGTTACCGCCACGGCTGGCCCCGCTCGGTGCCGTCATCGTGCCGATCTGGGCCAGTGACGAGGAGAAAGCGCTCACGCTGGAGGCAGCCGACCGGATCAAACGATCGCTTGCGGGCATCACCACGGTGAAAATCGACGATCGCGATCAGATGCGCCCCGGCTGGAAGTTCTCCGAGTGGGAATCGCGAGGCGTCCCCGCTCGCATCGAGGTGGGGCCGAAGGATGTCGCCAAGGAACAGGCTGTTCTCGTGCGCCGGGACAACCGGAAGAAGGAGTTCCTCCCGATGTCCGCGGTGCGTGAGCGTCTGCCTCTCCTCCATGCGGAGATGCAGCATGACCTCTTCGAGAAGGCGCGGGAGTTCCGCGACACACACATCCGGGTCATCGACGACTACGCGGAGTTCAAGGAGTACATGAAGGCCGGCGAGGGGTTTGCGCTGTCGCATTGGTGCGGCGACCGCGAGGTGGAGGCCAAGGTCAAGGACGAGACCAAGGCAACCATCCGGAACATTCCGCTCGACAAGTTCTCAAACCCGCGGCCGGAGGAGGCCGGGGCCTGTCTGGTGACGGGCCGGCCTTCGCCGTTTCGGGTTTTGTGGGGGATCGCCTACTAGTCGCTGGTTTGCCGCCCTCAGTCGATCCGACCCGTCCCGGGCCGCCGCGCCCGCGAGAGCGGCTATTCGTTGCGCAGCCAAAGGAATGAGAACTCGGGGATCGGAGCGAACCGTTCCCGCAGGTACGCTTGAAACGTGCCGGGGAGCTGGGCGACGAATGCGTCCGCGATCACCAGCTTCACGCGCGGGTCTTGCAGCGAAAGAAGAAGATCACGCTCCATCGCATCGGGCGGGAGCAAGCACTGCACGTCCGTGTTCAGGTAGAAATACCGGTAGGCGGGGAGGCGCGTCAGGAAGAGGCCGGTCCAGCAGTCGAAAACCAGATCATTGCGGTCCGTGACCTCGATGACCTTCCTCATGATGCCGATCTGCCGTTCCATCGGCGACGCCGTTCGCACCGCAAAGAGAATCGCCGGCAACGTCGCCGCCAACACCACGAAGATCGAGGCGGTCCCGGCGACCAACGGCGATCGGCGCATTTCGATCCAGCGCGCCAATTCCAACGCGCCCAAAGCGGCGAGCACGGCGAGAGGGGGCAGAAATGTCAGGTAGTATTGCCGCAGCGGGGCGCCGATGAGGAACAGCCCCACCAAGCCGGCCGTTACGCTCCAGAGCAGCACGTGGACTTCGCCAGCCATCGGTTTGTTTCTTCTGCGCAGGAGAACCACGATCCCCAGAGCGGCGAGCATCCACGTGACCGTGTTCAAAGCGATCGTCATATTCAGGTAGGACCAGCGGATCTCGGTGAGAGCGTCGATCCTCATGTTCACGCTTGCGCCGACTACGTCGGTCCAGAATCCGCGAAGGATCCCCTGCCGGGCCATGACGGCGGCCGCCAGGGCAGCGACGGCCAGAGCGCCCAGCCCGATCGCGGCCAGGGTCCCGGCTGCGGCGCGCGCGCGCGCGGAGGGTGCCCGGTTCCAGGCGGCGAAGGCCGTCGCTAGGCTCGCTCCGCCCGCGGCGTAGATCACCTTGGGGGTGAACAGGCCGGCCGTGCAGAACAGCACCCCGGCCGTCGCCAGCCAGCGCCGACTGCCGCCGGACACGGCGCGGAGAAGGGCCAGCAGCGCCAGCGTCAAGAACAGGAGCGCGGGCACATCCGGACGGACCTCCATCGCCTTCTGGAAGAAGAAGGAGTGGGAAAGAAGAAAGACCGCCGACAGCACTGCTGCCGGAAGCCCTCCTAGGCCTCGGGCCAGGAACCCTGTGGCCAAGAGGATCCCCGCCGCCAGGCCGAGCATCAGCAACCGGGCGCGATGGATCAGAACGTGGGGATCCTCGGTGCTTCTCACGATTGGCTGGAGCAGCATCGCGGTCAACGGGGGATGGTTCTCGAAGAAGTCCGCGTAGATGGTCTGGCCGCGCGTCATGAAGTAAGCCGCGTTCAGATGCTCCAGCTCGTCCTGGTCCAGGTAGCGGTGGCGGGACTCCCAAGCGTGACATGAGAACAACGCCAGCAGAACCGGAATCGAAATCCAGAGCCAAACGGTGTGACTGCTTCCCCGAGAGGACGCGACATCGTCGTCGCTGCTTTCCGGCAGGCGTGTTTCTGCTCTCTCCGAATCCATGGCCGGAGCATAGGTGCGTTTCGCGCGAAAGAGAAGCCTACGCTATGACCCCGCTCGAAAACGGCGCGCCCGGGTCTACCTCGGGAAGACTCGCTAGTTTGCCACTCGGGCCTTGCCAGTCGCTAGTTCTCCAGCCAAGCCCGGTACGACCCGCGATTGCCAGCGGCATCCTGAGCGCGCACGACGATCCAGCTTCCCTCCTGCTCGGGTCGTAGCGGAACGACGCCGCGAAACGCTTCGCGTTTCGAGTCGAGCAAGCCGTCCTCGGGCATGAGCGAGCGGAAGGAGTCCCCGTCCACCGAGATCTCGATCCGGCGCAGGGGCGACGCGTCGTCCGTCGCGAGGCCGCTCACCTCGACGGTCCGTCCCTCGCCGCGCACGGCCCGCACCTCAGTCACCCGCGGCAGCTCCGTATCAACACGGAACGGCGGCGAGGTCCGCACGTCGCGGAGCCCCGACCCAACCGGGTTTGCGGGTTCATCCGTGGCAGTAAGCCGGAGTTCGTAGACCCCGTCGGGTATGAGCCCCTGATCGAGCGACCAGGCCCGGTCAGCCAGGTCTCGGATGAGCACCCGGAAACCGTCCTTCCCCACCTCGCGGATTTCCACCGTGTAGCGCAACTCGTCGCCGTCGGGATCCATCGCCTCCCACGCCACCGAACGGATGCGCCGCACCCACGATGGAACATCCTCGGCCTGCACCATGATCCCTCCCAGGCCGGGGAGTGTATAGTCGATCTGGATCCCGCCCGGCATGACCTGGGTGACCCCACCCCGTGACGGATCGCTCCCGGTGTAGGCGGGCTCGTCGGACGAGACACGCAACGCCGTGACCTGGGGAGCCCGGTTGGAGCCTATGGCGCTGACCTCCACGCGGCGAACCGAGGGAGTCCCTTCCATTCCCGGATGCAGGGTCAAACGCCACTGCAGGAATCGCCCCGAAGGGCTTCCGACCGCTCCCTCGGTCCCGTCGAAGGCAACGGCCATCCATGCGCTCCACGAATCGTCCGGCGGATCGGTGAAACCGGTGCGCGTCTCGCAGGCGACCTTGCCACCGCCGGTCTCGCCGGTCCAGCGAAGGAGGCCCCACCGCGCGAGATCGCCGGCGTCGAACGGTTTCGCGGTAAAGATCCCGCCGTCCGACGGCGCCGGCCCGAGACGGTAGAGCCGCCCCGGGCTGCCGGTGCCGGCGAGAAGCGAGCTGCCTTCGGACAAGAGAGACAGCACCTGCTGTTCCTCGGCGCGCCAGAGCAGCATCTCCGCCCCATCGGGGCCGAGCCGGTACACCGCCGCCTCGCCGGAGGTGGCGGCGTAGACCGCGCCATCCGGTCCGGGGGCGAGAGCGTGGAGCAGCTTTTCCGGGCACGACCAGACGCGGCGCACGGAGCCGTCAGGAGAGTATCGATAGATGGCAGGGTGCGGGCCGCCGCCGGCGCCACTTCCCATACCTTTTCCGCCGCGGGGGTTGTGCTCGATGCCGTCCCCCGGAGGCGGGTCGTTGCCGGGTTCGGGGTCGTCCCCATCGCTGCCGCCGGCGCCCGGATTGGCTCCGAAGATGATGCTGCCGTCGGGAAGCGGCACCACGGAGACGATCTCTCGCTCCTCGGCCTCGTAAAGGACCCGGATATCGCCGCTCTCGGGATCGATGATCTCTAGCAGGCCGCGTCCGTCGGTGCCGGCCACGATCTTTCCGTCGCTTCCCCAGGCGAGGCACCGGACCGACAGATCAGGCGATTCGCAGAGGACGCGCCCTTCTCCGCCGGCTGAGATCCGGTAGAGGCGGCCGCGGTCGCCGGTCCCCACGAAGACAGTGCCGTCCGTGCGCGCCAGCAGCCCGAAAACGACCCCCTCGGGAACATCGAAGAGCGTGCGCGGCTCGCCCTTCTCGGGAATCTTGACCACCGTGCCAACCGGCGCACCCGCGGCGTACCAGGTGCCGCGCCCATCCCCCACCAGCGCGAAGACCTCCGCGTCGAAGAGGGTGGCCGGGACCGACGATGTGTCCTGCTTGCCGGCCGCACGGAAGATCACCCGACCGCCGTCGCCGGTGGCGAGAAAAGAGCCGCCCTGGCCGTCGCCCGCGATCGCCCACACACTGCGCACGCCCGGCTCTGCGAGCAACACCGCCTCCGGTCCGGGCCGCAGGCTCCCATCCTTGCCGATGGCAATGCCCTTGGCCACGCCCAGACGGAACTCCTCCCGCGAGGAGTCGGAGATGGTGCGGGAGCGAACCGCGTGCGCCGCCCCGGGTGCCAGTGCGACGAGTAACCCGAAGAGAAACCAAGGGCGCGCCGCCATGGCCAGCAGGCGATATCGTCCGACCCGAGCGTTCATCGCATGATCTCCACCTCGGCCGTCTCACGGCCGGTGATGTTCCAGGGAGTGTCAACGACTCTCTCATCGAGGACGGTGCCGGCGGCCGGTCGGATCGAGGCTGCATCGCCCGACTCACTTCCGGCCAGGAGCAGGGAGTTCGGAAGACCCGGCAGCTCGCGCCCACGCACCAGCGCGCCCGCGTCGCGTGAGGAGACGCGAAGGACCAGGCTCCCCGCAGATGGCAACGTCTCAACCATGCGCACGAGGTCGGTCAAGTCACGTGGAGACCACTTGCCGGGGGCACGGTCGCGATCCCACTCGAGGAACTCACCCGTTCCCGCCGCGGTCACGCGCAGCCGCTTCCCTTCCCAGCCCGCGGGGACGACGAATCGCTCCGTGCGCGTCGTCAACGAACCACGCCAGAGCTGGAGAGTGACCTCCACGCGCATCGTGTCGCCGGGCGCGACTCGGCGTGGCATGCACCGCAGGCGTATCACCTCGGCGGCGGCATGCCCCGGCTCCGCCGTGATGCGGACGGAGAGCGAGTCGAGCCGCACCCGCTGGTACGGGTTCGTGAGGAGGAGCGATGCGGGCAGGACGGCACCTCCCCCGAGTCCCAGCGCCGGTGCGTCGGTGACCAGGAGATCGCGCCGCCGCACGGTGCGGCCACCGTCAAAATAGACTTCCACCTCGGCCCGCGCCGTGGTCTCCCCCTGCAACCAGCCGGAGTGCTGGTAGGAGTTGGAGACGGTCCAGGGAAGGAGCATCGGCGAAAGAATCGGGTCGCGCACGACGCGGTATCGGTAGATTTCGTCGGCGCGTCCGGGCAGGGAGATACGGACGCGCACGGGGATCGTGGGCGGTACGGCGCCGAGGAGGCCGAGGACACCGGACCGGCGATCCTGCCACACGCCGCCCATCGCCTTGGTCGGCGAACCCATCTTGAACGACACTTGGAGACTCGGCATGACGGTGTGGATCCGCGCCCCGAACATAGGGAATGCCACCGGTCCGCCCTGCACCATCGGATGCCCGAACGCATACACGCGGTCACCGTCCACCGCCGTCACCGTGCCGATCGCGGCGATGGTGGCATCTCCTCCCACAAGCTCGAGCGCAATCGCGGAGCCCGGCTGGAGGATGGCGGACTCACCCGGAGATGCGCCATTCTCCCCAGCCAGCGGCGTGGCAGCTTCCATCGCGAGGAATCCTGCCGTCCCGGCGGGGCCACGCGCAGCATCGAGCAGCGCCGACGTCCAGCCGGTGAACGCCAGGGGGGTGGGGAGGGGAGACAGACCGACCCGCGCGCCGTACGCCTCGACTTCCGACATGATCGGAGACGCCATTCCGGACGTGAAGAGAGCCATCCGGGGCGTGATCGCAAGAGCCGTCTCGTGCTGCGTCCCCCCTCGCGGGGCGTCGTCGTCCCGCGTGAAAGCCGACCAGAGAGTCGCGAACCCCGCGGCGCTGCCCGCAGCGCGCGCCTGGGCGGTCGGATCACCGTCGGTCGGATCACCGTCCGTCGGATCACCACCGGTCGGAACGTCGATGTCCCCCACCCGCTTTCCCGGACCTTTGGCCGCGGCGCCCGCCGTGCCCCCGAGGGGGAGGGGTCCCCCGTGGGGGACCGCGCCCCAGCCAGGGCGTGGGCCCGGGCTTCCCGCGTTTCCTTGGGGACCCGATTCCATCGCCTCGATGTCTTTGGCGTCGGGCAGCGGGTAGCGATCCAGCTCCAGCATCTCCTCGATGGGGGTGATCCCGCCGATCGGATCCTTCACGAACGGATAGGCGAACGCGACTGCCCCGGCTAGCTTCCCGTCGATGTAGACAGGGCTGCCGCTCATCCCGGCGATGATGCCCGCGTGCAGGAGGGTCTCGCCGGTCCCGCGAAAGAGGATGAGGCTGCCCTTGGGGCGCGTGCCGCGGATGACATCGACCACCTCGACGCCGAACTCCTCGATGAGATCGCCGGAAAAAACGGTACGTCCGATGCCATGCATCCCGGGACGAACCTGGTCCAGCGGCAGGATGTCGAGCGCCGCCCGGGCCGGGGTTACGGACGAGGGGATCGCCGCTAGCAGGGGAATTGCCAGGAGCAGGGCGATCCGGACGGCGGTAGGCGGCCGGCCCCGGAAACGCCCGGCCTCGTCGCGGCCGGGCGGCGGCACCCGCTCCGGCCGAAACGGCAGCGGTCGGCACTCTCCCGGTGGCCATGAAGGCCTCGGTCTACGAATCATCCTCAGTGGTCCTTCCTTGCGGATCCTGGCAGCATGGCCTGCACGGAACGCCGCGTTCGTCCGGGCCGGCACGAACACCGCGCGCGCCGCTTGCTCTCCGGCTCCAGAAGCCTTACAATGCTTCGCGGCCTGGGCCATCCAGGAACCGGCCGAGCATACCTGAGGGGATCATGCGCGTAAGCGGTTTTTCCATGGTGCGAGACGCCGTGCGTCTGCACTACCCGGTGGCGGAATCCATCCGCTCCATCCTTCCGATCTGCGACGAGTTCGTCATCGCCGTGGGCCAAAGCGAGGACGACACGGTCGGGCGGATCCGGGCCATCGGCGATCCGAAGGTACGGATCATCGAGACCGAGTGGAACCCGGCGCACTTCGTGCACGGGGCAACCAACGCCGTCCAGAGCAATCTCGCTCTCGATCAGTGTATCGGCGACTGGGCCTTCTACGTCCAGGCCGATGAGGTGGTCCACGAAGACGATCTTCCGCTCATCGTCCGGGCCATGGAGCAGCACCTTGACGACCCGCGGGTCGAAGGCCTGCTCTTTCGCTACCTGCACTTCTGGGGTGACTTCGACCACTACCACGGGGCTCGCAACTGGTACCGGCACGAGGTGCGCGTGGTGCGCAACGTCCCCGGGATGCGATCGTGGAAGAGCGCGCAGGGTTTCCGGATCGAAGGGCGCAGGCCGCGGGTCGTCGATACCCGCGCGCGGATCTTCCACTACGGCTGGGTGCGCCCGCCCGAGACGATGAAGCGCAAGCAGATGGCCCTCGACCGCCTGCATCATCCCGAAGAGTGGGTGAAGCGACGTCACCCCCAGCCGGACGTAGCGTTCGACTACGGCCCGCTCGACCACCTGCGGCACTTTACGGGGACGCACCCCGCCGTCATGCGTGAGTGGATCGCCGGCAAGGAGTGGGATGCGGCCGACTATCGGCGCCCGGGTACTCTTCACGAGCACAACCGACGCTCGGTGCGGGCCCTCACTTGGATTGAGGACCACATTCTCCGACACCGCCTCGGCGAATACCGGAACTACGTCCGTATCGACTGAGGCGGGCGGCGAGCCCCCGCGATGAAGTGCGAGGAAGCAGAGCGCCTAACGGTCCCCTCGACATGCCCGCAGGGATGCCGCTAGAAGAGATAGAATCGCAATCCGACGCTCGCCTGCGGCCCGCTGAAGTCGATCTTGCGCAAATCGCGCACGTAGACCAGTTCCCGATTGCCGCCGGTGCCCGGGGCGGGGATAGGATCGCCTCCGGCCAACGGGACTTCGAGGAACGATTCCGAGAGATACCCCCCGACATCTCGATTGGCCAGAGTGTAAACGTTGTAGATGTTGCCGGAGGAATACGTCAGCGCGTCGCTGAGCTCCAAACCGTTCCGGCTCCAACCGCGGAAGTCGTTGCCGTCGCCGCTGCGGTCGAGGCTGAGCCTGCGGTAACCGACGTCGATGACCAGGGTGGTCCGTTGGTTGAGCATCAGT
>CAIMUX010000003.1 GCA_903844735.1 Candidatus Eiseniibacteriota bacterium
GCAAGAGTTCCCGGATCTTCTCATCCCCAGGCAATCGCTGATACTGATACAATGCGCTTCTCCTTCCTCATGCGGTGAAGAAGGAGAAAACCCCCTCCGGATGCTTAGAGCAAGCTCTGCGAGGGGGTACTTTCTACGGTTCCTGAGGGACGCAGACCCCGGAAGCTCAGCTTCCATGATCCAAAACCAGGGCTCGAACCCTCAGATTCCGTGCTCACGCTCATTCGGTGCCCAACATGCGGCTCTGGCCCTCAAGGCTAACCCGCGATAAGGTCGGGGGTCAGCCGCTTCTCCCAAGGGAAGTCATAATGTCTAGGCCTCAACCACGCCCAGAAGTGGGGCTTGCGCGGTAGTATCGCCTATGATACTGTATGAAGCATGAGACTCCGGGTCGTTCTTGACACCAATGTCCTGGTCGCTGGCCTTCGGTCCCGAGCGGGAGCGTCGTTTCGGCTCCTGGAATCACTCCGTGCCGGAGCCTATGAGATCGCTGTTTCCGTACCTCTGGTTCTCGAGTACGAGGCCGTCCTGGTTCGGCAGGCGAAGGAGCTGGGCCTGTCAACGGCCGATGTGGGAGTCATCCTAAATTTCGTTTGTTCCGTCGCGGTCCCTCAGAACATCCATTATCTGTGGCGACCGCAACTTCGGGATCCCAAAGATGAGTTTGTCTTGGAGCTGGCAGTCGCCGGCAAGTGCCGCGCCATCGTCACACATAACCGACGCGACTTCGTGGGAGCCGAGCGACTGGGAGTCGAGATTCTCTCCCCGGGCCAGTTCCTGCGTCAGTTGGAGGAAACGCCATGAGCAGCCTCAGCCTACGACTACCAGACTCTCTGCATGCCAAGATTCGGGAGCTGGCTGCCAGTGATGATGTGTCCATCAACCAGTTCATCGCTACCGCCGTTGCTGAAAAAGCGGCCGCCATGTTGACGCTCGCCTACCTCGAGGAACGGGCAAAGCGGGGAAACCGTGCTGCCTTCGATCGCATCCTTGCGCGAGTCCCGGACGTGGCGCCGATGCCCGGCGACGAAATCGAGGGTGAGATCTCCGCGAGGCGGCCTATCAAGCGCTTGCACCCGCCAGCGGGCGCGAAACGCAAAGCAGGACCGAAGCCCAGAACGCGCGCCCGCCGCGGGTGAAGCGCGGCGTTCGGCGTCACTCCATGACCGAGGCTGGTGCACAATGACTTTCTTCGAAATGCCGATAGACTGCCTTGAAGACTACGCCACGCTGTTCCCCGGTAGACAGTTGGCATTGCTGAGGCAGTCAGTCTCCGCTGGAAACACCATCGCTCGACTGTGGGTCGGTAGCGCTGTCAGTCCGGTGGACACGGCAATTCTGTGGGACTTCGGCAACAAAGGCCTCTATGTCGGTGGGGATTGCTCCTCCGACGCCTCAGGCGATGCTCTAGGCCGCTTCATGCGCGAGGAGCTCGCGGCTATCGCCCATGCGGCTGGGCTGGACCGCTACAGCGTCCGGGCTTTGTCGTCCACCGCGGCAGTCGCCGTGAATCATGCTCTCGGGGACGGTGTTTCCATGGACGAGCAAAAGCTGTTCCATGAGCACCCTTTCTCCGCTGGGAATATCGGAGGTAGGTTGCCGCTCGACGTGGAGTTTGTGAACATCGACCGAAGGCTGCTCAACGCCGGCCTGGTGAATGGTGAATGCGTTGCGGCAGAGGTGCAGTGGATGTGGCCCTCAGTGGATCGTTTTGCTGCACAGGGATGGGGAGTCGTCGCGGTGATTCATGGCGAACTGGCTTGCTGGTGTACTTCCGAATACGTCGGGGCGTTGCAGTGCGGCATTGGGATCGAGACGATATCCGCGTACCAGAACCGCGGCGTCGCAACGGCCACGGCTGCCCGCTTCGTGGATGAAGCCCTTCGGAGGGGCAAGAGCCCCTGCTGGGAGTGCGCTTCGGAGAACAGAGCCTCGCTTCGTGTTGCGCAGAAGCTTGGATTCACTCTGACCGAATCGACGAGTTGGTATCACGGCTGTTGGGAATAGCACCAAGCGATACTTTGCCCAACAAGCCGTTCGAGCGGCTCGGGTCCGCGCGGCCCCGCCCGCTCAACGCGGGTGTTGCATCTGTAGGAACAGCCGCTTTGTAGAAGCTCAGATCTATGTTATACGAGAGGTGAAATGGAGGAGCCACTGATGCCCCGCTTCAAGCCCTACTCGTATGAACAGACCCGCTTCATTCCCGTCGATCTCAAGAATCAGTTGCAGGCCGGTACGTTCGAGTTCGCCGTCAACGAGCTCATCAACGGGATGGACCTGTCGGTCGGTCTTCACGGACCGGTTTCACAATGACGACACCGGCGCTCCGGCCTACGACCCGGCGATCCTGCTCAAGGTTGTCCTGTTCGCCTACTCCCGGGGCATCACATCCTCACGGGACATCGAGCGGGCTTGTCGGGAGAACGTGGTCTTCATCGCGCTCTCCGCGGACAGCCGTCCGCACTTCACCACGATCGCGACGTTCATCTCCTCGTTGCAGGAGGAGATCACCACGCTCTTCCGTAACATCCTGACGGTCTGCGCCCAGGAGGGGCTGATCGGCCAGCAGATGTTTGCCGTCGACGGGTGCAAGCTCTCCGCCAACTGCGCGAAGGAGTGGAGCGGGACCCACGCGGATCTCCGCAAGAAGAAGGAGAGGATGGAGCAGTCGATTGCCTCCGGAAGTCCCACACGGCAGCCCGGCAGGTGGTGATCTTCCAGGGCTGGGACCAGCAGGCGGCGCCGACGTTCAGCCAGCGGATGATGGAGCAGTTCGACACGCTGCGCGGCCGTTTCCTGTACAGCCGCCGGATGGGGATCGTGGAGCCGGTGTTTGCCAATATCCGGCATGTTTGCGAGCTGGACCACTTCACCCTCCGCGGCCGGGTCAAGGTGGACATCCGGTGGAAGCTGCACGGGATGGTCCACAACATCCTGAAGATCCTTCGATTTGCTCCTCGGTTTGCTTGACGAAGGACTCGGGGGGTGCTGGAATGCGCTGGTGGGTTCGACTGCGGGCGTTGACCGCAGGAGATGATGGCCGCCCGACGCGGCCTCGGCCGGGCGGAGCTTGTCGGGATGGACGCAGTTCATGATCTATAACTGTACAGACGGCCTGTGTGCAAGAGCGAGCGTGTATTCCTACAGACTCGTTATGCATATACAAGGTAGATAATCCAGAGGATCCATGAAACCACGCCTCTATACGGATACGTCAGTAATCGGAGAGTGCTTGGACTCCGAGTTCCGTGAGCCCTCGATTCGACTGATGCAGCTCTTCAGAACTGGCCGGGCTATCATGGTCTTCTCCGATCTGACTCAGCTGGAACTGAACGGGGCACCTGCTGGGGTCCACCGGGCTCTCGACACGGTCCCCGAGGCGTTCAAGGAATCCATCGAGTTCACCGACGAGGCCTCGGATCTCGCGCACTGCCCACGTTCATTGTGGCGCCCCTGACCACCGGGAGCCACATCTACCCGTTCAGGATTTCGTGTCGGTTCAAGGGGCGTCAGGGCCACATTATTCTGGACCAACTGCGCACCGTGGACCAGGAACGCCTTGTACAGCAGCTCGGAAGCATCGTTTCTGCGACGCTGGAGAGGGCGCTGACGACGCTTCAGGAGATGGTCGCTCCGTGACGGCTCGTGCGGCTACGACGAGTCGGAACTCGGCTCTTGACAGCGGTATGACCGAGGTTATACTCACGATATGAAGACTGCGATCTCCATCCCAGACACGATGTTTGAGGCTGCCGAGCGCATGGCTCAACGCTTGGGCATCAGCCGTAGTCAGTTGTTCCAGCAGGCTGTTACGAGGTTCATCGATGAACAGCGCAAGCTCGGGGTGACGGAAGCTCTCGACGAGATCTACGGCGACGCCCCCTCGGCCGGCCGGCTGGATCCGTTATTGAGCCGGCTCCAACTTGCCTCTCTTCCGCGGGAAGACTGGTGATGAAGCGCGGGGAGATCTGGTGGGCCTCTCCGTCGATTCCTGAAGGGCCGGAGCCTGGGTATCGGCGTCCGGTTGTGATCGTCCAGGCAGACTTGTTCAATCGAAGCTGCATTCAGACTGTGGTTGTCGCCGCCGTCACATCCAGCCTCCGCCTCGCCGACGCGCCCGGCAACGTTCTCTTGACGAGGCGTGAGGGCCGTCTTTCCAAAGAGTCCGTGGTCAACGTTTCGCAGTTGCTCACTTTGGACAGGTCTGTTCTGACTGAGCGCGTGGGACGGGTGTCGGCGGCATCCATGGGGGCTATTGATGAAGGACTGCGCCTGGTTCTGTCGTTGTAGCGTGTCCGAGGGGCTGAGATGGACGCCGTCCGATGGCTGCTGCCGGCAGCGGAGCGACTGAATGAGGCGCCACGCCAGGAACTTCCAAACAGCCCGGGTCTGCGAGCACTGAGAGCTCCCGCCGAGATGACCGCTCTCGAACCCGGGAGGATCCCATGAACGAGGGGCGCCGCCGTTTCCTGCTCCACGCGGCCGGCGCCGCCTTCGGCCTCGTCACGGTGCCCGATCTGCTTCACGCCGAGGGCTCAGCCCCGAGAGCACAGCCCGGCAGCAACGTCGGCGAGACCGCCCCGAAGCTTCCACATCCCGACAGCCGCTTCGTGAAGGAGGCATTCTTTTACGAGAAGCTCGATCGCCGCCGAACCCGCTGCCGCACCTGCCCGCACGGCTGCGTTCTCTCGCCCGGCGAGACGGGAATCTGCCGCGCCAAGGCGAACCTGGACGGCCGTCACGTTTCGCTCTCCTGGGCAAACCCCTGCACCGTCAACGTCGACCCGATCGAGAAGAAACCGCTGCTCCACTTCCTCCCCGAGAGCAAAACGTTCTCCCTGGCGGTGGCCGGCTGCAACTTTCGCTGCCTGAACTGCCAGAATTGGGAGATCTCGCAGGTCTCGGCGTTGCAGACGCGCAACTATGACCTCACCGCCGGACAGGTGGTGGAGCAGGCGAAGAAGTACGGTTGCCGCTCGATCGCCTTCACCTATTCAGAACCCACAAGCTTCTACGAGTACGCCGTCACCATCGCCGAGGAGGCGCGCACAGCCGACCTACGCACCGTGTGGGTCAGCAACGGCTTCATCGCGAAAGCCCCACGCGACCGCCTCTGCCGCTCCCTCGACGCCGCGGCGATCAATCTGAAGAGCTTCGAAGATCGGATCTACCGCGAGCTGAACGGTGGAGAGCTCCAGCCGGTGATTGACACCCTGGTCGCGATGAAGCAGGCCGGCGTCTGGCTGGAAGTCATCAATCTTGTCATCCCCACCTGGACCGACAACCTCGATATGGTGAAGCGGATGTGCGGCTGGTTCGTGGGTGCCCTCGGCCCTGACACTCCGCTTCACTTTTCGCGATTCTCTCCGTTGTACAAACTGACTCACTTGCCGCCGACGCCGGTGGAGACCCTTCTGGCCGCCCGGAAGATCGCCCGCTCCGAGGGTTTGCATTTTGCCTACGTCGGCAATGTCCCGGAGGTGGGCGAGGACACCGTCTGTCCGGCTTGCGGGAAGACGGTGTTGGCGCGGCGCGGGTTTCGCGTGCTGGAGAGAAACATCGAGGGGGGCAAGTGCGGGGTTTGCGGGATGGGGGTGGCGGGGGTGTGGACCTAGATCGCATCGCACAGCGATCTCACGAGAGGCGAGACGCGGCTGTCCCTGGCCGGGGTGAACCGGCGATCAACTCCGCCGTTCAGATCATGGCCTTGGTTCGTTCTCCAATGACCTAGTCCGCGGAAGGATCTCTCCGTCGGCTGTCAGATCATCTCCCGAGCCGGACCACCTTCCTCTGCATCCAGCTCCGCCCGACGGCCGCGCGCAGGTAGTAAACGCTTCCGGGGGCCTCGGCGGCCGAGTTGGCCGTTCCATCCCAGTGGAGCCGGAAACCGTCATCGCCGATCTGTCCCTCGAACGTGGTCCTGGGCGAGAGCGAGCCCCGGCGCGAGGGTCGCCCTGCTGCAGATGGTGAGTGCGATGATGATCAGGCGAAGCACGGGGATCCTCCTTCAGCGGGTGTCTTGCGGAATATGTGGCCTACCGCCGCCTTACTCCAAGCGACCGCGAAGGAGTATACCGGAATCGCCGGGGGCGAGGGCACGTTGCCTGCGGGCCAACCACCGAGCTCATGGACCCCCGGCCGTCCCCGTCGGATCCTCCAGCCACACCCGCTCCAGCCCCCGCAACGGATCCGTGGCCGTCCCATCGAAATTCCGCACCCGAGGTGAAAGCAGCGCGGTCCAGTCGCGATAGACGAGGAACGTCACCGGTCCCTCGCGCCGCACGATTCCCTCGACACGGCGGGCCAGACGCTCCACCGTGCGGGGCGAGTCCTCGCGCTGCAGCGCTGTACAAAGCGAGTCGACCCGGAGGTCGGCATACCGACCGCCATTCCAGTAGCCCCACGAGGCCCACAGTTCGGAGACATCCGGCACGATAGGCGGACGGAACCCCACAAGGACCGTCTCGAAAAGCCCCGCAGAAAAGCGGCTCTTCAGGATCCGACCGGCGACCGGCTCGGCCACCAACTCGATCCCGACCCGTGCTAAGTCGGACTCGAGAAGTGTCGCCAGCCGCTCGCGGAGTCCATCGTCCCGCTCGTAGAGCATTTCGATCCGCAGCGGCACCCCACCCCGCAGGCGGATGCCGTCCGGCCCACGCTCCGACCAGCCTGCGAGGTCGAGAAGCCGGTTTGCCTCCTCCGGATCGAAACGAGGGAGGAAGACCCTCGGCTCCAGCCCCTTGAACGCCCCGGCGGTAGCCTTGGGGGCGATCCCGCTGTCGGCTGCGGCGGCGGTCCCGGCGTCGGTTCCGGCGGCGATCCCGCTGTCGACTGCGGAGGAGGAAGGCGCCTGGCCGCCGTCACTTGGTGGCCAGACCAAGGCAACCCTGCTCCGGCCATCGAGGAGAGGATCAAGCCGGGGAACACCTCCGCGCGGCCCGGCGGCACCCGTGGCGCTTCCATACGGCCACCGCGTCGTGTCCTCACCCAACCGGATCCGCATGGCGATCGCACCGGAGTCGGCCAGCCTGAGGCCATCTTCCGCCGAATCAGACGCCCCCGCCGGGACGGCCGTGCCGGCACGCCCTGTCCCGTCGGCGCTGTCGTCGCTATCGGCGCCGTCGGCCTCATCGGCCCCATCGGCCTCGTCGACCTCATCGGCGCCGCCGGCCCCATCGTCCGGCCCCCTCGGCTCGAGCAACCCCGCCGCCGGACCTCCGCAAGCGATGCCGTTCCACGTGAGCAGTTCACGGACGATCCGGTCGCGATCGACGGCGAGCGACACCGCGCGCCGCAGCGGCACGCTGAAGATGGGGCGACCGACGTTCCAGCAAAGCATCTCCACCGTGGCGATCCCGTCGTGGTGCAGCCGCGGAATCGTGTCTCCCTCGAGCAGAGCATCGAGCCGATACACCGGAACGGACGTCACCGCATCGGCACGCCCGAGATGCAGGCGGATGATACGCGCATCGATGCCGGGACAGACATTCATCTCGATCCGATCAATGAACGGCTTGCGAAGGCCCGAAGCCATGGGGTTCGGCCCCAGCCAGAGATTGAGCCCGTGCCGCCAGTCGGTGATCCGAAAGGAGGCGGCCGACAGCGGCTCGCGCCCCAGCGGATTGGCCCGCAGCATGGGCAGGGCCAGGTCCGCGAGCTTGCGCGCCGGTAGCACCGGCCATCCTGCCGCGGGCAGCGCTCGCCAAAACGAGACACCCGGTCCGTACAACAGCCGCACCGTCGAGTCGTCCACGGCGCTCACCGCGACAAGCCCAGGGTCCGGCAGCGAGTCGCCCGGCACGTGTCGCGCCAGCCACCCCGCGGTCTGATATGCCTCATAGGTTCGCACAACGTCGCCCACCGTGACGCGAAGCGTGTCCTCCCAAAGCCGCCCCTGCTGCAGCGTGCAGGTGAGCGTTCGCTGCTCCGGCGACCAACTCCACGCGCGCGCCAAATCGCCCTGCACGAACGGCGGCGCCGCCCCGCGCGGCTCGGTGGTGAGCAGCACCGGGTAGATCCGCCGCCACGGTTCGGGCAGCCGCTCGGGACCGGTCAGGAGCGGATTGAACGATTCGGGATCCGCGGCGATGGGAATGCGCAGGGTGCCGCCCTCGCGAGGAGTCTCGCCGGCGACCGGAAGACGGGAGCCGCCGCGGGGGTGCTCGTCGCGTCCCCGGTCGCGGATGCCGCAGGCAGAGCCCAGCAGGATCAAGACAGCGAGAAGCAGCCGGCACCCGACTGACGATCGGGGCGGAACGACGCTCACCGGTTCCGCGGGGCGCGCTCGATCCGCTCCGCCGCCTCCCCGATGGCGAGCTGACGCAGCCAGTGATCGCAAAGGACCAGGGCCGTCATCGACTCGATGATCGGCACTGCGCGGGGGAGCACGCACGGATCGTGTCGCCCCTGTGCTTCTAGCGTGTGGGCACGCCCCTCGCGGTCGACGGTCTCCTGCGCCAACTGGATGGTGGCGGTTGGCTTGAATGCGGCGCGAAACCAGATCGCCTCGCCGTTGGAGATGCCGCCCTGGACACCGCCGGAGCGATTGGTCGCCGTGCCGATCCGTCGGGAGAGACCGTTCGCGTGAGCGCCAGGGGCGACGCCTCCGGGGTAGGCGCCCGGGGCGAGGCCGGCGGAATCAACGTCCGGGGCGAGGTCCGTTGCTCCACCGGAACCTTGATCGGTCGCGGGGAGCGGCCGGAACGCGTCGTTGTGCTCCGACCCGCGGTACCGCGTGCCACCGAAGCCGGTCCCCAGCTCGAACCCGGTGCAGGCCGGGATACTCATCACCGCGCGGGCGAGCTCGGCCTCGAGCTTGCCGAAGACCGGCTCGCCCAGCCCCGCGGGAACGCCGCGCGCAACACACTCGATGACGCCGCCCAGCGAGTCGCCCTCGCGTCGGGCATCCTCGATCGCGGCGATCATCAGGGCGGCGGCATCGAGGTCCGGACAGCGCACGGGCGTGGCATCGATCATCTCGCGCGTGAGACGGAGCGGGTGGAAACGCGACCCCTGTCGTGCCTGCGCCATCTGCGACAATTGGAGCGACTGCAGCGGCGGGAGCGACTGCAGTGAGAGGGACGACGGGAGCGATTGCTGTGCCTGCAGCGTCTGTAACCTCTGCGCCGCCGGATCCGCGTCCCTGACCGCACTCCCAAGGCACTCCAGCTCAGCCGGCGCCGCCTCGATCGCTCCGATGCGCCGCACCCAGGCTGTGATCTCGATCCCCGCACCGAGGCGCAGGATCTTCTCCGCAATCGCCCCAGCCGCCACGCGCCCCACCGTCTCCCGCGCGCTCGATCGTCCGCCTCCCTGCCAGGTGCGGATCCCGTACTTCGCATCGTAGGTGAAATCGGCGTGCGACGGTCGGTAGAGGTCACGAAAGCTCTCGTAGGCTCCCGGCCGCGCATCCTCGTTCGGCACCATGAGAAGAATCGGCGTGCCAAGGGTCCGTCCCTCGAAGACGCCGGAGAGGATCCGCACCGTGTCGCTCTCCTGGCGCGGCGTGGTCAGCCGACTCTGGCCCGGGCGGCGGCGATCCAGTTGCGGCTGGATGTCCGTCTCGGAAAGCGGCAGTCGGGGTGGACAACCGTCGACGACGGCTCCGACGCCGCCCCCGTGTGATTCGCCCCAGGTGGTGACCCGGAACAGGGTGCCGAAGGTGTTTCCCATGGGCGGGAACGGTACCACCAGCGGGGCGCGGCCTCAATGCGGACCTCAAGTCCCGACGGCGATGCTGGGAATCGAAGTAGAGAACGAATACGATTGGTTTCGGGCTTCAGGCTTCTGCCTATCATGAAACAGCACCGTTTCATGGCTCGTGGAGCCGACGCTTGCGGCGGCATGGGCACTACTCCGAATCTCAGGCTCGTGGGCAGAGGTCTTTCAGGTACACCGCTGTCTTCTCTCCGATACGCGGAAAAGGGCGGAAGCACGCGTGGGGCTCGCCCCGCTTCTCTTCGGAGTCCCATAACACACGGAACAGAAATCCGGTACGGGTGTCGTGACCGTCCGTACCCGCGCTGGCACGCCGATGGATGAGGAAAACGGGTGGGGCAAAGGGGGCAACGACCATGAAATCGTTCTTCCGCATCACGAGAGCACGGAGTCGTCCACGGTCACCCGGGGGCGAGGGGTGTTCAGTTTCTTACCAGCCGATCTTCGAGATCGGAAAGGAGATTTCAATGCGCCGAATCACCCATCTCTTTCTATGCGTGATCGCCGGACTCCTGCTCGGCCCGGTACCCGCGTCGGCCATGCCGGAGGGGACGACGCTGGTTCTACCCTTTCGGACAGTCGGCACCAGCGACACGACTGCCGTGGTGACCCGTGACCTGTTGGCGGGAGAGCTGGAGACTCTCGGGCTTTCGGTCGTGAGTATGCGCTCGCACCGCGGCGACACTCCTTCCGGGGAGAAGGGTTGCGACGAGGTCGACTGCGCGCTGTCGCTGGCCTCCGAACACCAGGCCGCCCAGGTGGTCTTCGGTTCCCTGAGCCGCCTCGGAGACAAGTTCGTCGTGCGCGTGCGGGCCGTGCGGGCCGGCGAGGCGAAACCCTTCTACAGCGACCAGATCCCGGCCGAGATGGAGGAAGACCTGGATGTGGTCATGCGGCGGATTGCAGAGGGTATCGCCGGGGGGAGGACCGATTCCGACCGCGCAACCATCAACTCGGTGACGGACGTGGAGGCGAACGCCGCGCGCCGGCGAAAGGGACGCTCCGGGATCGGCCTTCGGACCGGCTTCCTGTTCCCCGTCGGCGACAGCTACGGCGGAACGGACCGCCTGACCAACCTGCGCCTGGCCTACAAGTTCGAAGGGCACGACTTCTTCATTGAATCGACCGCGCTCCTGGGATTCGCCTGGGGCGGAGGCGCGTTCGAGTGGACACCGTTCGATGTCTTCGCCGCGCGGATCTTCGGGGTCGGAGATGTCTCGGGGTATTTCGGGGGCGGTCTCGGGATGCGGGTCGTCAGCGTGGAGTCGGACCCCGTGTACGTTCCGGACGAGTGGGGCGGTTACAACGATACGGAAATCCAATCCGCCGCCACCCTGGCGGCGGAAGTTGGAGGTGGGCTCATTGCCTTCAGGACCTACGGCTATCAAGTGATCGTGGACTTGCGCTATCAACATGTTCTTGAGAACTTCAACAAAATCGACCGCAAGGGAGCCCATGGGTTCATCCTGAGCTTCGGCACCAGTCACTGAGCCACGGGCCGCCTGCGGTCACTCGGCATGGGCCGAGGGGCGTCCGGGGGCGGTCGAGCCGGCCGACTTCGTGCGGCCACTGATCGGATCCTGCCGGTCAGAGACCGTATTCCCTGATCAGCCGGTTAAGAAATGTCCTCTGCAATTCCAACTGCTCGGCGGCCTTGGTCTGGTTGCCGCCGTTGCGGGCGAGGGCGCGCGCAATGTAGTCCCGACGGAAATCGGCAACGGCATCCTTCAGCGGGCGAATCGTCTCGTCGGGCACCGGCGTGTCGATGGGGCCGAAGACCTCCGGCGGGAGCAGGTCGGCCGTCAGCATGTCGGTCCGCGCGAGGACGACCATCCGCTCGACGGCGTTCTTCAACTGCCGAACGTTGCCCGGCCAGGCGTAGGCCTGCATGATCTCCTGCGTGCGCGCTGCCAGCTTGATCCGACCCCGACGGAGCTCGTGGGCGTAGCGTTCTAAGAACGCCTCCGCCAATTCGGGGATGTCCTCGCGCCGCTCCCGCAGCGGTGGTATGGCGAGGCGGATTACGTTCAGGCGGAAATAGAGATCCTCCCGGAAGCTACCCTCCTTGACCGCCGTCTCGAGGTTCTTGTTGGTCGCCGCGATGATCCGGCAGTCGATCGAGATCGTGCGGGTTCCGCCTACGCGCTCGAACTCGCCCGTCTCGAGAAAGTGAAGGAGTTTCGTCTGCAGGCGCGGCGTGATGTCTCCGATCTCGTCGAGGAAGGCGGTCCCACCCGATGCCGCCTCGATCCGCCCCTCCTTGAGGGCGATGGCGCCGGTGAAGGCCCCCTTCTCGTGGCCGAAGAGGGTCGACTCGATCAGATCGTCCGAAAGGGCGACGCAGTTGATGTAGACGAAGGGCCCCCCGGCGCGGGGACTCCGACGGTGGATCGTTTCCGCAAGCACCTGCTTCCCGCAACCGCTCTCGCCGGTCAGAAGGACCGTCGCGTTCGACTGGGCCGCCCGGGTGGCGGTGTCGAGAAGTTCGCTCATCGCCGGCGCGCGGGCGACGACGAAGCCCGGCCTTTCGCCAAGCTGATCGGTGAGCGCGCGGTTCACCTTCTGCAGTTGCCGCTTCTCGATCAGTCGCTCGACGATCGCCTTCAACAGATCGAAGTCGGCCGGCTTCAGCATGAAATCCGCCGCGCCGAGTCGAATGGCCTCGACCGCGTCGCCGATCGAGCCGTGGGCGGTGAGGATGACGACATCCGCGGCGCACCCGGACTCGTGGAGGTTTCGCAACACCTCCATTCCGGTCATTCGCGGCATCGTGAGGTCCAGGAGGATCACGTCGAACTCGCGCCGCGCAACGGCATCGAGCGCCGCCTGCCCGTCCGCGGCTTGCTCGGTCGTGTGACCCCAGAAGTCGAGCCGGTCAGCCAGGGCCCGTCGCAGGCCGGAATCGTCATCGATGATCAGAACACTCGCGTTCATCCGCCGGGCACCTCCGTGGCGTCCCAGTCCAGCAGGACGCAGGTGAAGACCGCTCCGCCATCCGGGTGGTTGACGACGCTCACTGCGCCTCCCATCAACTCGACGAACTGCCGAACGACGTACAATCCCAGGCCGAACCCACCCATCTGGACATGGGGACTTGGCCGACCCTGCCGAAATCTTTCGAAAATGATCTCTTCCTCTCCGGCGGCGATTCCGGGACCGTGATCGCGAACGGAGAGCCGCCGGCGCGGACCGGTCCCCCAGTCGACGGTGATCTCGATCTCCCCGCCGTTTGGTGAGTACCTAAGCGCGTTCTCGATCAGGTTCGCCAGAATCTCGAGCAGCTTGTCCCGGTTGGCGCGTACGGGAGGTAACTCCTGCGCGACGTCGCACTTGAAGCGGACCTCTCGTTGGGTCGCGACCGGCTTCAGGCTCGCCAACGTTTCCGCCACGGCACTCGGAAGATCGACAGGTTCGATCTCGATCCGTCCGCGCGAAAGCTCGAGCCGGCTGATCTCGACTAAATTGTTCACAAGCCGGGCAAGCAGGCCGGCGGAAGTCCGGACGGTTTCGAGATACTCCCGCTGCCGATCGCTGATCTGCCCGACGACCCCGTCCAACAGGTTCTGGACCGACCAGGTTATCGAAGTGATTGGCGTGCGCAGGTCGTGGGAGGCGCGGGCGAGGAAATCGCTCTTCAGGTGGTCGATTTCATCGAGACGCTGCCTCGCGATCGCTTCCTCTGCGACTTGCTGCACGAGGCGGATCCTCTCGAGCGCCACCGCGGCCTCCTCGGCGATTCCCTCGATCAGTTTCAAGTCTTGCTCGACATAGCGCCGCTCGCTCCGCCGCTCGCCCAGAAGGGCCCACCCGAGGGCGCGACCCTCCACGGCGAGCGGAACGAGAATCCGCAGCCCCGCGTCGCGGAGGGCCACCGGGAAATCGGGGTTCTCGATTTCGGGGAGACTCGTGCTGTTCGGCGCGACGATCGGCCGGCCTGCAGAGTTGAGCAGCGGTTCCGCCAGGGCAATCGCCTTGCGTGCCAGGGCCGGATCGATCTCGCCGGCGGCGTGATGCTCCGGCCCAGGCGGGGTTAGGACCGCGACGATCTTCGGCTGCAGGCTCTCGTCGAGGAGTGACCGCACGAGGCCCGCCATCCCCAGCGGGCTCGACACCGACGGGGAACGCTCCTTGAGGGAGCGGAGCGCCTGCGCGTGGTCATAGTCGATCTTGAAGAAGGTCCGATCAACCCATCCGGCGATCGCCCGGCGCGTAGGGCCCCAAAGGGCGACCGTGACGATGGCGGCCACGAACGGGATCATCTGAGCGGCGGCCGGGATCAAGTCGCGGACGACGCGGCCGACGAGAACCGCGAGGAAGATGTAGACCGCCCCCATGATGCCTGTGAGAACGGTGTAGATGATGCTGCGGCGGATGATGATGTCGATGTCGAGGAACCGGTAGCGGACGACCGCGAAGGTGAAAGAGACGGGGATCGAGAGCTCGAAGATCCGGTCGAACTCATTGCCGATCGGCGACTCCAACCCGAAGATCCGCGGCAGTGCCCTCAGAAAGACGTACGGCGTGATCCCGATCGCGAAACCCCAGAGGAGCCACTTCGTCGACTCCCGCTCCCGGGTCAGCTCGAGGCGCCGGCTCGAGTCGACGAGGAGGATGCAGCCGGCGCCCACCAACCCAACGAGGAACACCCGCGCGAGGACCCAAGTGGGTTCCATGGACCGCCAAGCCGCGATGTCGCGGACGGACGCGTAGTGGAAAAAGGTCGCCGCCTGCGAGAGGACGACGAGGACTGCGGTCGCGGTCACCGCCGGCATGAACCAACGGGCACGATCAAGGAAGGGCCGTCGCCGGGGAAACGTCAGGGTCATGTGGATGAAGAAGACCGGCAGGACAGCGAGGCTCACCATCCGCCCGATCGGAAGTCCCGAGAGGAACAGCGGCTCGCGGCGGGGCGGGGATGCGTCGCCGGCCAGGACCGCGAGGCCGAAGAAGAGCGTCGCCCAGTAAAAGTCGCGCGCCGGCGTCCGGTCGATGCGGCCCAGGAAGACGAACAGGTTGACTGCGAAGAACAGCAGGCCCGCGATCAGCGACGTCGTCAACTCGATCGAGCGCATCTGCCGCCGCAGGCGGATCGTCGTCGGCCCTCGGGAGGTCTCGACCTTGACCGTGGAGCCGATCGGCCGAGCCTGGAGCTCGAAGCGGAGCTGGTCCGGGGAACCGACGCGGGTCGCGCCGACGGTGACCGGGTAGGGGAGGCCCTTGGGGTCGAAGCCGCGTGGAAGCCCGGCGAGGTTCCACTGGCTGTGGATCTCCCAGAGTCCCAAGGCAAGCCCGAGGCAGGAGACGACAAGGTAGAATCCGCGTCGGGCACTCGTCACGACCCCGTCCCTCCCGCTCCACGTTCGCAGGCACCCCAGATCCAGACCAGAAGAACGGTCTACCCCTCGACCCGCCCCGAGTGGCCGCAATTGAGGCTAGGCGAGCGTCGGGGCGACTTCAAGGCGATACAACGGTGTCGAGCGCCGGATACAGACAAATCCCGGCGCCCCTCGGTCAAAACCCGTGGCCAACGACGGTGCCCGCGGGCAAGTGGTTGCGGCTGAACCGAGCAGACGATTCCGTTTCGCCCGGGCTCGCCCCGGCACACAGCTTGCGTTGGATCACTCCGTCGTTGCTGAGCGGGAACGAACTCCGAAATGGCGGTGAGAATGGAGATCCATCTCTTGGCGCAACGTTCGGAGGGAGCCGGATAGGCAACCCGTTTCCGTGACACCGTCGGCCGTAGGCCGGAACTCGGAGGATCATCATGCGCGAAGGTGAGTGCCCTGTCGGTATCGATATCGGAGCCCTGTTCATCAAGGCGGTTCGGCTCGACGCCGACGGTCGTTTGCTGGAACACGTCTACCGGTCGCATCATGGCGGTCCGGGGCTTGCGCTGGAGACGGTGCTGGGTGAGTTGCGGGTCGGTATGGACACGCCCGTCGGGCTGACGGGGTCCGCCGCCGCCCCGGTCGCCGATCTCCTCGGCGTGCCCCGGCTCGACCTGACGGGCTGTCAAATCCTGGCGGTCCGTCAGGAGTTTCCGGACGTCACCCACATCATCGATATCGGAGGAGGATCCTCCTCGCACATCCAGCTCGATGCAGAAAGCCAGTTTCGGGGCTACGCCACCAACTCCGCCTGCGCCGCCGGCACCGGTTCCTTCCTAGACGAGCAGGCGGCTCGCCTAGGCATTTCCTACGAGGAGATGGCTGTCTTCGGCACCGTCGAAGACCCACCGACGATCGCCACCCGATGCTCGGTCTTCGCCAAGAGCGATCTCATTCATCGCCAGCAGGAAGGCTGCAGCAAGGCGGCGATGTGGTCCGGGCTTTGCCGGGGCATGACCCGCACGATGCTGGGTACCCTGCTGCAGGGAAAACCGCTCGATGGAACGGCCGCCCTCATCGGCGGCGTCGCCCGGAACCGAGAGGTGCTGCGCTGGCTGCGGAACGAGGTTCCGGTTCGAGTCGTCGTCCCTGCCACCCCGCACTTGATGGCAGCGATCGGAGCTGCCTGCCAGGCAGTGCCCCGCCGTCACGGCGCCGGCCTCCGCGCCAACCCCGCGATGGCCGTGGATGCTCCCAGCCGTTATCCCTGGCCTCTGACGATGAAGCGTTCGGTGTATCCCTCCTTTGACGCGGCCGAGGCCTTCGTCGACGAGATGGACAACGAGATCCGCTTGTTGGCGTGGCCCGCAGGTCAGCCTGTCCGCGGTTTCCTGGGGATCGACATCGGCTCGACCAGCACGAAGCTTGCGCTTGTCGATGACGCACGCAGGGTCGTCGTGGACATCTACCGCAAGACGGGTGGTGACCCGATCGGGGCCACGCAAAAGCTCCTGCGGGCCCTGCGGGAACTCAGCCGGCGCCAGAGCGCCACCGTGGAGATCCTCGGTGTCGGCACGACCGGCAGCGGCCGCAAGATGGTCGGTACCGTCATCGGCGCCGATGCGATCCTCAACGAGATCTCCGCACATGTGGCCGGCGCCATGCAGACCGATCCCGGTATCGACACGATCTTCGAGATCGGCGGCCAGGATTCGAAATACATGCGCATCCAGGACGGCCACATCCACGACGCAAACATGAACTATGTCTGTGCGGCCGGCACCGGTTCGTTCGTCGAGGAGCAGGCCAACAAGCTGGGTTATCCGGTCGCTCAAGTCGGTGCAGCGGTCTTGGGCCTGCATCCGCCCTGTAGCAGCGATCGCTGCACGGTGTTCATGGAGCAGGACGTCGCCCGCCTGATCCAATCCGGATTCTGCGCGGAGGAGGCCCTGGCCGGGGTGATGGTTTCGGTCGTGAAGAACTACTTGAACAAGGTGGTGGGCAACCGGCCTTACAGCCGGGAGCGCATCTTCTTCCAGGGTGCCACAGCCAGGAATCCGGCTCTGATCGCGGCTTTTGAACGCGTCCTCGGCGTGCCGATCGTCGTTTCGCCGTACTGCCACATCGTGGGTGCCTACGGCGTGGCCCTGCTGACGGCAGAAGCCATGGCCGCGCGCGGGCAGACGAACAGCGCATTCCTTGGCCTCGACCTTGATCAGCGGGAGATCCGGATCAGTTCTGAGGTCTGCCGTCTCTGTCAGAATCACTGCCGCATCGCTCGGGCGGAGATCGAGGGGATCGCGGAGACGCCGTCCTGGGGGTATATGTGCGGCCGGGATCCGGACGAGGACCGGGTCAAGGTCTCCCGGCACGACCGCCTGCTGCGCCGGCGCCGGCGACTCTGGCGGGAGACCGGCGCCTTGCCGGTGCCGGATACGGCCCCGTTGATCGGTGTACCCCAAGCCCTGGCGACCTACAGCCACTTGCCCCTGTGGCGGCGCTTCTTCAATCGCCTGGGTTACCGCGTGGCGCTCTCCGGGCAGACGACTCCGGAGGTGCGGGATCTTAGCCAGAAGGTGACCGGCGCTGAGTTCTGTTTCCCGGCCAAGGTGGCTCAGGGCCACATCGCTCAGTTGGTGACCAAGGACGGGGTGGATTTTGTCCTAGTGCCCCACATGGTCAGCGAGCAAACCTCGAAACACGCCAACGGCGCTCGGTTCTGCCCCTACGTGGCGTCGCTGCCCTCGTATGGACGCAGTGCCCTACATCTGAACGGGATCGACACCTCCCGACTTTTGACCCCGCTGGTGGACCTGCGCCTCTCGGCGGCACGGCAGTTGGATTATCTGGTCGAGGCGCTGGCGGGTCCATTGTCCCGCGATCGCGACGCCATTGGCCAAGCCTGGCAGGAGGCGCTGGACGTGCAACAGGGCTTTGTGGCGGCCTGCCGTGAGGAGGGTGCCAAGGTCATCGCCGAAGCCAAGGGGAACGGTGATAAACTACTGGTCCTGATCGGCCGTTCTTACAACATCTACGATACCGGGATCAATCTCAACCTGCCGCAGACACTCGCCGAGTCCGGCTACACCGTCGTTCCGCTCGAGTGTCTCGGGGCTGATCCGGCGTTGTTGGGCAAACGCTATCGCGAGACCCACTGGCACTATGGGCAGCGGATCATCGCCACACTGAAGCACGTTGCTCAAGATCCGGACCTCGCGGCGGTCTACCTGACGAACTTCAACTGCGGTCCGGATGCGTTCCTGCTTTCCTATGCACACGAAATCATGGGGAGCCGCCCCTTCTTGGCGTTGGAACTGGATGAACACGGCGGCGATGCCGGCTATCGGACCCGCATCGAAGCGTTTCTCGACGTGCTGCGCCAGCCGCGGCAGGCGGCCCGGCAACGCCGACCCGATCGGCAGGTCCGTGCCGACCTGCGCGACCGCACGCTGTGGATCGCGCCGATGCATCCGCTGGGGGCGACGCTGGTCGCGGCGGCCTTCCGGAGACACGGCTACCAGGCTCGGCCAATGCCGCCGGAGGATCAGGCCGTCTTGGAACTCGGCCGCTCGGTTACCCGGGGCTCGGAGTGCATGCCCACAGCCCTGACCATCGGCGGCCTACTGTCCGTGATGAAGCAGCACCCCAACGAGAAACACGCGCTCTTTATGCCGACGGACTCCGGCTGGTGCCGGCTCGGCCAGTACTGCGTGCTGCATCGTTCCGTGCTCGACCGCCACGGCTATGAGGACGTGCCCATCCTCTCGCCGACCTGTCAGAACAACTACAAGGAGCTGAGCAGTCTGTTGCGGCGCACCTTCTGGATGGCGATGGTCAGTGGCGACCTGCTGCTGAAGGCGGCCATGAAAGTGCGCCCGGATGAGCGCACGGCCGGCGACACGAATACCATCCTGGCCTCCGAGCTCACGCGGATGGAATCGGTCATCGCCGGCCCGGGAGACGTTCGCTCAGCGCTCGTCCGGGCGATGACTCGGTTCGCCGCAATTCCGCGCCGGCACGAGCCCCGACCTCTGGTTGGGATCGTCGGTGAGATCTACCTCCGCCTCAACCCCTTCGGCAACGAGGACGTCATCGGTGCCATCGAGCGTTTCGGCGGAGAGGCGTGGCTCGCTCCGATGAGCGAGTGGGCCCACTACTCGACAGCCTGCCTGCGCCTCCAGTCCGTGGCCCAGGGCCGCAGCGCATGGACTCGTTGGGGAAATGACATCGTCACCCGCTATATGCAGTTCCTGGAAAATCGCCTGATCGCAACCGCAGGCTCATTGCTAACCGACCGGCTGGAGCCGCCGATCGAAACCGTACTGGAATACGGTCGCCGGTACGTGCCGATCGAGTTCCTGGGCGAGACGATCCTCACGGTGGGACGGGCGGTGGCCTTTGCCAGGGCGGGGGCGTCCCTGGTCGTCAACTGTGCCCCGTTCGGCTGCATGCCGGGCACGATCAGCGCGGCCCTGTCCCGCCGGATGACGGCGGATCTCGGAATCCCGATGGTCAGCCTGTTCTACGACGGTCAGGGCACGCAGAACCAACGCCTGGAAGTCTTCTTGAACAATGCGATCGCCAAGACCAGCCCGGCCCAGCCGAGGACCTTACGGTCGCCCCGAAGCGGGGGTAGACGCACTCACGGTCACACCGAGCCGATCGTCCAGCGCCCGGAGGCGATAGGATGTGTTACCAGCCTCAGTGATTGAGTGAGCTGTTCGACGACGATGTGATGGACTACAGCCTGCTGTGCGTCACGCACCCCGTGCGCGTCGCCGCATCGCGTGCTACCCTCTCACCCGTCACCCGCAGCCCGGGGCCACCTGCCACGAGTGCCGGGGTTCAGACAGGAGCACCATGCCACAGGCCAACCACCGCGTCCTCCGCGAGCGGGCGCAGTTTCTCCATCAGCTCGGTCGCGATCTCGAGCGGGTCGCCGACCGGCAGAAGCCCGCGCGCGTCCTCCGCTTCGCCATGCGTCGCCTCGGCGAGTTTCTCGGCGCCGACCTCGTGGTGCAGGCCGATGTCCGCCGCACCGACGGCGCATTGGAGCGTCCCTTCGCGATTTCGCTCACGCCGCGCGGCGCAGAACTTGCCGCCAGCGTCGAGAACACGGCGTTTCTCGATCCTTTCCGCGCCTTCCTGCACCGCCTGGTCGGGCCCGCCGACCACGCGGAGTTGCTTCTGCGCGTCGTCTCCGGTGAGCGACCGGTCTCAGTCCTCGGCTTCCTCCGCCCCGGCCGCAACTTCTCTCGGGCGGAGACCAGGATCGGCATCGAAACCGCCGAGATCCTTTCGGAGAACCTGCGCCACCGCGAGCGCGAGCGCGTGCAGGCCCACAAGGAGCGGATCTACGCCAAGGTCCTTTCGGAGATCCGGCCGAAGGACGTCCTTTACCAGATCCTGCACGGACTGAAGCGGCTCCTCGAATACGATCACAGCGGCGCCGTGCTCCTGCTCGAAGCACGCGGCCGCAAGCTCGTGGTCGAGGCCGAGATCATCGCCTGGACCAAGGCCAAGTCGGAACGGATCGGACGGAGCATCCCGCTCACCGAGAGTTTACGCTCATGGCTGGAGGAGGCGGCGCACCCGGTTCTAGCGTGCGCAGGCGAGGCTCCGACCGGCGACCACCCTTTACCCGGCGTGCTTTGCGAAGCGATCTTCGACTGTGACGCCCCTGCCGCGCCCGGCCATCCGGTCGCACCCGGCCACCCGGGGGCCCGCGCGGGCATGGTGGCCGTGCTGCGCCACCGCGGCCGGACGCTTGGCATTCTCACGCTGCGCGCCCGGAGCACTATGGCTTTCACCCCATCCGACCTACAGGTCCTGGAGGAGTTTCTCCCCCTGGCCTCCATCACGCTGTATAACTCGACATTGTACAAAGCTCAGCATGACCGGCTGGTCAGCGCCGAGCGCAAGACAGCCCTCGCCGACCTGGCCCGCGCCATCTCCCACGATCTGAACAACGCGTTCGGGGTGATGCTCCCGTTGTTGCAGGCGGTCCGGCGCGATGCCGCGGCCGGCAACATTCAGGAGGAGCGACTGACGCGCGACCTTGAGATGATCGAGCGGTACGCCCAGGCCGGCTCGCGCATCTTCCAGGGATTGCTTTCAGTGGCACGAGGTGCTGTCGAACCGGCGGGGTGGAGCGACGTCTCGGTGGTTCTGGAGACCGTCTCGCGGATGATCGGCCCCAGCCTCACGGGTAAGAGGATCGAGGTCCGCACGGAGTTCGCCTCGTCACTGCCCCCGATCTACCTTCGCCGCAGCGACATGGAGCAGCTCTTTCTCAACCTGGTCTACAACGCCCGCGACGCCATGCCCGGCGGCGGGATCCTGACTCTGCGCTGCCGGATCGACGGCGGCGTGGATGGCGGTGGCGTGCGGATAGACGTGATCGATACCGGCATCGGCATGAGCGAGGAGGTCCGCGAGCGCGTTTTCGAGCCGTTCTTCACCACCAAGGAAGCCGGTTCGGGGCTGGGGCTCGACATCTGCCGCTCCATCGTCTGGGACTACGACGGATCGATCCGAATCGAGTCGGCGCCGGGACACGGAACGACCGTCATCGTGCGGTTGCCACGACTGGCAGAACGTCTGCGGGAGCAGGCGGACCGAGCCACCGGAGGAAACGACCATGGCCGCTGACCAAGCATTTCCTCCCCGACGCCCGGATAGGCTCGCTTTCCGACCCCACGCCGGGGAACGCCGCCGAATCCTCGTGGTCGACGATGAACCCGGCATCCGCTATATGGCCCGCCGCGTCCTTGATGACCGATTCGACGTAGTGGAGGCGGCGAGCGCCGAGGAGGCGCTGCGCATCCTCGAGACCGAGGCGTTCCACATCGCCATCGTCGATGTCCGCCTGCCCGGCATCTCCGGTCTCGACCTCTTGGCGGCGATGAAGAACCTCTCCCCCGGGGTGGATGTCATTGTTATGACCGGCAGCGCCGTCGATGTCGACGAGGCGCTGGAGGGTGCGATCCGCCGCCGTGCCTACTTCTTTCTGCGCAAGCCGTTCCCGTTGGGCATCCTCGAAACTCTGGCTCTACGCGTGACCGAAAAGCAGGAGCTGGAAGAACGGTTGGATCGCTACACCCGCGATCTCGAGCAAGGGCTGGACAGCGCGCGAATCTTCCAACGGAAGCTGCTGCCACCAACGCCGTGGACCGATCCGGCTGTGCGCGTGGCGTCGACGTATCATCCGAGCCAGCAGCTCGGCGGCGATTTCTTCGACTACTGGCCGCTGCCCTCCGGGGGCATCGGCTTTCTCGTCGCCGATGTCGAGAGCCACGGTCCGCTGGCCGCAATGATGACCGGCATCGTGAAGACTCAGGTGCGTTCGCTGTGTATCGAGATCCAGGACCCGGCCGAAGTGCTCGCGGCCCTCGACGAGGAATTATCACGCATCGCGCTGCCGTCGTTCTTGACCGCGCTGCTCGTTTTCGACCGGCCTGATGAGGAGGAGCTCGCATGGTCGGGCGCCGGACACCCGCCGGGACTGCTGTGGGTGCCGGAAGTGCCTAGCCGCACGCCCGCGCCTCCGGGAGGCCGGATCCACCTCCTCGGGTCGACCGGCCTGCCGGTCAACACCGGACTGCCACCCTGGCCAAGGGAGACCCAGACAATCCCCCGGGTCCGCGGATCGAGGCTGTTTCTGTACACAGACGGCTATCCGGAGACGGTCGACTCCCGCGATCGGCCATTCGACGAGGAGCAGGCCGACGCAGGGCAACGGGATCCCGCCCCGATCGTGCCGGCGTCAGCACGCACGCCATCGCAGATCATCACGCCGGAAGTCATCGCGGCACCAGGATCCCGGCCGGCCATCTCGTCCCAGCCGACCTTCCCGCCACCCGATCGGGCGACCCCGTTCCAATTCGGTTCCCCGTTCGGCCGATCCGCCCTCCATGCTCTCGCGGCGGACAGTCCGGAGACCGGCCTCACCCTACTCGAGTCGGCCCGCGAACGGTTCGCACCCGGGCTTCTTCCGGCCGACGACCGGGCGGCGGTCCTCGCTTGGCTTCTCTGAGCGGGCTAGCGCTCCGTCACCTCGATGCGCGTCATGCCGTTCATGACCGACTGGTCCGAGAAGACCGGCGACATCAGCATGTAGCCCCCCGGCCCGACAGATTCCCCTTCGTTGCTCTTTCCGTTCCAGGTTTCCGCGTAAACGACCGATCCGCCGGGCGCTAAGACGAGCGTCGTCATGACCGACAAATCCAGTTACTACTCAGGCAGACAGCATTCAGGAGTCAGCATTCAGAAGCCAGCATTCGTATGAGACCTGCGAAGATGCCCCCTACGGCCACTCTACCCCGCGCTCCGGGCCTCAACCACCAAGAAGTCGGTTCCGGCGATCGCTTCGGGGTAGCTTGGCGCTAACGCCGGGAAGACCGCTCCAGCCGCGAGCCCCGGCGGCCCGATCTCCATTCCCGACCGCTCCCGCGCAATCTCCGCTTCCAGCCGCTCCCGCGCGATCCGCATCGCTAACGGTGCTACGTCGCAGGAGATCCAGCGCCGGCCGAGCCGCTGCGCCGCGGCCGCGGTCGTCCCCGACCCGCCGCAGAAATCAGCCACCCTCATACCAGAATCGGTCGTCGCCTCGAGAATCCGCAGCAGCAATGCCACCGGCTTCTGCGACGGGTAACCGGTCCGCTCCCGCGCGTCCTGCGTCAGCCAGGGGATCTCCCAGACGTCGTCGAGGAAGCGATACCGGTACCAACCTTCCGCGTCCTGGAACTCCACGACCCCGGGGCGCGCCACCCGGTGCTTGAGCCGCTTCACCTCGCGCCCGCGGTGGAAGGTGTGCCCCGGCCCGTTGCGGTAGTAGAGAATCGTGTCGTGCTTGCGGGCGAACCAGCGTGCGGGGATTCCACCGGTCGCATAGTGCCAGATGATTTCGTTGAGGAACTGTGTCTCTCCGAAGACGCCGTCGAGAAAGACGCGAGCATGGTGCGCCAATCTCCAGTCGAGGTGGAGGAAGAGCGCCCCGCCGGGTCGGAGCACGCGGCGGGTCTCCACAAGCAGGTCTGCCAGCCAAGGCGAAAGATGCGCTCCGATGGGGTCAAACAGGGAGAGATCCGCCCCGCCGGAGTCAGGGGAGGAGAGACGCGCCCAGCCGGGGTCGTCGTAGGCGACCTCGTCCCCCAGCCCGAAGCGACCCGCGCGACCGCGAAGTGTCCGCCGCGCCGTGCCGGTGCCAAACGGTGGGTCGAGGTAGACGAGGTCCAGGCAGCCATCGGGAAGCATCCGCGCCACATCCAGGCCGTCTCCCAGAACGAGCGCATCACCGCGGAGAAGATCCCCCGGAGCTTCGAGGCGCGGCAAGGAGATCGGACGGCCGCCCGATTCATCCATCGAGCTCGACCTCCCAGTACTCGCGGGAGACGAACTGTTGCCATGACGTCTTGCGTTTTCCGAGCGGGATGCTGATGCAGGGCGTCCAGGGCGGCTCCACCGCGGACCGGAGCAATCGTAGGCCTGCCTCCTCCATGCGGCGGTTCCCCTTCTTACGGTTGCACCGGAGGCACGAGAGCACGCAGTTCGTCCAGGTCGACTGTCCGCCCCGCGAGCGCGGCACCACATGATCGACGGACAGTTCGTCAACCCTCGGTCGGGCGCCGCAGTACTGGCAGGCATAGTGATCGCGTCGGAAGATGTTCCGGCGGGAAAAGGTGACCCTGTGCTGGGGGTACTTGTCATACCGCGTAAGTAGGACGACCTCCGGAACCCTGAGCCGGAGGCTGACGGTGCGAATGCACGGCTCTTCCTCCGCCACCCGCAAGCAGGCCCAGGAATCAAAGTCGTGGACACTGTAGTCGTCCGGCGAAACGGCCCGTGCAGTCCGGCGGTGGAGGAGGCAAAGGGCGGTTCGGACCGAGGTCGTGCCGATCGGCACCCAGTGCCGGTTCAGGACCAGCGTTTGCTCGTTGAGAACGACCATGGCCTGTCTCCGATCACCTTGACTCTACTCCCCTCGTGGGAGGCGCGGCAACGCACGGATCACGTTCCACCATGAACTCGCCATAGTCCGCCACGCGGGCGAAACCCAGCCTGCGGTAGCAGGCGATGGCCGCGGCGTTTTCCGCGTGAACATTGAGCCCGATCCAGTCCACACCTCGGCGCAACTTTCGGCAGAGCGCACCGGTGACGAGCCCGGCGAGCCCCTTTCCTCGGTGCTCCGGTCGCGTCGCGATGTTGCCCAGCGCCGCCACGCGATACGCCTCGGAGTAGACATGCACGCCGGCCACTGCGCACAGACACCCGTCGATCCACGCGCCGAGGTACTGCCCCGTGTCGAGCATGCGCGGGTCGAACCAGTTTCCCGGGTAGCTCACTGCAAAAAACTCGGCTACTTCATGGAGGTGGACACGCGACAGAGCCGAAAGCGTCGCCGCACCCGCCGTCCGCCGTGTCGGATCGTCCCCGGCCTCCGCCATCCGCGGCGTGAGAACGCCCTCGGCCGGCAATCTCGCATCGTCGATCAGTCCCATGCGCAGATGCCGCCCGCGCGACTCCAACTGAAAGCGGCCTGCGAGCGCTGCTTCCAATCCGGGCGACAGGTGCGCATAGAAGCGGGCGGGGAGCCGGTCGCGCATCTCGACTAGGAGCTCGGTCATCCGATCCGCGTCGCGTGTAAAGGCCAGCAGCACCGGCAGGGTGCCCGGATCGTAGAGAAGCACAACCTCGCGCAGCTCACCGCCAAGGCCGCCGACCCTGACGTCCAGAGCCTCGGTCCAACCCCACCACCGCGCGTGCGGCCGGAAAAAATCGTCGAGATCGCCCAGCGCATACAGGTGGAGAAACGGATCGGCGCGGAAGAAACCCGCCAGCACATCAAGGTCGTCAAGCTCCGTGGTCACCTGTCCTCCCCGCGCCGCAGCGAAACCTGGATCTTGTCGCGCTCCCGTGATGCCGGGTAAGGAGCGCCTCTCATGGTTTCCGTGCCGCCACCGGCACCCCCTGTCTGCACGACGATGTGCGAAACCCGGATCTCCGCCTTGACCACGACGCGATCAGACGACTTCACCCGACCCTTCGGACAACATCCGGGCCAGGGTCAATTCACCCCTGAGGCCTCCACGACCTTCACATCGAGGCGCCGGATCCCGGGATGGAGGGGGACCAGGCGCGCAGCGTACCGGCCCGTCACGGGCGGGTAGAATCGTACGGACCCGATGTCCCACCGTGGCTTGCCCCACAACCAGGAGCTTCGCGGTCGTATCGGCAGCACGAGATCGGTGTCGGCAAGCGCCGTCGCACCGGGACCAACCAGGGAGAGCCGCAACCTCATCGGCCCCCGCGCCTCGATCCCCTTTTCAGGGACAGCTCGGACGCTCACGTGATGCTCCCAGCCGGAGTGAACGACCTCGAACCTGGCGGTACGCATAACCGCCCGCTCACCTTCCCGCATCCCGGCCGTTCCCTCCAGCCGGGCCCGGAAGATCACCGGGGTCACCGCGGCACGCAGCACGAGCGAGGAGACGATCGTGAACGCGATCCCGAAGAGGGCGATCCCCCCGGAAATCCAGCGGAAATGCGACGGCGGCACTCCGAAGCGTCGAGCAAAGTGCCGCCGCATGAGCCACACAAACCCGGCGATGCTGAAGAAGACCACGAGGACGAACGTGAGCGACCCGGTACTCGGCATTCCGCGTCCCCCTCCTCTCACCTCGTTCCCAAGCCCTGCCGTTATGACGTTACGGATCGTCCGTCCTCAGGGACGCGCCCTCTGCCCCCGGCCGGTATCGATACAAGATCAGCGCGTTCGGTTCAGCCACGGCCCCCGCGCCCGGCCGCGAGCGCAGGTCGCGGCGATACACTTCGTCCGCCCGATCCAGGACGACCTGCCCCCCGACACGGGTTCCTGGATAGTACAGGAAGCGCAGGGTCCTCGTGCGGTAGGTGCCGTCGAGGACCTCGGAGCACCTGTAGGCGGACTGGTCGTAGATGAAGCCGATGCGACGCGACGCCAGGTAGTCACGGAAGCGGCCATCGCGCAGCGCTTCCTGGTAGCGATAGTTATTGATGAGCCCGTCAAGATTCACCGTGATGCGCTCTGAGAAGAAGGCGAAGACCCCGGCGTCGGACATGCCGAAGACCGCGTCGGCGGGCAGGTTGTCACGCGCCCAGAGCGCGACCTCGCGCGTTGCATCGAGGTGCCGCCCCGCACGCAGACGATACGAGACGACTTGCACACCGGCGGCCGCGACGATACCGACGGCGACCAGGGCCAGCCGTGCCGGCCGTGCCGTCCGTGCCGGCCGCGCAGGCCGCGCCGGCCGCGCGGGCCGCGCCGCTCGATGTCCCGTCGCTGTAGGTGCCGCGCGCCGTTCCCACTCTTGGATCCGCGTCCCATCCGTGGGCTGTCTCCCTTCTGGGAGTACCGGCGTGCGCGGCCGGCACCACAGGCGCGGCAGGCGCGCCATCGCCTCCTCCACCAGCCATGGGATCCCAAGCAGCCCCACCGGTACGAGAAGCACAAAGTACCAACGATCCACGCCCCAGCCCATGAAGAGCACCGTCCAGGCCATGTGGAGCGCGGCGGCAAGACCGAAAAGCCCGAGAATGCGCAGCCGCGTCGAAGCACCGCGGCGCAGCGACGCGACGAAGAAGACAAGCCCCAACACGAGCAGGATCGTGAACTCCTTATACATCCAGAGGTATGCCCAGTGCGGCCGCGGATGCGGAAAGGTCGACTTGACGAAACCGGAGACCGGCTGGAGGTGTCCGAACTGAGCGAGATTCCACGCCAGATAGGGAACCACCATCGCCACGGCCACTGCGAGCACCTCAACAGTGGCCGCGAGCGACCCGACCCGCGAGCGCACGGGTGCGGCCTCATCGTCCCAGGGGAAGCGGCGCCTCCACGCCGCATGCAGGCCGATCAGACCGAAGGCCGCCGGCAGGAAGACCGTGTCGAGCCGCGCGAGGCAGGCGGTGCCGAAGAGAGCGCCGAAGAGCACAACAGGCACCCAAGCCCGTGTCCGCGGCAGGGTGTCGCTGCGCTCCGGCACCCGCGGCATCGTACCGCCGCGGCCCCGCAGCCATGGCGCCTCACCGCCGAGATACAGCACCCACACCACGGCCAGGAGCAGCAGCAGCACGAGCCCCGACTCCAGCAGGTTGGTGGTCAGGCCGAAGATACGCGGCCAGGCAAAGAGCAGCAGGCCGGTGACCGAGGCCCACGTCCCCACCCGCGCCAACAGAAGCCGTTGCAGCATCCAGAGTGAGAAGAAACCCAGCAGCCCGGACAGCAGCAGCGCAGCCCGGAGCGAGACCTCCGGCGCACCACGGGTAACAGCCTGCACCGGGACGAGCAGCCACATCCAGAGCGGATGGTATCCGTTGGTCGGTTCTACGCCGTCGAAGGTGGAGCCGAGCCCACCGGCGACATGGCGAGCCACCTGCAGGTAGTAGAACGAATCGTCGGGGAGGCCATTGACGACGGCCGGCAGGGGCGCACCAATCGCGAGGAAGAGGTACCAGGCCGCGTACCCGACCAGCAGAACAAGAATGACACGGCGGGGCCACGGGCCAATGGGAAGGCTCGCGCGATCGTCCGCTCTGTTCGCCGGCACCGCCCCCCCCTTCACCCGGCTGGCCTCTCCGCAACGAGGACCGGCGGCGTCCCACCGATCCTCGTGCATGCTCCACGGCGTGCATGGCTGCTCGCCTCGCAGTGACTCACGGGCGGCCTGTCGCGCCACCAGCCGGATGCACGGCCCCCCCCGGTCGAGCCGGGCTCCTCCGAAGCCTGCTACAGTTTCGCGATGATGGCGTCCGTCATCTGCTGTGTCGTCGCAGCCCCCTGTGCTATGACGTCGGGACCGCCTGTCAGGTGCATGGCGTCGTAGGTGCGGACCTTCCCCTCGACCACCACCGCGGCTACCGCAGCACGGATGCGCACGGCCTTCTCGGTCTCGCCGATGTGATCGAGCATCATCACGGCCGTCAGAATCATCGCGATCGGATTGACGATGGAAGGTTGCAGCTTTTCGTACTTGGGCGCCGAGCCGTGCGTCGGCTCGAAAACCGCCACGTCCCGACCGATGTTGGCACTGGCGGCGAAGCCCAGGCCACCGACCAAGCCGGCGAAGCCGTCGGAGGCGATGTCGCCGAACATGTTCCCCGCCACGATCACGCCGTAGTCCTCGGGGTTCTTGGTCAGCCACATCATCTGGGCGTCGATGTTCGTCGACCACAGAGCGATCTCCGGGAAGTCCTTCTTCACCTTCTTCGCTTCGGCCTCCATCATCCCCGAGGTCTCGCGGATGACATTGGGCTTCTCGCAGACGGTGACGGATGCGTAGCCGTACTTCTTCGCGTACTCGAAGGCGGCCTGGCAGATCCGGTGGCAGGCACCGCGGGTCATGATGCGGCAAGAAACCGCTAGATCCTCGCCCGGCACTTTGGCGAACGCCTTCATGGCCGGGTGGGTCTCCAGCGCGTCCCGCACTTGCTTCGGCGGGTTCGTCCACTCCACGCCCGAGTAGAGGCACTCGGTGTTCTGCCGGAAGATCACGGCATCGACCTTTGGCTCCTCGAAGCCGTTCCCGTGGCGGCGGATGAAGTTCAGCGGGTTGTTGGGGAAGCTCTGGCACGGGCGAACGCTGATGTCGAGGTCGAAGAGCTGGCGCATGCGCACAATCGGGCTGCGGTAGACCATCCCCTTGCCCTGAAGTGCGGGGGCCAGCTCGGCCTCGGCCTTATCCTTCGGCTTGCTGGTGATCGCACCGAAGAGTGCCAGCTTGTGCAGCTTCAACAGCTCGATGGTCCGGTCCGGGAGCGCGTTGCCCTCCTGGATCCAGAAATCCCAGCCGATGTCACCGTGGACGTACTCGGCTTCGAACCCGACCTTGTCCAGCACCCGGATCGCCTCCGGGAGAACCACCTTCCCGATCCCGTCGCCGGGCATCGTCACCACCGTGCGCTTCATGGCCCTTGCCTCCTCCTCTGCGTCCTCGTCCCCGGGGTCCCCCCTGGGGGGGGCGGCGCTTGCCCGGGGCGGATTGCCCCAGGCAGCCTACTTGAGAACGGATTCTCCATGTTTTAGGGCGGAATGGCAATGCCGACGCGAGGCGTGAGGCAAGACGGCCGGATTCGGTCCTGGGGAGGCGTCCCAAAGCTTGGTGGACGGGCCTCACATGGGATCCACAAGATCCTTCAGCGTCAGGACATTGTTGAACAAACCGCCACGGTGCACAGCCTGCGTCGCTCCGACCGCCGAGATCAGAACCGGCTCTACCGCGATCTCGGGTGGACCGCCGAGCCGCTGAACCTTCTCCTCGACTTCATGTGCGACCGACATCCCCACCGGCGCGTTGTGATACTTGAACTTGAGCAAAGACCATCGGTTGCCACTCCCCGGCACCGGCCGGGCGCGATCTACCTCGGCGTGACCTGCCGTGATTGCATGAGACCACGTGGCCCAGAAGTCGGTGACTTCGGGTGGGAAGAAGCAACTGCGGCGGCGGTCTGAGAGTGATCGACGGGGCGGATCTCAACGATCTCGGTAGCACGCTGGTCCTGACCGGATCCCCGGAGGAGACCCACCGCTGATCTATGCCGCTGGAATCGGCCCCGCTGCCACCAGTTTCTTTCTCATCGGATCAACTGTCAGATTCAGCCCTTCCAATGTTCTTGCCCCGAGTAGAACGAGATCACCTCTTTCCGCGAACACAACCTCATCGATCGTGAAACATCTATCTACGTGAACGATCGCGAAGCCGATTCCGCGTGTGACAATCGTTCCGTTCGCCATCATGAACGACACATCCTTCTTCTCGCGCTTGACCCCGATCTTGTCCAAGACGTTCTCCGGTAGCCAGGTATGTTCACTTCCTGTATCGACGAGAAGCTTGTTGATACGGACCGACTTCTTTCTGTCCGTATGGTTTTCAATCATGGCCCCAACATGGAATGCGCCCATATCCGCCTCCGCTCAGCCCGAAGAATGACTTGGAACGCCCCGGGGGCGCCCGTCGCCCCACTCCGGGCAGCCGGTTACTACGCTAGCCGGGCTCTGGGGGCGAACGCAAGGCTCGCTCCGGTCGGGCGGTTCAAGTTCGTGGCTTCAAAACCCGCCTCCTCGAGCCGAACGCGAACCTGCATCCCTCCGGTAAACAGCCGCCCGCCCCGTCACTTCTGCCGAAACACCATAACCCGGACCAAACCAGCCTCCGGCGACCTGTAGCACCGTCCGGGCTTCTCGACCAGTTCGCTCGGGCGAGCCGACCGAGATTTCATACGCCGAGTAGACCTGCAGCGTCGGCTGGATGGGCCGAGGCCCTCGCGGTCGTACCCCGATGACGGTGTTGCATGACACCGTGTCGGTGACGCCGTGCGAACTGAAAGGGAATCGAAATGGTCGGCGATTCGAGTCGATCGATCGCCCGCCGTGCCGTGGTGAACGCCACGCCGAATCTCGCCGCGAGTTTGTCCACGGTCCAGAACGGGTTCTCGGCGAAGAGCTTGATCGCGCTCTCCGAGAGGCGCGAAGGCGCACCGGCAGGTTGCCCACGCCACTGGGCGAACAAGAGTTAGCGGTCGCGAAAACAGTGACGGTCATTACTATCGAAACCGTCGGAAGACGCCAAAAACATGATGAGCCGGCTGGTGCGGCGGCCTGCGTCCAGGACTCAGGGCTCGCGAAAACCGCGTGATCGTGGGGGCCGTCTACCTGCCGAGCATCCGATAGAACTCCGCCTCGGCCAGCGGCGGAACCTGCGCCAGCACAGTATTCTCGCGAACATGAACAACCCGGCGCATCCCCACCAGCGGCGCGAAGACACCCGGCGTCGACCGAACGAACTGGATCGCCCGTTGCGCTTGGGTGGTGAGCCCCGGCATCTGCACCGCGAAAGCGGCCGGAACGTGCGCGATCACCTGCGTCTGCAAGAGCGGCACGCTGGTCACCACCATCAGCCCGAAGTGCGCCGCGGCCTCCAGCAGCGGCACCCGCCCCCCCTGGAGCCCCTGCGTGGGCATCCCGAGCGCCTCCAGCATTCCGAGGTTGTAGGGAAGCTGCACCACGCGAAAGTGATGCTCTTCCCCACCCGCGACGTTGGCCAGGACCATCAATCTCTCTAACGAAAGGTGGCCGGGTGACTCCTGGGGCACCCGAAAACCGTTCCAGGTCGCTACGCCGTAGCGGCCGATCCTCCCGTCCGCGACGGCGCCCTCCAGAAGGATGAAGGCGGCGGACACCCGACGCTCGAACTCCTCCGGCGTGGTCTCCTCAAGCTGTTCTTCGAGGTTGTGTAGGTAGTAGCAGTCGAGAGACTCGAATCCGAAATTGGCGAGGCTGCGCGACAGTTGGTCATCGAGGAACGAAGGCGCGATGCAGTGCCGACGCGCCACGAGCTCCGCCGGAGGGACGATACCGGTATCGAGGTAGGTTCGGCGGATGTACCCGTCGGGCCCCGCGGGCGCCCCCCCATCGAACGGAAGATAGCCCGCCTTGCTCATGACAAAGATCTCGTCGCGCGAGGACTCGCCCGCGTCGAAGAGGCGCCGCAGTCCCGTTCCGATGGCCCTCTCGCTGCGTTGGTGGCGATAGTTGATGGAGCAGTCGACGATATTCACGCCCCGACGCACGGCGCCGCCTACCGCCTCCGCATACGCCGCGTCGGCTTCGTCGGTTGGTGGACCGGTATAGGAGCCGATCCCGACGCTCGCGAGGGAGAGCGGCCCGTTCTGGGTGGGTAGCTCCCGGAAGTGGCCCGCCGCGTAAGGGGGAGCCAGGTCCCGCGCCAGACGCTCTACATAGCGGCGGGTTCCCTCGGGAGTCGCGAATGCAAACACGGAGCCTCCTGTGACGCGGGCCGGCGGCACGGGGCCACATCTCCGCCCCGCCGACAGAAAACAGGAATCCCCCGCGGCCGGAACATGCGGTCGCGGGGAACAACACCCTTTGCGCGGGGCGGATCAGAACGAACGACGCTAGACGGGATCCGCGTCCTGCGGGCGATCAAGGACCACGATCTGGCACTCCACGCCATGCTTCGCCGCGACAGCCTGGGCGATCGCCTGCAGCGCGTGAATATTCCTCCCGCCACGCCCGATGACCTGGCCGACTTCCGGCGGAACCGCGGTAATCTCGATCACCACAGCCCTTTCACCAGAGACTCGTATCACTTTCACGAGCTCCGGTCGATCCACCAGCGCCACGACAACCCTTTGGACGAGTTCCAAGACGGCAGCCTGCGCTGTATCCTGCTCTGTACCCAACGCGCGTTCCTCCCTTGCGAGATCCCCGATGCCCACCGTGACAAAGGCGATGATGGGCGGCTTCTGATCGATCCCTACTCCGGCCTGCTCCGGCTTGCCCCGGCCGGACACCGCGCGGCCGATCTCCACGGAGTCAGACCCGAGGCCGGCAGCAGGGGTGACCCCAGAAGTCTCCGACCAAGCGACACAGAAAGTGATTATCACCCGCGGAAGCGCAAATGCAAGCCCTCCGGCAGGCGACTTGCGATTTGATATCCCTACCAATCGGGAGCCCCGGGTCGATTCCATACCTTGAGTCCGAAGCGCCCAACAGCCAGAATCCCGGAGTCATAGAAGGGAGGCCTGGGATGCAGGCACAGAGCTTCGGACGGTGGCGATTCCATGCGGCGGCGGTGCGGATACGGGCATTCGCCCTGGCAGGCTGGCTTCCGGCCGTGATCCTGTTCGCCTCCCCAGCGCCGGCCGGTATCCCGGCCACGGCAGGAACCCCGGCCAGGGCCATTTCCGACATCCCCGATGACACCATCGGCGTATCGGCATACATCACGCGGTTGGAGGACCGGCGCGAGTCGGATCCGGTTTTGCTTGGCTTTCTCGCCCACCCCGAGAGGTCGATTCGAGCCCGCGCCGCCCGCGCCATCGGTCGCATCGGTCGAGCCGCGGATGTTTCTCCGCTAGCGCCGCTCCTGCACGATCCTGACACGCCGGTGAGGCGGGAAGCCGCCTTCGCCCTCGGGGAGATCGAGGATTCCTCCGCCGCTGCCGTCATCGAAGCTCACCTGCTGTCCAAGATCGAGAGCGATGCGGACACTCGCGCCCTCTGCATCGAAGGGCTAGGCAAGCTGCGCGCCGGGGCGGCGGCGATTGGCTTCGCGCTTCATGACTCTGATCCGGCAGTTCAGGTCGCGGCACTGCACGCCGCCTGGCGGGTGCCCGGTACGGAACCGGTGGCCCGCGCGATCGAACTTTCCCTGGGGGAAGACCCAGCCGTGCGGCGGGCCGCCGCCTGTTGCCTGATGCGACTTCTTGGTGTGCAGCCGTCGGGCCGCACGGCGGTGCCGGAGGTCTTCCCGGTCAACGCCGAAGCCCGCGCCAGGGCCGTGGCCCGTCTGCGGGAGCTCGTCACCTGCCCCGATGCGCAGGTGCGGATCTACGCCATGCGGGGCCTGACCGGTACGGTGGACCAGACCACCACCAAAGTGCTCGCCACGCGCGTCTCGGATGTCGCCTGGCGCGTCCGTGTCGAGGCGGCACGCGCCCTGGCCGCGCCCGGTCGCTCGGTGCGCCTGCGACTCCTGCGTCCTCTGTGGGAGGACCGCAACGGCAACGTCCGGATCGTCGCGGTGGAGGCGCTGGCCACGCTCGGCCCCGCGAAAGACGCGACTCGCCTGCTCCATGGCTTTCTTCACGACCCGCACCTACGGATTCGTGCCGCGGCGTTCGGCGCGCTGCTCGCCCGCTATCGCGCCTCGGGCGACCCCATGACAGGTCCGGCCATCGATGCAGTGGAAACCGCGTCGTTGGAAATGCAGGGTCAGACTGACTGGACGCTGCGAGCCCTCGCCGCCGACGGCGCTTCGCTTCTCCCGCTGGACCTCGCGTTGCCGATCCTCGACCGAATGATTCGCGACGAACCACGAGTCGCGCGCGCGGCTGTCGATCCTCTCCTGCAACGACATGCTAGGTTGCACGCCGGCCCGATCCTGGCACAGGTCGGGGCCGACCTCCAGCGGCTCCTTTCCTCTTCCGATCCGGTGATGCGCGCTGTCACCATCGAGAGCCTGGGAACGATTTTCACCGACACCTCGCTGGCGGTTGACGCCTCTGACTGGATGGGGTTGGAGATGATCCTCGACCAGTCGCGCCGGTACTCGGCGGAGTACGATCGCGTCCCGGATGTGCGCTTGGCCGTGGTGGAAACGGCCCGGCAACTCCCTGATCGCCCGGAAATGCAGCGACTCCTTGGCGTGTGTGCCATCGACCCGGACTATCTGGTGCGCCGCTCCGCCGCTGCAGCCATGCGCGAGGTAGGCCAGGAGCCGCCGCGCGAGCCGGAGCCGCTCGAAACAGGAATGACCGCCGCCGCATACGAGCCGATCCTCCGGTGGGCTGAGGCCGACCACTGGGCAGTGCTGGAGACAGAAGAAGGATCGATCGTGGTCCGTCTCTTCTCGCGCGACGCACCTCTCACCTGCTGGAATTTCGCCCGGCTTGCCCGGGAGGGTTTCTTCGACCGGGGACGCTGGCACCGAGTGGTTCCCGACTTCGTCCTCCAGGCGGGCTGCCCTCGCGGTGACGGCTACGGCAGTTCCGACCCCACGATCCGCTGCGAGATCAACCAGCGGCGTTTCACCGCAGGCACCCTCGGCATGGCGCTTTCCGGCAAGGACACCGGTGCCAGCCAGTTCTTCATCACCCACTCCGATCAGCCTCACCTCGACGGTCGCTACACCGTCTTCGGACAGGTGGAACGGGGGGAAGAGACGGCAGGACGGATCACGCAAGGCGCGAACGTCTGGTCGATCCGCGTCGTCGACACCCGACCGTGAACGCAACGAAGCAGACGCGGCCGAATCGCAGAGGCCGGGCCGCGCCAGTCGGCTGCGGATGTGAGGCGCGCGGAGCCCCGGCGACGCAGGCGTACGTTTCGTACGTCGAGGAGACGGGGCTGCGCGCAACGAAGCAGACGCGGCCGAATCGCGCGGCCCACGGTGAGCCATGGGTGGTATCCTGGCGCCTCCGTGACTTCCTCCCCCCCACGGGGACACGGCGGACCCGGGCCGGACAGTCGGGCCGAGAAAGGAAAGGAGAGTCTCCTTGACACGCAGCATGAAACTTGGGGTCGTCGCCTTCGCGCTCGCCCTTTTCCTGGCGGGTCCGACCCGCGCGGGCGGCAATGAAGATGCGCGCCGTATCGCCGAGATGGCTGATACTCCCGATCTGCCCGGTCGTCTGGACATCTGTCGCAGTGTCATCGCCGGCGGGCCTGTGCCATGGGCCGGCATCTACTGCGATGGATATTTGGCACTCGCGGCCGGAAACGAGGCGGAGGCCAAAGCGGCGCTGGAGCAGGCGCTCGTCGAGCGAAGCGATTTCGCCCTTGGCGCAATCCTCTATGGCGATCTCGCGGCCGAGAAGGGCCGGCTGGAGACGGCGGTCTCGTTCTACAACCGCGCCCTCGCGGCCCAGCCCGAACGCATCGACGCCCGCTTCGCTCTCGGCTCGGTGCTCTATCGCCTCGGCCGGGAAAAGGACCCGAAGTACTATTCCGCCGCGCTGGAGGCGTTCCGTCTCGTAGCCGAGGCCGACCCGAAATCTCCCAACGGGTGGAGCCACATGGGCCTCGTTCTCAGCACCATGGGCCGGGTCGCCGACGCCGAATCGATGTACCGGCGTGCAATCGAAAAAGATCCGGAGGATCCGTTTCTCTACGATGGCCTGGCATCGGTCTACGCGCGTCAGGACAAGAACGAGCCGGCCGAGGAGAACTGGCGCCATGCGATGGCACTAAACCCGGGCTACGGCCCGGCGGTCATCGAGCTGGCGGCTTTGCAGGCTCGCACCGGACGGCTCGACCAAGCACTCGAGGTTCTGGAGAACGCGCGCGAGGCGGCCCGAGTAGCTCCTTGGGGAGCGCGCATCCGCCGCAACCTCGGGTTCGCCTACCTGCGCATCGGCCTGGCCGAGCTGGCGCGGATTCGCTTGGAGGAGGCGGCGCAGATCGGCGGTGATGCCCTCGCCGAGCTGGGAATCGCCCACCTGCGGATGGAAGCGAACGACCAGGCGGGAGCGCTGCCGGCGTTTGAGGCGGGCGCCGTGCTCGACTCGATACTCGCCTCCCCCTTCGTGCGCGCGTGGCGCACGCAGCTCACCAACGCCGCGAGCGCACAGGCCACCCCGGCTCTGTTGCGCGTCCTCGACGGGCTGGACAAACCTCGCCCGGAACGCGACGGGAAGATGGCGGCCCCGCCGGTGCCGAAGGATCTCCGCGGCACCGCGGCCACCGACGCTCTTGCCGATTTCGTTCTCAGCGGCTGGTCGTTCGCCGACGCGGCGGACACGAAGAAGAGACTGGAACACACCCCGGCCGACAGCCTCGGCGACCGGTACGACACCCCGCCTGTCCCGTTGGAGCAAGTGGCCGCTGAGTATCCCGAATCCGCCGAAGCGGCGGGACTCATCGGGACAGTGCAGGTTCTCGTAACCGTGGATGAAAAGGGCAAGGTCGTCGACGCCCGGCAGAAGGTGTGCGACGCGCCCAACATGCTTTGCGAAGCGGCGGTGACCGCGGCGCGAAAGTGGACGTTCAAGCCGGCCACCCGTTACGGACAGCCGGTCAAGTCCGCCGTCGTGGTACCGTTCCGCTTCAGCGCCCCGGGTCGGTGAGGAGGAGCCAGGGCCGAAGCACAGTGCGGAGTGGCAACGCATGAACCGGACACGGATTCTCCATCTCGCCGATCTGCACCTCGGCGCCGGGCACAATCACCTCGGACTGCGCGCAGCGGAGCGTCGCGAGGAGGCCGACGGCCTGCTGGGCCGGCTCGTCGATTTCGCTCTGCTGCCTGATTCCGGCATCGGCGGCGTTATCATCGCCGGAGACCTGTTCGACCTGCACGACCCGCCGGCCCGGATGGTGGAGCGCGTGCTGCACGACCTCGGACGGCTCGAAGCGGGCGACGTCCGCGTTTGCACCGTCCCCGGCAACCATGACGAGTACAGCTACCCGAACGGCGTTTACCGCCGGTGGGCCGTTTCCTGGCCCGGGACCCTGGTTACCGAGCCCGCGCCGGAGCGGGTCGTCTCCTGGTCCCTCGAGGGACTGGCCGTCGACCTCTACGCCATGGCTTTCATCGAAGGACGAAGCCGCCCGCCCTACGACCGGTTCACGGTGGAGCCGAATCCGGCGCGGAAGATCGCCGTGCTGCACGGATCCCTTGACGTCGCCTGGTCCGATCGCTCACTGCCGCTGCGCTCGGAGAACCTCGCCGCGCTGGGCGTCGACTACGTCGCCCTCGGCCACATCCACCGACCGATGGAACGGCGGGTCGGCCCCGCTTGGGCCTGCTATCCCGGCCGGATCGAGGGAGGCGGCTTCGATGATCCCGGCGGCAGCGGCATCGTGCTGATCGATCTGGCCGCGGATGAACTGCGCCCCCGGCGACTGTTGTTTGGGTCGCAACCTGTGCGAACCGAGGCATGGAACATCTCAGGCCTCGCCTCGGAAGACGACATCTCCGCCCGCCTCGATGCTCTCGCCGACCCGCGCGCCATCGTGCGAGTCGTGCTCTCGGGACTGCCCGGTTTCTCGCTGCGTGTGGAGAAGTTGCTCCTGCGGTTCGCGCCGCGGTTCTTCCATCTCGAGATCACCGCCGGTGAAACAGAAGCACTGCCACCCGACCTGGAGGGGGCGGCCGCGGAGCCCACGGTACGCGGGCTTTTCGCCCGCATCGCGACGGAGAGGAGTGCCGCCGCACCGACGGCGAAGCGTGACCTGCACCAGGCGGCGCTCCGTTTCGGATGGGACGCCTTCGGTGGTGGAAGAGGCGAGGCGGCTAGCCCGACGGCCGGGGAACGGCCGTGAGCCGCCCGCCTCTGCGCATCCGCGAGGTGGCTCTGGCTGGGTTCGGCCCGCACCGCGACGCGAAGCGGTTCTTCTTCCCCGAGGGATCCGGCGTGCTTCTCGGCCCCAACGAATCGGGGAAGAGCACCCTTCTCCAGGCACTCGCAGCGACCTGGTTCGGGCTGCCGGCCACGAACGATTCCGGCGGGTTCACCACGGCACACTTTCGCTCGGTTCCGGTGACCCGCGAATTCTGGGGGGAGGTGGTGTGGGAGAGCGACGGCCGCCGCCACCGTCTGCACCGCGCGTTCGAAAGCCATCGCGTTCGTTGGGTGGAGGAGACGGAACGCGGCCCCCGCGTCCTCTTCGACGGCGAGCACAACCCGTTGGCCAAGTCGCAGGCCCGTTCCATCTACCCGCCGCTCCTGCGCGAGCATCTCGGGCTCGGTTCTCTCGGCCTCTTCTTGGAGGCATTCTGCCTGGGCCAAGTCTCGACGCAGACCGATGACGTGAGCGCTGACCTGCAGCACCTCCTTTCCGGAAGTCGCACCGGCCGCACCGACGATGTCCTACAAAGACTTTTCGACGAGGTGAAGGCACGGACCCTCGCCACCGGCGACCTCGGTCTCTTGAAGCCGGGCAACGAACGCGCCGTGAATCAGCGCGAGCCCGGCCGGATCGAGCGGCTCGACGAGGAACTCGCCGACGCCCGCGCCCGGATGGAGACGGGCCGCGTCGGCTTGGAGCGGGTCAACGCTTTGAGCAACGAGCGGGAGACGATCGCGGTGGATCGCAAGGCACTGGCAGCCTCGCTGGAACTGAGGCGACTGAGGGTCGCCACGCTGAAACGCTGGACCATGCTGGAGGATGAACGGCGGCGGCACGAGGAGGAGACGCTCCGCGCCCTGAGCCAGCTACGCGAACTGGACGAGGTGGAAGCGAAGCGTAAGGCGGAAGAGTCGGACGGCGACCCAGCGCGAACCGCACTCATCGAGGCTCCCCAGGATCTCGGTTCCCGGCTGGACGCCCTCGCCGCCGCCGAGGAATCACTCGCCAGGCGGCAGCGCGAGGAAGCGGAGCAGGGGACGGAGCGGTCCCGGCTCGACACGGAGGCGAGGGAGCTGCAGGCCAAGCTGGACGGCGAGCTCGCCCCTCTCCGTGGGATGGACGACCCGGTGCGTCTCCGCCGGAATCTCGTCGAAGCGATCCGAATCCGCGATCAACGGGCAAGCGACATGGCACTCGTGAGCACCGGGATCGCAGTCATCGAGAACCGCCTCGCCACCGAAGTCGCATGGCGCGACGATCTCGATCCGATGCTGCTTCGCGCTCGGGCCGACTCGTTCCTGCGGGACACGCGCCGCCTGGCGGCGATCGCCGAACGACGGTCGGACATCGCCGGACCGCTGGAAGGGCGGCTATTCCTTAACGACGATCGAATGGAGACTCTACGGCGCAAACTGGGGATCGAGGAACGGCTGCGTGTGATCCGCTCACGGAGTCGTGAGCTTGAAATCCAGGCGGCATGGCAAGCCGAGGCAAGGGCCCGCGCGGAAGCCGACATGGAACGGGCGCGCGCGACGGAGGCCCGACAACTGGCGGAGGCCGCCGAGGCCAGGCTGCAGGCGGAACTCGCCGAGGCTCGGACTCGGCAGGCCGCATCCCGCCGATCCGGCCCGATCAGTCCCTGGCTGTCACTTCTCGGCGCGGTCGCGGTGGGTGCGGGGATTCATTTCGGTCTCGATGAGGCCTGGCCGGCCTCGCTCGGCGCCGGCGCCGTCCTCTTTGCGCTCTTGCGGGTCGTCAACCTCTTGTTGCGGCGGGCGAGAGAGAAGAGGCTGCCGCCGGTTCCGACCGGCTCGACCATGGATGCCCGCCGCGGGGTGGTGGAATCGAGGCAACCGGCCGTGGCATCGGCGCTCGATATGCCCATGGCTCCCCCGCAACCCGATTCGACCGCCGAGATCCTCTCCTTGGAGGCTCTTTCCTTGCGCGCCGAGCGCGAGTCGCTTGAGGCCTCGCTGCCCGCGTTCCGTGAGCAACTGGGACCGTTTGCCGATGTCATCGCCCCTGAGATCGAACGCCTGGAAGAACGCTGGGCGCTACTGGCCACCGAACAGGAGAAGCTGGTGGCTGAATCGAGACGCCTCCTGGAGGCGGTCTTCGGCACCGGCATGGACTCCGGTAGATCCATCGCAACCGACCCTGGTGAGGAGGACTGGACGACAATCCCCGCCTTGCGTCTGCCGGAACCGCTGCGGGATCTGTTCCGGCTTCCTCGGGCCCCGAAACCGGAAACCTGCGGCGAACTCGCAGCCTGGCTCTCGACCCTCGATGAAGCCGCCTGGAAGACCTACCGCGACGAAGCGGCAGGCCGTCGCGACCTTATCGAGTCGCTCCGCCAGGAACAGGAGACGCTGGCCCACCACGAGGCCGAGAGGCGACATGACCCGAAGGCGGAGGAGTTGCAGCAGGCCCTAGACCCGTTCACGATCGATACGCCCGACGAGGAGCTGGAGCGTCTGGCCAAAGAACGCCACCGGGTCGAGACGGACCTCCGGGACCGCGCGACACGCGCTTCGCAGATTCCGACCGAGGAAATCCTCCGCGCACGTTGCGAGGAAGCCGAGGCCGCATGCGCCGACTCCCGCGCGGCATTGCACGACGCCTGGCCGATGGGCCCATCACCTCCGTCCACGGGCCTGCGCGAATGGGCCGACCGGGTCCGCCAGGATGTCGCCGCCGCGCGTGAGGCCGCCACCCGATCGCGGGGACGGGACGACGCCACCGCGGGAATCCTCCGAGCGGCCGGTGCGGTGGACCGGGCCGAGATCGAGCGGCGGGAGGCCGGTGCCTCGGCAACTCTGGGGGCCGCGCGCCTCGAAATCGAACAACTTGAGTCGAACGACCCGTTCCTCGCCTCCTCGCGGGAAATCCGCGATCCGCTGGATCGCGCGATGCGCCTGCGCCAGACCCACGAAGCGGAAGAACGAGCCCTCGCCGACGAGACAAGGATGGACGAGTTGCTGCACGGGCGCGACGTGGCGCTCGCCGCCGAGCTGGACACGCGGCTGGGTGGACTCGGCCCCAACCTCGCGCAACTCGAGATCAGGATTCGCGGCATGGACGAGGAACTCGCTCGCCTGCACTTTGAGCGCGACGCGCTGGTACTTGCATACAGATGGGTGGGCGAGGCGGCGGAACGCTTCCGCGGCACCTACCGGGAAGATCTCGAGCGACGCGTTTCCGAGCAATTCGCCGCACTCACCGGTCGGGCGGGAAGGCGCGTTCACATCGACGATCGTTTTCGCTTGATCCCGGTGGAACCCGACGGAAGTGAACTCTCCCCCGCCCAGCTCTCGCAGGGTGCCCGTGACCAGCTCCACCTCGCTATCCGACTCGCGGTGGCCGATCTCCTTTCGGGGGCCGTGCCGCTGCCGCTCTTCCTCGACGATCCGTTTGTGCATTTCGATCACGAGCGACTGGAACACCTGCGCACGGCCCTCGAACGACTCGCGGGCTCTCGCCAGTGGATTCTCCTCACACATCGGGCCGATCTTGCGACGTGGGGTGCGCCGGTCGAGGTGGTGGCGATTCGATGAGCGTGGCTGGATCCGGGCGCGCCGCGCCCCGGGCTCGACGGATCGCTTTCCCGGCGATCGCGCTGCTGTTCCTCGCGGCGGCAGCCGGCTGTGGCGGGCGTCGGATTCAGCCCGCGCCCGTCCATCCTCCGCGGCTCGTCGGGGTGCGTCCGAAGGTAGGGCTCGCCCTCGGCGGCGGAGGCGCGCGCGGCTTCGCCCACATCGGCGCTCTCCGTGTCCTCGAGCAGGAGAAGATCCCGATCGATTTCGTCGTCGGCACTTCGGTCGGCAGCCTCATCGGCGCGCTCTATGCAGACCAGGGGAGGCTCATCGACGCCGAGATCACCGCCCTGGAGGTGCAGGAAGAGGATCTCTTCGACTACCGCGCCTTCGCCATCCTGAGCGGTGGCCTTGTCAAAGGCGATCGGCTGGAGAGCTTCCTTCGCGCCAAGTTGAAGCACCAGGCGATCGAGGAGATGGCGGTGCCGTTTGCCGCGGTGGCGGTCGACTTGGAGAGCGGCCGCACCGTGATCTTCCGGCGCGGCGCGGTAGCCCCCGCGGTCCACGCCTCCTGCGCCATCCCCGGCGTGTTCGTGCCTGTACAGATCGACGGCCGGACCTACGTCGACGGCGGCGTGACCAACCCGGTGCCCGCGAGCGTGGCACGCGACCTGGGGGCGGAGGTGGTCATCGCGATGGCGATCCCGCCGCCGGCTCCCGGCAAGGTCGCGAGGAACCCGCTGGGGGTGGCCTATCGCGCGGTCTCCATCATGGCGGCGGAGATCGGAAAGCTCCGGGCCGGCGACGCCGACGTCGTGATCGAGACCCGCGCCAACCGGCAGATCGACCCGGACGATTTCTCGCAGAAGCGCGCGCTCATCGAGGCGGGAGAGGCGGCGGCCCGGGCGGCGTTGCCCGCCATCCGGGCTGCCATCGCGGCGAAGACCCGGTGGGTGCCGGTGGATTCGGTCACCTCCAGGTAGTTGATCGAAGGCCACCCGGAAGACCGCGCAGAGGATCACGGAAGAGACCACATGGAAGAGCGCGTGGAAGGGCCGTATCCCTTCATCCCGTTCGAGCCGGTCGAGCATACCGCCGACCTTGCGTTCGTCGCGCGCGGGCGCACCCTCACGGAGTTGTTCACGCATGCAGCCCAAGGGATGGTCGCCTTCCTCTACGATCGCGCCACGGTTGAGCCACGGGAGGAAGAGCGGATCGAAATCATGGGTGAGGACGCAGAGGAACTGCTCGTCGCCTGGCTACAGGAGATCCTGTACCGGCATGAGATGAGGAGGCATCTGTATCGCGAATTCCGTGTCGAGTCGGCGGCGCCTCCGCGGCTGGTGGGCAGCGTTCACGGCGAGTTGTTCGACCCTGGGCGCCACGAGATCCTCGCCCACATCAAAGCCGCGACCTACCACGACCTCGCGATTGTGACCGAGATGACCGCGGCGGGGCCGCTTCTGCGGGTGCGTGTGGTGCTGGATACGTGAAGACCGGAGTTCTTCCCCGCCCGGCGGAATACTCTGCCGTCACGCCCGACGCGCCCCGGGCAGGAGTCGATACAACCTCCGCAACTCCGTCACGCGGACAGCCGCGAGAAGTGAACCCGCCAAGCAGATCGCGCCACCCATGAACCCAGCACCGATGACGCCCGCCAGGCTCCCGCCGTACAGCGGCCGCGCCAGCCAAAGAAGGAGAAGCCCCGGTGCGGCGCCGAGCAGCGCCCAGGGGAGGGGCGACAAGCCGGCCCTCATCGAAGGCATACTCGGGTCCTTGCGGCCCATGAGCGGCCGCAGGAGAAGGTTCCTGGCCAGGATGGCGATCGTGTTGCCCAGGGCGAAGCCGAGAAGACCCAGATGGAAGACCTGGGCGAGCAGAAGGCTGATCGCCACGTTTCCCACCGCCACCAGGATGTCGCTGGTCGCGATCCAGCCGATGCGCCCGCGGGCGAGCAGCGTCATCCAGACCGGTGAGAGCGCACCGTCGAGCGCCGCCGGAGCGAGCATCGCCAGCATGTACCAGTAGGAATCGTGGTACTCCGGACCGACCCACCGCAGCAGAAATAGATCCCCCAGCACGCAGGGCACGAGACATGCCGGCACCGACAGGGCGGTGGTGACGGCGACCACGCGCACCAGCGCCGCCCGACTCCGCGCCTCCTCCCCCCGCGCCTCAAGCGAGGTGAACAGAGGCATGAGCCCCGACAGCGTGGCGCCCAGGAATCCGGTGATCAGCGGGGCCCACCGCGTGCCGAGTGAGTAGTGGGTCACGGCAGTAGCGCCGTAAAGCCGTCCGATGAAGATGTTGTCCGTGGAGACGTAAAGAAGAGACGCGGCCTGGGACAGCAGGGCCATCCCGCCGTAGCCAAAGAGCTCGCGCCGTAGTTGTGGGCTTCCGAGTTGGAACCGCGGCAGCACCGGGCCGACCACCCGCGTACGTTGCGCGAGGATCATCAGCGCCGCCACCGAAACCAGTTGCGTCACGACGAGAGCGAAGCCGTAGACGCGCAGGGTCGGCAGGAACAGGCTCAGGGCCAGGCATGTCAATCCGAGACGCCACCACGTTCCCGCCGCGCTCACGATCGACAGCCAAACGGTGCGCCCCGTCGCCCAGATCGGGATGCTGAAGACGTTCCCTTGATCCGCAATGACCGCGGCCAGAAACACCAGCCCCACCCCCACGGCGGCGTCCGGACGCGCGGCCTCAGAAAGACGGAGGAACCCGCAGAGCGGTAACGCCAGCACGATCCCAACCACGAGAATTACGACGCGCAGGATGTTGCTCCACCAGAACCCGGCCGCGTAGAAATCCCGCGCCGCTTCCAAGCGACCGCTGTGGAGATACAGCGTGACGTAGCGGCGCAAGGCGCCGCCGACCCCGCCGCGGATCAGTGACATGTATTCGAAGACCGAGGTGACCGCCACGACGATCCCGTACAGCTCGCGCCCCAGCTTGTGCAAGACGAACGGGGTCAGCATGATACTGACCACGACGGTGGAGATCCGCGCCGCAACCGCCCATACGGCGTTGTGGGAGGCCACGGAAGCGAGCCCGCGGAACCCCGGCGGCGGCGATCCCGAAGGAGCGGTGGATCCGGTACTTTCTGCGGGGAGATCGCCCGGCGGCCTGTCGGATGCGCTCACGCCCTTCCCCGCTCCTTCACTCCGATCCCTGGAGCTCCGCGTCGGTCGACTCGAAGATCTTGTCGGCGCTCTTCGCAACAAATCCGTCGTAGAGCTTCCCCGTGGCCGGGTCTGGATAGCGCCGGGCGAACTCGTAGTAGCATCCCGGGATCGTCTCTCGCGCACCGCCGCCGAACGTCCACGCGATCCGGCCGGCCAGAGTCGACGACTGTTCGAGGAGCACGGCGGGAGAACCCTTCACGCGACCACCCGACTCGTTCATCCGGAAGCCATTCGCCGCCAGCCAATCGTTGAGTTCCTCCAGCGAGGCAAAGGAAGTGAGTGCGTTCCATGAAACCGTAAAGTGGTTCACACGGATCCCGAACGCCGAAAGCCAGCCCGCGTACTCGGACTCCCCCAGAAGCTGCCGGTAGGTGGCCAGCGGCACGGGCGCCCACGTGGGCAACTCCGTGAACAAGAGCGCCGATCCTTCCCGCCCGGTCGGAACCTGTGCAGCCAGGCGCCGGGCGATATCGCGCAGACCCGCCGGAAAGCGGTGGGTCTGGAGCTCAGAGATGAAGACCCGCGGGTTCGTCGCATCCGAATGCACAAAGGAGCGGGCGTGGAGCCTCTTCTCGGGGAAGTCGTAGTCGCGCACCGGCAGGTAGCCGAGCGCCTCAAACGGGCGCGCCAAGGACTCGAGCGAGATCGGCGGCAGATCAAAGGTGCGGATCGCGACATGGTCGTTCACCACGGTTTCCCCGCGCTCGCTCAGCAACGAGTGAATGCGGCGCGCGTCCGGGGCGAGCCACACGTAGTCCGTCCAGAAGAAATCGAGCAGCTCGGGCAGGGTCAGCACGGCTTGGTCTCTCCCTCGGGTCAATCCCCTCGTGGACGCGGCAGCGTTGGCACGGCCCGGGGCTCGCGTGCCTCTAGCGGCCGCCGATTGCTCATGGCTCGATGTCGCTCCGCCGGACATTCGCCAGCGTCTCGCGAAGGGCCTCCGCCGCGCCCCGGGTCATGGGGTCGCCGTGCCCGGGATAGATTGTCTGCACCGGCAGAGCGCAGAGCCGTTCCAACGAAACGGTCAGCGCTCGCGGATAGGCCCCGCCGGTGGTGCGAACCTGCACCGGCGTATCGCCAGAAAAAAGCACGCGATCCTCGGGGCAATAGAGACACATCGAGTCGTCCGAATGTCCCGGCGTATGCAGCACCTCGAAGCGCCGATCGCCGAGCGAGACCCGCTCGCCGTCGCGGAGGCGTCGCGTCACCCCCGGCAGCGGCGCAAAGGCGTAGATCTCCGGGCTCAATGCGCGCCTCACCTCCTCAAGCCCACCGGCGTGGTCATAGTGCGAGTGGGTCAGGAAGATCTTCTGCAAAGACTTTTTTCCGATGCCCGTCGAGATCTGGTGCAAGTGATCGAGGATGAAGGCGTCCAGCCCGATATCGACGAGAGCATTCACTCCGTGGAGAGTGTTACTGTCCCCGAGGACGAGCCAAGCGTTGCCCGAGTACGCCTCCGGGTTCTTCCGCAGCAGAATGATCCGCATCAGCCGCTCTCCACCTTGCGGTAGAGGAACCCACCCTCCGCGATGTTGGTCCAGAGGTGCTCGGTCCCGGGCGGCGGCCGATGCGCCTGATCCAGCGCGAGGAAGCCTTGCGGCGCCAAGGCGCGATGAAACATCCGCACCACCTCCGACTGTTGCAGCGGCTGAAAGTGGAGCAGGACGTTCTTGCACACCACGAGGGAGAAATCGGTCCCTACTTCCCGGTAGCTGAGCAGATCGTGCTTCTGAAAGACGACCTTGCTGCGGATCTCCTCCACCACCTGGATGTAACCCGGACGGGCCGCGGGGCGGCTGTACTTACGGATCAGGTCGGGCCGCGGCGTCGTCTTCAGCACCAACTCGGGAAAGACCCCTTCGGCGATGCTCTCGCGGAACTGCGGGAATTCACTCTCCTCGTGGTCCGTGGCGTGGATGACGATGTTGGAAAAGCCGAAATAGCCCAAGTGCTCGCAGAAGAGCATGGCCAGCGAGAACGGCTCCTCGCCCGTGGCACAGCCCGCATCCCAGATCTTAACCCTGCTGCGGCCAAGCAACTCCGGCATCGCCAGAGACACGATGTAGTGCAGGCTCTGCATGTCGCGGAAGAACGCCGTCAGCGCCATGACCACCCCAGAGAAGCGGTCACCGCGCGCCCCCTCGCCGCCCGGGGGTGGAAGGAAACCGAGCAAAGTACCGGCCCGCGATCCGCAAGAAGAGCTCGCAGCCGGGCCGCTCTCGCAGGAAATCCGACATATCGTCTGCCCCCATCATGCCCAGGTCGCCGACCACGTTATCCCGGCCCCTTGTGTCCGCAGCGACCTCTGCGACGAACGCAGCCGTCTCTCCGTCATTGATCGTCGCGGGACAGACGGAAAAGAAGCGAAACTCGCATCCCGCTCCAAACTCGGGGTGACGGTGCAGATCACGGCGGAACGCCAATAGCGCCTCGCGCCGGGCGAGAATCTCCGGACGCACTCCGGCGAGGTGCTCCTCGACCGGCCGAATGCGGCTCCCGGCATCCATGGACCGGCCTGAGCTTCGCAATCCGAGTCCGTCGTTCGCGCCATCGCCGACGGGGCGGCTATCAGAACTCATGGATCGGCCTCCGCCCCGCGAAACCGCTGCCGATCTCGTGCCAGTACCCGATCGTTTCCTCGTCCGATCGCCAGCAGAGAAAAACCAGTCGGCCGCCGCGGAGCGCATGAAGATCGACCAACCCGGTCTGGAGGTCCCGCAGAAGCACCCCCGACTGCGCCAGTCGTTCGTGTTCCTCACCAAAGGTTTCGCGGCAGTAGGTGAGCCGCCCCTGCTTCTCGGCGTACTCCGGGTGCTCCGGGCTGGACAGGTCGGCGCCCCCCAGCAATTCCAGAACTTCGAGCCCATCCCGAAGCCCCTCGGCCTCTTCCACCGCCTTCTGCATGAGACGGATCGAGATCCGCATCTGCGGCACCATCCGATTCGCCTCGTCCAGGGTGAAAACCTTCGCGCGCATCCGCCTCTCCATCCTGCCGCTTCCGCCCCCCGTGGAGCGCCCGGCCCGGTATCGAGACGAGATGGTACCGCAGCGACGGCGGCCGACCAAGCGATCCACGCCACCTTGCCCCGCGGGAAGCCGTCCAGGACCTCCCCGGAATTCGGCGGGAGTCCGTCACCTCGGAATCGCTGAATTGCGATGCCTCCCCCTCGAATCCCCCACGCTTGGCGTGGGCCGGGGCATGTCCTACACTCGGGGTTAGCCACGGAAGGAGCATCCATGGGCGAGCGACGCGACGAAACGAAGAGCTGGCCTCCCCTCTCGAAGAGACTTATCGAGCGGGTCGACCGGGCATGGGACGTACTGGAGGACGGCGACCCTGAGGCCGCCGGCATGGAGGCCGAGGAGCTGATGGAGGAGACCCGGGAGCATCCCGAGGTCCGTTTCCTCTTTGGCGCCGCCCTTCTCGAATCAGGGGATCCCGCCGGGGCCTTAGAACAGCTCCGGCAATGCCTGGGCCTCGTCGAGGACCCGATCATCCTCGAGTACTACCTGGCTTCGACCCTGTTCGAAAACCACCGATTCGAGGAGTCGCTGGAGCTGTTCCGCCGCGTCTGTGCGGAAGAGCCCGACGAGGCGCCCCCGGCGTATGGCATGGCCGAAACGCTGGAGTTCCTCGGCGAGTACGAGGAAGCTGAAGAGCTGTACGAGCGCGCTCACGCCCTCGAAGAGCAGGATTTTCCGATCCCGATCCGCATGAAGCGCGAGGCGTTTCGGGAGGTGGTGCAGGAGGCGGTCGAGCACCTTCCCGAGGAGATCCGCGGCCATCTCGAAAAGGTCCCGGTGGTCGTGGAGGACCTCCCCAGCCGCGAGATCCTCGCCTCGGAGCCGGATGACGACCCGCTCACCCCGACGGTGCTCGGCCTCTTCGTCGGGCCAAGCCTGCGTGAGCAGAGCGTTTTCGACCCGATCGTCACCCCGCCGACGATCTTCGTGTACCAGCGAAACCTGGAACGCTTCTGCCAGACCCGCGAGGAGTTGATCGAGGAGATCCGTCTCACCCTCTTCCATGAGGTGGGGCACTACCTCGGGAAAACTGAGGAAGAGCTGGACGAGTACGAGTAACTTCCCTGCCACACATGGCTCACGTCCTGACCCGGCGACGGACGCAGCGATGGAGTTTTCGGAGCGGATAGGTCGGAAGAGGGGTTGCATTGCTTTGGCGGACGATGGGCGGGTGGTGACACCGGCGCCCGGACCCCGGAGGACCCCGATGAAGCGCATGTATCGGCTCCATCCCGTGTTCCTGCTGCTCGGCCTCTTGATGACCACGCGGGTCCAGGCCGACCCGGCGAATCTGCAGGAAATGCGTCAGGTTTGCCGCTCCTGGCTCGATCATCGAGTCGGCGTGCAGGGTGACTGGTCCGGCAGCCGGGTTCCTGAGATCGCCGGAGAACAGCCGATCACGCAAGGGGACGAGGTGCTGGGCTTGGCGTTTCGGATTGCGCCGCAGGGCTTCATCCTGGTCCCTGCCGCCAAGGAACTGTGTCCGGTTTGGTTCTTCTCCGAGACCGGATCGCTCGACTTCACGACCGAGAATGTGGCCGCGGATGTCCTTCGCGGCCGTCTGGCTCTGGCATCCGCAATTGCTGCGGAAAAGACCGCCATCGCGGATCCTCGCCAGCGCGGGCTTGCCGTCGTCGCATCAGAGAACAACCGGTCACGCTGGGCGCGGATGACGGAGACGAGCTCGGAGTGGATGAACGAACACGACAAGAAGGCCGGGGGCATCGGGCCGCTCCTGTCCACCACCTGGCATCAGGGTCCCCCGTTCAATATGCTCTGCCCCATCGGACGCAACGACACTCGGTGCGTCGCAGGTTGTCTGCCCATCGCAACGGCCCAGATCGCCCGGTATCACGCCTACCCATCGGAGGGCGGCACAGGAGAAGCGGACGATCCCTGGAACGGTGACCGCTGCGACTCCATCTCCTCTGAGACCGCCCTCCTGCACGCGGACTTCCGCGACGCCTACGATTGGAATCGCATGCCGGACACCTGCCTGCCTTCGTGCGGAAGCGATGCCGATTCCGCGGTCGCCGAGCTGTGCTACGAGCTGGGGGTCGCGGGCCAGGCCGATTACGGAACGAATTGCGGCACTGGTGCTTATCCGAAGTGGTCGGTCCTCGCGCTCCAGGAACATTTCGGATACGACGACTCCGCCGAGTTCGTGTACCGGGCCCAGGTAGCCGGCGCCCACGAATGGTTCACTCTGCTGCGGGATGAGATCAACGCTTCTCGACCCGTTCTCTACGCTTTCACGTACCTGAGCGGCGTCAACCACGCCGTCGTGTGCGACGGCTGGCGGTTCGATGCCGGGATCGAGCAGGTCAGCCTGAATCTCGGCGGAGGTGGGGTCACAGGGTGGTTTGCCGCCGATGACAACGGGATGTCCTACCCCATGCAGGACTACGCGATCATCCACCTGGCCCCGCCCGTGCGGTTGATGTCGGTCGAGCCGAACGGGAACGGCGACTACGCAAACATACAGAACGCCATTGACGCCGCACGAAACGGAACCGTCATCGAACTGCTCGACGGCGTTTACAAGGGACAGGGGAACCGGGATCTGAACTGCAGGGGGAAGCGGATCATCATCCGCAGCCGAAGCGACGATCCTGGCCTATGTATCCTTGATTGCGAGGGAACCACGGCGAACCAGCATCGGGGCTTCGTCTTCAATCACGACGAGACCGTAGCCACCGTGATCCAGGGGATCACGATCCGAAACGGCTACGTCTCGAGCAGCAACGGGGCCGGCCCCACCCTGGGCGGCGCCGTGCTCTGCGGGAGTGGAATCGGTGCCTCACCGCGTTTCATGGACTGCGTGTTCTCCCAAAACCACGCCGACGAGGGGGGAGCGATCGCTTGTTCCGGTCCCGCCGCTCCGTTGATCCAGACCTGCGTCTTTTCCCGGAACAGCTCTGATCGCGGCGGAGCGATCGCTTGCTCCGGTGCGGCCGCCCCGTTGATCGAGACCTGCATATTCTGGAAGAATACAGCTCTGGAAGGAGGCGCCTTCTTCCAAACCGGCGCGGGGGTGGCTCGAATCGACAGCTCCACATTCTATCGTAACAGCGCTCCTTCGGGGAGCGGGCTTTACGTCGGCCCCGAAAGCGAACTGCTCCTCACGCAGTCAATCGTGGCCCGCAATCACCTCGGGGGCGGGGTCTACCTCGCCGACGGCGGCATCGCCCGTCTGAGCTGCTGTGACTTGTACGCCAACGACAGCGGCGACTGGACCGGCGGGATCGCCAACCAGTTGAACCGTGGCGGCAACATCTCGGCCAACCCCATGTTCTGCGATGCCGAAGAGGGAGATCTGGGCCTGGAGCTCACCTCGCCCTGCGCGGAGGCGACATGCGGGCGCCTGGGAGCCCGACCCGCACGCTGTGGCGGCCTCACTCACTACGTGGGCGCCGCGCCGCAGTATCAGTACAAGACCATCGCACAGGCGCTGGCCGTCGCTCGCGAAGGAGGCACGATCATCCTGGTGGACAGCCTCTACGCCGGAGAAGGCAACCGCGATCTGGCCATCCCCAGTCACGGACTGACCATCGAGTCAGCCGCCATGGACCCGGCGACGTGCGTGCTGGATGTACAGGGGGACTCCACGGAGCCGCACCGGGCGTTCCTGCTCCCGAGCAAACACCGCGTGACGATTCAGGGGATCACCGTGAGACACGGGTGGACGCTATCCGGAGGTGCGATCTACGCGGCGTCCGCCGACAGCGCCAGGATTCTGAACTGCTCGTTTAGGGAGTGCATCGCGGGAGGATCGTTCACCGATCTCGGTGGGGGAGCCGTGTGCGTCTATGGCGACAGCTCCCGAGGCGGGCGGACGGTCATTCGCGACTGCAGCTTCGAGGCGTGCGCCTCGGGTTCCGGCGGGGGTGCCGTGAGTTTCTCGTATCGGGATTTCGCCGACACGGCATTCGTGCAGAACTGCATCTTCAATTCGAACACGGCTCGTGACCGGGGCGGCGCTCTCACCGGGAGCCGTGCCCGGATCAAAGTCAGCAACTCCATCTTCCGCACCAACTCCGCTGCGAGCGGCGGGGCGGTCATGGTTGACGCCCAGAGCCGCATCTGGGTCGAGTCATGCACCATGGTGGGCAACACCGCCACAGGCACGGGCGAATGCGCCTACATCGAGGAGACAGGGACGGAAGGCCACTTCAAGAACTGCATCCTCGCTTCCGACACCGGACAGCCCCCCATGGCGTGCTCTTCGACTCCCGGCACGACGATCACTGTGGTCTGCTGCAATCTGTGGCCGCTTGAAGATGCCGATGGGAGCGGTTGTCTGTCCGGCCTGCGAAGCGGCAACATCCATGAGGATCCGCAGTTCTGCGCTCCCCAGACGGGCAACTACCAGCTTCGCGCCACTTCCCCTTGCAGCCCCGACCAGTCGGGAAATCAGGGCTGCGGGCTGATCGGAGCGCTGCCGACGGGTTGCGGTCCCCTGCCCCCGGATGCCGGAGGGACAGGACTGTCCCTCCTTCGCTGCGTTCCGAATCCGTTCCATGGAAAGACGCAGATCGACTATGTGATACCCGCTCAGGCCGCGGGTCGGACGCTCGACATCTCGATCTATGATGCCGGCGGGCGTCTGGTCCGCACCCTCTTTCAGGCGCCGGGCAGCCCCGGAACGCAAACGGCCCACTGGAACGCGCTGGACGATCGCGGACGGCGGGTCGGCTCGGGGGTCTTCTTCTGCCGCCTCCGGATCGGAGGGGAAGAGGCCACGCAGCGCTTGATCGTCCTTCGCTGAGGGTCATCGGGCGGTCATGCACAGACGGAGGCCGAGATTGTCGCTCCGGCCGTCGGGGTAGTAGCTCATGCGGGACGCGGACCGGCAGTCCGACGCGTAGTTGAACCAGCCGCCGCCTCGTTTGCCACGGAGAGAACCCGACTCGGGACCGGTCGGATTCGCGGCATTCCCCGCGTACGGCCCGTATCGGTCCCAGCACCACTCCCACACGTTCCCGTGCATATCCTTCAGACCCCAGTCATTCGCCCTCTTGCCGCCCACATCGTGCGTCGTGCCCCAGGCGTTGCCACAGTGCCACCCGACCTGGCCGAGGTTCGCGTCCAAAGGTCCGCAGTACCTGATCGTGATGCCGCCGTTGCAGAACGCATATGTGCTCGTCGCGCGGCAGGCGTATTCCCACTCCGCCTCGGTCAGCAGTCGATACCCCTCTGCAGCCTGATCCCAGGTAACCGTGGCGCTCATGATGTGATTCCCGTCGTAGTTCGCCCCCATGATCGTGTATGCGGGCGTGTAGCCATCAACGGCGGACCGCTGATTGCAGTAGCTCACGGCGTCGTACCAGGTCACCTGCTCGACCGGCTTGCGCGTGCCCCGGACACTCGACTCATTCCATCCCATCACCGCCTGCCACTCCGACTGCGTCACCTCGCAAGTGGAGACGTACATGGGTTTCGTCAAGGTCACCCGGTGCTGCGTCTCGTCGGGGACTCGCCACAGTTCATCCGTCGGGCTGCCCATGGTGAACGTGCCTGCAGGAATCGCAACCATGCCCGTCGGCGGCTGAGGGCACGAGTTCGGCGTGCAGGCCCCACCCGCGGCCCAGGTACCGGGGCAGTCAGCCTCTGTTGTCACGGTGCAGGTGCCGTCAAGCGCGCAGCACGAACCAGGCTGCGGTCTCACCGTCGACGTGCCATCCCCCCGGCAACCGGCGAGCACGATGACCACCATCACACCCAAGATCCATAGTCTGCGCGTGGCCAAGAATCCCGCCGCCGTCCCGAGGACGCGTCGGGAACGGTCGATCGGCCGACCCGTTCCGTCCCGGCACCCGGTCAACGATCGGTCGCGGATGTGCTGCTTCCTAGTCAGGTTGGCTCCGAAGTTCGGGCAATGGGCGGCCGGGTCTCACATCGAACGGATCATACCACCCGCCGCATGAACTCGTCCCCGACCATCAGCCCCAGCCCGCCCCGCGCCGCCTGCTCCTCGTCGTAGCGCTCCGTGGCATCAGGCGTCTCCCCAGGACGGCGGATCGCCACCGGCACCGGATCGCGCCCATGCTGCCCAGACTCCACCGGCGTGGGATGGTCCGGCAGAATGGCGATCGTCGCCTCGATTCCGCGGTTCTCGAGCCCATCGAGGATCAACCGAACCAGCCGCTGGTCGAGGTACTCGATGCACTTGATCTTGAGGTCCAAGTCGCGGGAATGGGCCGCCTCGTCCGTCGCCTCGACATGAAGGTAGACGAAGTCGTGGTCGGCCAGGGCGTCTAAGGCGGCCTCGGCCTTCCCCTCGTAGTTCGTGTCATGGAGACCGGTGGCGCCGGGCACGCGGATCAGGTCCATGCCCGCATACACGCCTAACCCCATCACCAGATCGACAGCCGAAATCACCGCCCCGCGGACGCCGTATAGCTCGTGCAGCGTCTTCATCGTCGGGCGGCGCCCGGGCGACCAGGTCCAGATGACATTCGCCTCGTCCTTGCCCGCCGCTCGGCGCGCCACGTTCACCGGGTGGTTTTCGAGAATCGGTACGGCTCTGCGGTAGAGCTCGATCAGTCGCCCGGCGGTCAAGGCCGCTCGCGCGGGGTCTTCACCCTTCACCTCGCGGGTCTTCGGACGCAGGTCGGCTACCCGCCCGCCGACATGGTCGTGCGGTGGCGCGCACTCAACCGCGGACGAGGCCCACCCTCCGGGCAGAACCATCAAGTGCCGGTAGCTCACCCCCGCGTGAAGACGGACCGGCATCGGGCCACGCCCACCGCCCAGCTCCGCGTCGAGCGCTTGGATGAGTTCCGTCGCCTCCTCGGTCGAAATGTGCCCGGCGGAGTGGTTCTTGATGCGGCGGTCGTCCACCGGCCCCTCCACGCACGCGAGATTGCAGCGCAATGCGACATCGCCGTCCGCGACCGCGACCCCCATGCTCGCCGCCTCCAGCACGGCGCGTCCTTGCGAGCTGGCGGAGGCGTCATAGCCAAGGACGGCCAGGTTCGCGACCGCCGAATCGGCCGGGCCGGTTTCGCCGATGGTGCGCAGCCGCCCCATCCTGCCTTCCCGGGCCACCCGATCGATGTGGGGTTTGTGGGCCACCATCAGCGGAGTCTTGCCGCCGAGCCTCTCGACGGGAAGATCCGACATGCCATCGCCGATGATGATGATCGACTTCATGCCCGATACTCCCGGACCAGAAAGTCCTTGAACGCCTGGTAGCTGGTTACCATCTTTCGATCATACTCTACACCCGTGTCGAGCCCGCGTGGGCTGTCCGGCAGCGGCGGATCGATCCCGATGAGGGCGCGGATCTTCTCGGGGGACTTGGCCGAGTGCATCGTCTCCAGCGAGTCGGAAAAAGAGGGCCACCACGCGGATCCCCTCCACGCCGAGGAAGGCGTGGGCTGATGGTGGAACCGGTGTCGCCGCACCTGCCGGGCAGGACTGGCGTACGAGAATCGCCGACGACAAGCTCGCCGTCACCTTCGCCTCCGCGGAGACGTCGAGGGAGGCGCCGAGCGTGCGACTGGCATTCACCTACCTCGACACGCGCAAGACCACCCCCATCGATCGATTGGAGATGCGCACGGAATCCCGGTCCGGACCGTCGTTCGTGTTGGTCACACCGAACATGTACGCTAGCTCCACACCCAGCGCAACGCCCGACACGTGCGTTCCTACCCCGACGCTGATGACAGGAGCGAAATCCAGATCCGTGACCACCTGGTCCCGCGGAACGATCGAACGCCTCCTCGCGCTGGTCAGCCTGGACTGACTGCGCAGCAGGTACTCCAATTGGCCACCGAGCCCGATCCTGGGCTCCCACGCGCCGACGGCCACTGCCTTCCACAACAGGCACCGAGCTGCCGCGACCCTGCTCTCGATCAGGACGCGGGCTGGATCACCATCGAATGTACCGCGGACGGTCCCACCTCGAGCACAGATCCGGACGGATCCGTCAATGCCCCAGGTGTCTCCAACGCGGTAGGATCCCACCAGGGCCATTTCGGGCCCCCAAGTCCAACCGTACATCTTGTCGGACTGCTTTGGATCATACTCGAGCGTCGAACGGTCCGCACCCAGCTCCACTCCCAGAGCTACCTGTCCTCGCGAACCCGCTTGGCAGGTCCTCGGCGCAAGTGCGAAAAGGGCTGCCACCGCAGTCACCTCGAGCAGACGCCGCCCATGGCCCATTCGGTCGCCATTGATGATCGTCATCCGTTCCCCTTCTTGCATTTGTCAGTTGCTTGACGTGAGGTCAGACTGCAGGTCCTGTGGCAGCCCACATCGATCTGGCGCACGGGCTGCGTCTCGTGAGCCCAAAGCCGTCGCTCGGCCACACCGACTGACTCCCTATCTCGTCACCCGGATGGCCAAACCCATCGAACGATTGAAGATTCTCAGGCTGCCGCGGTTCAGGCCATCGTTCGTGTTGCACAATCCATGCATGTACGCCGCCTCCACTCCCAGCACAACGCCCGACAGGTGCTTTCTTACGCCGACGCTGATTACGGGGGCGAAGTCCAGATCCGCCAACCCAGCGTCCTCGCGCCAGCTTCCGCTCGCTGTCGCGCTGGTTGTCTTCGCCCAACTACGCAGTGCGTAGTCCACCTGCCCTCCGAGCCCGATCCTCGGATCCCATGGACCAACGAGGATCGCCTTCCAAAACATGCACCGCGTTGCCGCCACCCGAGTCTTGATCACGGTGCGAACGCGCTCACCATACCACTCATGATAAAACGCTTGGCCGCGGGTACAGATCCTAGCGGATCCGTCCACGCCCCATGTATCTCCGACACGGAACGACTCCACCACGGCTACTTCCGGACCCCAGGCCCAACCCTGTTCTTCGTGAATCTGCTTCGGGTCGTACGCCCGCTTCGACCGATCTGCCCCCAGCTCGAACCCCAGGGTCACGCGATCTCCCGAACTGGCCAGGCAAGTCCGGGGTGCAGTCACAAAGAGCAATGACACCGCAACCACCCCGAAGCGGCGCAGCTTCTGACCTTTCTGAAAGCCATCGATGATCTTCATGCAGTCCCCCTTGCAGTCGACGTGTGCCTCGGAGAAGTGAACCCGTTGAGGCGTGCGCCTGTGAGCTCGCCCACGGACGATTCTGAACTGTCGCACGGGACTGGACCTGGGAGCCCAAGAGCCATCCCCCAAGCCCGTCGTACACGGCACCCCGTCGACTACCTCACGACTGGTAAAGACATCGCAATTTCCCGACCAGAAGGCAGGCGGACCGTCACGTAGTACATTCCGGAGATGCCCGGTGAAGCTATCTCACACTCGCAGGACCCGGGGCATTCCGTGGCTCCTCGTGAGATGAGCCGCCCCGAAACATCCACCAGTCGCCAGTTGATGGTGCCCCGTCCGACATCCGTCAGGCTCAGAATCGTACCGCCTTGGCTGCTCGGCGTTCCAAGGAGCCGAACCTTCTCCGGATGTCGTTCGCTGCTCGGTACGCCCGCGGAACCACGATGGGCAACATCCAGGCGTAGGGCGTCGATCGTACAAACCTCAAGCCCACCGGAATGCTCAAAGACCGATATGCCGGCCCACCCCTCTCCAACAGCCGCTGCCTCGTCGAAAACATAGGTGTTGTCAGGCTGAAGCTGAAGGACGATCTCGCGATTCTCGTTCTCGGAGAGAAAACTCACGTTTGGACCGTCGATCCTGGCTACCGCAGTCTGCTCCCCGGATCTTGACGGCATCACGAATCGGACCCTCCCCTCATCTCCCTCTGGTGAGAGAACGAAGAAGCCAAGGTAGCTGCCGCTGGCCACGCGGGTTTCAAAACCTGTGAACATCTCACCGTTCCCAAACCCGTCAAGTTCCTGCGTGAAACCACGCCACTCATGGGACCCCTGTGCTTGCACCGGGGAGTATGCACCGAACCAGAGGGGCTTGTATGGGTTAGTGCACAGCAAGGGCGGCAGTTCGTCCGGACAGTGTCTCTGTCCGAATGGCCCCTGAAAGGCGAGATTGTCCATTCCCGGCTCCCCGCCGTGCGACTCGCTCCAGTGACCTGTGAGCCATGAGCATCCGTCGGCTTCTCCCGGATGCGTGAACTCCCCCATCGGAACTAGGGCATCGTAGGGGAAGTACAGATGTCCACCATAGGGGTTGTCACAGATGTTGTAGTCAACATGATCATAGTAGTCATCGACGATGGGCGCGTGTATGGCATAAACACCTTCGTACCGGTTGTACGTGCCGTGCCCATTTGCCGCGACCCAGACGTGGACGTGTGTACGGTCGGGCACAAGGCCGTGGACCAAGCCGAGATAACTCTTCGCGTCCGTGTTTGACCACCAGCAGTCCTCAGCGAGAAAGGTACGTCCGCCTTCGTGTTGGTAAAAGTTCACCTCCAACGGCACCCATTTCTGACCCGTGTTTGCCACCTTGACCGCGACCCACTCCCAGTCTCCCTCATGCCACGATCCCGGCCCTACCATCTGCCGTTCGTCATTCCCGTTGAAGTACATCCAATATTGAACCACGGCGCAGCCATCCTCGGTCGGAAACACGTGGTAATAGAGCGGCCTCTGCCCCTCCGGGGCACCGGCATGCAGCAGATCGTCTGCCGGATCAAACTGGAACTCAATCCCTGGCATGGTTCCACCGCCGTAGCTATCGGCATCACCGCATGACTGATACATATAGTGCAGGTCGCTGGGGCTCGGTTCCGCGTCAAGCTGCACGCCGCTAGTGAAGAAGACCCGAAGTGCCGAGCCCGCAGCCGACATCGACTGCCGAAAGTCGGCCAAGTCCCCCTGCAAGTCCCACCTGTGCTTGTGAAGCACGGGCGACAACTGAGCGGCCAAATCCGCCTCGCGAGTAACATAGTAGGTCGTGCCGCTATGGTAGGCCAGCACCAGTGCGTGATACTCCCCGTTGCCATCGACCTCCTTCAGACGGGCATAGAAGGATTGGTGTACGGTGGTCTCGTAGGACCAATCGCCCCTGGGCCAGCAGCGATGGTACGTGAACGTCGCAGTCGCAACGCCATCCGCGTTGGCGATTGCCTCGACTTCACGCTGGCGGAGCACCGTGTTGGAGCACTGCGGCGAGTTGCAGTCCTCATCTGGACAGTCCGTGTACAAGTAGTTTTCACCAAGCACCACGGCAACACCGGCAACCGGCAGATGTGTCTTGTCGTCAAGGAAACGCGCCGAGAAGATCTGAGGATCAGGATCCCCCTCTTCTCTCGTGGAATCCGCCTGAGGGCACGGGAGATAGCCGGGCTTGCCCAACCCGAGGACTCCGAAATCGACGATCGAATCCTCGGTCCCCGGCGAACCATCGTCAGCGAAGACACCGCCCTGGGTAGGATGTGGGACGAGCGCAAAGGTGATCGAGTCTGGTGCTTGCTCCGAGTAGGCATACCCCGCAAACCAATAGGCCTCCGTGAGAAGCTCCGTCTGGGTGGATGTCCAGCTCTGTCCGGTACCCGTTCCCGGGGCCGGCCAGCCTCCATCCGCTATCTCGAAGTCCGCGCAGGTTCCGTGTCCGAGCATGATGAACTTCGCCGAATCGTACTCGATTCCGAAAGAGATCCTCTTCAGCCGCGGTTCCGCCGATGGAGGAAACGCCGCGATCGCGTAGAAGACGCTGGGTGCTCCGCTTGCCCAAGGGAGCGTGGCGACCGCGCTCGAGCATGCCGTAAGTGCAGAAAGGCCGCAGTAGACTTGGATATCACTGGTATATGTCACGGAACTCGCGTGGAGGATCAGCGTCCCCCCGGCGTTGGGCCCTGCAAGCGCGGCGCCAGGCAAGAGACTCACGAGAGAGAGAGAGAGAGAGAGAGAGAGAGAGGCGGGACCAGGAATGGAGTCCAGGCATCATGGGGGACATCCTTCGAAGAGAACTCACGGGACGAGGCTGACCAATTCCGCCCCGCGGATGGCCGATGGGACGGACATTCGGCCGAGTTCCAGGGGCTCATCACTCCCAAACAAATGCACCTCGCACGATCCGCCTTGCGCGCAACCGCACGGACGGACGGACGGACGACTTCGGAACCGCAGCTCCCGCTGGTCGAGCATGGCCCGATCAACCGACGATCGAGAGGGTAGACGCCCGGAATGGACGTGTCAAGCAATTGAATTCGGAGGGAACGAACGTGGATTCCAGAGTGTCGCCGACTCCAAACAAACCTCGCGGCGCACCTCGAACTCGGCTCGACTCGTTCGCGGTCACTCGGAGCGGGCCGAACGGTGCCTGGGGGCACTCAATTCTTTTCAGCCGGCAAATGCAGGCTGCGTGTCTCCGTGGGTACCCCCTCGCCGAGCGGAGCGGACCTGCACCCCGTGATGGTCTGGCCGGAATGTCGGTGAGCGATCGTGCGGCTACCAGTCGCCGGGAAAGCCAGACAGAACGTAGGCCAGTGTCACGTCCAGCGCCGCCCCAACCCCGGCAAGCACCGGCCGGTAGATGACCCTAGCGCGTGTCGCCTTCGAGATCCGGGCCACATCGATACGGGAAGTGTCCGGCGCGGACGACGAGCCGGGGAGAACTGAGTAGCGGTACCTTGATAGCTTCACCCAGGGCTGGGGTGAATCGCCAGAATCGACAACATGCCCGGAGAGTTTGCGGCCATCGGCGAGTTCCAGGCGCACGGTCCGGCCAGGAATCAGCTCCTGTGAGGTGGCCGGAGCGCGGAGGAGATTCTCGTCGACCGCCGCGCCCAGCGAGTACCCGACCACGGTACAGCACGAGGTCAGTGTTGGAAGAAACAGAATCAGCATCAAGGGCGCGATCCGAGCAAGGGGTCCTCCCGATTTCATGCCCGATACTCCCGGACCAGAAAGTCCTTGAACGAGCCGTACTCAGTCGCCATCTCCCGGTGGTGCTCGACACCCGAATCAAGCCCGCGCAGGCTGTCCGGCAGCGGTGGGTCGATCCCGATGAGGGCGCGGATCTCCTCGGGGAACTTGGCCGGATGCGCCGTCTCCAGTGAGATGGCGGTCGTCCCCGCCAGCTCGGGGTGCAAATCGAGAAACGACTGCAACCCCGCCCAACCCACAGCCCCGTGCGGTTCGAGGACCGCTCCATGCGTCTTGTACGCCTCCACGATGGCGGCCCTCGTGTGCGCGTCGTCAATGCTCACCCCGTGCAGCTCGCGTCGCATCCTCGGCAAATCCGGCGGCACACGGAGATTGCCCACCTCATCCATCGATCCGCCGTAGAGGTCGACCACCCGCGCGAGGTTCGATGGATGCCCGACATTCATGGCGTTGCTGATGCACTTGAGCGATGGGTCGATCTTGGCATAGCGGCCGGTTTCCAGAAAGCGCGGCACCTCGTCATTGGCGTTGGTGGCAACCACGAACCGCTCCACCGGAAGGCCCATGTGAAACGCCAGAAGTCCGCCCATCAAGTCACCGAAGTTTCCCGAGGGCACGGAGAAGATGACTTTCTCGCCGCCCGCGACGTCAGCCAGTCGCGAGGCGGCATGAATGTAATAGACCGACTGCGGCAGGAGCCGCCCGATGTTAATCGAGTTGGCCGAGGTTAGCCCTAAGCCGGCCAGGTCGGGATCAGAAAACGCCTGCTTCACCAGCGCCTGGCAGTTGTCGAACTTGCTGTCGAGGGCTAACGTGGCGACGTTGCCGCCGAGGGTGGTCATCTGGCGGCGCTGCCGGTCCGAAACTTCGTGAATCGGAAAAAGAACCACCACGCGGATCCCCTCGACGCCGAGGAAGGCGTGGGCGATGGCGGAACCGGTGTCGCCCGAGGTGGCGGTGAGGACGAGCAGCTCGCGTCCGCGCTCGCGCACGAGACGCCCCAGTGCCCGGCCCATGAACCGGGCCGCGAAGTCCTTGAACGAGGCCGTCGGACCCCGATCGAGGCGCATGACATGCCGTGTTCCGCTGATCCGCTCCAGCGGTACGTCAAAGTCGTAGGCGTCGTCGCAGAGTTCCTTCAGTGCCGCCGGCGTGAACGCGGCCTCGGTGTAGAGGCCGAGCACCTCCGCCGCCAGCTCCGGATAGGAAAGATCGCGCGCCCGGGCGAGGAACCCGGGTGCCAAGCGCGGGATCGGATCGGGCATGAAGAGACCCTTATCGCCGGCTTGTCCGGTCAGGAGCGCCTCGGCCAGGTCGACCTCCGGGACTCCGCGATTCGTGCTGTAGTACCGGATCATGGACGGTTTCCTCCTGACGCCTCCCCGGCCGAACCCGCCGTGCCGCGCCGGCTCGGCGTATCCTCCGGACAGCAACGCCCACCACCACCCGCTGAACAGCACTGCCCCGCCGGGGTCGCCGACGACATGCTGACCGTCACCTTCGCCTCCGCCGCATCCAGCGCCTGGGACAGGTCGGCGATGATGTCGTCGGGATGCTCGCCCCCGACGCAGAGGCGTATCAGATTCATCGGGATGCCGGCCAGGGTCCGCCCCTCCTCCCCCTGCTGCTGGTGGGTGGAAATTGCCGGAATCGTGGCCACCGACTTTACGCGACCGAGGTCCGTAGCCCGCCAAATGCGCTGCATCGCGTCGAACACATTCCGCGCCGCCACCGCGCCGCCTTTCACGCAGAACGACATCAGGTGTCCGTAGCGGTTCATCGGGCAGCGGTACTGAGCGTCGTGCTCGCTGTCGACGAGGAATAGGTACCGGCTCGCCAGGGCGTGCAGCGGGTGACTGGGCAGGCCGAGATAGTGAACCTGCTCCACCTGCCGGTGCCCGGCGAGGAACTCGGCGACTTGCAGGGTGCTGCGGCTGAAGAGATCAACCTTGGAACGTAGCGTGCGCAGGTCGTTGAGCGAAAGGATGGCGTTCATCGGTGAGAGGTTCGGGCCGTGGTCCCGATTCGGCAGCAGCTTGAGATAGGTAGCGAAGTCGGCCTTCATCTCCTCGGAACCGCGGCGGCTCACTAGGTTCTTCCGCGCGATGACCGCCCCGGCGATGCCGAACCCAGAGGAGGTCATGGTCTTGGTCACCGACTGGACCACGATATCCGCGCCGAGGGCGATGGGTCGCAGTAGCGCGGGAGTCGCCACCGTGCTGTCGACGATGAGCGGGAGGCCGTGGGCGTGGGCCAGTTCCGCCACCGCCCGCAGGTCAAAGAACGCCTGCCCTGGATTGGACGGCAGCTCCCCGTAGAGGAAGCGCGTGTCGCCGTCGATCTTCGACTCCCACTCAGATAGGTCGGTCGAGTTCACCACCCAGCGGCACTCGATCCCCCGCTCTTTCATCCTCCGCACACTGAACTGCTGAAACGTCCCGCCGTACACCTGGCAGGTCGAGACGAAGTTCATCGCACGGCCGGGGTTCTTTTCGTCGACCGCTAAGAACGGCTCGGTCGCGCTGGCGATGGCCGCCATCCCCGAGGAGGTGGAACAGCAGGATGTCTCGCCGTCGAAGCCGTACCCTTCCAGTAGGGCGAGAACCTGCTCAAGGTAGTAAAGGCTCGGATTGGCGATCCGCGAATAGCACCAGGTCGGGATCTGGTAGGAGAGCGCAGCCTCCATCTCGTCCGAATCGCGGTAGGCCTGCGAGGAACTCAGATAAACCGGCTCGATGATCGATCCCTGGTTGTTCTCCAGCGCCTCTCGCATCGTGTAGAGGCCGTGGACCGCCATCGTGTCGAAGCGGCATGCGCGCATCGCCGTGAGGTCGGCGGCGTGGCGACGGCCCGCTTCCTGAGCTGCGGCCACGTAGCGGGCTACGCCGGGGGAGTTGGTTTCGTCGGTCATGGTTTCTAAGCCTCCTGGTTGGGTGGTTCAGCGACTCTGTCGGCGACAGGTGACGCCTCCGGGGTTTTGTGATGCGGCCGCATCGTCAGCCACGATTCGCGCCTCCTCGCTCGACACCTCTAAGGTCCGGCGCTCGGGGACGGCAACGCCGGGCGATTCCGCCAGGGGGAAGCCCTGGTCGTCTTTCACGGTTGAGAGCACCAGGAATGTCTCCTGCTTCTCCACACCGCGGATCGCGCCAAGGCTGTGTGTCAGGAGGTTGCGCAGGTGGTCGATGTCGCGCAGTACGACATGCAGCATGTAGTCATAGCGACCCGTCACATGCAGACAGGTCACGACCTCGGGCACGGCACGCACCCGGGCCTCAAACTCGTCAATCGGACCAGCCTGGTGCCGGTCGAGACTGATGAGGACCATCGCCTGCACGTGGTAACCCAGTTCCGTTGGGTCAAGCAACGCTCGGTAGCCCCGAATGAGGCCACGTTCCTCCAACTTCCGCACCCGGTCGAGGGTGCTGGAAGGGGCCAGGTCGACGGCCCTGGCGAGGTCGGCATTGGAGATGCGACCGTTGGCCTGGAGTGACAGCAGAAGCTTACGGTCGACGTCGTCCATAAACAGAAGATTGCCAGATGACATTCTGCGTGTCAATACAAATGTTGTCGATAGTTCGTCGTGACGAAAGGGATGACGAACAACATTGCGATTGTATCGCCATTCGCCGAATTGTCGGCACACCCGAAAGGCTATGGCGCGCCAGGGATGATCGCAGTTCGGGCTCTGCGATGGCGCTGGGGACGGCCCGATCCCGCTACCGACCTCCGTTTCCGGGACCGATCCTCCGCGCCCCGGCCGGACGTTTCCGGCCCCGCCGTTGCCCGAACATCGAGTGCCGGTTCTACGAGCCTCACCCGGATTGGCGTCATGCCCATCGGGGGTTCTACTACCTCGCGTTCCGATCCCCCGACGCCGAGCTTTGCGTCCCCGGTAACCAGTGCCGGTACCACGTTCACGTACATTGAAGATCTCGTCGCCAGCCTCGTCGTTCTGACTTCTGGATTCTGACTTCTGGCTACCTGAGTAGTTACTAGTATTCTATCGACAGACTGCCGTGTGGCGATCGAACCGATTGCTTCATGGTCGGCCAGATCGAACCGCCCATCGTCTCCAAAGGAGAAGCACCGTGCGAGCTGAATCCTCGGTCCACCTATCCGACATCGAGCAAGCCTACACGGCCCTCTGTGGCATCGCCCATCCCACCCCTCTGGCCCGCAGCCGCACCTTCAGCGAACTGACCGGCTGCGACCTTTACCTGAAGCTGGAAAACCTCCAGAAGACCGGCTCATTCAAGATTAGGGGAGCCTACAACCGGATCCGCCTACTGACGGAGACCGAGCGTTCCAGGGGAGTCATCGCGGCCTCCGCCGGTAATCACGCCCAGGGTGTCGCTTACGCCGCCCGGGCCTCTGGGATCAAGGCAACCATCGTCATGCCGGAGATGGCACCGCTGGCTAAGATCATGGCCACTCGCGGCTACGGCGCTGAAGTTCTGCTGCACGGGGCGTTCTACGACGAGGCGCTGGCCAAGGCCAGGGAGGTGCAGGATGCCACGGGCCAAACGATGGTCCACGCTTTCAACGACCTTGCTGTCATGGCCGGGCAAGGAACGGTCGGGTTGGAGATTCTCCGCGAACTTTCGGATGTCAGCAGCATCGTGGTTCCGATCGGCGGCGGCGGACTCATCTCCGGCATCGCCGTCGCCGTCAAGACGATGGCCCCGCACGTCAAGATCTACGGCGTGCAGGCCCAAGGCGCGGCGGCGATGTACCTGTCCAAGCGAGAGGGCCGCGTGCAAACGACTCCCAGTGCGATGACTATGGCGGACGGTATCGCCGTGAAGGTGCCGGGTGATCTGACGTTCCCGATCATCGAACGATTGGTCGACGACATCGCCGTTGTGGACGACGAGGACATCGCCGGCACGATCCTGATGCTCCTGGAGCGGTCGAAACAGATGGTGGAAGGAGCCGGCGCAGTCAGCTTAGCGGCCATCCTGCACGGAAAACTGCCGGTCACAGGGAAGGTCGTCAGCGTTATCTCCGGCGGAAATATCGATGTCAACCTCATCGCGCGGATCATCGAACGCGGCCTCGTGAGGTCCGGTCGCCGCGTGACGATGACGACCGCGGTAGCCGACCGCCCCGGGACTTTGCAACGCCTGCTGGCGGTCGTCGCCGAACTGCGCGCCAATGTGATTCATGTCTATCACGATCGTGTGGAGCACAATGTCTCCATCGGTCAGACATCCATCGAGATTTGCCTGGAAACGCGCGATCCGGCTCATGCGGAGGAGGTGCTGGCGGCGCTGCGGCGCGAAGGATATCCGGTGGAGATGGTCCGGATGGAAACGGGGATCGGGACGGGAGACTACCGGGGGTGAGACCGAGCGCAGTCGGTCATCCCCGCCCCGGCGCCACCTCCTCGACACACTCCGCGCTGCGATGGTTCATGTCCGGAAGATGAGCATCCCAGCAATCGGGCGAGCAGAACCTGTAGGTGCGCCGCTTCTTGTTACATGACGACACGGAGCAGAGATAGTAGCGGGCTCCGTAAGCGATCGGCTTGCCGCAGATGATGCAGGGCTGCCACGTCGAAGTCTCCATTCGTTTCCTCCCGGTTCCCCGGCATTCGTTCGTACTAGCCTCACCCCTTGGTGCGCGCCTCGTCGTGGAGCCACGCGTTGTCCGCACCCGCGACGTCGCCGAAGCGAGTCAGTTTGGCCTTGGCCTTCTTGGTCATCAGCGCATCGTGCTCTTCGTCGGAAACGAACGCCAGGATCCGGCAAATGCACGACTCCCCGTCGACCAGCCGCCATGGAAACGCGCCGATGACCGCGCGGCGGTTCAAGAGCAGATCGATGTCTCCACCTAAGCACTCGGCATGGATGATCGAGTGATTGAACAGTTCGATGTGCATGAGCTGGTATTTGTCATCCGAGAAGAACTCGTCAAGCGGTTGGCCGTACTTGCTGCGGAAATGAGCGTCGGCCTCCTTGAGCTGACGCGGCATCCAGCCGCGGATGGCGGTGTTCATCGGGTGGTCCGCCGATCCGCAATCGACGCCGAGCCAGCGCAGGTTCTTCCGCCGGCACCACTCGGCAAACTCCCGGTCCGGCCCGGGATGCTTGACCATGTAGCGGATCTCATCGGCGGTCGACTGGTCCCAGCCGAAGTGGTGATAGCCGGTGTGGATGATCAGGATGTCGCCGTCTTTGACCTCAACACGGTCCTCGATCATCTTCGAGGTGTAGACGTCATAATCTCCGGCGGCGTCCGAGAGGTCGACAATGACGCCATCGTGCATGAGGTAGTCGAGTGACAGACCGGCAATGTCTTTGCCCGGTGTGTAGAAGTGAATCTCGCCGTCGAGGTGCGTACCGACGTGATTCGAGTGCGTGAGGATCTGGCCGTTGGCACCGTTTGGTGCGAGCCGCTTGAAGTACTTCATCTGCAACGGTTCGTAGGTCGGCCAGGCAGGGGTGCCGATGCCGAGGGGGATCGAGAGATCGATGGGTCGCATGATGGCTCCTTTTCTTGAGCTGCTTCCAGGCTGTCTTCGTGCTTTTTCCAGACTGTTTCCGGACTACTTCCAGGTTTCTTCTAGTCTTCTCTCGGACTTCTCCTAGGCTTCTTCCGAAGCGACATTTTCCGGAGCGTGCGCCAGGCAGTGCTCGGTGAACGCGGCCAAGGCGTCGTGAAAACACGCCCAGGGCGGGTTTACGAGACCCGCGCCGACCTGGCCGATGCCGGGTGAGCGATGGGCGATGCCGGTGTTGATGGTCGGCAGCAGGCTCAGCTCCTCGACCAGGCGCACGTCGATCCCGGTCGGGGCGCCGGCAAAGGAAAGAGCGGGAATGGCGAACGTCGGATTGCGCGCAATCGTGATGCGGCCCATCGCCCGGGTGGTGGCGAGGGCATCTTCGGCGGAGCCGCCCACGAACTGGACGATCGCGGGCGCCGCAGCCATGGCGAAGCCGCCGATGCCGGCCGTCTCGGTGATGGCGCTATCGCCGATGTCGGGATTCGCGTCGGCCTCGGAGAAACCAGGAAAGTAGAGCCCGCGAACCATGTCCGCCGGCCCGACGAACCATCGCCCCGGCATCGCCGAGATCTGGATGCCGAAATCGGTGCCATTGCGGGCCATCACCGTCACCATGGAGGACAGATCTTCGCCCTCGGCCGCGAGCAGCATGCACTTCGCCATCGGCATCGACAGGTTCAGGAAAAAATGATCGTTGCGGTGGATGAACTCGAGCACGCGGGCTGCCGCCTCGGAGTCGGGCGCGGTGCGGACAATCGCCGGGGCGAGCTCGCGCAGCAACAGCGACGTCGCTGCCCGGTTGCGATTGTGTCCCTCATCGCCCATCTGCAGAGCCTGCGCCATGAGCAGCCGCAGGTCGATAGGACCGTGGGCGACGAGGGCCGTGGCGAGCACGGGCGCCAGTTCGTCGCGCATCATGCGCAGGCGGATCAGCACCTCGTCGCTGTATGCGCCGTAGCGCAGCACCTTGCCGAGCCCCTCGTTCAAGGTGCAGAAGGTGCGGTTGCCGCGGCCGGGACCGTCTACGTCTTCCAGAATGAACACCGGCATCGACGGCGTGATGAGCCCGGCCATAGGCCCGACTGCCCGGTGGTGATGGCACGGCTCGAACCGCACGCGCCCGCCCGCCGCCAGCGCGGCCGCATCCTCCGTCGTGTTGGCCAGACCCTCGAGGAGCATGCCGCCCATCACCGCCCCACGCAGCGGGCCGCACATCCGCTCCCAGGAGATGGGCGGTCCGGCGTGCAGAAACAGGTCATCGGCCATGCCCGCAATCACGTCGCGCGCGAGAGCAATGCCGACCAAATGTGGGCGACTGGCGAAAAAGCGGTCGACGGCGCGCTGATTGGCCGCGTCGATCGTCACTCCCAGTGACCCGCATGAGACCCGTTGGAGTTGGGCCACGCGTGCCGGCTCCCCGCCCGCCGGGGGCAGGAACGGGACGGTGGTCACCCGCGAGCCGGTCGCGGCAGCGGCCTCGGCCACGGTGTCGAGTCCCAGATGGATCACTTCCGGGACGCCAGCGAGCAGATCACGCGCGTTCATGCCTTCCTCCCGGCGTCCGCTCCCAGCAGATCACGCGCGCTCATGCCTTCCTCCCGGCATCCGCTCCCCGGAAATCATGGGCCTTCACGCTTTCCTCCCGGCTCCCGCTCCCAGCAGGCGCGACGCCAGCGTCGCAGCTTGGGCCGCCGTTGCAGTGACCTCGATCCCAGCCTCGTGCAGGACATGTTCCTGGCGACGCAGCCCCTGGGGATCGGCCGTCGTGCCGCACACCGAACAGACAACCGCGAGCGGCGTGGCGCGGGTCCGCCCAGCCTCACGAACGGCCTCCGCGATCTCCGGCGCGGGATCAGGGTGGCTGCCGTCGCCGAGGACAAGATCGAGGAGCACCAGGCCGACATCGGGATCACCGCCGACGGCGCGGATCAGCTCACAGCGCGCGATCTGGTCGATCATCGGATGCGGCCGGCCGACGGTGTAGACATCGTCGCCGGTATCCACGATGAGGTGGCCGTCGCCGGGCAGAGGGCGGCCCGCACGCAGCACGGCTTGCGGTGTGCTGGTTGGCAACCCGTGGCAGGCCAGAACGTGGGCTGCCTCCGCGGCCAAAGAGCCGCCGCCGAACAACCCGATGAGGCGGCCGGTGACGGACGGTTGGCCGGAGCCGGGCGATGAGCCGATCACGGCATCCCGGCTGACTGGCGCCTGGGTAACCTCGGCAGGTCGCCGGGCCTTCCCTTGAACATGGGCCGCCGCGACCGCCGCCGCCTCATCGAGCGAATCGGTGTAGGTGACGCCATCGATCACCCCCCGCCCCGCCTCGCCGAGATAGCGCACGCTCACCGGCTTGCCGAGAGCCGCGAACACCGCGTGGAGACGAGCCGCAACGTCGGCGTGGGGATGCTTGGCAACGACCACCACAACCTCTGTCATCACGTCCGCGGCCAACAGATTCACGCCCATCTCGGTCATAAGGCCGCCGACGTCGTGCGACAGATCACGGCTGCCGGTACCGATCGCATGGGAGATGCCGACCCCGGCGTGAGCGAGGATACAGCTCACCTCCTGCGTACCGGTTCCCGACGCGCCGACAATGCCGACGGGACCGCGGGGCACTCGGTTGGCAAAGCCGAGCCCGACCCCTGCGAGAATCGCGGTGCCGCAGTCCGGCCCCATGACTAAGAGCCCTGCTCCGACCGCACGGCGCTTCAGCTCCACCTCGTCGGCAATGGGCACGTTGTCGCTGAATAGGAACACGCTGCGTCCGGCATCGAGGGCGCGGTGGGCAACAAACGCGGCATAGGCTCCCGGAACCGCGATCGACACCAGAGCGGCCGCCGGATGGGCCGTCAAGGCATCCAGGAGGGTCACCGGACCACCGGACTCCCCCGACCGGAGCCCGGCGGAGGACGCGGACGAGGCAGCCTCGCGACCGGACAGCAGCGTCGCGAGCTTCGTCCTGACAGCGACAATCGCCTGGGCGGAGCCGGCACGGACCGCCACGATGAGGTCCATCGGCCCGGCTGCATCGAGGTTCGCGTTCGAGAACCCCGTGTCCGCGAGCAGGGCGCGGTTCATCGCCGTGCCCATCATCACCTCGGCGTCGACGACGCCCGAGACCACGCGGAGCTCCCGGGCCACGGCCATCAGGCGGGCCGAGTCGTAGTAGCAGCCTCGCTCCAGAAAGATCTCTTCGGTCATCGCGTGTTTCCTTCCCGGCGGGCCCGCGTGGCCGGCGCGATGGTCGCCCCACGCCCCTGGGCCGCAAGCAAGTATCTTCGAGCTGTCGGGCCGAGTCCACGGTCGTTTCCCCCCAGGGGGGCGCGGAGAACATGGAGAGGAAAAAGCTGGACGGTCGCCATGTGCACGGCGGTAGGGCCAGGGCAGAAACCGGCACCCACGAACGACTCGACGAACACGCCATGCTCGAACCCCAAAGTCACGTACTCGTCGACTCGCAAGCCAGTGTCAAGGCCTGAACGTGCCCTACTTGTTAACTCGCAAGCCAGTGTCAAGGCCTGAACGTGGCCTACTTGTTAACTCGCAAGCCAGTGTCAAGGGTTGACCATAGCTCCTTCGTTAGCTTTCTCGCCGTTTTGGGGTTGGGTAGAGGCTTCCTCGTCGGGGAACCCGCGGAATCTGGCCGGATCCCGCAGGCATTCCGCCACCGTCCATTTCCGGACGCTGCTGTCCGCTTCCGGACGGTCTCCTCTCGCAATCGCATTGTAATGCAAGAGGTTAGCGGTGGCACACGGGTTGCGCGGGGTTCCTCAAAGGGAGGAGCCTTGGACCGTCCGCTTGATCCGGCAGTGCGTCAGCGCCTGCGCGTCCGCCAGGCCGCCCCGTGGGTCGGAGGCGGCGTCCTGCTTCTCCTGCTGCTGCTGGCCGTTCCCGCTCTGCTCTCTCCATCGCCCCGGTGGGACCAGATCCATACCTCCGTGGTTGACCGCGGCCGGGTTGAGGCGGTGCTCGAAGCATTGGGCACGGTCATGCCCGCGACGGAGATGGTTCTCTCCAGCCCGATCGACGCACGTGTCGTCCGCGTCCTGAAGCGGCCGGGCGAAACGGTACGCCGGGGGGAGGAGATCCTCGAGCTGGACGTGTCCGAGGCCCGCCTGGAGTGCGACCGGCTGGCCGACCAGGTGGCGAGCCGGGCCAACGCGAAGAAGCGCCTGGGCATCGAGCTGGACGAGCAGTTGCAGCAATTGCAGAGCCAGATTGCGATCCGAGAGCTCGATCTGCAGATCCTGACCTTCCGGGCGCAGCGGAAAAGGAAACTCTTCGACATCCAGCTCACCACCGAGGAGGACCTCCGAGGCGCCGAGACTGAGGTCCAGAAGGCGCAGGTGGAGATCGAGCAGCTTCGCGAGTCGCTCAAGCTGGCGAAGCTATCGACGGCGGCTCAGATGGAGGGGGTAGCGCTGGAGATGTCCACCTTGCGGAAGGACGGCGCCGAGGCGTGCCGGCGCCTGGACCTGGCCTCGACCCGGGCGGATCGGGACGGCGTGGTCTCCTGGGTGGTGCAGGACGAGGGAGCGACCGTGCGCCGCGGCGACGCGCTGGCCCGCATCTCCGACCTGTCCGCCTTTCGCGTCGAGGCTACCCTCTCGGATCTTCGCTCCGGGCGCCTGCAGACCGGCATGGCCGTCCGCGTCGTGGTCGAGAACACGCGGCTGAACGGCATCCTGACCAAGGTCAACCCGACGGTCGAGAACGGCGCCGTCCGTTTCACCGTGGAACTGGAGGACCGAAGCAACCCGTGCCTGCGCAGCAATCGCCGCGTCGAAGTGCTGGTCGTGACGGAGAGCAAGGACGGCGTGCTGCGAATCAAGAAGGGGCCGTTTGCGAACAGTGGGGCTACCGAAGACGTTTTCGTCCTACGGGGAAACTCGGCCGTGCGCAGCCCCGTGCGCCTGGGGATGGCCGGGTACGACAACTTCGAGGTGGTGGACGGACTCCGTGAAGGTGATCGGGTGATCATCTCGGACACGGAAAGGATTCGCCACATGTCCAAGGTGAGGATTCGCGGGCTGGCGCCGTCGTCGGACCGCTGACGGCACGCCGGGCCCGCCGGAGCGCCGAGGAAGCGCTTCCGTCCGGGGATTGCACAGGAGGAGGCGCCATGCTGGAGCTCAAGAACGTCGGCAAGGTCTATCGAACGGAGCGCCTGGAGACCCAGGCACTTGAGGGCATCAACTTGAAGGTCCGGCCGGGTGACTTCCTGGCCGTCATGGGACCATCGGGAAGCGGGAAGAGCACGCTCCTGCACCTCCTGGGGCTGCTGGACCAGCCGACCCAGGGGATGGTTGAGCTGGACGGGCGGCAGGTCATGGACCACGATGACGTCACGCTCTCCCACCTGCGCAACGAGATGCTCGGTTTCGTCTTCCAGAGCTTTCACCTCGTCGCCGACCTCAGCGTCCTCGACAACGTGGAGATCCCGCTCCTCTACCGGCCGCTGTCGAACCGGGTGAGACGGGATCTGGCTCTCCGATCCCTGGGCCGCGTGGGGCTGAGCTCGCGGGTTCATCACTACCCTTCGCAGCTTTCGGGAGGCCAGCAGCAGCGCGTGGCGATCGCGCGGGCCATCGTCGGCAGTCCGAGGATCCTCCTGGCGGACGAGCCGACCGGGAACCTGGACAGCCAGACGGGAGAGGAGATCATCGCCATTCTGGAGGAGCTGAACCGGAAGGAAGGGATGAGCGTGGTCATGGTTACCCACGACCAGCGCTTCGCCGAGCGGACCCATCGGATCATCCGCCTCTTCGACGGCCGCCAGATCAACTGAAGGAGTCGCCATGCTCAGAAGCTATCTCCTGCTCGCCTGGAAGGTCCTGCGGAGGCGCCCGTTCTTCACCGCAACCAGTCTCTTCGGCATCGCCTTCACGCTTTCCGTGCTGACCGTGGCCTCGGCCCTCTACGAGAGCATCGCCAACCCCGGCGAGCCGCTCACCCGGGCAGGCCGGGTGCTGGGCGTTTACGACGTGCGGGGACTCGGCCCGCACATGTGCGTCTTCTCATCTCCGGGTTACGGCCTGCTTGACCGCTGCGCCCGTTCCCTGCCGGGGGCGGAGAAGGTCACCGTCTTCGGGAAAGGCGAGCCGATGACCTCGTTCCTGGAAGGCCGCAAGATCGTCAGCCAGTTCCGCCGGACGGACGGTGCCTACTGGGAGTTGTTGCAGTTTCGTTTTCTCGAAGGAGCTCCCTTCACGGCGGATGATGACAGCACCGGGGCTTTCGTCGCCGTGGTGAACGCGACCACGCGCCGGCGTTTCTTCGGCTCGGAACCGGCCACAGGCAAGTCGATCGTGCTGGGTGGACGGACCTACCGCGTCGTCGGGGTGGTGAAGGACGTTCCGATCACGTGCCCGGAGGGGTACGCCGACGTCTGGACCCCCATCGGAACGTCGCTGACTCCGGATCGTCAGAAGTCGTACCTCGGCGGGTACCAGTGCCTGGTTCTGGCCCACAGCCGCGCCGACTTCGCCAACCTGAGAGCCGAATTCGCCCGGCGCGTCGCCGAGGTGCAGATTCCGGACCAGCAGGAGCTCCAGACCCTCACCGCGGCGCTTGAGTCCCGTCAGGCGTACGTGGCCCGCGGAACGTTCAACACGGAGATCGGCCGCGACATGTCGGCTCGGCTATCATTCGCCGTCTTCTTTGTCATGCTGCTCTTCATGACGCTGCCCGCGATCAACCTCGTCAACCTCACCATGAGCCGCGTCCTGGAACGCTCCTCCGAAATCGGAATTCGCCGCGCCTTCGGCGCTTCAGCTCGCTCTCTCATCGGGCAGTTCCTGGTCGAGAACCTCGTGCTGACCGGGATCGCCGGGATCGCCGGGCTTCTCCTGGCCGCCGTTCTCCTCTCCATCGTCAATCGAAGCGGCCTCGTCCCCTATGCTCACTTCGGCATCGACCTGCGGGTCTTCCTCGACGGTCTCGCCCTGGCCCTCTTCTTCGGCCTTTGGTCCGGCGTTTACCCGGCCTGGAGGATGTCCCGGATGGATCCCATCCGCGCCCTGCAAGGGAGGCTCTCATGATCCGTCACCTGATCCGGTTGACCTGGAACCGGCGGCGCACCTACCCCCTGCTCATCGCCGAGATCACGATCTCCTTTCTGGTCGTCCTGGTGGTGGTATCGTCGGCCGCGACCTTTCTTCGCCGTTATCGTCTTCCCATGGGGTTTGACCCGCGCAACGTGTGGGCCGTGACTTGTGATGTGAATGCCTCCGGTTTCTTCGACGAAAGGAGTCAGGAAGAGCACGAACGCCAACTCCTGCTGCTGAGAGAGGTGCGGGGCCTTCCGGAGGTGGCGCACGCGTCGTATGTGTTCTCCGCTCCATACGGCCCGCACTCCAGCACTACGACGCTGGACAAGGAAAAGGACCTCTCGGTCGAAACCAACGTGGCGGGCGATGACGCGCTGGCGACTCTGGGCCTGCGCCTGGTGGAGGGCCGCTGGTTTGAGCCCGGTGACGGACAACTGAACATCGAACCGATCGTCATCGACCAGCGGATGCGCCGGCTCGTCTTCAGAGACGGAAAGGCTGTCGGCGAGGAATGGGCCGAAACCAACGACGAACGGAGCAGGAAGCACCTGGTCATCGGGGTCCTGGAAGCGTTTCGGCGGGGCGGGGAGTTGAAGGAACCCTTGCCCTATTTCTTCTACCGGGACCATCCGGAGAAGGCTTCCAGCCTGCCGCTCAAGACATTGGTGATTCGTCTCCGTCCCGGCACGCCCACCGCCTTCGAGGAGACGCTCATCAGCCGCCTGCGAGCCCTGGCCCCCGCCTGGTCCTTCACGGTCGAACCGCTGACGGAAGCCCGCCGGAGGCATCTCCAGGAAATGACTACTCCCCTGCTGATCGGAGGGCTCCTGGCCGGTTCGCTCCTGCTCATGGTCGCCTTGGGACTGGTGGGTGTACTTTGGCAGACGATCATCCGCCGGACCCACGAGATCGGCATCCGCCGGTCCCTCGGGGCAACCGCGGGAGACATCCAGCGCCAGATTGTCGGGGAGGTCATGGTGGTGACCAGCCTGGGGCTCGCCTTGGGGTTCGCGCTGGCGCTGCAGGCGCCGCTGCTGCCCCCGGTGCGGGCGCTGGGACTGCACTTCTACGGACTCTGTGTGGTTCTGGCGGCCGCCGGCATCTATGCCCTGAACTTCCTCTGCGCGATGTATCCGAGCCGTCTCGCCGCCAAGGTTGTGCCGGCCGACGCTCTGCGCTATGAGTGATGCATGATCCTCATCGTCGATGACGACCATTCGGTCCTGGCTTCCATGGAGCTGCTCTTCAAGCAGCACGGGCGGCCAAGCCGGGGCGTGCGCTCTGCGGAGGAGGCGCTGACCGCGCTGGAAGCCGGCGGGTGTGATCTGGTCATCCAGGACATGAACTTCTCCCGCGAGACTAACGGCGAAGAAGGTCTGGCTCTGTTGAAGAGGATCCGGCAGCGGCACCCGCTCCTTCCGGTCATCCTCATCACCGCATGGGGAAACATCTCGCTGGCCGTGGCCGGGATGAAGGCCGGCGCCGCGGATTTCATCACGAAGCCATGGTCGAACGCGCAGATCACGCAGGCGGTGGAGACGGCCTTGCGGCTGGTCGAGAGCGGAGCCCGGGGCGGGCCGCCAAACGCGGTGCCGGATCGCGCCGCCCTCGACCGCCAGTTCGACTTCTCCATGATCACCGGGGAAGACCCGGCAATGCTGCGCGTCCTGGACTTGGTCGGCAGGGTCGCCCCGACCAACGCGAGCGTGCTCATCTCCGGGGAGAGCGGGACCGGCAAGGAGCTGATCGCCGAGGCGTTGCACCGCAACAGTCCCCGCCGCAACCAGCCCTTCGTGAAGGTGAACCTGGGCGGCATCTCTTCGAGCCTTTTCGAGAGCGAGATGTTCGGACATGTCAAGGGCGCCTTCACCGACGCCCACCACGCGCGGCAGGGGCGGTTCGAGCTGGCCCACGGCGGCACGATCTTTCTCGACGAGATCGGAGACCTCGAGCTCGGTTCCCAGGTCAAACTGCTGCGGATCCTCCAGGACCGCACCTTCGAGGTGCTGGGCTCGAGCGACGCGCGCGCGGTGGATGTGCGCGTGATCTCGGCGACCAACCGCGACCTGACTCGCCTGGTGGACTCTGGCGGCTTTCGGGAGGACCTCCTCTACCGCCTCAACCTGATCAGCGTCCGCCTCCCGTCCTTGCGGGAACGCCGCGGGGATATCCCGCCTCTGGTCGGGCGGTTCCTGCAGCGGTGCGCCCATAGATACGGGCGCGAGCCTCTCCGGCCGACGGATTCCGCCTTGCGCTGGCTGGCGGAGCGCGATTGGCCCGGGAACGTACGGCAGCTCGAGCAGACGCTGGAGCGAGCCGTCCTGGTTGTCCGGGGAGAGTGCCTGAACCTCGATGACCTTCGTCTTCTGGCCGAACTTGAGACGCGGCCGACGGTCGAGCGTTCCTTGCCCAGCCCCGGATCGATGACCCTGGATGAAATGGAGCGGGCGATGATCACCACCTGCCTCGCCCACTACCACGGCAACGTCACCCGCGTCGCCGAGGTCCTGGGGTTGAGCCGCGGCGCGCTCTACCGCAGGATGGAGAGGTACGGTTTGCACCCAGCAGCATCATGACCGGCCGCGCCCGGAGCGCGTGACGCGACCCGCGCGGCCGCCCCGGAGAAGGAGTGTCCGCCGATGGGTCTTCGTGGGAGGAGCCTCCTGTACCTGTCCGCGCTCCATGCCGGACTCGCCGGGCTCTGCGTGGTCGTCGCCCGAGATCATCCGGCCCTGATTCTTGTCCTGGAAGGACTCCTCCTCGCCTCGGCCGTGGCCGGGTACGCCGTGGTCCGCTCGTTCTTCGTTCCCTTGCAGCTCATCCGCACCGGGGCGCAGCTCATCGCCGAGCGGGACTTCACTTCGCAGTTCCGTTTCGTGGGCCAGGCGGAGATCGACGATCTGATCCGGCTCTACAACCGGATGATCGAGCGGTTGAGGGAAGAGCGTCTGAAACTGCGGGAGCAGGAGCAGTTTCTCGGACGTGTTCTCCAAGCCTCACCCGCAGGGGTGCTGACTTTGGACCACGACGGACGGGTCAGCCAGATGAATCCTAGCGCCGGGAGGCTACTCGGCTTCTCCGAGGAGAAAGCAGCCGGGCGTTCGCTGGCGGAGATGGAGGCCGGACCCGCCCGGGATATGGCCGCCCTGGGTGTCGGGGAGTCCCGCGTCCTGCACCTCTCGGGCCTGCGCCGTCTGAAGTGCGCCCGCGGCGAGTTCTACGATTGCGGTTTCCCGCGCAGCTTTTACACCGTGGAGGAGCTGACCGATGAGCTCCGGGCGTCCGAGAAGGAGGCGTACGGAAAGCTGATCCGCCAGATCTCCCACGAGGTCAACAACTCGGTGGGGGCTGTGTCCTCCCTGCTCGAATCGTGCCGGACCTACGCCGACCAGCTCCAGCCGCCGGACCGGACCGACTTCCTCGGCGCTATCGACGTGGCGGTGACCCGGATGCACAGCCTCGGGAGCTTCATGAAGGGCTTCGCTGAGGTGGTGCGCCTGCCGGCCCCGCAACGGCGCCCGTGCGATCTTCGCGGGTTGGCCGAGGAGATAGCCTGCCTGATCCGCCCGCAGGCCGAGAAGCGCGCGATCCGCCTGACCATCTCCTCGGATCCCGGCCTTCCCTCCCTCCTGGCCGACCGGGATCAGATGGGGCAGGTGCTTCTCAACCTTCTGGCCAACGCCATGGAAGCGATCGGCGAACACGGTGCGATCACCCTCGAGCTGCGGGGTGAAGAAGAGCGTGTCGTCCTTCGCCTTCGTGACAGCGGACCGGGGATTCCGCCGGAGGTGCGGTCCAAGCTTTTCACGCCCTTCTTCAGCACCAAGCGCGATGGCCGCGGCCTGGGGCTGACCATCATCCAGGAGATCCTCAGCAACCACGGCTTCGGATTCGGCTTGGAGAATCGGGCGGAAGGCGGAGCGGAGTTCTTGATTCGGACGTGATGGCGTTCAGGGCCCCTGATTGTCGTTCGGAACCTGCGATCCGGCGTACCCTCAAAGGGGGGCCGCCTCCGGAGGGCGCAGCCCGGATCTGTGACGGTTCACGAATGACCAGGCAGCGACGTCGCATTCGCCCCCGGAGGTCGGCTACAGTCTTGTCCGGTTGCTCGGAGTCGGGCCTGAGGCGTCCGGCGGCGATGCTTATCGGCCGCATCGGCTGTTCCATCATGGGTAACGGAAGCGGGGGTGGCGGATGATTCCATGGATAGCGCCGTGGGTATTGAGAGCATGAATACGCGGGCCCTAGCCGGGGTCCGCGGAGTCCGTGCCGCGCCCCAGCCGCACCGGAACGTCTCCGAAAGGTCTCTCGTGTCGTTCGGGCTGGCAGCCCTGATCGTGATGGCTGGACTGCTGGCCTACGCCAACAGCTTTCAGGGATGCTTCGTCCTGGACGATGCCAACGCTATCCTGACCAATCCGGCGCTCAACACCCTCTGGCCGCCCTGGAAGGCGATGTGGTCGCCAAAGAACACCGCGGTCTCCGGCCGGCCCGTGGTCGGTCTGACCCTGGCAGTCAATTGCGCTCTCGGCAGGGAGACGGTGTCCGACGCCGGGACACTCAGGGATCGCATGTGGACTCCCCTGGACAACGGTCAGGTCCTCCTGGCCCAGGGATTCCACGTGACCAACCTGCTCATCCACCTGCTGGCGGCGCTGACGCTCTTCGGCCTGGTGCGCCGAACACTCCGGGCCAGGCCCCTGGCAGGGCGTTTCGGCGCCACAGCCCTGCCCCTGGCCACGGCCGTGGCACTCCTATGGGTCGTGCATCCTCTCCACGTCGTCTCCGTCACCTATCTCACCCAGCGGGCGGAATCCCTCATGGGCCTGTTCTACCTGCTGACCCTGTACTGCGCCGTCCGCACGTTCGAATCTCCCCGCGTGCGGATTTGGCCCGCCCTGTGCGTGACGGCCTGCCTACTGGGCATGGGCAGCAAAGAAGTGATGGCCAGCGCGCCCCTGGCGGTGTTGCTTTATGATCGGACCTTTGTTTCCGCTTCCTTCTGGCAGGCACTGCGGTCCAGGCGGCGTTTGTACATTGGCCTGGCCGCCACCTGGATCTTCCTTCTCGCGCTGATCATCTCGGGCCCACGCGCCGCCTCGGTGGGTTTCCATCGGCCGGAGATGACCGTGCTCGACTACGTCAGGTTTCAGTTTCCGGCGGTCTTCACGTACCTGCGCCAGGCCTTCTGGCCGCAGAAGCTGATCTTCGACTACGGGCAAGGGCCCGTCCCGGCGTTTTCCCAGTACGCTCTACCCATGGCGATCGTGATTCTCTTGGTTCTGGCTGTCATCCTCGCCCTGTTCAAGAAGCCGGCGGTGGGATTCGCCGGGGCCTGCTTCTTCATGATTCTGGCTCCTTCTTCCAGTTTCTTGCCGATCATCACGGAGCGCGTTTCTTACCACCGGATGTATCTGCCCATGGCGGCGGTGACGACAGTGGTCGTATGCGGAGCCTATGTTCTCGGCCGAACGGTTCTGGGGAAGCTGATCCGGCGGGATGCGGACCGCGTGACGTGGGGTCGGACCTTGGCGGTGGTGGTTACGCTTGGGGCGGTGGTTGGGCTTGGGAGGGCGACGCGGGAGTTCAACGGGATCTTCGGGAGTGAGCAGGCCCTCTGGGCCGACGTGCTGGCCAAGATGCCCGGCAACGAAAGGGCGCAGAGCAATTATGGCGCCGTGTTGATGGATGCTGACCGGTTGGACGAGGCCATCCCATTTTTCAAGCAGGCGATCAGCCTCAAGCCCGACTTCGCCGATGCGTGGAACAACCTAGGCATCGCGACACTCCGGCAGGGCCAGGCCGAGCAGGCCGTGCCTTACTTCAGCGAGGCCATTCGCCTGAGGCCCGAGGACATCTCGACCAACATGAACATGGGCGCCGCCCTGATCGAGCGCGGCAGATTCGACGAGGCTGTGCCCTACTACGAAAACGTGCTCCGCAACCAACCGGATTTCACAGCCGCGATGCCCCAGCTCGCCTGGATTCTCGCCACGCACCCGGATCCGAGGGTTCGCAGCGGCAAACGAGCGATGGAAATCGCCGATCGTCTGTGCCGAGCTGTCCCCGATGACCCCCGTTACATGGTCGCGCTGGCTGCGGCCTACGCGGAGACGGGCGATTGGCAGGCCGCGGTAGACACGGGCAGGAGAGCCATCACACTGTGTCAACGGATGCTGGACACCCCGCCTCTGGACCTGCAGCGGCGCAGAGAACTCACCGGCGCCATGACCGTGCTGCCATCCCACCTGCGGAGCTACGAGGAGAGACAACCGATCCGGGACGCGTTCCTGGTGCGGCCCTTAGTATCGGAAAACTAAGACGGCACGGCGTGAAGTGGGTTACGTGCCCGGTTCACGGCCGGTCTTTGCGGCTCACCGACGACCAACGCCGGCGCCTGGCCGTCAGGGGTAGGCAGCTCGGCATCGCAGCAAGGCGCGCAAGTTGTTGCCGCGGGGCAGTCCTTGATCTAGCAGAAATCTCGTCATGCCGTCCTGAGATCTACGGTTCGATCATCCAGGCAGGCTGCCGAGAACAACAAGACTTGGCGAACGTCCTCCTCCTGAAGTTCCGGATACTCTGCGAAGAGGTCCTTTCTCTCGGGATGGGTCGCCACCGCCTCCACCACCCGCCGAACCGTCAAGCGCATTCCCCGGATGCAAGGCTGGCCGTTCATGATCTCGGGGTCCCTGGTAATCCGATTGAGATCAGTTTCCATGACTTCGCCCTTTCCTTGCTTGCTCCGCGAAGATCCCCCGGCGCCACCGTTGGGCCGATCTTCCGCCTACTGATGCTACGCCCGAGATTGTCACCTTCGCGACGTCGTCCTCTACGGTCGATTCGCTCGGGGCCCGAGGGGGGACCCTGCGGATCCGAGACCAAGCCACTCGGGTAGTCTGCGTACCAGTCCCAGCACCACTCCTGAACATTGCCGTGCATGTCCCTCAGACCCCAGGCATTCGCAGCTTTACCGCCGCAATCATGCGTCGTGCTCCAGGCATTGCCGCAGTACCAACCTACCTGGTCGAGGTTCGGGTCCAGCGGTGCGCACGAAGTGCTCATGATGCCCTCGTTGCAGAACGCCGATGTGCTTGTCGCCCGGCAGGCATACTCCCACTCCGATTCGGTCAGGAGGCGATACCCGTTGGCGGACTGGTTCCAGGTGACCGTAGCGCCGGTGATGTGATTCCCGTCTTGGATCACGCCCGTGATCGCATACGCGGGTGTGTATCCGTCGAGAGTAGACCTCTGGTTGCAGTAGCTCACGGCGTCATACCAGGTCACCTGCTCGACGGGTTTGCCTGTGCCCGGGGAGCTCGACTCGTTCCAACCCATCACCGCCTGCCACCCCGATTGGGTCACCTCGTACTTGGAAATATACATCGCATGCGTCAAGGTCACCTGGTGCTGGACCTCGTTGGTTTGCCGCCCCGGCTCACTCATCGGGCTGCCCATCGTGAACGTGCCCGCAGGAATCAGGACCATGCCGTCATCGTAGAACGTCAAACTATCAATATCAGCCAAGAAATTGCCTCTCGACGGTCGCCCCCTTGTAAATCCGCATTCTTCACTCGCCCTGACTCACCGACGCCCCGAACACCGGCACAGGCCGAGGCCCAGAATGAAACCGATAGACCACTTCATGATTTCGCCCCCTTCTCCGTTGATGGCCGCTTCTTCAATTCGCCGTGTCCCCGCAGAGGGGATCCCGGATCGAGTCGGTCGGGACATCTACGGCAACAAGATCATCCGCCGACTCTCGGCAACACCCGGCGCACTGAGCTGATAGAAATAGATCCCGCTGCCGACCTTTTCCCCCGCATCATCGCGGCCATCCCAGCTCGCGGTATGCCGTCCGGCCGCGCGGGTGTCGTTCACAAGACGGCGGATCTGCCGCCCGTTCACGCCGTAGATCACGAGCTCCACCGGACCGTCCTTGGGCAGGTCAAAGGCGATGCTCGTCTCGGGCGAGAACGGGTTCGGCTGATTCTGAAAGAGATGGACGGCCTTCACGAGCGCCGCCGCGGCCTGAGGATCGACCACTCCGGAGTTGGCCGGGGACCAGAGGAACTCGATCCGTGCGACCGTCGTCGCGCCATAGCGCTCGGTGCCGCCGGCATGCACCACCACCAGCGTGTCACCCTCGAAGCCGATCCGGTGCAGATCATTGACGGGATAGTTCGCCATCCCGCCCCCGACCAGACGGACCGAGAGCCACGGGACATCCGCGCGCGCCGGGGGTGCCGCCCAGAGAAAGGCCAGGAGCACCAAGCCCATCCACGCGAGACACAGAACCTGGGACCGTGATGTTCGTCTCATCGTCACCTCCGGTGAAAAAAAAGAAGCCGCCGCGCCGGATCGCAATCCGGTATGAGCATTGGACTATAGGGGGGGGGATATAGCGTCAAGGGGAATCGGTGGTCGGGCGAGCGTCTTCGGGCGAGGCTGAGTGGGGGCAGGCCGCCGTCGCTCCCCGCCAAGCGGGGCACGGCGGGTGTCGTCTTCATCGCCGCGGATCGAACCGGTCAACGGGACATCCGCGCGCTTGCTTGGTGGTTGGGCCGTGGCGGTCGCTCCGCCAACAACAGTCGTTACATGACCGGCAGCCTAAGGCTCGAGAATCTCAGCCCATGGCCGTTTCGAACGACACGGGAAGAGAGTCCGTGGCCGAGGGGGAGAAGTTCAGTTTCTCGAATCCAATCACCTGTCCGGCCTTGTTCTTCATCAAGATGACCTCGTCGCCGGTCTCTTCGCAGATGTGTTCGTCCTCCGGCTCGCCAAACCAGACCGTAAGGGTGTTGCCGGTCCGGTCGAGGAAGACTTTTACTTGGGCCATATGGTTTCCCCTTCTTTGATGGCATCCGTGGGATAAGCGGTGATTAGAAAGCCGTGTCCATCTTGCCGTTTCGCCACGCCGCAGACCCATCGCCGCTCCCCGGCGATCCTGTAGAACAAGTGAACCATCGGGTCAGAGCGTCTCCGGCGGATTTCGTTCGGAGACGCTAGGGTAGCCCTTACTTCCGCCTCCTTGCCCTGCATTACAGGGTGCTTGACCCGGACGATCCGTGTCCACTGGGGACGGGTGACCCGGATCGTAAAGTCCAGGGGCGTAGCAACCTCGAAAAGCAGCTCCTCCGCAGATTCCGATTCTTCCATGGGTCGATACTAAACCCTTTCGCATCAGTCGGCAATTCGACCATGCCGAACGGGATCTTCGCGCACCTAAGGTCCTCGAAGCCAATCTGTGCGGCTGTGGTCGGTTCCGCCGTGTCCCCTGCGGGGGAAGACCCGAAGAGCATGCACGGCAATGGAATGTGGCAGGTCGCCACCGCCACAAAGGCAATGGTGGCCAGGGTCGCCGGGGTTTCAGGATCGCGGAGCAGCCGGGTGTCGTTCTCGGGTTTGGTTACCCTGACCTGCACGCTGGACTCGGTGCCGCCCGGGGCCCGCCGGTGTGTCTTTGCTCGCATCCGAGCATGGGCCCGGATCCGGAGCCCGACGGAGACCTGGACAGCCCGCACACCCGCCCGCGGTCCGTGAACCGGGGCCACTCGAGCTGGGCCGTGCTGGAGAGACGCAGGCCAATAGTGCTGTTCGTGTCGGGCGCCGACACCGCGCGTCCAGTGGCTCGGTGCGGAACTCGCCGATGGCCGGATCGAACGGCAAGATCAAGATCCTCCCTTGCAGGGTGGGCACCGGATCCCGCGGTCCAAAGATGGATTCCGCCCTGCGTCGCTCCACCGACGCCCCTGTAGGGCACATCCGAAGGGACCCCGGGGGCCGACTCCGCGCCTTTGCCCGCCCCATCACCGAGCATCTCATTGTCCCGCATAGTCGCTGGCCGATCTTAACCTTCGAGACGGTGAACCCACCATCTCTCGGCCCGCTCGCCACCGGGCACGCTTCTCGCTTGACGGATGAGAGGTGTCGGCCGACAATCCAGTTGTACTTCTCCCCCGCCCGACATGCCGCAAGGCCTCGGGTGGGGTTATTTTTGGGGTTGATGAGCGATGCGCGAGCCGGACCTGAAGCGGGCGATCACCTTCATAGACGGCCAAAACCTCTTTCATGCGGCGCGCGCCGCGTTCGGACACAAGCACCCCAACTATGACGTGGTCACACTGTCGGAGGCGGTCTGCCGAGCCCACAACTGGTCCCTGCGCCAGGTCCGATTCTATACCGGCGTCCCTGATCTCCGGGATGATGCGCGCTGGCATACTTTCTGGTCCAAGAAGTTGTCCGTCATGGGCAAGATGGGCGTCGCGATCTACTCTCGGCCTCTCCGGTACCGGAATCGCGTGGTCCTGCTCCCCGGTGGAATCGAATATTCGTTCCGCGCTGGAGAAGAAAAAGGGATCGATGTCCGCATCTCGCTCGACGCAATCCGGCATGCAATGCATGACCGATTCGATGTTGGCGTGATCTTCAGCCAGGACCAGGACTTTTCGGAGGTTGCCGAGGAGATTCGCGCGATCACCGGGGGGCAGAGCCCCTCCCAGACGGCCCTGGTCCGACCACCCTGGTTTTCAGAGCCGGATGAGGGAAAAAGCGTAACAGAGCAAAGGATCACGGAGCAGTCCTGGAGAGACGCAAGCCAAAATTGATGCGCACGTAGACGGGGTAGTTGTAGTTGCGAAGCGCCGAACGGCAGAACTGCGCATCGTAGTCCCAACTACCGCCGCGTACGACGCGGTAGGAGCCGGACGCGGGACCGGTCGGATCTGTCAATGGACCCCCAGGATACGTTCCATACCAGTCCCAACACCACTCCCACACATTCCCGTGCATATCCTTCAGACCCCACGCATTCGCCGTCTTGCCGCCCACATCGTGCGTCGTGCTCGAGGCGTTGCCGCAATACCAACCAACCTGGTCGAGGTTCGGGTCGAGCGGCGAGCAGTCAATGTTCGTGATGGCGCCGTTGCAGAACGCCGTCGTGCTCGTTGCGCGGCAGGCGTACTCCCACTCCGCTTCGGTCAGCAGGCGATACCCCTTGGCGGCCTGATTCCAGGTAACGGCGGCGGAAGTAATGTGATTCCCGTCGTAGGTCGCGCCCGCGATCGTGTAGGCGGGCGCTAACCCGTCGAGGGTGGACCGCTGGTTGCAGTAGCTCACGGCGTCGTACCAACTCAGTGTCTCGACCGGCTTGGCTGCGCCCGGGAAATACGACTCGTTCCAGCCCATCACCGCCTGCCACTCCGACTGCGTCACCTCGTACGTGGAAACATAGATCGCTTTCGTCAAGGTTACCTCGTGCTGCGTCTCGTTGGTCAAGCGCCCCGGCTCACTCGTCGGGCTGCCCATGATGAACGTCCCCGCAGGAACCAGCACCATGTCGGGCTGGGACGGCACCGGGCAGGTCACGGCGTTGCAGGCCACCCCGGCCCCAAGCCAGGTGAACGTGCAGGCACCCTGCGTCGTAATCGTGCAAGCACCCGTAGCAGTATTGCAGCACGCCCCGGTCGGTCCCGGGCACGGATTCGGCGTGCAGACGCCATCCAGCGTCCAGACGCCCGTTCACGCCATAGATCACGAGCTCCACCGGACCGGCCTTGGGCAGGTCAAACGCAATGCTCGTCTCCCCCCACGGGGACACGGCGGGCGAGAACGGGTTCGGTTGGTTCTGGAAAAGGTGGACGGCTTTCACGAGTGCCGCCGCGTCCCGAGGATCGACCACGCCGGAGTCGGCCGGCGACCAGAGGAACTCAATCCGCGCGACCGTCGCCGCGCCATAGCGATCGGTGCCGGTGCCACCGGCATGCACCACCACCAGCGTGTCGCCCTCGAAGTTGATCCTATTCAGATCGTTGACGGGATAGCTCGCCGTCTCGCCCCCGACCAGACGGACCGAAAGCCACGGGATATCCGCGCGCGCCGGGGGCGCCGCCCTGAGAAAGGCCAGAAGCACCAAGGCCATCCACGCAAGACACAAGACATGGGAACGTGTTGTTCGTCTCATCGCCACCTCCAGTGGAGAGAGGCAGCCCCTGTAACGGATCACAAACCAGTATGAGGATAACATTTCAGGGGGGGGCAACCGAAAGTGGAATCGTCGGTGCAAGTCGTCGGCGCAAATCGTCGGGCGAGCGGCCGTTTGCGGGGGGGCTGTCCGGGGCAGGGCGCCGTCGCCGGGCGACGGCCGGCTCGGGCCGGACAAAGACCACCTGAGCGGATCACGATCCGAGAAGGGGAAAGCCATAAATAAGCATTCATGGACCTGAGACGCTTTATGGCTATGACCCCTCTCTCCCGGGGGTCGGTTCTGAAATAAGATCACCCCCAGAACGGCACGTAGCGGGCAAGCATCGGGAACCCTCCGACTCGCTCGTCCGGTTTGGCCAGCCCATTCTCGATGGCAGGGTGAAACAGATCTGTTGCCGGACAGGTTCGCTGCGGCGGGGGAGGTACGGCCGGCCGCGGCCGCCGCGATGCCGCAAAGACGAGGCTCAAGATTCGGGCCAAAGGCCGGGATCGTGGTTGGCTCAGCCACCAGAAACCCGACTTCAGCCGCAGCCCCCCGGCGGTTCGGGGCAAAAACGTGAAGAGCAGTCGTGCACCCCAGCGGTCAGCATCTGTACCGGGCGAGAGCAGTCGTGTACCCCAGCGGTCAGGATCTGTCCCGGGCGAGAGCAGCCGTGCCCCGGCCCGGTCAGCATCGATCCGTGCCGCGGGAAACGGTGCTTGAGACCCGGACAGCATCAAGACGGGGGCCCGCAACCGTGTGTGCGGGGCGGCACGATCGCGGAATCCCGAAAGATGTCCAGCGGAGGTCTGGAACGGGTGCGTCCCGACCGTGTGCACGAGTGATCTTCACATTCTTGGAGCGTGCCGGGGCAGGTGCACGGGAAGATCTGGGATTCTGTCGCCCGGGCGCACGGCTGGCCCGGCGTCTTCCCACGGAAGTGGGCCGCAGCCGATGGGGAGCGCGGCGAGAGGCCGAGTCGAAGGAATTTCCCGGGCCATGGCACCGCGGCACCTAGGAGGGGAAGCGTACGATCCGGCCTTCCTCATGATCACGTCCCCGGGGGCCGCGGGTGGTCCGGCCTCCCGCGCAACAGGCATCCGCAGCGTCGCGCCGCTCAGCGGTAATTCTCCTCGTGCCACTCGCTTCCAAGGAACTTCACGTCGCAACCCTTTTGCGCCTCATCGAGGCCGATCCCCGGAGAAGCGGCGATCGCCTCGACATAGGCAAGGCGATTCTCGATGTCGCGCTCGCGCGCGCCGCGATCGTCGATGGGTGCGCCGTGGCCGGGTACAAAGCGGAGGTCGAGGTAGGAGCGCAGCTTCCGCAGGCTCTCCGCGTGAAGAGAGACCGGCCTCGCATGGACCGAGGGGAGGATGGGCTCGCCCTCGTTCGTGCAAAGGAGGGTATCCGCCGCGTAAAGGACCCTGCTGTCGATGATCGCGCCGAGCGAGTCGAGGCTGTGCCCGGGAAGAGGGAAGATCTCGATCCTGTGGCGCCCCAGGGTCACGGTCTCGGGCCGGCGGACGAGGTGCTTCGGGGCGAGGGCCGCACGTTCCCCCACGGGGAAGCAGTGGTCGAGAGAAGCCGCGTAGGTCTCACTGCCCCAGGTCGGGACGCCGCCGAGAAGCGGGATGCCGCCCGCGTGGTCGTCGTGGAAGTGAGAGATGATCGCGCCGACGGGGCGGGCGCCCAGGCTCTCCACGAAGGCCAAGGCGGGCTTCATCAGGTGGGCATAGCCCGTATCCAGGAAGAGGGCTTCGCCACCGTCCACGAGGGCCAGGATATTGACGCCCTCGATGCCGCCTTCCGCGGGATCGAACATAAAGAGATACAGGCCCTCGCCCAGTTCGATGGTTCTCATCGGCGTTCTCCCTCGTCCCTCGTTGTGGCCCTCGCGGGTCGAGGCCGCAAGAGTCCAACGGTAGATCGACATGGCCGGACGGGCAACAGGTGGGCCGAGCCGTGGCAGCAACCGCGCTCCCCACGGACCTGCCTGGTCATCGTGTTGTTCCCTCCCGGCAGGCCCGCGCAGCCAACGCGACCACACCCGCCAGCATATCCGCGCCGGAGTGAGCGCCGATCGCGGCGAGTCGTCCGGTGGCCGCCTGGACTTGATCCGCCCTCGCATTGCGATCACCCAGCAGCTCGACGAACCCGGTCAGCACCTCGGGGAACTGCCCCACCGCGGCCCGCCCCACCATCTCTCGCGCGACCGACGTGGTGCCGGTGTCCCCCATCTCGGCGAGAACGGCAAACAGGACATCCCGCCTGGTCGCCGGCCAGAATCCGCCGGCCACCAGCCGCCGGCAGGCCGCCGCGACGCCGACGAGAAGGTCATCGCCGGTCGGCGTCAGGCCGGGGCCGAGACCCGAGAGGGCGCGGGTGAGCGCCGTCATGTCGGGTTGTACAGTCGCGTCGAAAATCCCATCGAGGAGTCGGGTCAGACGTTCGGCCAGCAGATCGACGACTAGGATCTCAAGGGAGAAGGACCCGCTCGCGGTCGAGGAATCGACAGCGTCGGCGGAGACGACTCCATCGGATGCGCACGCTTCCCGGTTATCGAAGTCACCGCGTCCGCTCGCGGCTCTTCCATCAGGAGCGTCAGGATCGTTCACCGGGCAATGAAACGGGCCGCCTGTTCCGACCCGGTCGAGCAGCGCCGTCGTGCGCTCGGGCAGACGGATCGTCCTCAGATGGCCGGCAAGCACATCCAGGGCGACCGGCGCCGGCGCCGCTCTCAACCCCGCGCTTCCTTCGCCCGCAGCGCGGCGAGCACCTTCTCAGCGGTGATCGGCATCTCATGGATGCGCACCCCGCAAGCGTCGAAGATCGCGTTGGCGATCGCCGCCGGCGTGGGGATCATGGTGTGCTCGCCGATGCCGCGCGCACCCATCGGGCCGTCCGTCTGCGGGGTTTCTACATACGACACCAGCATCTCGACAGGCACATCCTCGCTCGACGGAATCTTGTAATCCATGAGCGAGGCGTTCGCGATCCTGCCGGTGGCCCGGTCGATGCGCAGTTCCTCCATCATGCCGGTGCCGAGCCCTTGGACGATGCCGCCGTAGGTCTGACCGCGAATCAAGCCGGGGTTGATGACGCGGCCGACGTCGTAACACGCCGCGACTCGATCGACCGTGTACTGCCCGGTCTCGGCATCGACCGTCACCTCGACAGCCTGGGCGCCGAACGTCCACTTGGCGACCGGCTTGGCGCTCTGGCTGGTTTCGGGGTCAAGGAACAGAAGACCCTCGGGCATAAATGAGGATGTCGCCGCGACAGGTCCGCCGATGGCGTGGCCGTCCGGGAACTGGTACCCCATGACCAGGCGCATCAGCGGAATGCTTCGGCCGCTCGGGGGGTGGACAACCGCGCCATCATGGCACTCGAGTTCGCTGACGGAGACATCCAGAACCTGGGCCGCGACCACGAACAACTGCCGCTTGAGCTCTTCCGCGCCTTTGAGAATCGCGTTCCCGGTCGCCCAGGTCTGGCGCGAGGCGACGGTCTGCCAGTCGTACGGCGACAGGTTGGTATCCGGGTTGCCGCGCACCCGAACCGATTCCATCGGCAGATCGAGCGCTTCGGCGGCAAATTGCGCGGCGACGGTCTTGAGCCCCTGGCCGTAGTCGATGCCGGAGACCAGAATCTCGAGTGTCGCATCCTCCGCGAACTTCATGACCACCGAGGAAGCCGCGTCATTCGGCATCGCGGGCGCTTTGACCGCACACGCCATTCCCTTGCCGTGAAACGCCTGCCGGCCATTGGCGCGCCGATCGAGCACCTCATCGGAGCGCAGATGTGACGCCGCGCCGCCGCGCAGATCAAGCGCCTCGTCTACGCGCTTGATGCACAGATCGACGCGCCCGACGTGCGCATCCAGAACCTGGCCGGTGACGGTCGTCTTGCCAGGCCCGAGGCAGTTCAGCAGGCGGAAATCGACCGGATGCATCCCGATGCCCCGAGCCACGATGTCCATCTGCTGCTCGAGCGCCCAGTGAATCTCCTGCATGCCGAAGCCGCGATAGGCTGAGCCTACCGGCCGGTTGGTGTAGACGCCGATCGAGTCTCCTTCGACATTCGGGAACTCATAGGCGCCGCCGCAGGTGTAGCCCGCGGCGCGCACGACGTTGACGCCATAGCCGCCGTAGCCGCCGCAGCCCCACAGGTAGTGCATCTTCTGCGCCCGGACCCGGCCGTCGTCATCGACCCCGGAGACCAGGCGAGCGGTCAGGGCCTGACGCACGACCGTGGCATAAAACTCCTCAGCGCGATCGACCATCACGCGCACCCAGCGCCCCCGCGCCTTCATCGCCAACGCAACGGCGATAGGTTCGAGATTGATGCCGGCCTTGCCGCCGAAACCTCCGCCCACGGCGGGCACGGTGACCTGGACATCACCGTGGGACAGCGAAAAACAGGCACAGAGCAGGTGACGAACCGTGAACGGGCTTTGTGCTGAAGTGTGAACGATGACCTTACCGGCAAGATCGAAGCAAGCCACCGAGACGTGCGGTTCGATCGGCACATGCTGCACCTGCGGCACTTCGAAGGTGTTGTCGAACACGCGCCGGCATGTGGCGAGCGCCGCCGCGTAGTCACCTTTGCGTACCTTGAGGTGATTGCAGATATTGGTTCCTGGCTTCGGCGTGATCCACGGCACGCACTCGTAGCTTCCCAGGTCGGGATGGATAAGGGGCGCATCCGGCGCGATCCCGGCGAGAACGTCGTAGACCGGCGGCAGCGGATCGTAGTCGATCTCGACTAAGGCCGCCGCGGCCAGCGCCGCTTCCTCACTCTCGGCGGCGATCGCCGCCACCGGGTCGCCGACATAGCGCACCCGGTCGGTGGCGAATACCGTCTGGTCTTTGAGATAGATCCCGGTGTGGAACGGGAAATCGCGCCCCGAGGCGACGGCACGCACCCCCGGCATGCGGGCCGCCCGCTCCATGCGGACAGCCAGAACGCGGGCGTGCGGGTGGGGCGAACGGATGACATGCGCATGCAGCAGGCGCGGGAACTTGAGGTCGGCGGTGTAGCGTGCGCTGCCGGTCACCTTTTCGACGCCGTCGACGCGGTCCACGGCTTGACCGACCCAGCGGTTCTCGCTCATGGCGCCATCTCCGGTAACCCTAGGACCTTCACTCCGGCCGCCGCCTCTGCGGACCCCGGGGCCATCAGCCCTGGCGCAACCCCCGACGGCCCTGCAGGCCCGCGCATCCCGAACTCAACCGCAGGGACCACGCGCATCACACCGGCCGCCTCATGGATCGCATCGAGAATCTGCCGGTATCCTGTGCAACGACACAGCGAGCCGGCCATCGCCTCACGCACCGCTGCCTCGTCAGGGTCGGGATTCTCGGCGAGCAGACCGATGGCGGTCATGATCATGCCCGGCGTGCAGAAGCCGCACTGCACGGCGGTGTGCTTGAGAAATGCCGCCTGGAGCGGATGGAGATGCTCGGCGTCGCCGATCCCCTCGATGGTGATGATCTCGCGGCCGTCCGCCTCGACGGCGAGCATCAGGCAGGAATTGACCGCCCGGCCGTCGACCAGCACCATGCACGCGCCGCACTCCCCTTCGTTACAGCCTTCCTTCGCTCCGGTGAGGTCGAGCGTATCGCGCAGGAAGGCGAGCAGCGTCTGGTTGGGCTCCACATCGTGGCGCTCGTCCTGACCGTTGACTCGCAGGGAAATTGTTGTACTCATGGTTCTCCTCGCGTAGGCCCGCTCAACCATCATGCCCTCAGGCATTGCCGGTAACCGGCATCACGGAGATCAGATCCCTGTCCACGACCGGGCGCACGTCATCGGCCGTCATCGTCGCGAGGGCGACCTCTTCCCCGCTTGGTGACTCGATTCCAGCATGGACTCGTGTCGGTCCGGCGATCACCGACGACCAACCCAGTAGAACGGCCGCCGCTTCAGATTCATGACCGCGAGGATTCGGACTTGTTGGGAAGTAACCCTGTAGATGAGAGCATAAGGGAATCGAGCCACCAGGCGACGTCGAACATCCCCGCGGACCACCACCCCCACATTCGGATGGTCCAGAAACGAATCCGAGCTCCTCTGCACCTCAGTCAGAAACGCGACCCCAAGACCGAGGAACTCCCGTTCGTAATACTGGGCGGCATCGTTCAGCTCGAGATCCGCCAGAGCCTGAAAAACAACGTGACGGCTCAACTCAACCGAGCCCTAGCATCGCGATAGACGTCGGAGGCGTCGCGGCCGGCGCTTGGATCAGCGTCGAGCTCGGCGTCACGTCGAAGCGCTTCCTCGATCCACATCTCCGCGTTCTCCTCTGTCGAGAGAGTCTCAAGGCTCTCAATCAGCCTGCCTGCAAGTCGGGCCCGGGATCGCGGATCGAGCCGGAGCGCAGCTACTTCGATTTCTTCGTTTGTCATGGCTTGATTCTACCTCATTCGACCGACCGTGGATTTGGCGTTGTATCTCCCGGCGCTCCGCGGTGCCGGGGGCCTTCGTCCGCGTCGCCGCCCCAACCGTTACCACACCCATGCCTGCGCCAGCGCCGCGGCGCCGCGTGCCACTAAAACCCCGACCATGTCCCGGCGATACTCAGCCGTTCCCCGCATGTCCGTGATCGGTGAACAGCTCGCCCGGGCGATCTCGGCGGCCCGACCGATCGTCGCGGCCCAGCCGTGGCCGCCGGCCCCGCCGGCGCCCTCGGCATCCAGAAGCGCCTCCGCGTCGCGAACACGCAGCGGGACCGGCGCCACCGCAGAGAGCGCGATCCGGTAGCGTGGCGGCGATGCACCGTTGGAGCACGCGACCAAAACACCGACGGTTGCAAGGTCCATCCCTCGCCGCCGCGAAAGCCGCAAGTACGACCCGCGCCACACGGCTGCACGGGGTAGCACAACTTCAGTGACCAGCTCGCCGGGGCGCAACAGCGTTCGTCCCGGACCGGTGAAGAACTCGTTCACGGGAAGCTCTCTGGCGCCGTCCGCTCCCACCGTCCTCACCAGTCCGTCAAGGACGAGCAGGGCGACAGCCGTGTCCGCCGCCGGAGAGGCGTTGCAGATGTTGCCCACCAGGGTGGCCCGATTGCGCAGCGGGCGCGCGCCGACCACCCGCGCGCATTCGGCAAGGAGCGGGAAGTCGGCCCGAACGACGGGGTCGGTCTCGATCACGGCCAGCGGAACAGCAGCGCCGATGACAAGACCGGCCTCGGTCTCACGGATCCGGTCCAGACCGCCGACCCCCTTGATATCGATGATCGTCGCGGGTGCCCGCCGGCCGAGTCGCATTTGCGGCAACAGATCGGTGCCGCCGGCGAAGTAGGCGCATGCAGGCCTCTCACGCCAAAGGTCGAGCGCCTCCCCCACGGTCCGCGCAGCGACGTATTCGAAATGCGGCAGCGGCATGGAACCCTCCGTCTACACAGCCATCGCGGAGAATGGTCCCCAGATCACGCCTCGAACAACTGCAGGCCGTAGAAGTCCCGGCCGACGAGCTCGCGCACCAGCCCCGACTTCGCGATCAGCCGTGCACCGGACTGCGGGTCGGCCACCATGAGCTGGCCGGCGGCACGCAGGCCGTTGTCGAACTCGACAATGCCGAAGGCTATGCTCGGCCGGTCAATCCCCTCGGGCAGAGCGTAGATCCTAGTCCAGCTCAACAGCCGGCACGGTCCGCCCATGGGCACCTTCTCGAAATCCGGGAACACGGCTTCCGACGGGTCCCGCCGGTTGCGACAACCCTTGCACACCATCGGCGCCGGATGGTAGAGCACCCCGCACTTCGGGCATCGGTAGGCGTAGACATTGCGGTCCTCGGCATACAGGTCTCTGGTGGAAACCATCATCTACTCCTTAGCCAGAATCGTGGCGACCACGTTATTGCCAAAGCCGCCGAAATTGACCGCCAGTCCGAACTTCGGCTCGGCCACTTGACGACCCGCCTCGGCCTGGCCGCGCAGTTGTTTGACTAGTTCGTGAATCTGCGACACGCCGGTCGCGCCGACCGGGTGGCCCTTGGCTTTCAGCCCTCCGGAGGTGTTGATCGGGATCCGCCCCGTCACCTCGGTCTCGCCGCGCTCGATCGCCGCCTTCGCCTGGCCCCGCTCGAAGAACCCGACCTCCTCGCTTTCCGCCACCTCGAGGATGAGGAACGCATCGTGGAGTTCAGCCAGCGAGATCTCCTTCGGCCCGATTCCGGCCATGGCATAGGCGCGCTCAGCGGCCATCCGCACGGCCTTGAGGTCGAGCATATCGGCCCGATTGTGCACGCAGTGGGTGTCGGTCGCCTGGCCGATTCCGGCGATGCGCACCGGCACGTGCTTGGTGAAGCGGCTCGCCACATCCAGACCGCAGAGCACGACGGCGGCGGCGCCGTCCGACACCGGGCAGAAGTCGTACAGACGCAGCGGGTCGGCCATGATCGGGTTGACCACGTCGCGATGCGGACCATCCCAGATGCCGCTCAGCGTGGCCGACTCCTCGATGTGGGCGAAAGGATTGAGCGAGGCGTTGCGATGAGCCTTGACCGCGAGGGTCGCTAGATGTTTTTCGGTGAGGCCGTAACGTTCCACGTAGGCGCGGGCGAAGATCCCGGCGAACGCCGGCAGCGTCAGTCCGTAGGCGTATTCCGCGTCGGGGTGGGACAGCGTGGCGACGAAATCGGTCGCCTTCCAACCAGTGACCTCGCGCATCCGCTCCCCGCCGACGACCAACACCACATCGGCCATACCCGAGGCGATCGCCATGTATCCGCACTTCACCGCCGAAGACCCGGATGCCGGGCCGTTCTCGATCAACTCCGCCATGGCGGGTTCGAGAAAGATCCGGCTCACGAGCGAGGAGGCGATCCCGGTCTGATGGTTGATCGCACTGCCGCCCATGTTGGCGACGAAGACCTGGTCGATCCCGTCCGTGATGCCCGCATCCTTCATCGCCTCCAGCGCAGCCCAGGACATGATGTCGACGAGGTCAAAGTCCATGCGCCCGAACTTGGTGTGTCCGATCCCGACGATTCCAACCTGTCTCATCGTTTGTACCCCGGAATCTGCGGGTACTCATCGGGAAGGATGAGCTCATCCGCGGTCGCGAGAATCTCCGGCGGCACCGGGCGCGTCCCGGCAACCAGCCGCGGCTTGTACATATCGTAGAGCGCGCGGGTGAGCACGTACGACGGCGCGCCGCCGAGTTCGTGCTGGAGCTCAGGGCGGGATTCGAGCTGGTACTCGATCATCCAACGCTTGAAGCCGATGAAACTCTCGGCGACGATGAAGACCTCGTCCTGGCCGAGATACTCCATGTGGTACTCCATCTTGGCCGCAAACATGTGAGCGCCGCACCGCAGCCCGCGATGGATGGTCAGCGTGTGATAGCTCATACCGCGCTTCTCGTCGATCATCCGGCCGTTGACGATGCTGGCGATCACGCCGTCGATCGTTCCGACCAGACAGTACGGGTCGACGACGCGATGGATGTACTGCCCGAGCAGCTCGGCGTACATCCGCGACGCCACGATGTCGTAGAAGTCCTTGCGAACCCTGGCCAGCGGTTCGACCGCCTCGAGCAGCGCCGGGAAGTCGTCGTGCCTGGCTTGGCGGATGACCAGGGGCTGGCCCGAGGCGACCACGATGTACTTGGGCGGATACGGGGGCATCGGGCGCTCCGGAGGCCGGAGTCTCTTTTCGAGCTCGTCTAAGATCATGAAGCGGCTCCTTCTGCTGGCGGATCTGCACCGCGTTGATCGGCGGCATTTGTCGTGGGGTGCCCGTCGGGCCTGAACGACAATCCTATGCCTTCCGGGCGATGATCGCAAGAAGACCGGGCTCACGAACGGGCATCTTCATCCTCCCACAAATCAACCACGCAACGACATCGCAGGCTGTCAATGTGTTGCGACGCATGCCGTTCGCAGAGCGGATTTCGGTGCTGTCTCCATCGGCGACCCGCCTTGACCGGCAAAACGGGGCGCATGTGTGATATTCTGCTCTGCGGTCTCCGGATCGGCGCGCAGATCGGTTTGCGGGAAAGCAGATTCTCTCCCGCCGCGCGCTCGGCGGGAGACAGGGACGGGTCTGCCGGCAGGGCACCACGGCGCATTCGGCGATCACGCGGGCCCTCTGGCTGGAGCACGAGACCGAAGGGAGACAATCATGAGACGATGCGGATGGCATGGAGCCCTGCTTGCGGCTGCTCCACTGGTGGTTCTTGCCCTACTGATCGGATCCTGCGGCGGTGACGATAATCCAACTGCGTCAGGAGATACCACTGCGCCGGCGGTCGCGATCCTGGCCGTCGGTACGGTCACCTCGACCTCGGTGCAGTTGACCTGGATCGCCCCGGGTGATGACGGTGTCACCGGCACCGCAGCTCAGTACGACATTCGGTACTCGACCTCGGCAATCACCGCGGCGAACTTCGCGTTGGCCACGGCGGTAACCGGTGCCCCGACCCCGGCCGTCGCCGGGATTTCCCAGTCGCTGACGGTGAGCGGATTGATTCCAAACATGCCGTATTACTTCGCGATGAAGACCGTAGACGAGGTTCCGAACTGGTCGGGCCTGTCGAATGTGGTGCAGGCCACCACCGCGGCGGGATCCGGAGATATGACGCCGCCGACGGCGGTGATCCTGGCCGCGGGCATGGTGACCACAACCTCGGTGCAGTTGACCTGGACCTCCCCGGGTGACGACGGTATCACCGGCACCGCCGCTCAGTACAACATCCGGTATTCGACCTCGGCAATCACCGCGGCGAACTTCGCGTTGGCGACGGCGGTGACCGGTGCCCCGATTCCTACCGTCGCCGGAACTTCCCAGTCGGTGACGGTGAGCGGATTGGTTCCGAACACGCCGTATTACTTCGCGCTGAAGACAGCCGACGAGGTTCCGAACTGGTCGAGCCTGTCGAATGTGGTGCAGGCCACCACCGGCGCGGCCACCGGAGACATGACGCCACCGGCGGCGACAACGAGCCTGGCCGCGGGGGCCGTGACTGCGACCTCGGTACAGTTGAACTGGACCTCCCCGGGTGACGACGGCATCACCGGCACCGCGGCTCAGTACGACATCCGGTATTCGACCTCGGCGATCACCGCGGCGAACTTCGAGTTGGCGACGACGGTGACCGGTGCTCCGACCCCGGCTGTGGCCGGCACCTCCCAGTCGGTAACCGTGAGCGGGTTGATTCCGAACACGCCGTATTACTTTGCGATGAAGACCGCGGACGAGGTTCCGAATTGGTCGGGTCTGTCGAATGTGGTGTTGGCCACCACCGAGGCGGGAACCGGAGACACGACGCCGCCGGCGGCCGTCACCGATCTTGACGCCACTCCCGCCGATTCGACCGATATCTTGCTGAACTGGACTGCGCCCGGAGATGATGGAAGCCTGGGCACGGCACACACGTACGACATTCGTTACTCGACGGCGAACATCACGACGGAGGCGAACTGGACCGCGGCCACGCAGGTGTCCGGGGAGCCAACTCCCACCGCTGTTTCCACCACCCACAGCATGCATGTTACCGGCCTGCTCCCGGACACCGATTATTTTTTCGCCATGAAGACCTCCGACGAGGTGCCCAACACCTCGGCGCTCTCGAATGTCGCCGCGGCGCACACTCCCACGGGGCCCACCAATCCTCCCGCGATCTCCGCGATTGATTTGCCTGACTCGGTTTGTATAAACAGCAGCGACAACTATGCGCAGACGGCCAAGTTGCTAGCAGATGGTCAGTTGCAGATGGCCCACGGGTGGAGTAGCCTGGCGACGACATTCTTCGCACAGCTCGACGATGCCAACTGGCACCAAACCGGCGATTGCTGGGATTACACATATGACATCTTCACCTGTAGCGTCGACTTCCACGCGTGCGAGACCGGATCCGAGTATGAGTACTCCATGGCTTACAACGGCTCCTGCTCCGGCCAGAACTATAGCAACTGGGTCGTCTACCGGTCCCGCTTCAACACCAGCACCCGATCCGGGTCCTTCTACATGTACGCCCCGAGCACGACGGACATCGCTGTCGCGTGGGACTGGGCGGAAGCTGCGGACGAGCTTTCAGGCAGCTACACCTTCACCGTCCCCGTCCAAGCCAAATGGGTTAGTACTTTTCAGAAGACACCTTGTGCCGGGACGTCGAAGATGTACCAGTGGGACGACGCCGGGAGCAGGTGGTGGCTGGAGAACGACATCGCCTGGAACTCGGATGGAACCGGCTTCTTCAACACCTACGACGACGCCGGACAGCTTCAGGAGACTCACGTCTGGTGAGCTGACCCTGGAGTAGTCCTCTTCCTCATGGAGGGTGGTGGCTCGGCCGCCACCCTTTTCTGCTACCTACCGTCTGCGACAGTCATTGAGGAGGACGACCTCACATCTCCGTATCCGCCCGGCGAAGCACACCTGCCGGCTGAACTACCGAGGACGTAGGCTGGTCATGTGGATCAGGCGTGGGCACAGAGGGAAAAGGTCGGAGCGCTGGTGTGCCGGAGGCGTCCCCTACGGGGTTACCCCCGGCTTCCATTGGTCGGGCAGCAGCTCGGCGATGCGTCGCTGGGGGTGGGTAGACACCCGACCGAGAACGTCGCGCAGGTAGGCGTACGGGTCCAGCCCGTGACGGCGAGCGCTCTCGATGACGCTGTAGATCACGGCCGCCCGCTCACCGCCCGCATCGCTACCGGAAAATGTCCAGTTGTTGCGTCCGATGGCTACACTTCTGAGCGCATTCTCAGCGGCGTTGTTGTCGATTTCGAGGCGCCCATCGTCGAGATAGCGTGTCAGCGCCGTCCAGTGCGTCAGGGCATATTGCGCCGCCTCCGCGAAGGGGCTCTTAGGGAGCACTTCCTTCTGCTGCGTCTCGAGCCAGGTCTTCAGTTCGTCCAGCCAGGGCTTGGCCTTTTTCTGCCGGAGCGCACGTCGCGCCGGAGGGGCGAGTCCGCGAGCCTCCTTCTCCACTTGGTAGAGGAGCCGGATGTAGGCGACCGTGGCGAGACTACGGATCTGATCCGTCGTCTGGGCCTCATAAAACTTGCGACGGCAATGAGCCTTATCAAGAGCTCTTGATAAGGCTCATTATCCCAAGTCGCGGGTTATCATGAGACCGGGCACGATTCCTGCGGTACTTTGGGCGCAGACGCGATAGCCACTCCAGATAACGAGGGCAGATCCGGAGCCTGAACCTGGAGGGTCGTTGATCATGGCCCAAGCATGCCCAGCCCGCCGGTGTCTCACACGCGACGAGGACGAATCTGCGGTCGTAGGTTTTTGGCGCGATAGCCACCGTACCGAGAAGACC
>CAIMUX010000004.1 GCA_903844735.1 Candidatus Eiseniibacteriota bacterium
CGCTGAGCTCAAGTCGCTGCACCAGTTTCTGTGGCAGTCCGGCCTGAGGACCGGTCTTCGCCTCTGGCCTCATCCGAAGGCGGATCAGAGACTCGAGGTTGCTTTCCCGGACGGTCCGCTATGCTGCCGGCTGATTTCACTGCCGATCTATCTGGCAGAGGAGATCTGGTCCCTGCTTCCGACCTTGTGAATCTTCGGGAGATCGCCGGTCGCATGAGCGTGGTGGTAGATAGCGTCGAGGGTGAATCGGCCGCGGGACATCGCGACCCGTGCCAGTGCCCGGGACGCAGTTGGCGGGTGGCCTTGCAGCCATTCGTAGACCGACTGATTGGTGACGCGTAGGTCGGGGTCGTGGGCAAGTGCGGACACGATGCGTGAGACGCCGAAGTTGCTCACCCATCGACCGATCTCGGTGTTCCAGCGATCGGGGGCTCGCCGGAACCGCCCGCGCGCCTCGTCGCGAATCATCGCCTGTCCTGGAACGCGTGCGCAAGGCGACGGTGGCCTATCCGGGGAGTCTCCATGGGGTCCGGCGAGCGCCGCGGTAGGCAGAACGGCCTCAGGCAGAACGACATGGGCACAAGCGAGCAACTTCGAGCACGCGTCAACGACGATCTGGTGCTCGAGGCCGGGACCTGCGAGGAAGTCACGGGTCCAAACGGCCCGGAGTGCCTCCTCCGCCCGCCCGCGATCACGCTCTTCCACCAGGTACTTGCCTACCTCCAAGCTAAGTCGGATCCGCCCCAGCGCGTCTCCGGCTCGATGGTCGGTCGTGAGGGCGTGGCACCGCGTCCCGAATCCTCGTCACCGGCCAGGCGAACTTTTGGCCCGGCGAGATCAACAGCGCGAACGCTGCTCTCGCCCGCCACCATCCCGGGCGAAGCGGTGCAACGGCACGGTCCACTGCGTCAACTCAAACACCCGCCGGGCATCCCCGTCGGTGATGATCGTGAATGCCCAGATATCCAGGGCAAGCAAGGAGCTGGATCGTCCCAATGACGGATTGTTTTGTGCACACGCTCGTACGAACATTCACAATGTGAAATGCGATTCAGCATGAATGGACGCAGAGTCCCCGAAGCCGTCCGGATGGGAACAAAGACCAGTCTGACAATCTGTACCGGCGGGTGCGCCAGTGCAGACGGGAGTTCACAGACCTGCCGGGTGGTTCTACGATCGCGCGCACCGGTACAGATCGCCATCCGACCCTCTGCGAAACAGCGCGAGCCGATACGGAAATCCGCCCGGGGCTCTGCACAAATGCACCCACCGGTACAAAAAGATGCCGGCCCTCCGCACGAATGCAGCCGGCGGTACAAGAAGTCGCCCTACCCTCCGCACGAACGCGCCAGCCGGTAGAACACTCGCCCGCTCCTTCGCACAAACGCACCCGCCAGTACGAAAAGCTGTCCGACCCCCTGCACGATCACTTCCGTCGTTGCGAAAACTCGCCCGACCCTCCGCACGATCACATACGTCAGTGAGAAAATCCGACCGACCCCGCGCTCGATCGCATTTCACTTTCTGAATGTCCGCCGGAGCCGGATCAAAGACGCAACCGGCCGTCCTCCCGGTGGGACCGGCTGCCGTCAGGCGGAGCCCGTTTCCATGCCGTTCACACACCGAACAACCGTGCCGAAGTGTGCCGCTCAGCGTCTTTCCCACGAAACGTGCGACCCGCCCGTCCTCTTCTCGTGTCACGCGACGAAAGGTACCAGGTGATTTTCCGGAACCCAAGCTGCTTCCAACCCGGGATCCGGAGGGCCGGCGCCTCAAAAGGTGCCGGAAATGAACCTCCATAAACATGGTGTAACGCTTTGAGATAGAAGAGATTCTGTCTGGTTTGGCAGGAGAGTGCCCTGGCACATTGAGGCGCGATCCCCTGTCGCGCCGGGATCAGGAAGTCTGAACTTGCCCATGTCGATCTCCCTGTGGCTCGGGCCCAGATGGCCGGCCGTCACGATGGCGGCCACAGGAAGACCATCGGGGAATCAGGGAGAAAGCCTCAATGGGAGTAGGAACACACGTCGACGAGGAAATGCGGGCGAGGGGCGAGATCTTCCACCGCGTAGCGGTTTAGTTCAATAGCTGTTTGCCGGTTTCGGTTTGCGGGTGATGACATACCCGAAACTCAACCAGCGCCCACCATCCTGCTGGATGATTTTGGCTTCGCCCTCGGGGGTGGCTTTGCAGTAGGGGTCGTGGCGGCTGAACTCGTCCCACCAGGCCCAGGCGTCGGGGGCGTAGGCGGCTTCGAGAATCTCAAAGCCAGCGGTGCGACAGGCGGATTCCGTTTCGGCAATGGTGGCGAAGGCCTTGGCCCAGCCTTCGGGGCCAGCGCCCTCGCCGCTGGCGTAAATGGACAGGTCGGCGGGGATGGGCACGTCGAGGTGCATGGGCTCGCCCAGGCCAAAGATGCCGCCTGGGCGCAGGATGCGGTAAATTTCGTCCAGGCACTTGCGGTAGAAATCCGCGCCAAAGAAGCCGCGCACCATTTCCAGTGTGGTGGTGGAGTGGACAAAGTCGAAGGTATTGGCGGCGAAATGGGTTTCCGGCACACCCAGTTTCAGCCCGATGACCTGGTTTTCCACGCCCCAAACACTGGCGTTGCGGGAGAAGTGCTCGATGTGTGGGAGGCCGTCGGCCCGGTCATCATCCGGGTCGAGTCCGATAACCTGCACGCCGTATTCTTTTGCCAAAAAGCAGGTCTGGTAGCCATGCTCAATGCCGATGTCGAGCAGGCGCACGCCGGGGCGTAGATTCATCTTTTCGGCCATGAACTCGGTCAGGCGCAATCCGCCGGGGCCACTGCATTCGGCGTAGATGGCGGCCAGGTCGGTATAATGGCTGGATTTGGGGTAGGCAATGGCTGTCATGGTGAAGTTCCTTTACTCAATCGGCATGGCTGGGAATTCTCGGATGCCACGTAAGGCCGCAACTGTCAGAACCATGCCGATAAGTGGTTTCAACGCTCCCGGGCGCCCTTCGCCCGACTCCGAGCCACCGGACAGGACTATAGTCGACCTCCGGGGGCGAATGCAAGGTCGCTGTCTGGCCATTCGTGGACCGTCACAGGTGCGAGTCCCCGCCCCGGCGCGGGAAGAGTGGCCGCCGTTTCCGCGAAATCCCTGATGACATGGACTCCTCCCGCGGCTCATGCGGCATCATCGCGCCAGGCCGCATTACGGTCCCAGGGACCAGGAGGAGTCCGCCATGGAGAATACTGTATTTGCCATCGACCTCGCCAAGTCGGTCTTCCAAGTCGCCGTCTCTCACTACCCCGGTCGAGTCAGCCAGCAGCGTCGGCTGACGCGGAGCCAACCGCTCCGTTTCATGGGCAAGCAGCCGCCGGACTTGACGCTCGTCCGATCCTGCACCTCTGCGGAGGATCTTCTGTCCGCTGGCCGCCCGGCACAATCTCCCCTCGTTCCCTCCGGGAACACTCCTCTTTCTCGATGAGGTACAGGAGAGCCCGGAAGCGATTCAGTGGCTCCGATTCTTCCGAGAGGACCATCCCGAGATCGCGGTCATCGCCTCGGGTTCCCTCCTGGAGGTTCGACTTGAACAGCGGGGGCTCTCCTTCCCTGTCGGGCGTGTCACCTTTCGAACCAAGCGCCCGCTGAGCTCAAGTCGCTGCACCAGTTACTGTGGCAGTCCGGCCTGAGGACCGGTCTTCGCCTCTGGCCTCACCCGAAGGCGGATCA
>CAIMUX010000005.1 GCA_903844735.1 Candidatus Eiseniibacteriota bacterium
CGTCCGCACCGATACCGTCGGATCGTTCTTCGCCAATACCATGGTAATCGCCGCCGTCAGCGTCGTCTTCCCATGATCCACGTGCCCGATCGTTCCCACGTTGACGTGAGGCTTCGTCCGCTCAAACTTCGCCTTGCCCATGGCCTGACTGTCCCTCCCGGGGCTGAACCCCTTCTCGGGGCCGTTCCCGCCCCTGCCAAGCTCTGATCAGCGCCGGACAACCGCTTGGCCCATCCCATCCCGGGAGGGCAACCCGCCGTGACCGACTGTGAGCGCGGATGAACCGGTGGGCTGCCAAGATGGAGCCGTATCTCTTCCTTGCTCTGGTTCCTGACCTGAAATGCTTCCTGACCTGCGATCCTTCCCAACCTCCGAACCAGCGACCCGCGGCGGCGCGGACCGATGAGCCCACGATCAGAATCGAACTGATGACCTTCTCCTTACCATGGAGATGCTCTACCGACTGAGCTACGTGGGCACTACTACTACCACCACAGCTACTAGGTGAGCGGGAGACGGGACTCGAACCCGCGACGTCCAGCTTGGAAGGCTAGAGCTCTACCAACTGAGCTACTCCCGCCGATCAGTCGAAGCCTGATCCCTTCCCGCGGGACTTCATGGTGGGGAGGGAAGGATTCGAACCTTCGAAGGCGTACGCCGACAGATTTACAGTCTGTTCCCTTTGGCCACTCGGGAACCTCCCCACGCAACCTGACGGCCCGACACAAGTCCCGCTGCCGACATGGGCCAAAGCGACACAACCGCTACGTTGCGGCCGGAATCCTGCATCGCCGAAGCTCTGTGCCGCCGGGATCCTGCACCGCCGGGATTTCGCCTCCCCGATGGCACTCGATCCCCTGTTCCTCTTCCTTCCGTCCCGGCGTAAAACCACCCTGAAAATCCCGGGGCTGAGCTGGCGAAGGGATTTGAACCCCCGACCTGCTGATTACAAATCAGCTGCTCTACCACTGAGCTACGCCAGCGGATTCCGCTCGGCGATCTTTTACCGGCGCGCCAAAGGCGCAACCACCCAACCTCCCACCGCGCGAGTGGCCGGGAACACCGCGCGAGCGGCCGGGAGCCAAGCGCCGCCTCAAACATCCATGCTCTGGTGCGTCGAAACGAAGGAAACAGAAGCTAGCCGTTTCCTCAGGCCAACACCAAAGACTGTCATTCTATGAGCACATCGTTCGATCGTCAACTCTTTTTTCGAAGAGGGCATCAGGCTTGCAGATCGGTATGCCGGGTTCAGCGACAGGGTCGGACTTCGCTCTTTCCGCTCTTGTCCTCGACCAGAAATCCCCGTGCCAGGATATCCTGTCGCAACAAATCCGCCTTTGCCCAGTCCTTGCTCCGGCGCGCTTCGGCCCTATCCTCTACCAGACGCATCACATCGGGCGGCGTCGCCAACTCATCTAGTGGTAACAGGTTAAGGCCAACCAAATCCGCAAGATGATGGAGAACCATCTGCCCCTCCTTGATCGTCGCTTCCTTCTCACCGGAGGCCGGCAGAGCGAGGTGACGGTTCAGGAAGCGAGACAGGTCGAAGAGATTGCCGATAGCCCTTGCGGAGTTGAAGTCGTCCTGTAGCGCCTCGATGAACTTCTCCATCACTCCGCGAATTTCGAGGTCGTGGATTTTTTCGGGCGGGAAGGGCTCCGCGGTGAGTCGCGGCGGCACCCCCACCGCCGCGCACAGAGCCGCGGCTGTGGACTGCAGACGAGCTAGGGCGACCCCTGCCTCCGCCAGCCGTTCCTCACTGAACTCGATGGGGCTACGGAAGTGGGTGGACAGCAGATAGTACCGCACCGTGTCGGGGTGGGCCACTTGGCAAACGTCCTCAATCAGAAAAAAGAGCTTCGTCGACTTCGACATCTTCTCGCCGCCAAGAAGCAGGAGCCCATGCTGGATCCAGTAGTTCACGAAGGTCTGGCCGGTGGCTGCCTCCGCCTGGGCGATCTCGTTTTCGTGGTGCGGGAAGATCAGGTCGATGCCGCCACCATGGATGTCAAAGCTGGGCCCCAAGTACTTCATTGCCATGGCCGAGCACTCGATGTGCCAGCCGGGGCGGCCGCGTCCCCAAGGGCTGTCCCAGTATGGCTCCCCTTCCTTGGCCATCTTCCAGAGGGCGAAGTCGAGAGGGCTCTCCTTTCGATCGCCGACCTCGATGCGAAAACCGGATCGGAGTTCGTCGATTTTTCGCTTAGAGAGCTTGCCGTAGTCTGGGTAGCGGTCTACGCGAAAGTAGACGTCGCCCCCCGCGGGGTAGGCAACCCCCTTGCCAACGAGACAGGCGATCAAGTCCTGAATCTCGACCATGTGCTCGGTTGCCTTCGGGTAGAGCGTGGCGCGCCGGTTCCCCAGCAAATCGACGAACGACATGTAGCAGTCCATGTTCCGCTGCGCGATAGTGCGGTAGTCAGCACCCTCCTCGTTGGCGCGGTCGATGATCTTGTCGTCGACATCGGTGAAGTTGTTGAGGTACGTGACGTCGTACCCGAAGTAGGTCATCACGCGCCGGACCAAGTCTCCCACGACCGTCCCACGCATGTGCCCAACGTGGGGACGGTCCTGTACGGTCATCCCGCACATGTACATCCCGACCTTGCCCTCGCGCACCGGCTTGAATGGGAATCGATCGGCGCGCAGCGCGTCGTAAATCTTCAGGCACATGCTGTTCCACCCCTTCTATATTCCTGCCGCAGGGCTCGGGCCAAAGCCCGGTCGCACAACTCCGCCACCAGCCCGTCGAACGAGATGCCCACTGCAGCGGCGGCCTTGGGAATCAGGCTCGTCTCCGTCATCCCCGGCACCGTGTTCACCTCGAGCACGGCGCAGCGCCCGTCCGGCGCCAGTCGGATATCGGTCCGCCCCAGGTCCCGGCACTCCAGGGCACGAAACGCCCGCAGACCCAAATCCTCGAGGCGGACACGATCCGCGTCAGGCACGCGGGCCGGAACATCATACTCTGTCCGCCCCTGCTCGTACTTGTTTCGGTAATCGTAGAACCCGTATTTCGGCCGGATTTCGAGCAGCGGCAGCGCCCGATCACCCAACACCCCCACGGTCAACTCGCGGCCGGGAATGAACTCTTCCACGAGAAGGCCCCGCTCGGGGTCGGCCAGCGGACCGCCGGCGACCCACGCTGCCTCCCAGTCACCCGGGCCATGCACGATGGTGAGGCCGAGGGTAGAGCCGCCGTCGATCGGCTTGACGACCAGAGGGTAGCCACCGGTGGCAGCCACCTGGTCGGGCGTCGGGAACGCCGGGACCTGACTGCGCAACGCGGCAGAGGCATCGGCGCTCTGGCCGCGGGCCACGTTGGAGGTATCCCGGTCATGGCCGTGGGTCATGCCGGAGGAATCCCGGTCCTGACCGCCACCCCAGAGGAACTCCCGCGCGACCGGGATACCCTCCGCCCGAAACATCCGCTTGGCCAGGACCTTGTCCATGGCCACGGCGGCGGCGGCAGGGCCGGAGCCGAAATACGGTACACCGACGAGCTCCAGGATCGAGGCCACCTGCCCGTTCTCGCCCGCGCCGCCGTGGAGCAGGTTGGCCACGAGACCGGTTTCGGCCGGGTCGAGGGCGGCTAGCAAGGATAGGATGCGGCGGGGATCCGGGGTCAAGGCGGCGATCTCGGTCCACGCACTTGCAGGGTCATCCGCGAGGCAAAAAAAACGAGTGTACCCAGTTGCGGGGTCGAGAAGGCGGACCGCGTGACCCAGACGAGCCAATGCCCCGGCAACCGCTAGGCCGGAACGGATCGAGACCGGGCGCTCGCCGGTGTCACCGCCGAGAAGGACAACCCGGAGTTCACAGGACTGCGACATGAACATCCCTCCGCCCGCGGGGCAAAGCACCGCGTCCGCTCGTTTTCGGTGCGTGAACGTCAGTTCCCTCTCGCGCGCCGAGCGAAGCCTCGCATGGAGCGCGCGTGGGTTACCCCAGCCCCGCGCGTTCGGATTGCCCGGCCGCCTCCGGCCAAGCGGGGCCTCGGGCCGCAGTATAGGATGGAGACTCCACGCTATGCCACCCGGGGAAACAAGCTCCGACGAAACGAGGTCGCGAAGTCATCGCCGCCGCACCACCAATACCGTCACGTCGTCGGTCTGCCCCGCGCCGCCCGAGAATGTCCGTACTTCCTCCAGCGTTTCCCGCAGGATCTCGCGGCAGGGCTCGGTGCGGTTGCGGCGGAGCAGGTCAAGGAAACGCTCCTCACCGTAGAAGCGTTCATCCTCATCCATCGCTTCGCTCACGCCGTCGGTATAAAGAGCGAGGAGATCGCCCGGCAGCATCACCGTCTCGGCCTGCTGGTAGACGGTCGTCCCGAAGAGTCCGAGCACGAGGCCGCCATGGCGCAGGAGGTGGGGATCCTCGGCTCCCCGGCGGAGAAGCATCGGCGGGTTGTGCCCGGCGTTGGAGTAGACCAACCGGCCCGTAGCCGTGTGGAGCACGGCCAGGAACGCGGTGACGAAACGCCCGGGCTCGACGCTGTTGTGGAGAAAGGCATTCACGCGAGCCAGCGTGAGCGCCGGCCCCTCCCGGTCGATGTCGGCGGAGAGGAGCGAAGCCCGGAAGCTGGACATGAGGAGCGCCGCCGGGACCCCCTTCCCCGAGACATCGGCGATGACAAGGGCCACGCGATCGCCACTCAAATGAAGGGCGTCGAAGTAGTCGCCCCCGACTTGCCGGGCCGGGAGCGAGCGACCGGCCAGTTCGCAGCGCGGGATTGTGGGCAACTCCACCGGCAGGAGCCGATCCTGGATCTGACGCGCGAGTTCGAGCTCCCCCTCGATCCGCTCGTTCTCGATCTCCAAGTCGCGCGCCTTGTCCAGGTCTCCGGCCATGTCGTTGAACGAGTGGGCGACGTCCCATAGCTCGTCGTCGGCTTCCACCGGGATGCGGTAGCGGAAGTTTCCGCTGCGCAGGCGGGCTGTCCCCTGACGCAGCGCCGAAAGAGCACGCAGGACGCTCCGGCTCATCGAGACCACCATCCCGACCGTGAGAACCTCCACCAGCACAAAGAGGCCGGCCACCACAGCCAGGAAGACGAGTGAGACAACGTTGAACGTATTCTCGCCCAGATTCCGGGTCAGCCCACGCAGGGCCTGCACGAACCCGACCCGAACTCCCAGGAGGACTTGCCGGTCGCACCAGCCACCGCCTGACCATTCCACAGCGGGAAGCAACGCCGCGCCACGAGACGTCTCCCCTGAGCCCGCGAACTCGGAGTCGACTTCTTCCTCCGTCGTTGAGGACTGCGTGGGTTCATTCGGCGACCGGTCCTCGGAGCCGACCACAGAGCCGGTCTCGATATGAGCCCGCACGTCGAACATATCCTGGAACGAGGCTCCCAATAGATCCTGCACAGGAACCAAGACGACCGCGGCGGGTGCGGTCTCGGCCCCACGCCGGAAGGCGGCGGCGCCAACATAGGTCCGTCCCCCGAGGAGCACGACTCCGGCACTGCGACACCCACGCCCCCAGGCCATCAGAGCCGGCTCACCTGGGATCGTGTCGCCGAAGACACGCACCAGCGCGAGATCGGACGGACGCGGCGCTCCGGCAGCGCCCACCGCAGGTGGACACGTGCCCCCGCACCAGGCCCGCAAGCCGGGCCAGACCGAAGAGGAGAGACGGGCCCAGGTCTCGACGGCCTCGCGGGATGTGCCCGGTGCACTGACCGCGCCGACGAGCGTCGTGCCGATGTCGTCAGCCGATCCGGAAAGGAAGCGTGCGGACAGCCGCGCCCGCTCGCCGCTCACCGAGAGGTAGGTGCTCAGTCCCCAAAAGAGCACCACGAGCACCAGCGGCACGAGCCCGGCCAACAGGTGGGAGACAAGAAGCCGTCGGCGCACACTGCGGATCGGCAACTCTACGCCCCACAAAAGACGCGGAAGCGCTAGGAACATGTACGTCCAGGAAACGACCCGCACCCAGTCGTAGAACCGGTGCAGCCCCGCGGCCAGCGAAGACGCCGCGTCAGCCCCCACCGCCACTGGAGTCGGAGTGAGGTTGAGGTTGAGCAAAAGGAACAGCAGGCCGAAGAGCCCGGTCAGGCCACGCACGGAAGCGCTGACCTCGCGACGCCAGCGCAGGCGCGCCAGCGCTGGGACGGCGATCAGCTCCGCCAGACCGACAGGCAGGGTCGGCACCAGGCCGCGCACGACGAGCGAGACAACGACGAAAGGAGCCATCCAGCCCAACTCGCGGGGCCGGACGCGGTAGAGAAACAAGCGGGTGAGCGCAACCCACAGCGGCATCGCAGAGGCGGCGAGGAGCGCGCTCTGGGCGCCGAGGAGGAAACCCGCCGGAAGCCGTTGCCCGAGGGCGGAGTGCGCGATCCCGCGAAAAAAGAACTCCAGCACTAGCGCTGAGACCCAGGCCACGCCGCCGAGGAGCAGCGATCCCGCAGCGGGGGCCGGCCCCTCCCGGCGATTGCGACGCACCTCGATGACGGCTAGGGCGAGCGCCACCACCCCGAGCAGGTAGAACATCACGGACCGCTCGCAGCGACGGCCAACACTACCGCGTAAGCGGCGATCGCCTCCCCCCGGCCGACGGCATCGAGCCCCTCGTTCGTCCGCCCCTTGAAAGAAACGGCGGCCGGATCGAGACCCAGAGCCGCAGCCGTGGCCGCCTGCATGGCCGCCCGGTGCGGCGCCAAGCGCGGGGCCTCGGCCACGATGGTGACGCTGACCTGGAGCGGGCGCAGACCCCGCTCCGCCAGCAGGCGGCGGGTCTCGGTCAGGAGTTCGCCGCCCCCCACGCCGGCCCAGCGCGGATCGCCCGGCGGGAAGTGGGTGCCGATGTCTTCGAGTCCCGCCGCACCGAGTAAGGCATCCGCCACCGCGTGGGCAGCCGCGTCGCCGTCGGAATGCCCGTCCAGACCGCGCGAAAAGGCGATCTCCACGCAGCCGAGAAAGAGCGGCCGCCCTTCCACCAGTCGATGGATGTCGTAGCCAAACCCGACTCGCGGAACGCTGTCAGGATCGCGAACCATTGCCGCCCCGCGACCGCGCACGGGCGCGCGGACGCGTCTCCAGCAACCTCTCCGCCAACTCCAGGTCCCCGGGAAAGGTCACCTTCAGATTCTCGGGATCGCCGGGGATGAGCCGGACCGGCAACCCCTGCCATTCGAGGAGTGCCGCGTCATCGGTGGCTCGTAAGCCATACCGGTGAGCACGACGATGGGCCTGGAGGAGCGGGCCGAAGCGAAACACCTGCGGCGTCTGCACGGCGTAGAGTCCTTCCCGAGGCTGGGTGTTGATCACTCGATCCCCGTAGACAAGTTTCAGGGTCTCCCGCACGGGCAACCCCGGCGCCACGCCGGCCGGCAGCCGACCGGTCTCCTCATTGCCGGTCAGTCCCGGCAAGTCTCCCTGCCCACCGAATGGAAGTCGCACTTCCATGGCCTCAAGGCAGCGCGTAACCAGGTCCGGCCGCAAGAGCGGGCGCGCCGCGTCATGCACGAGAACCATCGCGTCCGGCGGAGCGTTGTCTTCTTCCAGCGCCACGAGGGCAGCGAGGACCGAATCTTGCCGCTCAGCACCCCCGGGCACGAGTCTCACGCAGCGAGAGGCGACGGGACCGAACGACTCTCCTAGAAGCAACATCATAGCATCAAGCTCGGCCGGGTCGTCGGGAGTCACCAAGAGCACGTCCCGAACCCGGGGATGCTCAAGGAGGGTGCCCAGAGCGTGGAGAAACAACGGCGTCCCGGCCAGCGGGACCCGGGCCTTCGGCAACCCGAATCCCAACCGCTCACCGCGACCCGCCGCGACCAGGATCGCCCGCGCCGGCTCGACGATGCACGCAGTCTGGTGGCCCGCTGACGCGTGGTCAGCCGGCATCAGCGGTGTTTCCGATCCCGGATTCGGTCGGTTCGCGTCCATCGGTCCCGAGCCCATGCAACCTCCGACTGTGCCGACCGCCGATCCGGCGTTCCGGCTGGGGCCGGATCTTGGCACGCGATCGGAGTTCCGTCCATCCGGGAATGTGACGGCCAACGAAACTCGATACTGTCGCAGCCTGCGCTTTCGCTTCCCACGCCACGATCCGTACGCGGTGCTCTGCGCGACCGCCGCGGCAAGCGAGATCCCGGGCCCTGTGCTGCGCCGAATCAGCGCCGGGCGGGTCCGTGTCAGGGCTTGGCGAGCTTCAGCTTAGCCCGCCGTATCGAGCAGCCCCAGCAACAACCGCTCGATGGCCTCCACCATCCGCTCCACCGAAAAGCGCGCGGCGACGATCTCCTGCCCGCGGCGGCCCATCGCGGCGCGACGGCCAAGGAGATAGACGGCAGGGCCCGCCGCGCTCTCCGGGCGAAGTGGAACCGCGCCCTCGCCCGGAGGAAAACCGGCCGACATCCACGCGCGCGAACAATAGCCCGGGTGGTCGTCGTAAGTCCTCTTGATAACGCTGCTTCTGAGGAGTACAGTCTCACTTGTCTCATGACGGGCTTTGGACGGTCGCGTTGCAGGTCTGGGATGTCGGGGATGGGGGCGTGGGTGGGGGCAATGCGCCATCAACGGACTCAAGCTACTGGCATGGCAGCCTCAGTGGTGTGGGGGACCGCCGGATCTACGTTCCCGATTTCGCCCTCTCGCGCGGGCAGCCCAATCCGAGCAGCAATTGGGTGGCCTGGGACATACGGCGGCAGTCGGGGGGCAAGGTGAACCTCCGTGTTGTCGGCGTTGACGGACGACGCGTGAAGTCGTGGTCAGAGAAGACGATTCCGGCCGGGCCGACGAGGATCCTCTGGGATGGCCGCGATGACCAGGGCCAGCGTGTTGCGTCTGGCAGGTACTTCCTGGTTGTGACCGACGAGACCGGACACATGCGGACGAACGCCGCCACAGTCGTCCGATAGGCAATCCACATCGGCAGGTGCGCGTTCGGCCTGCGCCGAGTGCGCACCCGCGGGGAGATACTCATGCGGCGTGCGTTTGCGACAACCGGTCGGCGGTCGCCCCTTCCCGGGATCGCTTGCCTACTGGTCCTTCTCTGCGGAGGCTCGGGATGGCCGGCCCGAGCCACACTCCGGCGCGTACCAGAGATGTACCCGACGATCCAGGCTGCGATCAATGCCGCTGTCGAGGCCGACACGGTCCTGCTGAGCCCCGGCACGCATAGGGGTATCGGCAACCGCGACGTCGAGTTCGGTGGCAAGGACCTCGTGATCACGTCCAGCCACGGGGCGGAACAGACTATCATCGACTGCGAGAACGCAGGGCGAGGATTTCGGGTGCACCAGTACGAGTCACCGGCCGCGCGTATCGAGAAACTCACCATCATCAATGGGAATGCATTCACGGGCGAGGGCGGCGGCATCATCTGTGATATGGCGTCTCCCACCATATCAGAATGCAGAATCTTGAACGGCCGCGCGCGTTACGGCGGGGGCCTGGGTCTCATGGTCTTTGCCGGGGTCGTAGACCGGTGTGTGATCGCCGGGAACGCGGCCACCGATGGTGGTGGCGGCATGACCTCGATGTTTGGCTGCTGCGTGACCATCACCAACTGCGTGATCAGCGGCAACTGGACCCATCGAGGTGGCGGCGGTGTGGGATTCGGTGATGACGGCGGTGGCAACACTCTCAGCGGCTGCACGGTGACCGGAAACGTGGCAGAGGATTGCGGAGGCGGAGTCTACTCCTACCACGGGCTGACGATCGATCGGTGCGTTGTACGGGACAATTGTGCACCTCAGGGCGCGGACCTGTATGCGATGCTCGACGAGACGTCCTTCCTCTGCTCAGCCGTGGATAGCGCCGGCGTGGACGTCTGGTACGCATCGATCAACTACGATGAGCATTGCGTCTTCACAGACCCCATGTTCTGCGCTCCGGTTCCCTGCGGGCAGACCACTGCGGGCGATTGGACGCTCAGCGAGTCGTCCCCGTGCCTGCCATCCAATAGCCCGTGCGGCCAGATCATCGGGGCGCTCGACGCCGGGTGTGGCGCAGCATTCCCGCCCGGTGCCTGTTGTCTCGTCGGAGGGGCGTGCGTGGTGGTGTCGGAGTACGCTTGCTCGGCACAGCAGGGTTTGTACCGGGGCAACGGCACGCTGTGCCAGCCGGATCCCTGCGGGCCGACGCCGACGGAGAGGACGAGCTGGGGGCGGATCAAGGCGGCGTATCGGTAGGGGCGGCGAGACAAGCTCAAGATCCGGTCCCTTCCCGCCTTTGCAGCCCCTCCCCGAGCGCTTCCGCCACCGCCTGCACGCCGGAAAGGGCGATCCCCTCGCGGCTCGCTCCCAGGTCGCGCGCGTTGGCCGCGGGCAAGAGCGCCCGCGTGAACCCGAGCCGCGCAGCTTCCGAGAGGCGCCATTCCGGGTGGGAGACCCGCCGCACTTCCCCCCCGAGACCGACCTCCCCCAGGACCAGCATCTTCGGGTGCGGCGGCCGGTCGAGCCGACTCGAGGCAACGGCCAGTAGGATCCCGAGATCGACTCCCGGCTCCTCGACACGCAGACCTCCGGCCACACTGACGAAAACGTCGTGCTGCGAGGTCTCCACCCCGCCTCGTTTGGCCAGTACCGCCAGAAGAATGGCGAGCCGCCGGGCGTCGTAGCCGGTAGAGACGCGTTGCGGCATGCCGTAGCGGGTTTCGTGCACGAGTGCTTGGACCTCCATGAGCAAGGCCCGCGTGCCCTCGAGTCCGGCCACCACCACCGAGCCGACCGCCCCGGAGGTGCTCTCTCCGAGGAAGAGCTTGCTCGGGTTGGGGACCTCGCGCAGTCCATCGTCGGCCATCTCGAAGACGCCGATCTCGTGCACGCTGCCGAAGCGGTTTTTCACACAACGGAGGACCCGGTAGTGCTGGTAGCGCTCTCCCTCCATCGAGAGAACGACATCGACCATGTGCTCGAGCGTCTTCGGACCCGCAAGCATGCCGTCCTTGGTGACATGGCCGACAAGGATGGCCGCCATGCCTCGCGACTTGGCCAAGTTGAGAACAGCCAGAGCCGATTCACGCACTTGGGCGAGGCTGCCCGGCGCCGAGGCGACCGACGAGAGGTAGGCCGTCTGGATCGAGTCTAGGAACAGAACCTGCGGGTCGAGCTGCTCCACCGCCGCAGCCACCGCTTCGAGATCGGTTTCGGGGAGAAAATGGAGACCGGCCGCAGTGCCGTGGAGGCGCTCGCTGCGCAGGCGCACCTGGCCCGCCGACTCCTCGCCACTGACATAGAGGGTGCGGATGCCCGCGGTCGTGAGCACGCCACCCACCTGTAGAAGGAGGGTTGACTTCCCGATTCCGGGGTCACCACCCAGGAGAACCACAGAACCGCCCACCAATCCCCCGCCGAGAATCCGGTCGAATTCGCCGATTCCCGAGGCAATCCGCGGCGCGCTGTCGACCGGGATCTCACCGAGCCGAACCACCGCGGCGCGCCCGGTGCGCCCGACCGTGCCCGTCGTACCCCGCCTAGCGCGCGGGCCATCCAGTGCGTCGGCGACTCGATGCTCCTTCAGTGAGCCCCAGGCGTTGCACGAGGGACAGCGTCCGAGCCACTGGCCGAAGCTGTCTCCACACTCGGTGCAAAGAAACTGGACCCGCCCGGCTCGGCGAGGGGTCCGCGGCCCACCCCCCGGGCCACTCCCGGCCTCACGCGGCATCCTCGACCCTCCTTCTCCCCGTCACGTCCCCTTCCGCCCTGCCCCTCTCCGTCGCGTCTGCGACGGCCACCCCTCGATCCGCAAAGAGCGTTCCCGCTTCGCCCCCGGGCTCGACTCGCCCATGGGGTGCCCATCCTTCCCGATCGCGGTCCGGCCCGGAGGGCGAGAATGTCCCGATTCCCCATCAGGGGATCAGTTCCGACGGCTTGCGGTCATTCCGTTCGTAGAAACGACAACCCTGCACTCCCTCTACCGGACGGTAGCGCTGCATCAGCCAGGCACGAAAGTCGGGGTAGGCCTCCAGCGGCTGGTCTTTGAGGAAGAGCGAAGAGGCGTCGACGACAAGGGCCGGCCGTTCTTTGTCGAGGTCAGCCTTCAGCAATTCCCACGATCGCTGCTCTGTGCGGATCATTCGGCCCTCCACGGTCTGCCCCGAGAGGATGGCGGTGAAAGTGAACCGCGTGGCCGGCCGCCGGCGGGCCAGAACATAGAGCTGGGGGCAGAAGCCCCAGACAAAGACAGATTCCTCGGGGCCGGACATCGCCTGCATCACTTTCGCGACCGCGACGTGGTTACGGTCAATCATGATGTCCTTGAACCCAGCGCCCACGTCGTCGCGCCCCAGAACGAAGCGCTGTACGCACCGGGCGTGGTTGCGGCCCTGGTAACGGTAGTAGGGCAAGACGCTGAGCAGGAGCACCGCGGTGAGAAGCACCAGGCCGAGGACGAGCGACGGTGCCGGGGAAGCGGCGGACAGCGCAGGTACGGCGACTCCGGCCGACGCCTCGGATCGGCCGCGGTGACCACTTTGGGGGGCGTCCCCCCCTCGGGCGCCGTGGGCCCTTTGCAGGGCGGCGCGGGCGGCCCGCCGTGCCCCCATGGGTGGACGTCCGCCCGTTGAGCCAGGGGACTTCGTTCCGTGCGTCGCCCACCATTGCGGCAGATGCAAGGAGCCAAGGAATCCGACCGTAGCCAACATCAGCGGCGGATACCATGGAACGAAGTAGTGCCCGTGAAAGCGCCCCCCCTGGCCCACCATATACCCCGCACCCAGGCACCAGAGCCCGAGGTACACCGTTTTCGGCTCGGCCGGGATCCGACGGAGAATCATCCTCCCCACGCGACCGGCCAGCACGACCAACGCCATCAAGACCGAGGTCCACAGGGCCGGCGCATGCAAGAAGAGGCTCCGCAACGAGGCCACGGCATGAAGGAGCCAATCGATCCCGTGCCGGCCCGCTTCGCGGTAGCGAAGGTTGTGCGTAATCATGAGGTAATACGCGTCCCGCGCCACGCCGTAGGCGAAGAGCCACCCCACGAAGATCGCCAACGGGACGACCGCGCCGGCCCCGAACACCGCGGCATCGGCCACCGCTGCGCGCACCGACACAGAGGCGGCGGGATGCACGCGATTGGAAGGCGAACTGCCCGGCAAGCGAGAGGCGTCCGGCCCGGACGCCACCCCGCGCAGCCACGGCCGGAGGAGGAGAAACAGACCCGAGACCGGCACGATCATGGCGCAGGCTTCCCGGAAAAGACCGCCGACCATGCCGGCCGCGCCCGCCGCGGCCAGCCAGATCCAACGCCGGTGACGCCGGTGCCGTGGCTCCCCCGCGGACCCTCCGTCGACCGGCGTTTCGAGCCCTCTCCAGAGAAACAGCACGCACAGGAGAAGGAAGGGCAGGCCACCCAGCTCGTGGTTCGTGGCCATGAAATCGTAGCGGTAATAAAGAAGGCTGTAGGGCACGAGCAGCATCGCCGCCCAGGGGGCCGTTTCGCGCGGGAGGAGCCTTCGGCCCACAAGTCCCAGAAGGACGACCACACCGGCGTAGATGAAAGCCCCCACCGCATGCACGGCGGTCATGTTCCACGGGCCGAAGAGGTCGAAGATCAGCCTGTAGAGGTAGAAGCTGAGCGGCGGCTTGTGGTCCCAAACACCGCCGTAGAGGAACGCGCCCTCCTGCAACCGGATGGCGATGGCGGCATTGATCGCCTCGTCGATGTTGAAGACCGGCACCGGTGACTGGGGCAGGCGGACAGCCAACGTGACGGCCGCGGACAGAAGCACCGGCCACCAGAAACGGCCGCGCCAAGCCAGGAACGCCGCCAGCGCCAAGGCCCCGCCAAAGCCGAGTGTCGAAAGGAAGGCGCCAGTATGCACAGTCGTCCCCACCGAATCGCTTGCCGCGAACGAAAAGCGTGGAAGTCCGGCAACCTTGCCGGTTGCCAAAGGGCGTGGCGCATCATGTCCGCCACACCCCGGGGCATCAGAGCGAGAGCCGCGCGGGCCACGGTCTCCCGGCGGTCATCACATCGGAGCGAAGTTCTGGTCAGCCCAGAAACGCTGCTTGAGGTCCTCCTCAAGCCACCCCATCCACTTGAGGTGGTCCTCCTCCCAGCCGACAAGCCACTCGAAGACCTTCCGCCCCTCAGGGTCCGGGGTCTCCTTGGCGGCCTTTTGGTAGAATGCGACCGCCTTCGCCTCAAGGGTGGCCCCGAGAGAAACGACCGCAAGTTCCATGGTGCCGAACTGGAGCGACTTCCGCCAGTTCTCGTCGGCCACCAGGCTCTCGAACCCCTCGCCGTGGGCCAGCGTCGGCGGCGGCTTCCACTGCTTGTCCTGCATCAGGCTCTTGAACTGCTCGTGGAGCATGCGGCTGTGCCCCTCCTCCTCCTTGGCCAGGAGGTGGAACATCCGGCGTGCCTCCGGGTCCTGCGTTCGCTCGGCCGCCGCCTTGTAAAGCTCGTACCCCTGCATTTCGGTCAGGATGGCCGTCTTGACCGCATCGATAGCGGAGGTCAACTGTTTCTCGTCCATGTGGTCCTCCCATCAGCCCTGTATGTCCCCGCGCGTCCCCCGCCGGGGCGCGGCCCTCTGCGGGGCGACGCCGCGCGGGCCCGCCCGCCGCTGCGCGTAGGCAGGGCGACGGGCGGATTCTAGCGCAAGAGATCGATGAGCGCCATGGAGAGGGCGGCGATCGCCGCTGCGGCCGGAATCGTGAGGATCCAGGCCCAGACAATCCGGGCGGCGACCCCCCAACGAACCGCCGAGGCTCGCTTGATGGAGCCGACCCCGACGATGGCGCCGGTGATCGTGTGGGTGGTGGAAACCGGAATACCCAGGAAGGCGGTGCCGAGCAGCGTGATCGCGCCGGCCGTTTCGGCGGCACAGCCGTCGACCGGACGCAGGTGGGTGAGCTTCATGCCCATGGTCTTGACAATCCGCCAGCCTCCCGAAAGGGTTCCCAGGGCGATGGCAGCATGGCAGGCCATGATGACCCAGAACGGAATGCTGATATCCCCGTTCGCCTGGCGCTGCATGTAGCCCGAGGTAATCAGAACCCCCACGATGATCCCCATCGTCTTCTGAGCGTCATTCGTTCCGTGCCCGAGACTGTACAGGGCGGCGGAAACGAGCTGGAGCTTACGAAAGAGGTGGTCGACTTTCCGCGGACTGCTCCTCCGGAAAACCCAGAGAATGAGGAGCATCAACAAGAAACCGAGCACGATGCCGATCGCCGGCGCCACGACCATGAACACGACGGGGCGGGCCCAGCCGCTCCAGATGATCGCCTTGAGTCCGGCGTGCACCGCGGCGGCTCCGGCGTAGCCGCCGATGAGTGCGTGCGAACTGCTGGTCGGCAGCCCCAGCCACCACGTAATGAGATCCCACACGATGGCGCCGATCAGCCCGGCCAGGATCACCTCGGGGGTGATCATGTCGAGATGGACCAAGCCCTTCCCCATCGTCTTGGCCACGTGAACGCCGAAACCGAACGCGGCGACGAAGTTGAAGAACGCCGCCCAGACGACCGCCTGCCCCGGCGAGAGGACCCGCGTCGAAACCACGGTGGCGATCGAGTTGGCCGCGTCGTGAAACCCGTTGACATAGTCGAAAACAAGGGCCAGGGCGATGATGACGATGACAAGGATGAGCATCGCGGCGGCGCCCCCTCAGCCCTGCTTCACGAGAACGTTCTCGATGAGCACGGCGGCGTCCTCGCAGCGGTCAGTGGCGGACTCGAGCACGGCCAGCAGCTCCTTCTGCTTGATCAGGCTGATCGGATCCTTCTCGTCCTGGAAGAGCAGACCCAGCGCCCGATGGAAGACCTCGTCGGCCTCATTCTCGTAGGCGTTGACGCGGATGCAAGCGGTGCGCATCACCTCCAGCTCCTTGAGGTCGCGCAGTAACGGAATCGCCCGGCTCAACTCGCCCACGCTCAGCTCGATGATCTTGCAGAGGTCGCGGACGTGCTCGTCAAACTCGGTGATCCGGTAGAGCCGGATCGAGGTGGCCGCTCGGTCGATGTTGTCGAGGATGTCGTCGAGGGAAGAGGCCAAAGCGCCGATGTCCTCCCGGTCGAGGGTGGTGATGAACGTCAGGCTCAACTGGGTGAAGACCCGGTGAGTGATCTCGTCGCCGCGGTGCTCCAAGTCCTCGATCGCCTGGACCAGCCGAATCCGGTCGGCTTCCGTGGTGGCATCGAGCAGTTCGCGCAGCACACGACAGGCTGCGGCGATGTTCGCGATATCCTGAATGAACAGGTCTAGAAAGGTGTCGGTGCGCGGCAGAAGCCGGCGGATCCAGCGATCGATGATCATGCGTCCTCCATCCGTCCCCGCCGAGATCCCGGCCGGTTCCAGGCCGAGAGACTAGCCGCTGTGGCTCCACTTCTCAAGGGGCGCTTGGAACCGCTGAGACTCGCAGAAGGGCGCGAATAGGACTGGCCCCGGGCTTCTAGAACGGCTCCTCCCTCCCGGTCTCCAGCGACTCGAACCGGGCCAGCTCGTTGATGAAGGCCAGCTCCAAGCTACCGGTCGGCCCGTTGCGGTGCTTCCCGATGATGACCTCCGCCTTCCCCTGCGCCTCGACCTTGTTCGGACGGTAGAACGCCTCGCGGAAGATGAAGATCACGAGGTCGGCATCCTGTTCGATGGCGCCTGATTCACGCAGGTCGGAGAGAAGCGGTCGTTTGTCCTCGCGCTGCTCCACCGCGCGGGAGAGCTGCGAAAGGGCCACGACCGGCACCGCGAGCTCCTTGGCCAGTGCCTTCAGCGACCGGGAAATCTGCGAAATCTCCTGCTGGCGGCTCTCAGGCTGGGCGTAGCCACGGGCGAGTTGCAGGTAGTCGATGATGAGAAGGCCCAGGCCATGCTCGTTCTTGAGGCGGCGCGCCTTAGCCCGCATCTCCATCACGCTGATCGACGGCGTGTCGTCGATGAAGATCGGCGCTTGATCCAGAACGCTGGCGGCGTGGGTGATCGCCTCCCATTCCGCCGGACTCAGGTAGCCGGTACGCAGCCTCTGCGATGGCACCCGTGCCTGGGAGGAGAGAAGGCGCAGCACCAACTGCTCGCGGCTCATCTCCAGTGAGAAGACCCCCACCGGGATGTTCTCGTGTACCGCGACATGCTCGGCGATGTTCAGCGCCAGCGAGGTCTTCCCCATCGAGGGACGACCGGCGATCACGATCAGGTCCGAGCGCTGGAACCCGGAGGTCAGGCGGTCTAAGTCCAGGTAGCCGGTGGGGACGCCCGTGACAGAGCGCTTCTTCTCTGAGATCTCCTCAATCACCTCCACAACGCCATGGAGGAGTGATCGCAGCGGCATGAAGGAGCGTTTTAGCCTTGGATCGTTGATGGAGAAGATCGCCGCCTCGGCGCGGTCGATGAGCTGGGCCGATTCCTCCCCCGCCTCGTAGCCGCGCTGCACGATCTCGGTGGCGACCTCGATCAGACGGCGCAGGACCGATTTCTCCAGCACGAGGTTCGCGTGGTACTCGACGTTGGCCGCGGTGGGCACACTGTCGAGGAGGCGACTCAGGAAGGCGGCTCCCCCCACCGTCTCGAGCTGGCCGCGCTTGCGCAGTTCCTCCGCAAGGGTGATGAGGTCGGCCGACTCGTTGCGGTCGTAGAGGGCGATCGTCGCCTCGAAGACACGGCGATGCGCGTCGCGGTAGAAACAGCCCGGCTCGAGGATCTCCAGTGCTTTCCCGATCGCGTCCTTCTCCAGGAGCATGGCGCCGAGGACACAGGTCTCCGCCTCGAGCGCCTGGGGGGGAATGCGGCCACCGGCCGGTAGGGCGGGACCGCCGGAAGGCCGGTCGTGGGAATTGTGGTCCATGGTGTCTCCGTTGGCTCGCGGCCGCGATCATCGTGCTGGTTGCTGTCTGAGTGGACAGAATCCAGGAGTCAGAATTCAGAAGGGGGATGCGAATAGGCATCCAATACCACCGAGTCATCAACTCACGTCGCCGGCCTCCTCATTCTGACTCCTGACTTCTGACTTCCGGCCTGTGGCTCCTGGCTTCTGACTACCCGAGAATCTCCCCCCCATCGAGGATGCGCCGCACGAGCTGCACATCCTCCCACACCGCGGCCTTGGCGGAAGGGTTCCGCAGCAGGTAGGCCGGGTGGAAGGTCGGCAGGATGGGCCACCGCCCCTCCGTGTTGAGCCGCCCGCGCAGCTTCCCGATCGGCAGGGCGCTGTCGAGTAGCAACTGCGCGGCAAAGAGCCCCAGGGTGCAAATCACTTTGGGCCGAAGGAGCTCGAGCTGGCTTTCGAGGAAGTGGCGGCAGGATGCGATCTCGTCCGGCAGCGGGTTGCGGTTCTCCGGCGGCCGGCACTTCAGCACGTTGCAGATGTAGACCTGCTCGCGTGTGAGTCCGATCGCCTCGATGATCTTCGTCAGGAGCTGCCCCGCCCGACCTACGAATGGTTCCCCCGACATGTCCTCGTCGTGACCCGGCGCCTCGCCCACAAAGACCAGGGGGACTACGCCGCTGCCCGTGCCGAAGACGACCTTCTGTCGCGTCTCACAGAGCCCACAGGCGGTGCAGCCCGCGGCCTCCGCTCCCAACGCGGCGAGTTGCCCACGCCAGTCGTCGGCGCGGCCCACGGCATCCGCCGGCAGCCCCCAGGCCGGACGCGATGTACCCGGGCGCGCATCGTCGGTGGGGGCAGCAGCAGCGGAAACGGAGGCAGCCGCACGGGCAGGGGCAGGGGCAGCGGCAGCCGCAATACGGCCAGGCGCCCGTCGCGGCGGGAGAGACATCGCCCTCGGTGCCGTCGACTCACCGGAAAGGCCGCGCACCCGGTCACGCAGCGCGACCGCCAGATCCGGATCGAACCAGTAGCGAATCCCGCGGCGGCGATCATCCTCCGCGAGGCGGAGGATCTCCTGCAGCGCGGCGAGTTCTGGATCCGTGGCGCCCGACCCCGATGGACCGGCAAGCCGAGGACCGCGTTCCCGGTTCACCGCGTCCTCCCGCGCCCACTGCGTCGCGCAGGCCGCACCGCGGTCTTCCCGCCCCGTCGCACCGGCGGCCCGGACGCGGACCCTGCGGTACATTTCTCCGCCAGAATCTCCTCGGCGTGACGCAGGATCTCCTCGGCCACCCGGCGCTTCGTGGAAAGCGGCAGCACCTCGGTACGACCAACGGCGAAGAGAAGGGTCACCTCGTTGGTCTCGCCGCCGAACGCCGAGCCGGGTCGCGTGGGATTGTTGAGCACAATGCAGTCGGCCCCCTTGGTCTCGAGCTTGCGCCGCGCGCCCTCCATCTCGGCCTCGGTTTCGAGCGCGAAGCCGATCGTTACCTTGCCGGCGCGCTTGCCGCGCAGCGAGGCGAGGACATCTTCCGTAGGCTCCAGGTCCAACGTAAGCCGGCGCTGGCGCCCCGGGATTTTCCGTGGCTCGACGTGGCGAGGACGGTAGTCAGCCACCGCCGCGGTCATGACCACGATCTCATGCTCCTCGTGGCGAGCCGCCACTGCGCGGGCCATCTCGGCCGCGCTGCGAACCCGCACGACCTCGACGCCAAGAGGCGGCTCCACCGACGTCGTCCCCGCCACGACGGTCACGGCATAACCCCGGTCGCGCGCCGCCTCGGCCACCGCGAACCCCATGCGACCGCTGGATCGGTTGGTGAGGAAACGCACCGGGTCGAGGTCCTCTTCGGTGCGACCCGCGGTGACGAGCAGCCGTCTCCCCCGCCCCTCGGTGCCCAGTTGCCGGAGCACGAAGGCGACCACTTCCGCCGGATCCGCCATGCGGCCGGTCCCCATCTCGCCACACGCCAAGGAACCCGTCCCGGGGGTCACGAAGAGGAAACCGCGTTCCTCGAGCAGGCGCACGTTGGCCTTCACCGCCGCGCTCTCCCACATCCGTGTGTTCATGGCGGGCGCGAAGACGACCGGGGCCGAGGAGGCCATGATGGCGGTGGACAGAGCGTCGTCGGCGATCCCGTGCGCCACCTTGCCGAGGATGTTCCCCGACGCGGGAGCGACGAGGAGGAGGTCAGACTCGCGAGTGACTTGGATGTGGCGGATGCCGCCGGTCACCTCGTCGAACATGCCGGTCGTGACCGGCTGGCCCGAGAGCGTCCCGAGTGTGAGCGGCGTGATGAACTCGGCCCCGGCGCGGGTCAGGATGCAGTGCACTTCGACACCCGCCTTCTGCAGGAGCCGCACGATCTCGGCCGACTTGTACGCCGCGATGGAACCGGACACACCCAGGACCAACCGGCGCGGCGGGCGTGAGGCAGCAGGTTCGGACATCAAGGCTCCCTCCCCGACGGCAGCTCAGCACGTTCTGACATCAACCTTTCCTCCGCGGTGGCGGCTCCCAGCCGGGTGCGATCCGCCGCGACGTGCGCGAACGCTCGCCGTGCACCACCGAGATGAGGTCTACCGCCGCCTCGTCCAGCCGATCGTTCATGATCACCGCGTCATAGCGCGGCAACACCCGGATCTCCCGCTCGGCATTGCGCAGGCGGCGTTGGATCTCTTCCTCCGCGTCAGTCCCGCGTCCGCGCAGGCGCGCCTCCAACGCCCCCCACGACGGGGGCAGCAGAAAGACCAGCAGCGCCGACGGGTACACCGTCCGCACCTGCAGGCCACCCTGGACATCGATGTTGAGCACCGCCGACTCGCCGGCCGCCAGCCGTTCGTCGAGCCACGAGCGCGGTGTGCCATACAGCCGCCCGTGCACCTCGGCCCACTCGGCGAGCCCGCCGCGATCGATTTCGGCTCGGAAGCGCGTCTCGTTCCAGAAGAAGTAGCTCTGCCCATCCCGCTCGTCGGGGCGGGGCGGGCGCGTGGTGGCGGAGATGGATCGCACCATCCGCGGCAACGAGTCGCAGAGCCGGCGGCAAAGCACCGTCTTGCCGACCCCGCTGGGGCCGGATACAACCACCGGAAAGGCCGGCAGAGCGAGTCCGAAATCCTGATCCATGCCGGCCCCCGGGAGCTATTCGAAGTTCTGCACTTGTTCGCGAATCTTCTCGATCTCTTCCTTCAGGCCGATGACTTCGCGCGCGATGACCGTGTCCTGGGCCTTTGACCCGATGGTGTTGGTCTCGCGGTTCATCTCCTGGAGGAGGAAGTTCAGCTTTCGGCCCGCGGGTTCGGGGGCCCGCACCAGCTCCCGGAACATCGCGAGATGGGAGCGCAGTCGCACCGACTCCTCGGTGCAGTCGGTCCGATCGGCGAAGAAAACGATCTCGGTCTCGATACGGGAACGGTTGTACTCGAAATCGTTTCCCGCCTCCGCCAGCCGTTCCGTGATCCGGTTTCGCAGCGCTCCGACCATCCCGGGCACGCGCTCTTCGATGCGGGTGAGCGCCACCTCCATCCCGTCGATGCGGGCGAGGAGATCGTGGCCGAGGGTCTCCCCCTCGCGCCGCTTCATGTCGAGAATGTCCGCCACCGCGGCGTCGAGGGCCGGGGTCAGGAGCTCCCAACCCTGGTCCTCGGAGAGCTCCGCCCGCTCCCACGTAAGGACGTCGGGCAGGGTCAGAAACGCCGCGAGGTCGATACTGCCCGCCAGGCCGTAGGTCTGCTTCAACTCGATGAGAGCATTGTGGTAGCGCCCGGCGATCTCATGGTTGATCAACAGCTTCCCGAGCTCGCCGTCCTCTCCCTCCAGGGAGACGGTCACCGTCACCTTGCCGCGAGAGAGGCGCTGCCCGATCCGCTCGCGCATCCGTCCTTCGAGAAGCGAAAGAACCTTGGGAAGCCGGATCGAGATCTCACTGAACCGGTGGTTCACCGAGCGGATCTCGACATCGAGAGTCCCCTTTTCCGTGCGCGCCTCGCCCCGCCCGAACCCCGTCATGCTGAGCAGCATCGATTCCTCCTCCCCATGGGGGGGGACAGTACACCGGCGAGGGGGCGGGGTCAACGCGGGCGGGCAACATCCGCACCGATCTCCCCGGGGGATCGCTCTCATTGCAACCCGCTGTAAGATAATCGATTCGTAACTATTCAGGTAGCCGGAAGCCGGAGTTCAGGAGTCAGAATGAGGCCGCTCCTCGACGAGATTGGAGGACCCTTACATGTACGTGAGCGTTGACTGAAGAGTAGCCCCCCCTGCCCACCTCCTGGCCGAGGGTTTGCCGGGCCGATCCGTCGGACGCTGGGAGGCAGGGTAAGCGGCGGGGTGGCCGGGGTGGCGGGGCGTGACTTGCGACCGCTACGAGAGCTCCTTACAATCCCGCAGCTTCGCGGAAACGATGGAGGACTGTGCGATGGATCGAACCGGGACGGGACGGGGCGGGATCTGGGTGGGCCGCGATCAGGGAGTCAGGCCCGACCAGGGAACCTTGGCCGCGCGGTCCAGGTCCGCCGGTCCGCGCATCTCCACCCGCTGCGACCTCGCGATTCTCGCGGCGCTCGCCCTCGCCACGGCCGCCATCTCCACACCTGCCAATGCCCAGGACATCAAGCCGAACCAAGCCTGGCGCGTCATCGAGAGCGCACACTTCCGGGTCACCTACGCCCCGGGGCTCGACTCCCTCGCCGCCCGCGCCGCGGTGGCCGCCGAATCCGTGCGCATCGTGTTGACGCGCGACCTCGGACCACCTCCCGCCGGAAAGATCGACCTGGTGCTGAGCGACGATACCGACGACAGCAACGGGTTCGCCGCTCCGTTCCCATCGAACCGCGTCGTCCTCTTCGCCCATCCGCCCGCCGACGAGGTCCTTCTCGGAGACTTCGATGCCTGGATGCACGGACTCCTCGCCCACGAGCTGACACACATCTGGCAAATGGACCGGGCGGGATGGGCGGGGCAGGCACTGCGCGTCGTGTTCGGCAGGCTGCCTTCCGGCTGGCCGCTCTTCCCGGTCATCGGGGCTCCGAACTGGTTCATCGAAGGGAACGCGGTGAGCTACGAGACAGAGCTGACCGGCCGCGGGCGGCTCGCCGGACGCGTTCACGAGATGATGCTGCGGACCGCATTGCTGGAGGGGCACGCCGAGCCGTACGACAGGATTTCCAATCCGACCTCCTCGTGGCCCGCGACGAACCGCGCCTACGCCTTCGGCTCCTTGTTCGTTGATCATCTTGCGCGTTTGCACGGTCCCGACGTGCGCGCGATGCTGACTGCGAGATGCGCGGGTGCCGTGGTCCCGCCGCCGCTCGCCTTCGACCGCGTGGCCGAGCGTACGTTCCGTCATTCCTTTTCGGGGTCGTACCGCGACTGGCAAAGGGATCTCGCCGTGCAGTACGGGATGCTGCGCGACTCGCTGACCTCGGCGGGGCTGACCGCCACCGAGGTGCTGGCCGAAGGCGGCGCGTGGAGCGGACCGACTCGGTTTTCGCCCGACGGACGGTGCCTGGTGTATCACCGGTCCGATTGGCGCAGGCCGGCCATGGCGGTCATCCTTGACCTCGAGTCCCGGCGCGAGCACGACCTGTGGCGCCACGATGCCGCAGCGAACTACGCTTGGCTGCCCGGCGGCGATCTCGTCACGGCCCAGTCCGAGATCCTTGAAACCTATCGTTCCTACTCCGACCTGTGGCGCATTCGACCCGACGGGCGCGCGCGGCAACTCACGCACGGCGCGCGCCTGGACGATCCTGATGTCTGCTTGCGCACGGGCGAGGCGATCGCAGTGGAGAACGGGCGCGGGACGACAAGGCTCGTCATGGTCGATCTCGCGAAGGGGCCCGTAATCCGTCGTTTCCCGTCGCCGCCGGAGGTGGTGTGGGCACACCCACGCTGGTCTCCCGACGGTTCACGGATCGCAGCGGAACGGCTTTCCGACGGAAGCCGCGATATCGTGGTTCTCGACCGCGACGGCAACGTGCGCGTGGAAATCACCGGTGACCGGGCATGCGATGCGTATCCCGCATGGTCTGCTGACGGACGGTTCGTCGTCTTCGCCTCGGATCGCACGGGGATCTGGAATCTCTTCGCCGCGGCGATGGATGGTCCCGCGGCAGCTCCGGGCACCGGGGTGACGGATGCCGCAGCCGACAGCTCCGGCCTGATGATGGATGCCGCGGTCGACCGCTCCGGCCTGCCACCGGATGTCGAGGACGTTGTACAGCCAGGGGACGGCTCCCGCGCGACGCCGCATCCACGCCTGCAGCAGGTGACGAATCTCCTCGGCGGCGCGCTCCAACCGGATGTATCACCGGACGGCAAGTGGATCGTTTTCTCGTCCTACCACGCCGACGGAATGCGGATCGAGCGGATCCCGTTCGACCCGGCGGCGTGGCGGGAAGCGGCGGCCACGACGGAGGGCCTGTCATCAGCGGCTGCGACGGCAATCACCACAGCGAAGGCGGAAGCGGCGACGGACGCAAGGACGGAGGCAAGGACGGAGGCGGGGACGGGGACAGAGGCGATGACGGAGGCAGGGACGGAGGTAGGGACAGGCACGTCGAGCACGCAACTTGCTCCATCCCCGCCGCCGGCTTTCACGTCCCGCCCCTACCACGCCTGGCGTTCGCTGCGGCCGCACTACTGGATGCCCCAGTACCTTGCCGGCACGGAAACCGGCGAATACTACGGGCTCAGCTCGTCCGGAGAGGACATGGTGGGGCTGCACCGGTGGAGTGCCTGGGCCGTGACGGAACCACAAAGCGGACGCAGGCAAGGCGCCGCCGGCTACTCCTGGTCCGGCCTCGGCAACCCGGTTCTGGGATTCAGCGGTGGGCAGACCTGGGACCTGCTCCGGGCGTCCTACAGCGACAGCTCCCGCCACACCGCGCGCGAGCGGGAGCAGCGTTTTGCGGCGAGTGCGACCTTCCGCCGACCGCGCCGGCACGGCAGCGCCTGGTTCACCCTCGGTAGCGAGATCATCCGGCGCCGGCGCATACCGGATCGCGTCTATGCCGACTCACTCGGCGATCCGGTTATGCTGCGATATCCGAACGGGCGGCTCTTCGGGTTCGGCGGCACCCTGGCCTACTCGAACACGAGCGCGCGATTCTACTCCATCAGCCCGGAAGACGGGGTTACATTCCGTCTCGACCTTCGCCGCCGCTGGGACCTCGGCCGGTACCCGACACCCGATCTCGGCGACACCGAGACTCGCGTATCGATGGCCGCCTACCGCGCCGTGACGCGGATCGCCTGGTCGAGGGCCGTGCTGGCGGCGCGCGCCAATGGGGTCGTGCGCAACGGCCGCGGCGCCTCGTGGGCCGACCTGGGCGGGGTTTCGGAAGGAACGCTCAACCTCGAGATCGTCACCTTCGGCGGCAGTCGCCTCTTGCCGCTGCGCGGCTTCCCTTCGGGAGTCCGTTCCGGCACACGCGCCTGGTCGGCCGGGCTCGAATGGCGGATGCCGCTGTTTCTGGTGGAACGAGGGCTCGATACTCCGCCGATCTTTCTCGAGCGGACCTGGGCGGTTGCATTCCTCGACGCCGGCGATGCGTGGGCGCCGCAGAGCCAGGGAGGCAGGCAGACCGGGTGCGGCGGAGGCCCCTGCCTCGACGGTTACACCCTGGATCCGCTGGTGAGCGCCGGTGCCGAGCTGGCACTGCGCGGCACTGCTATCCACTGGCTGACCGTTGCGCTGCGGTTCGGCGTCGCCCGGCAGTTGGCGGGTGGGTCCGCGACGGTCACCTACCTGGCCCTGGGCGGCGGAGGCATCGGGGGAACGGCCCTCAAGCTCGAGCCACGGGCCAGCCATCGGACTCTTCAACTCGGCGAGTCGAGCTTTCCCCCGCGGAGTACACGGCGGGCCGCACAGGTCAGCGCACCAGATGCAACCAATCCCCCAGCAGGAAATCCAGCCGCCCGATGAGCAGTGACATGCGGCTCATCACCGTGTAGCCGAAGCTCGCCCCGAAGGTGACCATGAGGAAGAGGATCCCGATGCGCGCCGTCACCCCGACCGCCTTCTTATGCTCCAGCGAGAAGAAGAAGTAGACCAGTCCGGTGAACGTCCCCACGAAGACAAGCAGAGGATTCCAGTAGGGGTTGAACGGCGGCGGCGGCCACAGATGTTTGTAGAACTCCGCGGTGATGAGCGGGGCTTGGATAGTGGCCTTCATCTGCTCCAGCGCATTCGACTGCAGGTAGGTGATAAAATAGAGACCGGCGGTCGCCCCCACGATGAATGCCATCGGCCAGCGGGAAATCCAGCCCACCTTCGGCAACAGTCGCATCAGCATCATCACCCCGAGGACGCCGGCCACGAGATACACGACGCCGCCACCGGGGCCGTGGCCATGGACCAGCGCGGTCACGACGTCGCGCAGGTTCAAGACCAGCTTCGGCCAGATGTTCTGCCAGAAGAGGCTCACAAACCAGTAGCCGGCCGACACGCCGATGAAGATCGCCTCGCACACCTTGTAGACCGGGTTGTCCTTGTACAGGAACGAGATGATCCCGAGCGTGAGGAACGCCCCCAACCACACTCCGAAGTCGAGACTCATGGCGCGCCTCCCGCCGAGCCCTTCCGTCGCGTGAGGAAGTAGGCGAGGTTGCCCACCACGATGAACAGGATCACCACCAAGTGGGCCGCCGCCTGCGAGAGCATGTAGACGGTCCCCTTCCCACGGAACCCGCTGATCGCCTCATACTCCGCGGCCCCCTTCATGCCGCCGAGCAACCCCGTGAGCTGCTGCGGCCAGTACGGGTAGATCTGCGGCGCCTGCACGGCGGTCGAACCGGAACCGATGGGAACATGGAACCGGTCGCCCGCGAACTGCACCCACTGCAGCGTTCCGGGATCACCGGCCGAAACATTGAAGAGGTAGGAGATCGCGGTGAGGTCGCGCACCCCCTTCATGATCGGAAACTGTTCCAGCGGCCGCCCGCGATAGTCGCGCGGGAAGATGGCGGAAATGTCCGAACCCATCCGCTGGATGACCACCTCGTTTCCCGACTGATAGCCGAGATTGACATAGTCGATGCCGTACTGGGGGTTGCGCGCCGCCACGCCGGGCTCCCGCATCGCCTCGGCGATCGCCAGGTCGGCCTGCTGCGGCCCCTGCGGCCAGAGTCCGACGATGATGACGCGCAGCCCGCGCCCAAAAGCATGCTTGAGGAACGTCACCGCCATCGGCTGCAGCTCAGCCGCGGTGCCGGGGTCGTAATCGGCGGCGAACATCACCTTGGATCCGGGGGGCAGCGCCTCTACCGCGTCGTAGATCCCGCGCGCCTCCGGGGTCACGTCGATCTTGAGGTCGCGGTGCATGAAAAGCGGTGCTGCAACCGCTACCCCGACAAAGAGGAAGATCCAGCGCCGGTCGATCCGTAACAGCAGCTCAAAGAAGCGCATCAGTCGCCTCCCAGGTGCGACCGCTCGATCCCCAGGATGAGCCGCAGCGACGTGGCCGCCGTGCCCAGAGCGATACCGATCATGATGGCCCGCTGTCCGGCCAGGTTCGGAACCTGCATGATCCAATTCGCCACCGAGGAGAGACGGTACTGTTCCGGCAGAACACCGGTAAGCTGGTCACCCAACGGCACGCGTCCCAGCATCACGAGAACCCCAGCGACCAGCAGGAGGGTCGCCTCCAGGTTGCGTGCTCGAAAAGCGCGGTAGGCGGCGCTGGCCACGTAGAAGGCGAGCACTGCGAACATCGTCGCCGAAAGAGGGTTATACACGTTCTGGTAGATCCAGTCGAACGGCGTGCCCGGCTCCTGGAATCGCTCCCCGCTGCTGAAGAAGAAGCCCACAACGGCGGTGGCCAGGAAGCTCACCACCACGATCCCGGCGTACGGCCAGCCCTTCTCGCGGCGCGCAACCGCGTTCCCCGACACCTTCATCAGGTTCAGCGCCCCGAGCCAGATGGCGAACGCGGTAATGATCGACACGAAGTCGCTGAGCAGGTTCTGCAGGACGGAGAACGGCCAGTGCGGCACGAAGTACTGGACGATGTAGATGATCCCCACAAGTCCGGTGAGAAAGAGCGGGACGGTTCGCTTCACGCTCTCCCCCTACCCGGCTCGCGCACGCGGGTGACGCCGAAGAGGTGCGGGGCTCGCATCATGCCCTTCCCCCTACTCCGCCCGCAGCAGGCGCGTGAAGTCGAAGAGGTGCAGGGTCTGCACCAAGGCCCCGACCAGCAGCACGAGCAGGATCACCGCCTTGGAAAGATCCTGCCCCTTGATGCTCCCGAGTTGCCGCGGCTCCCGCGAGAGATAGGCCCCGGCCACGAAGAGTTCCTCGCCGAGAAGGGTGTAGTCGCACGCGGCGACGAAGAACGGCAACTGCGCCGGCTGGGCTGTTCCCGCGATCTGGATGGCGCCGATCGAGTTTCCCGTCTCCGCCAGGATGAGGGACTCCGCATAGAAGGAGCCCTGCATGAAAATGGTGGCGGGTTTCTCGCGCACCATGATCCCCTCGATGGCGGCGGCATAGCCGAACTGGTCATCCGTCAGATAGTAGACCATATCGTCGTTGTACAACTCGGGCCGGCCTGTCGCGAGATACGACTCCTTCACCGTCTCGCGAGCTGCGACCATGACCAGCGAACGGCTGACCGGCACGGTGAGCGACGTCTCGTACTCGGCGGTAAGGCGCGCCACACGCCCGAGGATGGCGATCCCAGCGAGGGTCTGCACCTGGTCCATGTCCTGCGTCCCGGGGATGTAGAGGATCCTTCGCCCCATCTCGGTGGCGCGGCCGACCGCCTCGTCCACAGCCTCCAGGCCCGCGATTTTGCGAATGAATATGTTTCCGCCGCGCCGCGCATGCTCGATGTAGTACAGGACAAGGCCGGAAAGCACAAGCACCGCAACGAGCATGGAGATCCGCCCGAAATGGAACCATTGTCCCTTCGGCACCGCCGGACCGGCGATCCCGGAGACAGACGCCTCGTTGCCGAGGAAAGAAGTGCCGGGAGTGAAAGCCCCCTCCTTCAAGCCGACCGCGACCTCTCCCCCGGCCTGAACATCCGTTTCCCCCGTCGCCCGCACGCGATACCAGTAACGGGTGCCATCGCGCAGCCCCTCGGCATCCAGGAACTCGGCCAGCCCGCGCGGCGCGCGGCCGATCTCGGCGAAGGGGCCTTCCGGCACCGTGGCCCGCAGGATGAGATAGCCCGCGAACGCTACATTCTCGCGGGCGTCATCGGGTGAGGGCGACCATCGGATCACGATCCGCCCCCCGTCGTCGTTCGGGGCATCGGCGACCGTGATGGCCGTGGGCGGACGCATGGCGGAGACAGCGTGCGTCGCGATCACCCCGGCGCGACCCTCATGACCGACCGGGGCAGAACCGGTTGCGCCGGTTGCCTGGGCCGGGGTGGCGGAAAGAAAGGTGGAGTACACGAACCAGGCGATGAGGAGTGCTCCATACGAGAGAGCGGCGCCGCAGGATCTTGCCCGCACCCTACCGGGGGCTGAAGCCTGCCTCCCTCGCCTTTGTGTCATCTGGTGATCCCCCACATCACGTAACTCGCATCGACTGCATCGCGCTCGCCCCGCCCGAAGCATGGACGAGCGAAGACGGCAGCGTCCATCCGCGCGACGACACGCATGTCAGCGCTGCGCCCTTGTTGCACGGACCGCCTCACCCTCCCAGCGAGAATTCCGGGATCGGAACCGACACATCCAGCCGCAGCCCCATCGGCTTCTTGGTGAACTTGGAGGTGCCGTTGATGAGGTATCCCGCGGCCGGTCCCGGCGCGAAACTCCCGCCGCGCAGCGTCACCGTCACGTGATCGGGCAAGGTCCAGTCGATGCGGCCATCGATCTCCGTTCCGAGGTCGGTCGACTGGCTGCCGGGATAGAGAAGGAGAGGATGGGCGGGGTCGGGGTCGCCATACGGGTCATGGTCGTACTCGTTCGGGGTGATCACGCCATCACCCGGTCCTCCGAGATCCTCCCCCAGCACAGGCGCGTCCCGCCACGGCCTGAGCGGCTGGGTAGCCCGGAGCATCGTCCACGAAACGCCGACCTTCAGGCTTGGGCGCACCTTGAATGCGACCAACGCCTGGATCGCCGTGGTGTTTTCGAGGCCTCGGTAGGCCCGCACGTCAGGGTTGGCCAGCCCCTGCGGCGCGATCCCGATATCCTCCAGCGAAAGGCCGTTCCCCCACACCTCGGTGAGGAACCAGCGCCCCTGGGTGTGCAGCGCATTGATGTTCCCCTCGTCACGGAACGGGTGAGGGTCTCCGGAACCACTCGCATAGGTGCCGGCCAGCTCTAGGCGTGTACCGGTCCAGGCGAGGCGGCCGTATATGTTCCTCCCCTTGAGATCGCCGTTGTTCACGTCGCGCGTTCCGAGAGGGCCTGAGCCGGGCCAGAGGCTGTCGCCTCGCACGCGGTCCGCGCCCGACAGAATATCCAGCTCGGCATCGATCCGCAGTGACTTGCCCGCGCGGGAGGCGGCAATACCGATCACGGTAGCCTGGCTGATGTTCGGCCGGAACCGCGCCTGAAGCTCGTGGCCGTCCGGTAGGAGGGTCGTGCTGTCTGCGTTGCTCCGGTCGACGTAGTAGACGGCGAACGGATTCAAGAAAAACCCCTGATTGTCCTTGCCAAGACGCACTTCCCCGAGAAAGAGATCGGCATCGCGACCATCCACGACTCTCCTCGGAGTGCTCAGCGAGTCGACGCGAGAGAGATCCGCGATCGTCCCGGACTCCGATTCCTTCGCGAAGCCGAACCCCAGCGCCCTGGTCGGGCCGAAGTCGCGCCACACCTGCAACCCGGGGGCGTCCTCATCGAGAACGAGGAGATTCCCCAGCGCGAACTGTTGCCGGCCGATATACCAGCGCGTCGAGGTCCGACGGTGCCGGTACGAGAGGTAGGCGTGATCGACGCGGAGGTCGAAAAACTCTTTCCGCTTCAGGGTCAGGTTTGCGGAGGAGTCCGGCGAGGCTCCAGGGAGGCCCCACACGCCATGGGCGAGATCCATCTTCATCGTAATGTTGAGGTCGTCGGCCAGGATCAGCCGCGGTCGCAGGGTGAGCCGCTGCGTCCAGAAGGCATCGAACTCCCCCTTCCCCGCGGTGTCCGCGCGCGCGCCGAGGAAGAAGTATTTCTGCGAGTAGGCGTCCACCTCGAAGCTGCCCGAAAGCGTCAGGCGGGACCGAGGCGCGCCCTCCGGCGCTCCTCCGGTCGGAGCTTCCTTTCCGGGGTTGCCCTGACCGTACGCCACTGCGGGAGAAAGCAACGCAGCCACAAACCCGAGCAGAAGCCCCGCCGCGCCCGATTGCCGTACCAGAATCATCCTCGGACTCCTTTCCCGCGCCGATCGGTACCCACCCGAGACGGGGGATTCTTGTCCACAACGGCTACGGGGTCCAGTCTCTTCTGTGTTGGCCACCTGAGAGGCTCGGCTCAACGGACGATGCGCACGGGTCGAGCCATGGTTCGCCCACGGCCCGATTCCAGGCTGAGCCAGTAGACGCCGCTCGGCACAGACCGCCCGGCGTCATCGCGCCCGTCCCAGAGGAGATCGGCATCTTCGCCGGCTTCCTGCAGTTCGATGGATCGGACCCGGCGGCCATGGACGTCATGCACCTCGAATCGACTCGGCCGGTCCGCTCCCGGCGCGGTCCACGACAGGCGAACCGGTCCGGCGGATGGGTTGGGTTTCGCGTCGGCAACCTGCCAGGGTGAACCGGGCACCTGGGAGGTCACAGCGGGGAGGACGACAAGCTCGTTCGGAGGCAGACCGGCCGCCAGGGGTCCGGCCAGCAGGGCCCCGGTGGCCGCTTCGTAAACCCGAATGCCGGGATTGTTGAAATCGCGATCGCCGAGAAAGAGCTCTCCCGCGGGGTGAACCAGAAGATCGCTCAGAACATATCCGCCGGGATTGTAGACCGTACCGGTTCCTTGGCCGGTCGTAGGGTTGAAGGTGAGCAACGCGGTGTTGAACCCGGGGAGGGAGACGAGGGCATAGCCGCGACTCGCGGACCAGATGGCGAAGTCAATCAGATCCCCGCCCAACGCCGCCTCGGTGACCACGAATCCCAGCGACCTGAGGGAGACCGGATCCACACGATCGAGACCCGCCGTGTCGATCACGCCGTACTGCCCCGCCTCCGGAACGAGAAGGCAGCCCGTCGCGGAATCGACCTGCATCGGCCCGATCGGATTGGTCCCGGCCAGTGCGATCCCCTGCACCCCCGGCGTCGCCGGGTCAGCGTCGACCAGTTGGCGCGTGGTGAGGTCGATCACGGCCAGGAGCGAAGGCACGACCGGCAGCCACAGATCAGGCCAGGGCTGACGGTGCATCCGTTGCAGTTCTACGAAAAGCCGGTTCCCGTACACTTCCATCCGGTGCATCTCGCAGAGACCATCGATGTCGGCGAAGGACGCCAGAGAGATCGTGCCCGTCTGTGCTCCCGTCGACGGGTTCACTTCGAGAAGGTCGTTGCTCTCGTAGCGGGAAACGTACGCGCGGGTCGTGCTGATGATGGCGATATCCTGCGGATTGGATCCGGACCCGACCGAGAACTCGCGGATGACGCTCCAGCCGGCGGGATCGATCACCTCAACGTTGTCGCAACCAAGCCGATTGACGGCGTAGACCAGACCGCCCTCAACCCGGAGCACAGCGTCGGCGCAAATCGGCGCCAGATTCGATTGAACGTTCCAGGGGGGAGCGACCGGCAAGGCGGCGATCGATCCGGTGGCGTAGTCGGTCGTGAGCGCTAGAATCCGGTCCTGGGCGGCAGCCGGGCTCGTAAGAAGACCGATGAGCGCGGCGGCCGCGGCGGCGGTGCGGTTCTGATGTGGCATTCTCATCACTGCTCCTTTGTCCGGGAGGCATCGTGCTCCCCGGATGCCATTCCGTAGGTGATCTCCGCCAGAAACGAGCGCCCCGGCAGTGGAAACCCGTCCATGTCTTCGATCCGTCGGTCGAACAGGTTCTGCGCCTCGAATCGCAGGTGGAGCGAATCTCGCAGCAGCGCGCGACCCAGTGAGGCAGCGTGTACGGCGGATGCCGGTGTCCGCTTCTGCGGGCTGTTGTAACGATCGCGATAGTGGGCCGATCGAGCCGAGATCTCCCAGCGACCGTCCCAGGCGCCGCGGAGCAGGCGCAGCGAAGCGAAACCCTCGCGCCCCGGAAGGGCCGGCAGTTCCTTCCCGCGATAGGTCACGCTGGGCCCCACGTCCCGGGCCTCCTGCCAGGTAAAGCTCCCCTGCAGCTCGATCGCGATCTTGCCCGCCGGCTCGATGCGAGTGAAGCCCGAGGACTCGACACCGCGCACCCACGCGCGTTCCAGGTTCATCGCCTTGACCGTGCGCTGGCTGTTCTGCACCAGCATGACCTGGTCCTCGACCACGCTTTCGAAATAGGCAGCCTCGAGGCGGAAAGGCGAATCAGGCCCGAACTGGATCCCGGCATCCCACTGGATCCCGTGCTCCGGCCGCAGCGCCGGGTTTCCTTCCTGCACTCCGTTCTGACCGAACAGCTCTGGAAACGTCGGGAATCGGGCCAGCCGGCCGCGGTTCGCCTTCACAAGGAGTCCGCCCCCGCAATCCACCCTGGCCCCGAAGGTCGGCCCCTCGTGACGTTGGCGCCGGGGCGCCGACGGCTCCGGCGGCCGGCCCCAACCGATCGGCCCGGCGTAGTTGTCGATGGCGCGGGCTTTCCGGTACGACGCCTCGCACGTCAAGCGACCGAGCGTGAGGCGGTCCTCCAGGGAGACAGTCTGGTGTTCCCGTGAGCGGGTGAAGTCGCGGATTCCCCGCAGCCGATCGTACGGCGTCCATCGCTCCGTGCGCCGGTCGATCGTCACGCGCGGTTCCTGCCGCAGGGGCGGGATCACCACAGAGAACGTCCATCTCCAGCCGGTGTCGACCGTGCGGTTTTCCGTGTCTACCCGGGCCAGACCCACTTCGCCATCCCGGTTGTCAAAGTGATCCAAAACCCACTCCCGGTGCACCGCGGCCTCCAGATGCAGCGGCCAAGAGACCGGCAGGCGATCATCGAGAGTGAACTGGTGGCGCGTTCGATCGGTCTCGAACAGGACGTGGCGCGTCTGGATTGTTTCGGTCCCTGGAACGCCACCGCTGCGATCGAAGCGTTGTCCTGTGTAATCGACGCGGAGGGCATTTCCAAACAGACCCGGTCTGTGTCGGGCCCGCCATGGCCGCAGCGTCCCTTTCCAAAGCAGTGCCGTGTCCTGAAAACGGTTGTTGGCGCGGCGCTCAATCCGGTCGTCGGCTGTGTTGTGGAAGTCCGTTCCGTTGCGGTTCAGGTATGGGAAGTCGCCGCGGCTGCGGCGGTGCTGACCGGACACAAATGCCGAGACATCGCCCCGTACGCCCCCCCACTGACCGCGGGCGATGGCGGTGCCGAAGCTCCCTCCCGCGATCGTCGAACGGAGCGGCACGGCGATCGCATCGGGCGTCACGAGATTGATCACGCCCGCCGCGGGGGGCCCACCAAACGACGCGACCTGCGGTCCGCGGTAGATCTCCGCTCGCCCGAAGCTGCTCGCCGGAAGTCGCGCCAGGTCGACGAATCCGTCGCCGGCCGAGGCTACCGGCACGCCGTCGACACAGATCAGCACCTGTCCCGGCGTACTACCGCGCATGCTGGCAAGCGCAAAGGAGCCCAATCCCCCATGCCGGTGCACCTGCAATCCAGCCGTGCGATCAAGGATGTCGGTCAGATCCCGCCCCGCGGGAGCAAGATCGCCGAGGACGACCACGCTGCCGAACGCGGACCGCCGTTCCAGCGCCCGAAGCGGATCCGGCCGCCGGGCGACCACCCGCACCGTGTCGAGAGGCGTCGGCCAGAGTGTCTGGGCTCGTGACGAGGTGGAAACCAGGGATACGAGCAGGAGCGACGCTGGAACGAGAGCCGCACAGGGGAAGAATCGGGGAATGGCTGACCGAACGGCCGCAAGAGCGGCCATGGGGACACGACAGACGAGAGCCACGGTTCCCTCCGGTCCACGAAAGGGTGTTTCCGCTATCCCCACCGGCAGGTCTTCTGGCTCTCGGATCATCCCGGTGGCCGCGCCTTCCCATCGCGCTGATCCGCGACAGTGGCATCGTGCGGCTCCGGTCCCCGACTACAGCGGCGGGACCGCGACGGCATTTGACCGTCTTCCCTCTTGTCTCCCGGCTTCGCGCGAACGCGGGGCCGGGGGCGCACCGGTGGGATTCCTGTGCGGGGGTAGTGTCCGACGGATGGGGCGGCGCGGTCAAGCGGGATCGGGAGGAGGCCGGGATCGTCAGAATCCGACCGTCGAGGAAGAACGGGTCTTGGCAATATGGTCTGGTCTGGTCAGACTAGGTAGCAGGAGGCACGGACCCGATGCATATCACCAGCATTTCCGAAGCCAAGGCGCAACTGTTCTCCCTGATCGAACGGGTGCTCGCCGGTGAAGAGGTGCTCATCGGCGAAGCAGGAAAACCGGTGGCCAAGCTCGTCCGTTACGAGCGGAGCGACAAGAACCGCGTCCCCGGAGCCTTGAAAGGCAAGATCAAGATCGCGGCTGACTTCGATGTGTTGCCCACGGACCTTGCCTGGGCGTTCGGAGGTTCGGTCACGACGAACACCGGCCGCAAGATCTCGTTGTTCGAGTAGTTCGAGACGGTGTACTCGGCCCAGCGGGCGGTCCCGTTCGAGTGACGACGGCAAGATAAGAGATTGGCAACCAGCACCCAGATCGCCTCGGGTTGGCCGCTGAACGCGGCAGGCCGTCTCTTCTCCCGGGGCCGCCTCCTGCCGATCGCACGGGTAGTCGTGGAACACCAGACAAATCGGAACAGAAGGCAGCCCCACCGCATCTCACCCCAGACCCGTCCGGCAGGCTACTTGACGTGGACCAGTCTCCGCGTCCAGTTGCGATCCTTCATGGAAAGACGGGCGAAATACACTCCCGGTGCAAGATCCTTCCCTTGCGAATCCCGTCCATCCCAGATGACGGACTGCCCTTCCGCACCGCTCCGGCCGGGCGCCAGGGACCACACCCCGCGCCCGCTCACGTCGAAGATCTCCAGGCGCATCGCCCCCGCCTCCGGCAACCGGTACCGGAGCACCGTGGCGGCCGAAAACGGATTCGGACTGCACGCCGTGAGGCCGTCTCCTTCACCGACGGCGAGGGAAGGCACGCCGTTGACGGCCGCTTCGGAGATCGGCCAGCGCCACGTGCCTATGAAGAGATCCTTCAGGTTCACGTGCGCCGCCGCACAACTCGCAAGAAAGAAGTTGTCCACCGCCTCCTGGGTTGTCGTTGCGGCGGGACGGGCGGCGCACTCTCTCCACACCTGCTGGACAAAGGCGTCGCCGCCGTAGTCCCGGCACAGCCGAAACAAGAAAGACGCGAACAGGTCCGTCGCACCAAGACCCGAGGGGTTGTTGGCCTGCGGCTGGCCCACGCGCAGCGTGTTGGACCACGTCTGGGTCGGGTCCGCCAGGTAGAGGTCGATCATCTCCTCCACCCGGGTCCGGAACTCCGGGAAGGTCCAGCTTCCGAACGGTCCGCCGTTGACTCCGGCGGCGTCCATCGCCATGAACCGCATGAACACGGCAAATCCGGTGGTGATGGCGCCGTGGTTGTCGCTACCGAGGTACTCGATCTGCGGACCAAGGTGCCAGAAGTTCCGCCCGAATTCATAAAACACGACTTGGTCGAACTCGTTGTCATCGCGGACCCCGTTGTACAACAGGTCGAAGTAGTAGTTCTGGATCTCGATGCCCGTCGCTCCGAGGTAGGCGCAACCGGCGCCACACGTGCTGGGCACGTCGGAGATGGTGGTCTTTCCGTTGTAGGACTTGGCAAGCGGGGGGGTGAACCCCGTGGCGCCCTGGTAGTACAGGTACGCGCTGTCGGTGGCGTCCAGGATTCTGCCCACGGCCGTGTTGTCCAGGTCCCAGCGGCGGCTCTGCAGCACCGTCTGCGCGCCTTCCCAGGCATAGAGGGAAAGCGATTCTCCGTTGAAATCGACATAGCCGGTGGGCACGGGCGACAGGATCGTGCCGAAGGCACAACCGCTCGACCAGTCGCCGAACCCCTCCGGGCTACAGAGCGACGGTATGTTGTTGTTCCTGGCCCGGACGCGCCAACTGTAGGTTACGTTCGCGGGAACGCCGATCCAAGTGTAGGTAGTGTCGGACACGCTACCGGCGAAGGCGGGTGGGTCGGAACAGTCCGGATTGGTGAAGAGCTCGTACTCGTAGGAGGTGGCGTTGGCGGCCGCGCTCCAGACCAAAGGCACGTTTCCGGCCGGGGTGTAGCCACCGCACACTGGTAAGCAGGGCGTGGGCGTCTCCGGGGTTGTGCAAGGAAGCGGGTCGCCCCAGCGGGCAATCCTGGCCGATACCTCGCCGCCGGCATGCAGAAAGCTCCCCCCGGCGAAAAGCGCCCCGCCGATCGCCTGCACGTCTTCCACGGGACCATCCGTACCGGAACCCAAGGGTGACCACTGCGTACCATCCCACCTCGCGACGTGGTTGGCCGGGACCGTGCCGGCGTTGGCAAACAGGCCACCCGCGATCAGCGCGTTGTCATAGACGCACACCCCGTACACGTTCTGATCCATGCCCGGCCCGAACGCACTCCAGGAGACACCGTTCCAGGAGGCGATCCTGCCCGCGGCGACGCCTCCGGCCTGCGTGAACTCGCCGGCCACGATCAGATTGCCGTTGCTGATCTCAAAGTCCCGGGGCGTGGCGTTCACTCCGGAGCCCATGGTGCTCCAGGCTGTCCCGTTCCATTTCGCAATGTGATTCGCGGCGATGCCGCCTGCCTGTCCAAACCATCCACCGGCGATGAGGCTGCCGCCGTAGGTGCCGAGTACCCACACGGCATTGTCCATGCCCGACCCGATGGCACTCCACGCGGCCCCGTTCCACCGGGCTACCCGGTTGGCTGCCACGCCACCCGCGGCGTTGAAGAACCCACCCGCGATCAGATCCGCATTGTAGATAGCCAGCGACAGACCCTTGTCATTGAAGCCTGTACCGATCGCCGTCCACTGGACCCCATCCCACTGCGCGATGTAGTTGACGAGGACTCCACCCGCATGGGTGAAGAAACCGGTGACGATGAGCTTGGCACCATAGACGAGCATCTCCTGAACCTGGCCATCGAGTCCCGAACCCAGCGAGCTCCACGAAGATCCGTTCCACGCGGCAATGTAGCTGGCCGGGGTTCCGCCGGCGGAACTGAAGTAGCCTCCGGCAATCAGGGTGCCGTCGAACTCGGCCAGGGCGTAGACGGGACCGTTGAACCCCTGCAGACTGAAGCCGTCCCACCATTGGTCATCACGGGAAGGGTAGCCCGTGGCGAAACGGGGGTCGCCGGCGTTGGGCGAACTGATGGCGACCGCGCACGGATTCGGAAGAAGGACGTCGGCGGCCACGGGGCCTGTCGCGATCTCTGCCGCGGCCGTTGTCGCGCACAACGTGACGAGAGCGAAGACGACAGATGCGAGCTGCTTGGATGACGACATGACGTTTCTCCTTCCGATCTCCGGCAGGGCCTAACCCAGCCTCATGACGCCGCTCACCGGGTCTGCGGACACAGACGGCGAATCGGCCGTTCGGCTCCAGCGCGATTCCGATCGGCACCGGGATCTCCGGGCCACGGAAAACGGCGAGAACGGCGAGGATCGAAGCCACGGACACCGTCGCTGCGGCCGCCTGCGTTCGACGCAGGCCTCGATCCTCCCATTCCCCCCGGGGGTCTCCCGAATTCCCGCATTCCGACCTTTCGGTGAACCGGGGACCCAACGGACTCCCACCGACAGAAGCCGACGAAACCCCCTGACATAACAGGCCTTCCCTTTACTCGCCCGCCTACTTCCCAGGCGACGTCACGGATCTCGCTTCCGTGGGGGCGAGAACGCGCCTCCTGGAACTCTCTCTGAGGTCGGATTCCGGCCGGCGGCGCCCCGAACTGGAGAGGCCGAGGTTCGCTTGTAGTCCAGGACCAGCCCTTCGAGGCGATTCGAGGCCGACAGGCACCCGGCGGGGACACTTCTCGGTGGGGCCCAGGAGCCAGTCGAGGAACCTGACCCAGTACAGGTAGAGCGGAAGTTCCTGCTCAGGCATGGGCGGGGATTTCTGGAGAAGGACCCGAAGTCGACGCCGAATCGCCGGGCGTCTCAATCGCCGTGGGCCGACCTCCGTCCGCGGCGGGGACCGGGACGGGTGCCTCTACGTCCGCGAGATCCGGGACGGGAAAGGCCGCGGCCGCGGCATCCGGAACAGTCGGGGACACCGACGAGGGTACGCACCGCGGATCCGCGCTGCCGCGAACAGGATCGAGAAGCACCCGGCCGCATTCTGCAGCCGGGCCGGCCTGTATCCGGTCCGAGGATCGTTGAGTAGCGGCAATGAATTGCCGATCTTGACGCCATCCATCCAGACATCGATCCGGTGGGTGCTCAGGTTCACATCGGCCTTGAACGTGTACCAGCGCTGCTTCTGGAACGTGGCGAGATTCTGGGAAATGCATGACACCGTCACCACTCCGTTGTCCACGTTCAAGATCCCGGCGTTGTCGTGGGCCATGCAGCATCCATCGCTCTGCTTGAAGCCGAAGCTCGTACCCTTGCGGTCATCCCACATGTAGCAGGACACCTGGAAGATCGCGTGGCCGGAGGTGAAGCTCGATGGGGAGAGGCGGATTCCGTCGTGCCGGTTCCAGTTTTCGCAGGCCTCGTTCAGGAAGCTGTTCGGCGACGATGGAGCAGTTCCATCTGTGATGGCATATCCCAGGCGTCCCGACCAGAGGGCATGGAGGGAGGCGCGATACTCACCCTTGGCGGTGGTGTCGAAACTCTCAGTCAAGAGGGGCCGGGTGCCGTCCCACACCTTTTCCACCTGGTTGGGTCCCGCATGGATGTGCGACGCCCCCCTGAAATCGGTGTAGTCTCCGAGATCGCAGTTGTTGAATGTGACGTGTGCTCCTACGGTCCCCTCTGCCACCTCCATTTGCGTGTGGACTTCACCGTTGACCACCGGGGCGGTGACGGTTGTTGATTGACGGGCTCCGCTCATATCCACGCCGCTGATATCGATGGTGATCGTGGGCGGGTCCGCCAGCTCCTTAGGCGTGATCCTGACTTGTGAAAGCGGCACCACACCAGTGCCGACGTGGAAGGCAAAGCTGACGGTGGCCTTGAGCTGTTCCGGCGTAACGGACTTGCCCTTGCCGTCCGTACCGCACCCGCTCGCAATCACTCCCGCCAGGATCAGCGCTACGACCACGACCCCGGCGTACCACGACATCTTCTACATTACTGCACTTTCCTGTGTTTGGTTCAGTTGCCTATCCGATCCATTCCATCGGCGTGATCTCGGGGCCGCATAGATTCGACGCATGCCTCGATCCTCCCGTTTCTCATCCGGGCTTCCCTGATTTCCGGAATCTGATGATCCGGAGAACCGGGAACCCGGCCGGATCCCGCAGATAGAAGGCACCGAGACACGCGGACATAACAGCCACAGGCATTTCCCGGCGCACGTATCTCCGGATTCCCGGCTCGCGCTCTCCAGCCGGACCTTCCCCGGCGCGCCAATGCCTTGCCCCCCCCCACACCGTTGTGCCAGAGTTGCTTCGAGCGCATCGTGACGCTCAGGTCGGACCATCCCGGGAGCCATCATGGGCAAACACCTCGATATCCATCCCATGAGCGAAGAAGAAACCCTCGCCCTGGTCCACGACTGCATCGAAGGCAGCAACCCCGCCTGGCGCCTCTTCTACGCCCACTGCCGCCGGGTCCTCTCCGGCCCCATCCGCAGCTTCCGTCTCCCCTCCGACCAGGTCGCCGAGATCGTCCCCGACTTCCTCTACTACCTCTGGGCCAACAACTGCCGCGTCCTGGCGACCTACCGCCCCCAACCCCCTTCTCGCTTCGATAGCTGGCTCCGCGTCTGTTTCCGCCGCTTCGCGTTGCGCTGGATTCGCACGCGTCCGCTGCCCCACTGGGACGCGTCGGTCGACGTGGAGGCGCTGCTCGACGCCAGCCGGTCGGCTCCCTGCGAGGATCCGCATCTCCTCCTTGGGGTTAGCCGTGTCTTCGACCAGCTTTCGGACCGGCACCGACGCATCCTCAGCCTCTCCATTCTGCGAATCCCATACGCCGAAATCGGAAGCCGAGAGGAGATGAAGGAAGGACACGTCGCGGTGGAGGTGCAACGGCTGCGGGAACGTCTCCACGACCTGCTCGCCGACCAGGTGTTAGATCTCGACTCGTTCCGGTCTTCTCCAGGCGGGAGGGGTACCCAGCGGAGGCAGGAGTAGATATGCAGTGTCCCGACGACATGGAGTTGGCCCGTTGGACGGACGGGCAGCTTCCGCGGGAGCAAGCCGAGGCGGTCGTTCTCCACTTGCAGGAATGCCTGGAGTGCCGCCTGATCGTGGGAGAGCCTGCCGACGAACTGCTCCTCGACACTCTCGGCGAGGAGGGGCCGGTGACGCTCCCCCCTTTCGCGGAGATCGAGGGAAAGCTCCGGGCGTCCTACCATGGATGGTCGGAGCCGGACACCTCGTTCCTCGATCCCGTTCTCTCGGACGAGTTCCTCGACCCGGTGCTTTCGGACGCGCTTCCGGTCCTCATGGCCGCGGACACCGAGAATCGCGCCGGCACCATGACCATCCCCTCCTACTACGGCGAGGGCGGACGGCTCGTGGTCACCTTCCGGGTCGATGACGAGTCACGCGTCAGGGCCTTCTTCGTGAGCGAGGAGGTCGAGCGGGTCCGATTCCGCGCACTGCGGGTCGGCGACCGGCTCTTCCTGGGAGATGCCGATGGCCGCGTCGTGCTCTCCGGCGTGACGGCGGAAGAGGTGCTCGGGTGCGACATCTCGGTGCCACCCGTGCTCGCGACGGCCGTGCGGTCCTACCCCGATCTGGTGTCAACTGGGGAGACGGTCCTGGAGCTCCTTCCCTGGGGTGCCCGGGCCCCGGAGGGACCGCTCCGCCTGAGGGTCACCGCCGACGCGAGCGGTCTGGGGCTTCTGCTGAGGCTGGAAGGGACCGCTCCGGAAGGAAACTTGGTCGTCGTCATCGCCGACGATCGTACCGCCCAGGTTCTGTCCTTCGTTCTGGAGGATCCGGCCCGGTGCCCACTCGGCGCCCCGGCACCGGAGGTTGTGCAATTCCACCTTCTCGGCCGCTCCTGATCCGCCTTGGATTCGTCCCAGCTTGAGCGGCTGAGCGCGTTGACGCGCTCCCTGACGACCAGCACAGCCTCACCGCTGCTGCGGCTCTACTACTGGACCGTCTTCCTCGATCTCTATCTCAAGTCCGGCATCCGCAGCCCCGTGTACCTGGAGGACGCGCTTCCCGCCATCCTTGGCCTGCTGGAGCGAGCCGCGAAGGATCTGGTCGATCCGGAACTCAAGGCAGACCTGGAAAGGCTCGCGGCATCCCCGCTGTTGCCCGAGACCAAGCTGACCGCGACCTTCCGCCATGCGGTGGCGGTCGCCGCGCGTCCTCACGAGCTCAACGTCGTGCCCATGGAGGAACCGGAACTCCAGGCTTGGATTCTCCTCGTACCTGATGGTCCCGAACTCCTGGGTCACCGCCCCAAGCTGGCCGTTCCCGCGCTGCTCTCGGTGCGCGCCTCGCGGGGGTTTCGCAAGCCGGGTGACGTCGTCTGGCGCATCGCCCGGCAGGAACACGACCCGATCGAGGCCGTGGCCTCCCACGCGCTGGCCGCCGCTCGGTTGAGCACGGGAAACGGACGCCCCACCCTGAGCTACGAGATCCGCCTTCAGCGGGCCGACTGGCACCTGCGGGGCAGCTCGCTTGGCCTGGCGCTCGCCGTCCTCTTCTACGCCTTCGAGGCGGCGGAGAAACGGCGACAACCCCGCGTCGTGGCCTCCGATGTCGCGATTCTGGGATCCGTGGACGAGCACGGGAGCGTGGTCCCGGTCGCGGCCGCCACACTCCCGCAGAAGATCCGGGCGGTCTTCGGCGCCGGGCTGTGCGCAGTCGCTCTGCCGGTCGAGAACCTGCCCAGCGCCCAGGACGAACTCCGTCGATTGAAGGAGAGATTCCCCCGGAGAGAGCCCCCTCGCCTCGTCGGAGTGCGAACGCTGGCGGAGCTACTCGACCAGGAGGAGCTGTTCGTGCGCCCGGCCCAGCCGATCCGCGGTCTCGTCGCGCGGGTGCGGACGCCGAGAATCTGGGCCGCGGTCGTGCTCGCGTTCCTGGTGCTCGGATGCGCGTACTGGTTCCGGCCGCGCACGTGGCTGCCGGAGAACACCCGGATCGACCCCGGCTGGCCTGGCTCCAAAGTTGTCACGGTGCGACTCGCGGGCTTCCCGCCGCATGAGCGGCACTGGCGCTTCGACACGGCCGTCGGCGCGGCACTCCTCGATAGCCTACCGCCGAGATCCCGGGCGGTGCTGCTGGTCGGCACCAACCCGAACGGGCTCCACCCGGCCAATCTGTTCTGCTACGACCTGAACTCGCCAAAGCTGCTCTGGAGCCGGGATCTCAGTGACCTCCTGGACCTGCCGGAGCCCACCCGGTCCACCGTCAGCATGCAAATCCCGGAGATCATCACGACCGATCTCGACAACGACGGCCGGCGCGACGTGATCGCGGTGGCCCAGGCCAACCCGATGAGTCCCTGCTTCGTCTACTGGCTTAGGGACGACGGCAGCACACGATCGATCTACGCCCACCGAGGCTATCTGTTCGAACCCCAAGCTGTGGACTTCGAGCAGGACGGCAAGTCGGAGCTTTTCCTCAAGGGAACCTCCAACTTCGATGGGCATATGGCGAGGTGGCCCTCGCTGAAACAGAACGCCACCCTCGTCGTGCTGGACCGAGACCACTTCGCCGGCTGGCCCGGGGATGGCCCCTTCGAGGGCTCCACGCGGGCGCCGTTTGATTCCTGCCTGGCCCGTGTGGTGTTTCCTCCCATCCCCGAGCATTGTCGCATCCTTAACTCACCGGGATATCTCGTGAAATCGTGCATCGTGCGCGCCTCGGCGACCGATCCGATCGTACTGGTCAAGGTGGGGTGGGACGTCGGCCCCGGCCTCGTGGTCACGCTTGGCCGCGACTTTCGGCCGGTCCGGGTGGTGGCCGAAGACGACCTCGGCCCTGTCGTGCAGAAGGCGCTGGAATCAGGGGAGATTCACGAGGACTTCACGACGCCAGAACGGCTGCAGCCGTATCTCCAGGAGATCAAGAGAGTGCGGTGACGTCGGGGTCCTCGTGCTCCGCGGCCGTCTTGGCCCGGCGCGACCGGGTCAAGCCTTCCGGGCGACCTTCGCAGGATCCTTCGCAGCAACTTTCCCCACCGGCCGGATCGCCCGCCGCGGCCTCCAGCCAAATCGATCGAGATCGACCCGGTCGCCGAACCCGAACTCGACGCCTTCATCCTCCAGCCGGGCCCGCTGCTCCTCGCCGCCCCGCGCCGGAGGAAGCGCAATCTCACCGTTCTTGCGCAAGACCCGGTGCCACGGGAGCCGCTCCGGCCCAGCACAGGTGTGGAGGATGCGGACGACCTGGCGAGCGGCTCCGGGGCTGCCCGCGAGTTGGGCCACCTGCCCGTAGCTCACGACGCGGCCCCGCGGGATCGCACCGAGCACGGCCTTGACCCGCGCGGTGAAGTCGACCGCCCGGGCAGCGCGGCCGTTGATGGAAGCCGCCTGTCGGGCGCCCCCTCCGGCAACGCCCGCACTCGAAGCGGCTCTCCGCGCGCCTCCGCCAGCGGCGCCATGGACCGGAGCCGCTTTCCGCGCGCCTCCCCCGGCACCGCCCGCGCCCTCGGAGATCTTCAGCGTCTCCCCGCCAGCTTGTCCATCGCCACGCGCCACTCCTCGCGCCGTGCCGCGAACCATCGTTCCGACGCCGTGTAGGTCACGAAGCTCATGCTCAGCCGACTCGACTGCGGATCCGGATCCGGCGCCAGCCACCACTCGATGAGGGCCGGCTCGGGAGTGGTGAGTTCCACCACCGCCTCCATCGGAGGGTGGCAGACCGGGACGTGGCCCTTGAACTCGTGCTTCCCGTCTACCTCGTACTCGAAGCGCCCTCCCGGCTGCATCTCGACGGTCGCGCGGCTGGCCAGCCAGGTAGTCAGCCCGGCCGCGGTGGTGAGCAACTCGTGGGCCTTCGCCGGGGGTACCGGCAAGCGACGGCGATAGCTGAACTCCCGCGGCTCCTTCCCCGCGCCCTGGCGGAGATAGAAGTCGAGCATCGCCACAACGCCCGCCCAGCCGCTTTCGTGGGAGCTCCGCTCCTCGTCCCAGGCCGGACCTTCGCCCCAGCCGGAGTGTGTGATCTCGACCGTACACAGACCGGGCTGCTTGTCGTTCGCGATGACGCGCAGGATCACGTCGGTCGTCTCACCCAGCGCGTCCAGGTCCCACGAGAATCGCAGAAGCTCACCGGGCTTCACCTCCAGGACGCGCCCGATTAGCTCCCCGGATGTGTTCCAGAGAAGGACATACTCCGCCCCAACTCGCGGTTCAAGGTCGCTCCACGCCACAAACCAACGGCGCAGCAGCGAAGCGTCGGTGAACGCGGCCCATGCTCGCGCCGGCGTCGCCTCTACCTCCCCGCGAACCGTGAAGCTCCCGGTACCGACGGGGGCTTTGCCGAGCGGTCGCCGCTGCAGGAATTGCGCCAGCCGCTCGAACCGGCGATTCCAAAGCGCCTGGATGATCGGCCGCTCCCCTTCCATCAATGCGAAGGAACGAAGCGTGAGCGTGATCGTCACGCCGTCAGCACCCGGCCAGAAGGAGACGCCGAGTAGGCCGCGCACACCTCCCTCGCTCCAGCTCATCCGCAGGTGCCGGTCGGCCTCGATGCGGTGGAAATGGACCGAGAGGGCGCGACCGGTGTCGAGGGTGACGCCGGTGAGCTCGCCTCCCTCCTCCGGCACAACGAACGCGTCGCGCGCCATCCACGCCGCCAGCCCGGTGGGACTGAGCCACGCACGGAACGCGCGCTGCACCGAGGAGGCAACCGGTACGGTGGTGCGGAAATAGAAGAGGTGCTTCCCCTCTCCTTGTTCCTCGAGGAGAAAGCGCAGATTGAGAAGCACCTTGTCCCACTCCAGCCCGACCTGGCGGAAGCGCGGCAGCCACTCCGGCTCGCCGGGCAGCCCGGTTTGCCGGAAACGCAGGATCGTCCCACCGCCACCGCTCGCCGGGCCTTCCGCGCCGGGAGCGTCCTCCAGGTCGAAGCTCGCGGCGGAAGTAACGCCGTCGGCTTCCATGGTCCAGGAGAGGACCAGCCTGCGGTCGGGCACCAGCTCAAGGATCTCCCCCGCGGCCGAGGCCGGAGCAGCCGAGTCGCGCCACTCGAACGAGTAGCCGCCACCCTGCTCGGCGTTCAGGTTCACGGTGGCGAACAGCCAGCGGGAGAGCGTGCCCGGATCAAGCAGCGCGCGGAAGACCTGCTTGCGGCCCGCCGCTATAGTCAAGGTCCGCTCGATCGTGCGATCGGTGGTCGTGGCGGTCATGCGACACGCTCCGTGGTGGTGGCGGTCATGCGGCTCGTCCGAAAGTCCTGGCGGTCATGCGGCACGCTCCGTGATCATGGCGGTCATGGTCGGCTCCTCCGCTCGCTGTGGCACTCTTTCAGTCATCCAGGTTCGAGTTGTAGGTGTACGACCTCACCCGCCCGTCGGGATCGAAGCGGAGGTAGAGGTCCCGCGTCCGTAGATTCTCCCCAAACAAGCGGACCTTGTAGTAGACGTAGGTCCAGGTTGAGTCACCGTCTTCGATCCCGCGCCGGTAGGGCAGCCCGAAATCACCGAGCAGTTGCGCTTTGGTCGTCTCGCCGATCTTGACGCGCGCGACGTTCTCGGGTGGAAATCGGTTGCCGATCGTGGCGCAGGATAGGGTCACGGCAGCGAGGGCGACAGCGGCAACCACCGCGAGGCGCGCAAGCGGCGCTGGAGAAACGGGGAGAGTGTTGAGAGCGGCCGGCGCGAGATCAGCGCGTCGCGCCCATCGAGAACCGGGCCGGGTCAGCGGCGGGAATGCGCGGAGAGTCGCAAGAAGATCTCGGTGCATGGGGCCTCCTGCGGGCGACTGAGCCCGAACGGCAGGACGGTATCAGCCTCGATGCGGGGGGTCAATCGGGGCTTCTGTCCCGGACCAATCCGGCTATCGAGAGCGCGGCCTTGCGCGGGCGAGCTCACGATCTACCGGAGGAATCAGAAGCATCCGCAGCTTAGAATCGGGGATCGCGTCTTCCGGGTCGTCCTCGGCCGACAACGACGACATCTTCGGGCAGTTCGGCAAACGCGTATCAAGACACCACCGAATCGATCCAAGCGCCCTGACACATGCGACCCCACGGCCCCTCGGGGCCGCAATTCCGCCTGAAGCCGCGTGGTTGATTCTCCAGAGATCGGTGGGCTGCATCATCACTGCCGGCGCGTCGCGGCTTGACCCACCTCCCGCCCTCACCCGCCGAAACGACTCGTTGTCACTGAACTGTCGGAACAACTCCGTATCGTCCTGCAGCACGGACGTCATGACCCGCTGCAGTGCCTTGTCGTGCTCGATCCGCGCATTCCGCTGGTCCGGATTCTTCCGTGCGTTTTGGTGGGCGCCGTCAGCCAAGACCCGGGAAGGGATGTCCTGCGGAATGAGCTTGTGGATCCGTTCGCGGTCGGTCGAGGCGACGTTGCCGGACGGGTCGTTGAACGCCCGGATGATGTTGCTCAGACGATCCATCTAGGGTTCGGGCTTGTTCCCGCCGCCGGCGGTGGGAACCGGTCCGATCTCGCCGTTCTGGTCCGGCAGGTGCAGCGCGCGGGTCGTCAGCTTCTCGGCCCGGTAGCTGTCCATGTCGATCGTCTCGAGGATCCCCTTGGCGAGATCCGCGTCGATCGGGGCGGGCAGCTTAGGTGTCAGGAAGTTCAGGAAGATCGGCAGTTTCTCCCACGCGGCGTTGGAGTACGGGTGGAACCCCGAGCCCTTCCCGGTCAGGCGGGTGCACATCCGGACCTCGTGATCGTCCACCGCCGGATGAACCACGCACCGCGAACCCTGGCCAACGACATGTTCCCGTGCAATCTGGTCGACCTGCTGCTCCGCCACTGCGGAGCCGATCACCGCCGGGAGACGATCGCCTACGACAAGCGCCGACAGGGGGGACTGGAACGGTTGGCGATCTTCACGGTCTGGCGCAACGCCATCAAGTGGCGCCGGGAGAACCCTCCCGGAGAAACCACGGCAATGAAGGCGGGGATGGCGAAACGACGCCTGCGGTGGGCGGAGGTCTTTGCTCGCCGCCGCTTTCCGCGGGAACGCGAGCTGCCCGGATCGTGGTGGAAGTACTACTGGCGGCAGGTGAAGACCGCGGCTCTGGGC
>CAIMUX010000006.1 GCA_903844735.1 Candidatus Eiseniibacteriota bacterium
CACGGCGAAGATCGTCAAGACGATCGACGAGATCGCGTTCCAGACGAACCTGCTGGCCCTGAACGCGGCCGTCGAAGCGGCGCGGGCGGGGGACGCGGGCAAGGGGTTCGCGGTGGTGGCCGAAGAGGTGCGCAACCTCGCGATGCGTTCGGCCGAGGCGGCGAAGAACACGGCGAACATGATCGAGGAGTCGGTGCAGAACGCGGAGACGGGCGTGGAGCTCAACCAGGAGGTCCTCGGCCAGCTCAAGGAGATCGCCGGCCAGACGAACAAGGTCGGGGAGGTGATGGGCGAGATCGCCGTGGGCTCGGAGCAGCAGAGCCAGGGGATCGACCAGATCACCGGCGCCGTGGAGCAGATGAACCAACTGACGCAGCAAAACGCGGCGAACTCGGAGGAGTCGGCCTCGGCGGCCGAGGAGCTGTCGAGTCAGTCCGAGGAGCTGCGGACGATGGTGGCGGCGTTCAAGCTGACGACGCAGCAGACGCAGCGCGGGTGGGGCGGCGGTCGGTCGGGTGGAACCACCGCGCCTAAGGCCGCACCACACCCGGCGCCGGTGATGAAGCGGGTCGAGGGCGGACGCCCGAAGTCCGCGCCTCCGCCTGCCGTCGTCGGCCAGAAGCTGAAGGTCGTCAACGGAGACAATTTCGACGCCGAAGCGGCGATTCCTTTCCAGGACGAGAAGGACTCGGACGTCTTGCGCAACTTCTAAGTCGAGCCGCCTCACGGCCGCGGGTGGTCCCACGGCCGTGAGGGGACGGTCCCTCTCGGGACGGAAAGGAAAAGATCATGAGCAAGCCTGCGATCGAAGACGCGCGGGAGACCGCGGCACGCAAAGTGAGGCGCGAGGAGCGGGGCGGGAAGTTTCTCACCTTCTTCTTAGCCGGCGAGGAGTATGGCCTGGAGATCCTCAAGGTCCAGGAGATCATCGGGATGATGGATATCACCCCGGTGCCGCGCACACCGGAGGATATCCGGGGGGTGATCAACCTGCGCGGCAAGGTGATTCCGATCGTCGACCTTCGCCTCAAGTTCTCGATGGAAGCGGCGGAGCGCACGAGTGAGACCTGCATCATCGTGGTCGAGGCGAATCGCCTGCAGACCGGGATCGTGGTGGACCAGGTCTCGGAGGTCCTGGACATCATGGCCGAGAACGTAGAGGACACCCCGGCGTTCGGCGCGGATGTCCGCACCGACTACATTTTGGGGATCGGGAAGTCCGAGGGACACGTGAAGCTCCTCCTCGATATCGACCGCGTCCTTAGCGACGGGAACCTCGAGCAGATCGCGGGCGCCGGCGGTGACATGAGCGACGAACAGAGCACCGAGATGGCGATGGCCCAGGCCGCCTGAGCCACCGGACGTGGAAAGCGAAGGCCCGGGTCGCCTGGGCCACAGGCCGGGAGAAGCGAAAACCCGGGTCGCCTGGGTCGGAGGACGGGAGTGATGGCGAGCGCGAGGGGGAGCATGGCGGGGGCCGGGGTGGCCCGCATACCGCAGGGTAGCGGGGTGGTCCCGGCGCCAGCGACGCCGTTCGACGGCGCGGGCGGGGATCTCACTCCGTCCGAGTTCCGGCGCGTCTGTGACCTATTGTACAAGGTCTGCCGGATCACCCTCGGCGAGGGTAAACAGCCGCTGGTCAAGGCGCGCCTGTGGAAGCGGATCCGCTCACTGGGCATGCAGACCTATACGGAGTACTTCACCTTCGTCGAAAGCCGGGAGGGGAAGCCGGAGCTGCTCTCCATGGTTGACGCCCTGACGACCAACAAGACTTCGTTCTTCCGGGAGGCGGCGCACTTCGACTTCCTCAAGGAAGAGCTGGTGACGCACTTCAAGACCGCCAACCGTCTGCGGATCTGGTGTGCCGGGTGCTCCTCGGGCCAGGAGCCGTACACTCTGGCCATCGTGCTTCAGGAGGCGCTCACCCCGGCCCAGAGGTCCGACACTCTCATCCTCGCCACCGACATTTCGAGCAAGATCCTGACTGCCGCTCGGGAAGGGGTGTACGACGATGAGGAGGTGGATGGCGTATCGCCGCAGCAACTCCGCAGGTGGTTCACGCCGGGTCGGGATGGGGCGAAGACCGAGCATCGGGTAAACGACGAGTTGCGCCGGATGATCCGCTTTGCCCGCCTGAACCTGATGGAGGCGTGGTCCATGCGCGGCCCGTTCGACTTCATTTTCTGTCGTAACGTCATGATCTACTTCGACCGCCCCACGCAGGAGAACCTCGTGCGCCGGTTCTACGGCCTGCTCCGGCCGGGAGGCTGTCTCTTAGTCGGGCATTCCGAGAGTCTGACCGGCCGCGTCGAGGGGCTCACCTATGTGCGCCCGGCGGTGTATCGGAAATAGTCAACCGGACGAAACAACCCAGGGGACAACCGTGATCCTCACTGTGAGCATTGCCGACCTCAAGACCTCGGGCCAGCGCGGGGACACCATCGTGACCCATGCGCTGGGGAGCTGTCTCGGGATCACCATTTACGATCCCGTAGCCGCCGTCGGGGGGATGCTGCATGCCATGCTCCCCGACTCGAGCATTGATCCCAAGAAGGGTCTGGAAAGCCCGTTCATGTTCGTGGACACGGGCCTGCCGCGCCTCTTCAAAGACTGCTACAAGCTCGGGGCGGACAAGACCCGGTTGATCGTAAAAGTCGCGGGGGGAGCCACCTCCAAGGCCAACTTAGAGGACGACTACTTCCAGATCGGAAAGCGGAACTTCGTGATGCTCCGGAAAATGCTGTGGAAGAACAGCGTACTCCTTAAGTCCTACGACGTGGGCGGGTGCGATTCCCGAACCATGTCGCTGGAGCTCAGCACGGGAGACGTGCTCCTCAAAATGAACGGCGCGGTCCGCAAGCTGTAGGGGCGCGAGCTCGGCTCGGAACGGGAGGTCAGTCGTGGCACTCAACGTACTCGTGGTGGATGACAGCGCCGTCATGCGGCACATGATCATCAAGACGCTCGGCCTTTGCGGCATCCCCCTCGGGGAAGTCCACCAGGCAGGGAACGGGAAGGAAGGACTGGAGGTCCTCGACCGGAGCTGGGTCGACCTCGTCCTCGTGGACATCAACATGCCGGTCATGAACGGCGAGGAGATGATCACGAAGCTGCGGGAGAACCCGCAACTGAAAGACACGGCGGTGATCGTCGTCTCCACCGATGGGAGCGCGACGCGCATCGAGATGATGCAGAAGAAGGGGGCGGGGTTCGTCCACAAGCCCTTCACGCCGGAGTTGCTCCGGGACACCATCGTTCAGACCACGGGGGCGAGCTATGAGCAGTTGGCTGGAAACGCGGCTGTTCCGGGCGACAGTCCGGACTTTTGAGGACTTAGGCTTCATGCTGCCGTCGTCCGATCTGAACGACGTGCAGAAGAGGGCACGGCCCGACGCCGCGGTGGAGATCGCGTTTCGGGGGATCTTCTCGGGGCGGCTGGTTCTCACGATGTCCGGACCGATCCTCGCCGTGGTGGCGGGGAACATGCTCGGCGAGGACGATTCGGAGATGCCGCGCGAGGCGCAGCTCGACGCCCTCGGCGAGCTGGCGAATGTCATTTGCGGAAATGTCCTTCCGGAGATTGCGGGCGACCGCGAGACGTTTGCCCTGACGCCCCCGGCACTTCTGACCGAGACTCCCGGGCCGCTGAAGGTTCAAGCGGGGACCGTCAGCGAGATCCAAGTCGGCCTCGACGATGGACGCGCTGAGGTGAGGCTCTATCTCGAGGGAGAGGTGCCGGCGGAGGCCCGGGGGGAGGCGGCATGATTCGGGTTCTGGTGGTCGATGACTCCGCCATCGTGCGGAAGGTGCTGACCGAAGAGCTCGGTCGCTACCCTGACATTGAGGTGGTGGGGGCCGCGGTCGATCCGTACGTCGCCCGCGACATGATCGTGCGGCTCAACCCGGACGTGATCACCCTCGACATCGAGATGCCGCGCATGGACGGGCTCTCGTTCTTGGCCAAGCTGATGAAGCATCGCCCGATGCCTGTCGTGGTCGTCAGCTCGCTGACACCGGAAAACAGCGACACCGCCTTGCGGGCCCTGGAGCTGGGTGCGGTGGAGGTGATGTGCAAGCCGGGGTCGGCCTACTCCACGGCCGACATCTCGCGGCGGTTGGTGCAGGCGGTCCGGGGCGCGGCGCGGTCCCGTCCGGCCGCTCTCCGCGGGCTTCCGGCGGCGTCTCCCGTGGCGCCGGCCAGCGGCCGCTTCCGGCTCCAGACCACGCGGAAGATCGTGGCTCTCGGGGCCTCCACGGGTGGGACCGGGGCTCTCGAGGTAGTGTTGCAGGGTTTTCCCGCCGACACGCCGGGCACGGTGGTGGTGCAGCACATGCCGGAACACTTTACCAATGCCTTCGCGAAGCGTCTGGACGGGATTTGCAGCATGCAGGTCCGGGAGGCGCGCGACGGCGACGAAGTGGTGACCGGGCTTTGCCTCATAGCGCCGGGAGACCATCACATGGTTCTCGATCGCAGCGGCGCTGTCTATTTGGTCCGGCTCAAGAGCGGCCCCATGGTCCATTACCAGCGTCCGGCGGTTGATCCGCTCTTCGAGTCGGTGGCGCGCCACGCGGGGGTCAACGCCGTCGGCGCCATCCTCACCGGGATGGGATCCGACGGCGCGGATGGATTGCTCGCCATGCGCCGGGCGGGCGCCCGCACCATCGCCCAGGACGAACAGACCTGTGTCGTCTTCGGGATGCCGCGGGAGGCGATCAAGGTGGGTGCGGCCGAAGAGGTGCTGCCTCTTACCCAGATAGCGCCGGCGGTTCTCCGGCTTCTCCAAGAGGCGCCGCGGAGCGCGCAGGCGGCATGAGGCTCGAACCGGCACCGCAGCCGACTTCGGCCCGCCGCGGGTCCGTGAGATCTCCCGTCGTGGCCGTCCTGCTCCTGGCCGTGGCCACGGGGATCACCGGCACTGTCTACCTGAAGATCCAGTCGGCGAAGTTCCGCGAGGCTGCGGAGAGGACCTTATCTTCCGTCGCCGAGCTGAAGACCGGCCAGATATCGAACTGGTACTCGGAACGCCGATCGGATGCTGAGGCCGTCTCGCGCAACCCGATGACCATGACCCGCCTCCGGCAGCTTCTCTCCGCTCCCCCGGGCACCGACCCCGCGGAGGACATCCAGACCTGGATGGAGAGCACGCGGGAGCTCTACGGCTATCGCCGGCTTGTCCTCTATGACGCCCGGGGCGTGCCCAGGCTGCACGCCCCGGCGAGCGGACCCAGTTCCGAGGTTCCGTCCCTCGCCGGCGACCCGGACTTCCAGACCGCCTTGCGGGCCGGAGGCGTCCAGGTGAGCGACTTGCAGCCCGCTCCCGTGGACCCGGGCCGATTCTGTCTCGATTTCTGGGTCCCTGTCCCGAGCGCGCTCGGCGCGAAGGCCCCGGTTCTCGGGGTGCTACATCTGGTTGTCGACCCTGATCAGTCGCTCTTTCCACTCGTCCAGTCCTGGCCCACCGCCAGCCGTACCGCCGAGACCACGCTGAGCCGGCGGGAGGGTAACGACGTGGTGTTCCTGAATCGCTTGCGCCATCGGGCAAACATCCCGCTCGCGTTCCGTATGCCCATCGACTCCACGAAGCACCTTCCGGCCACCATGGCCGCCTTGGGGCGGGAAGGCATCGTGAGCGGGCCGGACTACCGCGGCGTGCCGGTGCTGGCCGCGGTGCGCGGCATCCCGGGCACGCCTTGGTTCATGGTGGCCAAGCAGGACCTCGCGGAGATCGAAGCTCCCGTGCGCGAGCGCGTGCTGGTTGCGGGCGTGGTCCTTTTCCTCATCTTCGTGACGACCGCCCTGGGAGTGAACCACCTCTCGCGCGCGCGGGACGTCAAGTCGCTCCGACAGCAGATCGCCGCCGAACTCGGGCGACGGCGCCTGGAGGAAGCGCTGCAGTACCAGCAGGAGTTCGCTCACATTCTGCTGGATAGGATGGTCGCCGGCGTGGTGGCCTGTGACGCCGAGGGCCGGCTCACCGTGTTCAATCGCATGGCCCGCGACTGGCACGGGTTGGATGTGACGAAAGTACCGCAGGAAGAGTGGGCCGCCCACTATGTTCTCTACCTGGAGGATGGCCGGACCCCCATGACCATGGAAACCGTGCCCCTGGCGCGGGCCTACCGGGGAGAAACCGTGTGCGATGCCGGCATGGTCATCTGTGCCAAGGGCCGGCCGCCCCGCCAGATCACCGCCAACAGCGCACCGCTGCACGATCCCCAAGGGCGCCTGCTGGGCGCGGTCGCGGTCATGCACGACATCACCGAGCGCAAGCAGGCGGAGGCGGCACTGTGGGAAGTCCGCCAGCGGTTCGAATTCGCGCTGCAGGGTGGGGAGTTGGGGGCGTGGGATTGGTTTCCTCATACCGGCGCGGTCGCCTACAGCGATCTTTGGGCTCAGATGCTGGAGTACAGGCCCGACGAGGTTGAACCCAACGTGGGTTTCTTCGAGCGGCAAGTCCACCCCGAGGATCTGCCGGCCGTTCTGGATCGATTGACCGGTCATGTCGAGGGGCGTCTGCCGGTATACGAGTCCGAGCACCGGATGCGCACCAAATCCGGCAGGTGGTTGTGGGTTCTGGATCGCGGCAAGGTCGCTGAGCGTGACCGGGACGGCCATCCCATGCGGGTTACCGGCGTCATGGCCGACATCACCGAGCGCAAGCGGATCGAGGCGGAGTTCCGGGAGACCAACCGCAGCCTCGAGGAGGCCACCGTTCGGGCCAAAGATCTGGCGGTGCAGGCCGAACAGGCCACCCGTGCCAAGAGCGAGTTCTTGGCCAACATGAGCCACGAAATCCGCACGCCCATGAACGGCGTCATCGGCATGACCGGCCTGCTGCTGGACACGGAGCTGAACGAGGAGCAGCGCCGCTATGCCGAGATCGTGCGCGGCAGCGGCGAGTCGCTGCTGGCGATCCTGAACGACATCCTGGACTTCTCCAAGATCGAGGCGGGCAAGCTCGAGATGGAGACGCTGGACTTCGATCTGCCCGCCCTGCTGGATGACTTCGCCTCCACGATGGCCCTGCGTGTCCAGGACAAGGGGATCGAGTTCATCTGCGCCGCCGCGCCGGATGTGCCGACGTATCTCCGTGGCGACCCCGGTCGTCTGCGCCAGGTGCTGACCAACCTGACGGGCAACGCCTTGAAGTTCACAGACCACGGCGAGATCGCCATGCGGGCCGGCCTGGAGTCGGAAACCGAGGCCGAAGCCGTCATACGTTTTTCGATCAAGGACACCGGCATCGGCATCCCGGCGGAGAACCGGGAGTTCCTGTTCCAGAAGTTCACCCAGGCAGACACCACGACCACGCGCGCGTATGGCGGCACTGGCCTCGGGCTGGCCATCTCGAAGCAACTCGTCGAGATGATGGGCGGCGAGATCGGGGTAAGCAGCGAAGACGGCCGCGGCTCCGAGTTTTGGTTCACGGCGCGCTATGGCAAACAGACCGAAGGGGCGCGGATGGAGAGCCTCCCGCTCGCCGACCTGGCCGGGAAGCATGTCCTGATCGTGGACGACAACGCCACCAATCGCGAGGTGCTGATGGCCCAGCTCCAAGCCTGGGGCGTGCGGTCGGAAGAGGCCCCGGACGGTCCCTCGGCCCTGAGGGAACTCCATCGGGCCAAGGATGCGGGAGATCCCTTCCGGGCGGCCATCGTGGACATGCAGATGCCGGGCATGGACGGCGCGGCTCTGGCCCGGGCTATCAAGGCCGACGAGACACTGCGGGATACCAGCCTGGTGCTGATGACTTCTTTGGGCCAACGGGGCGACGCCAGAAAAATGGCGGAAATCGGCTTTGCCGCCTATCTGACCAAACCGCTGCGGCGCGATGAGATTGTCGGCTGCTTGTCCCTCGTGCTGGCCGGGGCAGCCGCGGCAGAACCGGCGCCACCCATTGTGACGCGCCACGCGATCCGCGAGCTGCGCCAGGGCGCCGTTCGCATTCTGCTGGCCGAAGACAACATCACCAATCAGCAGGTGGCCGTGGGCCTGCTGAAGAGACTGGGGCTGCGAGCGGATGCGGTGGCCAATGGTGCGGAAGCCATCACGGCTCTCGAAGCCCTTGCCTACGATCTCGTTCTGATGGATGTGCAGATGCCCGAGATGGACGGACTCGAGGCCACCCGGCAGATCCGCAATCCGAGTTCCGCGGTCCGCAATCACGAGGTTCCCATCATCGCGATGACCGCCAACGCCATGCAGAGCGACCGGGAAGAGTGCCTGGAGGCGGGGATGAACGACTACGTGTCCAAGCCGGTTTCCCCCCAGGCGCTGGCGGAAGCGCTGGACAGGTGGCTGCCGCCGGAAGAGCCGACACTTCAAGACCGAGTGGATACCAAGGGTAGAACTCACACCATTTGAAGATGATGGGCGCGCATAATGGAGAACAACGCGTACCGACCCGGTGACGCTGCCGAGCTGCGTCGGCAGGCCGAAGAGGTGGCCCGCCAACAAGCTGCCCCGTCGTTCCCAGTCGAGCCACCCTGCAAGGTGCCCGTCGGGGCGGACTTCCAAGGGTCGCTCGTAGCCCGGTCTATGCTCCACGAGCTGCGCGTGCATCAGATCGAGCTGCAGATGCAAAACGAGGAGCTACGCCGAGCGTATGTGGAACTGGACGCCGCGGGGGCGCGCTACCGTGACCTCTATGACCGGGCGCCGGTGGGCTATTGCACCGTAAGCGAGAAGGGGCTGATCCTTCAGGCCAATCTCACGGTCGCCTCCCTGCTGGGCGCGGACCGGGAAACGTTGATCAAGCAGCCGATCACCCGGTTCATCCTCAAGGAAGATCAGGACATCTACTACCGGCACCGCAAACAGCTCTTCGCCGCCCATGCGGCGCCTCGGCACGGCCCGGTACGGGCGCCCTCAGAACAAGCCGGTGAACCGCAGGCGTGCGAACTGCGCATGGTGAGAATGGATGGGACGGAATTTCGGACGCTCGTGGCGGCGACCGCCGCGCAGGACGCTGCCGGTGCGCTTGTCTACCGCGCCGTGGTGAGCGACGTTACCGAGCGCAAACTGGCGGAGGATGCTCTCCGTGAGAGCAAGGATCTGCTCTCTCTGTATATGTTTCACTCACCATTGTACACGTACATCAAGACGGTGACGCCCACCGAGAGCCGTGTATTGCACGCCAGCGACAACTTTCGACGGATGATCGGCATCTCGGCCTTGGATATGGTGGGCAAGAGCGCCGCGGAGTTGTTCCCGGCTGCCATGGCTGAGAAGATCGCCGCCGACGACTGGGCGGTCGTTTCCACCGGCGATGTGCTGGAACTGGAGGAGGAACTCAATGGTCGCAGCTATACCACCATCAAGTTCCCGCTCCCTCAACGTGAGAAGACTCTGCTGGGAGGCTTCACGATCGACATAACCGAGCGCAAGCAAGCCGAGACAGCGCTGCGCGAGAGCGAGGCCAAGTACCGCGCGCTCATCGAGACTACGGGGACCGGGTACTTGGTTCTTGACTGGCAAGGCCGGGTCATCGACGCGAACGAAGAATACGTGCGGCTGAGCGGCCATGGGGAACTGCGCGAAATACTCGGGAGAAGCGTGGTGGAGTGGACGGCCGAGTATGAAAGGCAGAGAAATGCTGAGGCGGTGGCCAGGTGCATGAAGGACGGGATCGTCAGAAACCTTGATATTGATTATGTGGATAGTATCGGGCGGATTACGCCTGTGGAGATAAACGCGACTGTTGAGGGACAAGGAGAAGAAGCGCGCATAATCTCCATCTGCCGTGACATCACCGACCGCACGCGGGCCGAGGATGCGCTGCGGGAGAGCGAAGAGACATTCAGGTGTCACATCGAAAACTCATTTGATGTCATCTTCACGCTCAACAGTGAGGGTGTGTTCGCTTTCGTATCCCCTGCCTGGGAACGGCATTTCGGCTTTCCGACCGGCGAGGTAGTGGGGAAGCACTTCGCGCCATTCGTCCACCCGGATGATGTCGCGCCTCTGGTCGAGTATCTGAAGAGGGTCTACACTACCGGGCAAAGCGAGACGAGCCCCGGCTTTCGCGTCAAGCATGCCAATGGCGGATGGCTATGGTTTGTCGTCAATGGCACACGCTATGTGGACCCGAGAGGCGAGCTACAGTTCATCGGTGTCGGCCGCGACATCACCGAGCGCAAGCAGGTGGAGACGGAGCTCCAGGAGGTCAACCGCTTTCTCGAAGAGGCCACGACGCGGGCGAACGACATGACCGCCGAGGCGCATGTGGCCACCGCGGCGAAGAGCGAGTTCCTGGCCAACATGAGCCATGAGATCCGCACGCCTATGAACGGTGTGATCGGCATGACCGGCCTGCTGCTGGATACGGAGCTGAACGAGGAGCAGCGGCGCTACGCCGAAATCGTGCGCGCCAGCGGCGAATCTCTGCTCGGCCTGATCAACGACATCCTGGACTTCTCCAAGATCGAGGCGGGCAAACTCGACCTGGAGACGCTGGACTTCGATCTGCGCGCCCTGCTGGACGAGTTTGCCGCCACGATGGCCCTGCGTGTCCAGGACAAGGGGATCGAGTTCATCTGCGCCGCCGCCCCGAACGTGCCGGCGTATCTCCGCGGCGACCCCGGCCGCGTGCGCCAGATTCTCACCAACCTGACGGGCAACGCCCTGAAGTTCACTCAGAAGGGCGAGGTCGCCGTGCGGGCCGGGTTGGTATCGGAGAGCGCTGCCGAGGCCGTGGTCCGCTTCTCCATCAAGGACACCGGCATCGGCATTGCGGCGGAGAAGCAGAAACTCTTGTTTCGGACGTTCTCGCAGGCGGACGCGTCGACCACGCGCCAGTACGGCGGCACCGGTCTGGGGCTGGCCATTTCGAAGAAGCTCGCCGAGATGATGGGCGGCCGGATCGGTATCGTGAGCGAAGAAGGGCGCGGCTCGGAGTTCTGGTTCACGGTGCGCTTGGCCAAGCAAGCCGAGAGGGCGCAGACGGAGTGCCTCCCACTCGCCGACGTTCGTGGGACGCATATCCTGATCGTGGACGACAGCGCCACCCATCGCGAGGTGCTCATGGCGCAGCTCCAGGCCTGGGGCGTCCGGTCGGAGGAGACATCCGATGGCCCCTCGGCCCTGAAGGAACTCCATCGGGCCCGGGGCGCGGGCGACCCCTTCCAGGCGGCCATCGTGGACAGGCAGATGCCGGGCATGGACGGAGCGGAGCTGGCTCGAACCGTCAAGGCCGACGAAACGCTGAAGGACACCCGCCTGGTGTTGATGACATCTCTGGGCCGGCGGGGCGACGCCAGGAAAATGGAGGAGATCGGCTTTGCCGCCTACCTGACCAAGCCCGCGCGGCCCGCGGACCTTCTGGACAGCCTGTCGGTCGTGCTGGGCGGAGCAGCCGCGGCCCAGTCGACCCGACCCATCGTGACGCGCCACGCGATCCGCGAGCTGCGCCGAGGCGTCGTTCGCATTCTGCTGGCCGAAGACAACATCACCAACCAGCAGGTGGCCGTGGGCCTGCTGAAACGTCTGGGGCTGCGAGCGGATGCCGTGGCCAACGGCGTGGAAGCCCTCAAGGCTCTCGAAGCCTGTCCCTACGACTTGGTGCTGATGGATCTCCAGATGCCCGAGATGGGTGGACTGGAGGCTACCCGGCAGATCCGCAATCCGCATTCCGCGGTCCGTAATCACGAGGTTCCGATCATTGCGATGACCGCCAACGCCATGCAGGGCGACCGGGAAGAGTGCCTGGACGCGGGGATGAACGACTACGTGTCCAAGCCGGTGTCCCCCCGGGCACTGGCGGAGGCGCTGGACAGGTGGCTGCCTCGCGAATCCGCGGCCGGTTCGATCTCCGGCCCCGCGTCCGCTTCTTCGGCCACCGAGGGAGCGAACGACACGCGGAGAGCGGCCTAGCGGCTCTCGTCGTTCCTGGCTCTTCCGGTCCTGCCGGAGGGGCCGCACCCCCGGCGGGGCAAGCCGCTTCTTCCTTCAGATACCCTTGAGTTCCGACGACCGTTCCTTGGGGGAATCCCCGTGCGCGTGTCTCCTTCCCACCGGGTGCAGCAGCTACATCACCAAACCGGTCGACTTCGACCTGTTCGTGGAGGCGATCCAGACGCTGGGGCGCTTCCTGAAGGTGGTGGCGATTCCGCCCTTGTCCGGGGGGCGGCCGGCGCCCAGTCAGAAAGCCGCCTGAGCCTCCCGTAGGTGCGTTCGCCGGGCAGTGCGTGCGGCATCCTGGTGCCACGCGAGCTTCTCTTTCCCCCCGCGGCGGGTGTGTGTGGCACAATGACCGCGGTCATCCGGCCGTGCCACGGTCTCCGGCCTATCCCGATCGGGTCTGATGCCGCGGTTCGACGAGGATTGCCGGTGGCCCAACCGAGGAGGCGGAAGTGATCTGGCAAGACCTCCGGCGGATCCGCGCCGAGGCGCCGCTGGTGCACAACGTCACCAACTATGTGGTCATGAACACCACGGCCAATGCCCTGCTCGCCCTCGGCGCTTCGCCGGTGATGGCCCACGCCATCGACGAAGTGGAGGAGATGGTGCGGCTGGCTCGGGCCCTCGTCTGAGTATCGGAACCCTGAGCGGGCCCTGGATCGATGCCATGCTCCGGGCGGGTCGGGAGGCCGGGCGAAGGGGCATCCCCATCGTTCTCGATCCGGTAGGCTGCGGGGCTACGCGGTTCCGCACCGATGCGTCGAGGCTTCTGCTCGCCGAGCTGTCACCCGCCATCGTTCGGGGCAATGCATCCGAGATCGCCTCGCTGGCCGGCGTCGGCGCAGTCACCAAGGGGGGCGACAGCACGCTCGCCACCGACGAGATGATCGAGATCGTGCAATTGTTCTCGGAGAAATGGCATTGCTTGGTGAGCGTGAGCGGTGCGACCGACCTGATCGTGGGCGGCGGCGTCGTTCTGCGGGTGCGAAACGGCCATGGCGCTTATGGGCATCGCGGGCGAGATCGCTGCGGAGCGGTCGAGCGGCCCGGGGAGCCTCCAGATGCACTTCCTCGATGTGCTCCACGGTATCGGGGAATTCGATATCCAGAGGCGTCTGAAGATGGAGGAGGCGGAGATTTGAAGTGGGCCTTGGGCTTCGAGCTTGCATTCGCGGCCTCCAGAGACTGCTCGACGCCCTCCGCCCGAAGTCTACGCCGAGTCTCAGGGGTGCGACGTGCCCTTGCTTCTGTCCGCGGACCTGCTATGGTCCCCACGTTCCGGGAGGCGACCCCACCGAGCCATCCCGGCGGACTCACTCCAGGGATAGGCGCGAGGCAGGTGGAACCGCTATTCCGCCCTGACATGGCGGCCCTGCCGCCGGGGCGCGCTTGGCCGCACGGGAGGGTGTGAAGATGAGCCCGATTCCAGTGCTGAAGGACCGCCGAAGCGGTGTGTTGCTGCAGCTTACCTCGCTGCCGGGCCCCCACGGGAGCGGTGATCTCGGGCCGGCCGCGCCGCGGTTTGCCGAGTTCCTCGCGGCGGCCGGGCAGGGCTGGTGGCAGATGCTCCCGGCGGGGCCGTCCGGCTACGGGAACTGCCCCTACATGGCAGCCTCCGCCTTCGCCGGCAACCCCGAGTGGATCAGCCTCGAACGACTGCGCGAAGATCGGCTGCTGGGCCGGGGAGATCTCGGGATCGAGCTGCCGCGCGCCAATGGGAAGGTCCGTTTCGAGGAGATGCGTCGTTTCCGCGAACCGCGTCTGCGCAAGGCCGCGAGTGAATTCTTTCGCCAGGGCCGCCACGAGGACCTGGCTCGGTTCGAGGCGTTCGGTTTCGACCATGCGGCGTGGCTGCCGGACTACGCTCTCTGGTGCGCCCTGAAGACGCGGCACGGTGCGATCTCCTGGACCGAGTGGCCGGCCGAGCTCCGTGGCCGCGACCCGCAGGCTCTCGCGCGCGCGCGTCAAGAACTGGCGGACGAGGTCCGCCTCCATCAGTTCTACCAGTACGAGTTTGCGCGGCAATGGTCCGAGCTTCGCGACCGCTGTCGGGTTCTCGGGATCGGCCTGATCGGCGACGTCCCGATCTATGTCGCCCACGAGAGTGCCGATGTCTGGGCGCACCCGGAACTGTTCCACTTGGATGACGCTGGACGGCCCGCGCTGGTGGCGGGCGTGCCGCCCGACTACTTCAGTCCCACCGGGCAGCGCTGGGGGCACCCGCTGTACCGCTGGGATCGGCTGCGTGAGAACGGCTACGCGTGGTGGGTCGCACGCCTCGGGCGTGTCCTCGGGATGTTCGACGCCGTACGGCTTGACCACTTCATCGGCTTCCACCGCTATTGGGAGATCCCGGCAAGCTGCCCGACGGCGGTGGAAGGACGCTGGGCCGAAGGACCCGGGACGGACCTCTTCGACGCCCTACAGAGGGAGTTGGGAAGTATCCCGATTATCGCAGAGGACTTGGGCGTCGTGACTCCCGGGGTGATCGCGCTGCGTGACCGCTACGGCTTCCCGGGCATGCGAGTCCTGCAGTTCGCGTTCGGGGGCAACCCGTCACTGAACGATCATCTGCCGCACCGCTACCCGTTCTCCTGCGTGGTCTATACCGGCACCCACGATAACGACACCACGCTTGGCTGGTATCGAGCCCTGTGTATGCGGGGCGAGGCCGGCGATGCCGAAGCGGTGCGTGAGCGGGCGTTCCTGCGGCGCTACCTCGGCGGCGAGCCGACCGCCATCCACTGGGACCTGGCGCGACTGGCCATCCATTCGACGGCGGATCTGGCCATCATCCCCGCGCAGGATCTGCTGGGGATCGGCCCCGAAGGGAGAATGAACCTGCCGTCGACCCCCACCGGGAACTGGGAGTGGCGTATGGAAGAGTCGGCGCTGGATGACCGTATCGGGATCCGGCTGCGCGACCTGACCGAGACCTATGGCCGCGTGCCGCCGTCGACGGCAGCGGCGGGGACGATGGCGGGGACGACGGCGACGGGGGCGATGGGTGCGACGGCGGCAGCGACCGCGACGATGGGGATGGCAACGGCAACCGCGGCGGCGGCCTCGGCGAGGGCGAGAGCGACGACGCCGACTCGGGGGAAATGAACCCGCTTCCGCTCGTGCTCGTCCATGGCTTCCCACTTGACCATCGGATGTGGCCGATGCGGGGGGAGCTCGCCCAGGGGCGGACGGTCTTGGCGCCGAGTCTGCCGGGTTTCGGGGGCACGGTCGCGCCTGCCCGTCCCGGTTCGATGGGCGCGTATGCCGACTTTGTCCTCGCCGAAACCGCGCGCGTAGGGATCGGCCAAGCGGTCTTCTGTGGGCTGTCGATGGGCGGGTATGTCCTCTTCGAACTGCTGCGCCGGGCGCCACAGCGCGTGGCCGGGCTTGTTCTCTGCGACACCCGGGCCGAAGCGGACTCGCCGCAGGCCATGAGCGCACGCGAGGCCGCCATGGCACTCGTGGACGCGGGACGACGCGCGGAGTTTCTCGGTGGGTTCTCCCCCCGGCTGGTTGCGCCGGCGGCCCAGGCCAGCGCCGCCTTTCGTGGGCTACTGGAATCGATGGGTGAGGCGGTCTCCGACGAGGGACTTCTCGCTGCGCTGGAGGCCCTCCGCGACCGCCCTGACTCACGGCCGCTCTTGCCGAACATTCAGGTGCCGGTGCTGGTCTTGGTGGGCGAAGAGGACGGGGTCACCCCGCCTGCGCTGGCCGAGTCGATGCACCGCGCCATCCCGGGAAGCCGCCTGGAGGTGATTCCGGGGGCGGGGCACCTCGTGCCGATGGAGCGGCCCGCGGCGTTCACCGGCGCGTTGAAACGGTTCCTGCTCGAGGCCGGCCTCTAAGGTTCTAGAGCGAAAGTGCGGCTACCAGGATCACCCGTTCCTTGTAAGGGTTCAGGACCCAAGAGACCTTCAGGGTCGGCGCGAATCCGTCGGTGATCTTCAACGGCTTGCTCGCGGTCACGGCTGTGTGGATGAAGTGTACGCCGCTCTTCTCCACGCCGTACCAGACGCTCTTTCCCAGCGCTGCTCCTGCCGTGAGACTCACGTCCGTGGATCCGGTCTTGAACGGCCAGCTCGTCTCGACATACGCGGCGTGCTCGTCGTCGTTGTAGATGTTTACCGATCCGCACAGCCCGAGTGGCAGGCTAGCCGGGCCGCGGTACATCACGCAGGCGTCGATGGTGTGACCGCCGGTGCCGTCGCCCGCGAACTCGAAATAGGAGGTGCCGCCGGACGGGAAGTGGTAGGCAGTGACGGTGGCGGTGACCGTCCCGCTCGGGAGTTCCAGCGAACGGGCGAGGGACATGTCGACCTCGGTGGTGTTCGTGGCGTCAGCGGGGCCGGCGGGGGCATCCGTCGTGTCGCTGTGCACGGGTGCGAAGGCGAACGAACCCCAGGTGCCCAGGGTGAACCCGGCGAGGCTAACCCCGGCCCACGGCTGGAAACATGGGGCGTCACCGTAGATCTGTCCGCGCCAGACGTAGCGGCTGACTAGGTCGACGCCGAGGGTGACTCGGTCCGCCGGTGCGGCGGGGGTCTCCGCAGTGGCTGCAGGAGACGTGGCTTCGCCGGACTGCGCGGCGAACGTGGCTGTTTCGGCCGGTTCCGTGGCATGCGCCAAGGGCGCGGCGCCCATTGCGGTCGCCAGGAGCGCCGCCAGGGCGATGGTCCGGGCGAGGGCTCCGGCGTTCGTCAGGCCGACCGTCGAGCCGACTGTCCGGCCGACTGTCGGGCGGAACTCGGCGGTGGCTGCCGCCGATGGAATGATAGAGAGGCTGGGCTTCTCGATACTACTGGCGTGGTTCATGAACGACATACGACGCTCCTTTTCCGGGCCGTCGCCGCGTCGCGGCAAGCAGGCACCAAAAGTTACTGTCGGCCACTCGTCCCGAAGCCTGAAGCCTGAAGCCCGAAGCGGCACCATCCCGACCGGCGCGTCCGCGTGTGTGCGGCAGAACCGCTCTCCCGCCCGGATCAGGCGACTGGAGTCTTCTTCGTCTTCTTCTTCGTCGTCGTCGTCGTCGTGCGGCGACGGACCGGCCGGGGTCGCGCCGATCCCTGCTCCTGGCGTGCGAGGATCAATTCCGCCGCCTGTCCCTCGGTGAGCGATGTCGGGTCGCTGAAGTCTTTCGGAAGCGACGCGTTCGTCTTGCCGTCGGTGACATAAGGGCCGTAGCGGCCCAGCAAGAGTTTTACCGTCCGACCCTCTAGCGCTGCCACGGTTGGGAATTCCTTGACCGCCTCGGCCGCCGCCCGCGGCCCGCGGCCCCGCTTCTCCTTGGCCAAAAGTTCGAGCGCCCGTTCCAGAGTCACGGTGAGAATATGGTCTCCCGCCTCGAGGCTGCGAGAGTCTTCGCCCCGCTTGATGTAGGCGCCGAAACGACCGTTGTGGGCGTGGATCTCCATTCCACCCGCGTCCGAACCCAGGAGACGAGGGAGCGACAGCAGAAGGAGCGCCTCGTCGAGCGAGAACGACTCGGGGTCCATGCCCGCCAGAAGTGAGACCATCCGTGGTTTGAGGGTCTTCTTGCCCACTGTCTCGCCGTCGCCGAGCTGAACGTACGGACCGAAGCGGCCTTTTTTCAGGTAGATCGGCTTTCCCGAGTCAGGGTGGGTGCCCAGAATCTGCGGTCCACGCGCGCCGTCGGCGAGCAGGACCATCGCGTTCTCCCAGGTGAGCTCGTCCGGGCAGGTTCCGTCCGGTATCGGGGCCGTGCCCTCGCTCCCGTCGGCGCGCTGCAGGTACGGCCCGAAGCGTCCCACGCGCACGACGATGTCGGGGCCCTCGGCGTCCCGCCGCTCCAGAGGGATCGTGCAGGCGGCACGCGGGTCGATCGTCTCCGCCTTGTGGGAGAGGGTGGCCTTCAGGCCCGGCGTGCCGTTGCCGTTGTAGAACTCGCGGAGGTAGGGAAGCCGCTCCATCTCGCCGCGTGCGATGGCGTCGAGCCGATCCTCCATGCGGGCGGTGAACTCCAGGTCCACCAAGTTGGGGAGGTGCTCCACCATCAGGTTGACCACGGCGAAGGCGGTGAAGGTCGGGACGAGGGCACTCCCCTTCTTGAAGGTGTACTCACGCCGTTGAATCGTTTCGATGATGCTGGCGTAGGTGCTCGGGCGGCCGATCCCCGACTCTTCCAGCGAGCGGATGAGTGTAGCTTCCGTGAGCCGCGGCGGCGGCTGCGTGACGTGCCCCTCGGCGTTGATCTTCCGTGCGCGCACGGCGTCCCCGCGGCGTAGCGGCGGGAGGTTTCCCTGCCGCTCGGCCGGGTCGCCCTCGGTCTCTTCCTGCACCTCGGCGTAGATCTGGCGGAAGCCGGGGAACTCGATGACGGTGCCGCTGGCGGCGAAGACAGCCTCACGCCCGCCGGCATCGGCGCCGATCTTCGCGGAGAGACGGCGGCCGCGGGCGTCGGGCATCTGGCTGGCGAGCGTACGCTTCCAGATCAGCTCGTAGACGCGGGCCTCGTCGGGCCCCAAGCCGGCGACGAGGCTTTCCGGCGTCGCCCACTGGTCGCCTGCCGGGCGGATCGCCTCGTGGGCCTCCTGCGCGTTCTTGACGCGGCTCTGGTATTGCCGCGGGGTGGGCGGGACGTATTCGGGACCGTACAACGCGCGGATCGACCGGCGCGAGGCGTCGATCGCCTCCTTTGAGAGCGCCACCGAGTCGGTTCGCATGTAGGTGATGAACCCGCTTTCATAGAGCCGCTGGGCTGCGCGCATGGTGCGCCGAGCGTCGAATCGCAGGCGGTTGTTCCCCTCCTGTTGCAGGGTCGAGGTGGTGAAGGGAGCCTGAGGCGACTGGGTGAACGGCTTTTCTTCGGTAGAGAGGACACGGAAGGGGGCGCCCTGGAGCTTGGTCACGAGGGTTCGCGCGGTCGGTTCGTCGAGGAGGACGGCTCCCGCGCGCGTCAGCTTGCCGGTGTCAGGGTCGAAGTCGCGACTGCCGGCCAGCCGTTCGCCGCCGAGCGATACCATGCGTGCGGCGAAGCCTCGCCCCTCGGTATCGGCGAACTCTCCGGCCAGGTCCCAGAACGAGGCGGAGCGGAACCGCATCCGCGCCATCTCCCGCTCCACCAGCATGCGGATGGCGATACTCTGCACGCGGCCGGCGGAAAGGCGGGGGGCGATCTTTCGCCAGAGAATCGGCGAGACCTCGTAGCCATAGAGGCGGTCGATGATGCGGCGCGTCTCCTGCGCGTCGACCAAGTGCCGGTCGATCTCCCGCGTCTCCTGCAGCGACTGCAGGATCGCCTCGCGGGTGATCTCGTGGAAGACCATCCGACGGGTCGGAATCTTGGGGCGTAGGACGTCGACCAGATGCCAGCTTATGGCCTCTCCCTCGCGGTCCTCGTCGGTGGCGAGCAGGAGAACGTCGACGTCGGCCAGTTGCTTCTTCAGCTCGGCGACCCGCTTCTTCTTATCGCCGTGCATGACATAGAGCGGGGCGAAGTCGTTCTCGACGTTCACTCCCAGGCGGGCCCACGGTTCTTTCTTGTAGGCGGCGGGAATTTCGGCGGCGCTGGCGGGGAGGTCCCGGATGTGGCCGACGCTGGAGTTGACGATGTAGTCCGCGCCCAGGAACTTCTTGAGCGTTCGGGCCTTGGTCGGCGACTCCACGATGACGAGTTGCTTGGGCATGGTTTCCTGGTTCCCTCCGTGACCCCGCGACGGGGCGCTTCTCAGTGCAGCACCGATCCCCCATTGACGTTCAGCACCGCTCCGGTGATGTGCCGTGCGAGAGGCGAGAGAAGAAACGCCACCGGCGCGGCGACATCCTCGGGTTCTCCAGGGCGGCCCATCGGGATCGGCTCCTTCAGCGACGCGGCGATGTTTTCGGGCCGGAGCGAGTCCTCGCTCATATCGGTGCGGATCCAGCCCGGAGACACGACATTCACCCGGATCGGCGCCAGCTCGACCGCCAGGGATCGGGTGAAGGCGATCAGCCCTCCCTTGCTGGCGGCGTAGTGCGAGTGGAACGCCTCACCGCGCTGACCCGCGGTGGAGGCGACAAACACCATACCGGTCCCCTCGCGTGCGCGAAGCCGGGGGACCGCCGCGCGAACCAGGTGGAACGTGCCGGTCAGGTTCACGCCGATCATCCTGGCCCAGTCGGCATCGGTGAGCGCCTCGACGGCCCCGCCGGTCCAGATTCCGGCATTGGCCACCAGGAAATCGAGACCGCCGAACTCCTCCACCGTGCGGCCGACCATGGCATCGACTTGGTGGGGGTCGGCGATGTCGGCAGCGAAGGGGATGGCCCGTCCGCCCTGTGCGGCGATCTCCTCGCAGACGCGGATCGCGGCATCGGCACGCGTCCGGTAGTTAACCACCACCGCGCACCCGGCTCGGGCGAGAAGCCGGCTGCAGGCCGCCCCGATCCCGCGGGAGCCGCCGCTGACGAGCGCAATTCGCCCGTGGAGGTCGATGAGAACGCCGGTGTCGGCCATAAGAGCCCCTTCCATCTCGGCACTTGGTCGTGAGCCGCTCACCTTGCCACACGGTTCCGATCCGACACAAGAGATTCGGTATCGCGACGGCCGCGGGTGCGGTGAGGAATCTCATCCCTCTCAGGCCGGGGGCCGAGGCATCCGGCCCTGGTCTTGCCTGTCGGGCCGAGACGCTGTATCAGAATTGAATCGATCCCGACGATGAAGGCTCTCCTGGGAGCAACTCCTTAGCCGGGTCTTGCATGTAGAAAACCGTTGTGTTCGCCCAGTGGGGCGGCCATGGTCCTCTCCGGCGGCTCGGAGCCGGGCGCGGGGTGGCCGGTGGCGTTGGATTCACGTGTCGGCAACGGCGCCATCCCAGGCGCGCTTTGGACCAGGCTCCTCAAAGCCCCCCGACAAGACCATGAAATCCTGAAGTGCCATGACGAAGGTGCCGCGATGAGAGCCTCGATCAAACTGCTTCACTGGCTCCCCAGGACTCTCTGCATCCTGGTCCTTCTTCTCGTCAGTCTGTTCGCTCTCGAGGCCTTTGTGCCTGGCCCCACTATCCGGCAGCAACTGGGTGCGTTTCTCATCCATCTCATCCCATCGCTCGTCCTGCTTGCCTTTCTCGTCGTGGCGCGGAAGTGGGAACTCGTCGGTGGGATACTTTTTGTGGCGACGGGCCTTGGCCTAAGCCCGTTCGTGTTCGCGCTGAACTACCATAACGGGCGTGACCCAAGACGGGAATCACATTACCGACGCCGCGGTTGCTTGGAATCTAGCCGCCAATGGGTATCGTCTCCCGACCGAAGCGGAGTGGGAGTCGGGCGAAAGGCGCCCGGGGACGATGGAGTGCCCTGCGAGTCATGAAAGGGGGTTGCCTTCGCACCAAGGTTCCGCTAGATTCCAGATCAGTCGCTCGGAATGCGTCGGAATGCGGCGGAGGGCGCGCGGGGGCGATGAAATGGCCTACGAGCCGAGTGGGTTCTATCTACTCATGAGAGGAAACAAGCCGGCCCGTTTCTGTTTCCCTGCCCGGGCTCTCCTGCAACGCCTTGTTGCCGTTTGCCGCCTGCTGCCTGTTCTTCTCCTCGTACTGGCTCCGGCGGGATGCTCAGAAGAGCCCGCACAACCCAACATCATTCTCGTGATTCTCGATACGGTGCGCAACGACTTCACGGGCCCCGGGGGAAACCAAAGCGGTCTCACCCCGCAACTGGACGAGCTGGCAGCGGGAGGAACGGTCTTTCGAAACGCCTGGGCGACGGCTCCGTGGACGCTGCCGGTTCACGCCTCCATCTTCACCGGCATGCTCCCATCCGGCCACGGTTGCAACATCAACCACTGGCGGTTCGATGAGAAGCACGGGACCGCGGCAGCCATACTCGGCCGGGCGGGCTATGAAACGGCGGCCTTCTACAGCAATCCATGGCTGAGCGATCGCCTCACCGGCGTGCTTCATGGATTCGAGTTGCGCCGGGAATCCCCACTCGGGGGGGCGATTCCCATGAGCACGGGAAGAAGCGACCAGGGCGGCGCTTCCAGCAACCGGGACATTTCGCAATGGCTCGATCAGCGGCCGCGCCCTAAGCCGTTTTTCCTCTTCGTGAACTACCTGGAAGCGCACTTGCCTTATGACCCTCCCGCCGACTACCGGGAAGAGCACTTGGCCGATCTCCCGCTTGACGACGTTGTGAGTATCGCCTGGAGCGAGGAATTCAACGCCGGGCTTCATCCGTCGGCAGCGGTGGACTGGGAACGGGTTCGGCGTTTGTATGGAGGGGACGTCAATCATGTGGACCGCCTGTTGGCGGGCCTGATCAAGATGTTGAAGGATCACGGTGTATATGAACACTCGATCATCATCGTGACTTCCGACCATGGAGAGAACCTTGGAGAACACGGGCTCATGGAGCATCAATACTCCGTGCACGAGACCCTGCTCTCCGTTCCCCTCGTCATCCGGGCGCCGAAAAGGCTTATGACAGGCGTGCGCAACGAACCGGTCATGCTGATCGATCTTTTCGCAACGATACTCGAATCGGCCGGGGTGAGGGGTGAAGACATCCCGGCGAACGGTCGGTCGCTTTTCTCCATACCCGGTGCGCGCACGAACGCCGCCGGCGGGACCGACCGGGGCGATCGCCTGCTGGTTGCCGAGTACGGCGGCGGTCACCCGTCGCTGGTGAATAGCCTGCGTGCGCTGAATCCGAACCTGGATCCAAAGCCGTTCCAACGTGGATACGGAACCGTACGCCGCGGTGATTTTCGTCTGACCGTTGGAACGGATTCCACGGTGTGGCTTCACAACACGGCTGCCGATCCCGCGCAGAAGGTCAACATCGCCCGGGAGCACCCCCAGATGGTCGAGGAGTTATACACGGCAATGAGCGAAGCAATCCGGACGGAAGTCGGGAAAGACAGCGGGGGAGTCGGAATCGACGCGGAATCTCTGAGGAAGCTGCGTTCTCTCGGCTACATTCGGTGACGAGCGATGTCCGAGGACGGACGTGCTTCTCGGGGGTGCCTGGGCGGGAAGACAGAAGACGGGTCAGGCCGCTCCGCGTTTGCGCGATGTCGGCTTGCGCACCGACCCGAGCGAGCTCGGCAGAACCGGCCGACCCGTCATGATTTCCATTCTTGAAACGGGCCGCCGTCAGACGGACCTCTGATCGAGCGGTGGTACTCCATGCGGGGCGGGCCGGTGTAGATCGCCCGTGGGCGGAAGATCCGGTTGTCGCCCAAGTACTCGAGGGCCCGGGCGCACCAGCCGGCGACCCGGCTGACCGCGAAGATGGGAGTGAACATGCCGGGTTCGATCGCCATCGCCTTGTACACGATTCCGGAGTAGAAGTCGACGTTCGGGAAGATCTTCTTCTCCTTGCCGAGGCGACTCGTCATCAGCTCGTCGAGCGCGACTGCGATCTGGTAGAGGTTCCGCGTGGCGAGATCTCGCCGGGAGAGGAGTTCCGCGAGGGGCCCAAGAATGCGGGCGCGCGGGTCATAGGCTTTGTAGACGCGGTGTCCGAACCCATTGACCTTGCGCTTGGAGGCCTGGGCACGATCAAGCCACGGCTCGACATTCTCCGGGCGCTGGATGTCCTCGAGGTCGTAGAGGACCTGCTCGTTCGCGCCACCATGGAGCGGCCCCTTCAGGCTGCCGATCCCCGCCACCACCGACGAGTACATGTCAGCCAGAGAGGAGTTGACCACCATCGTCGTGAAGGTGGAGGCGTTCATCCCATGGTCGGCGTGAAGGATGAGCCCGATGTCCATGATCCTCGCCATCAGCGGATCGGGTTCCTCGCCGGTCATCAGGTAGAGAAGGTTGGCGGCGTGACCGAGGTCGTCGCGCGGCGCCAAAGGTTCCCGACCGTGACGGATCCGGGCGATGGCGCCGGTCAAGGTGGCGAACTGGGCGATGAGCTTCACGGCGACATCGGTCTCGTCGGCCACCGTGAGCTTTTCCGCGGACTCGTCGAGGGTGCCCAGGACCGACACGGCGGTGCGAAGTGCCGCCATCGGGTGAGTGCGGGCTGTGGGAATCATCCCCAAGACATCGAAGACGGTCGGCGGGACCGGCCGCTGGTGTACGAGAAGTCGGCTGAAGTCGGCGAGTTGCCGTCGGGATGGAAGGCTGCCGTAGAGGAGGAGATAGGCCGTCTCTTCATAGGTCGAATGGATGGCGAGATCGAAGACGTTGTAGCCGCGGTAGATCAGCCAGCCCTTGGCTCCGTTGACGTAGCCGATCTGCGTGGAGGTGGCGATCGCCCCCTCCAGGCCCTTGCCAAGGCTGACCTGCATCGGCCATGCGACGTCGCCGGCCATGCCCGGCTCAGGTTCGTCATCGGTTTCCTGGCGGGCCCGGCGGGCAGCCTCCTCAAGCAGATCGCGGATTTCGTCGGACATGGATCGCTCCTCCCGCGGAGATAAGGTCGGCCTCGGCCTGTCAGTTCGGGGGTACGGACCCCAACCGTGTAGTATGCTCAAATCGCGCATGGGCCGACAAGTCCTGAGTTGACGGTCTGAGCTCCGGACAGGCTTCGGGCTTCGGGCGTCAGACTTGGGCTTCTGAATCCTGACTACTGTCTACTGTCTACTGTCTTCAGATTCGGGCCTCAGACTTCAGGATTGACGGCTCCGGAGTCGGCGGAGAGGGAATAGCGAGATCAGCTTCGTGCGGGCCGCAGCGGTCGGCGGAGGAGGCGGATGAAGATTGACCTCGACCACCTGGCCGACCCGCAGGCCGGCTGGCGCGCCCTTGAGGACGTGGATCTCGAAGGCCTGTTCGCCGCCGCGGAGCAGCTTCTTGCCGACCTCCCGGCGGATGGCTTGGACCCGATGCCGGTGTTTCCGTTGGTATCCTCGGCGGAGGAAGCCGACCCGGGCGATCTGCGCTCGACCCCGACGAGTCCGCAGGGGCGGGCCCGCGTCCTTCTTTGGACCTGGCTTGACGCCACGCGCCGAGTTCCATTTCTGCGCCGGGTCGCCGGCACGCCTGACGGGAATCGATGGTTGTCCCTCGTGCTCGCGATTCTGGAGCGAACGCACTACACCACCGGCATTCTCCTCCGGCAGCGGGTGGCTCGCGAACCTCATCGGCCCTGGCTGCGCATCGTCCACCGTGACCACATCGAGGAGATCACCCTCGTCGCGGCCGCGGCGCGGGTGGAAGGGATCGCCCGCGGGCTGCACGCCCTCTTCGCCGCACCACCCACGGGCCGTCCGGTGGCGATTCTCGCGGAGAACGCCCCGGAGACGATCCTCTGCGATTTGGCCTGCCTCACCACCGGCCTTGTCAACACGACCATCCCGGCCGACGCCACCGGGGAGCAGGCGGCGTGGATCCTTGAACAGGTGGAAGCCGAGGTTCTGTTGGTGGGCAGCGACCCGCAATGGGAGAAGATGCGCCCGCTGGTCGCCGATCTCCCGGCGCTGCGCCGCGTGGTGCGGATCTTCCACGGTTCGGCGGGGCCGGGGGCCGGCGGGCGCGTGGGGATGCCGCTCACCCTCGACGAGCTAGTGCGCCGCGGTGGGGAGTCTCCCGGGCCTGTCTGGCTGCGCGGACGGCCGGGGCCGCGGCTCGCCGACCCGGCGACCTTGATGTACACCTCGGGGACCACCGGTCAGCCCAAGGGGATCGTCTTCTCTCACCGGAACATCGTGTATAAGCGCTTCTGCCGCGCCCTCGCTCTGCCCGAGATCGGCGAATCGGATCGTTTTCTCTGCTATCTGCCTCTCTTTCACACTTTCGGCCGCTGGCTGGAGATGACCGGCACTCTGTTTTGGGGGGCCACGTACGCTTTCGCGGAGAGTCCGTCGCTGGAGGCGCTCCTCGACAACTTCCCGCGAGTGGCTCCCTCGGTCTTCATCAGCATCCCCAAGAAGTGGATCCAGCTCCGCGACCGGATTCGCTCCGACATGCCCGAGGATGCCGACCCTCGTTTTGCCCGCGCTCTCGTGGAGCGGGTCACCGGCGGACACCTGCGCTGGGGAGTCTCCGCGGCGGGGTTCTTGGAGCCCGCGGTCTTTCGCTTCTTCCAGCGTCATGGGGTGGAGCTGATGAGCGGCTTCGGTATGACCGAGGCGACCGGCGGCATCACCATGACGCCGCCCGGCGAGTATCGCGAAGGGACCGTGGGACGTGCGCTCCCGGGCATCGAGGTGCTCCGCGCCGAGGACGGCGAGTTGCTCGTCCGCGGGCCGTATGTCATGCACGGCTACTTCGGTCCCGATGAAGGGGGGCACGACTACCGTGAGGACTGGTTCGCAACCGGCGACATCGTGGCGGTGGAGGAGACCGGTCACCTCACCATCGTCGACAGAAAGAAAGACATCTACAAGAATGTCCGTGGGCAGACGATCGCCCCGCAGCGAGTGGAAGGCCTCTTCGCGTCGTTTCCTGAGATCCGCGTGGCGTTTCTGGTCGGCGATGGTCGCGAGTACAACACTCTCCTGCTCTGTCCCGACCCGGAGTTCGGAAGCCCGCCGTTGGGCACACTCTCGCCGGAACGGCTGCGCGAGTACCTCACGGATGTCACCGTTTCGGTGAACGGCTTCTTGGCTCCCTTCGAGCGGGTTCTCGATTTCGCCGTGCTGCCGCGGCTCTTGACTTTGGAAGACGGAGAGCTGACACCGAAGGGAACGTTCCGCCGCAAGGTCGTAGAGGAGCACTTCACCGGGTTGATCGAAGAGATGTATCGGGCGCAGGTGACGAGGCTCACGGCGGGAGAACTCGAGGTGAGGATTCCACATTGGTGGCTGCGCGAGGTCGGGCTGACTCTCGGCGAAGTCGCGGCCGGTGCCGACGAGCTGCGCTTGCCGAGACTCGGACGCGCCCTGTCCCTGTCGTGGGACGCGAACCGCGGCGCGTTTCGCTGCGGTGATCTTTTCTACGAGGGAAGCGGGCCGCGTGTCGATCTGGAGACGATCCTGCGCGCTCCGTCGCTTTGGTTGGGCAACCATGCCCTTGTGGAGTTTGCCGGGCACGGGGGGGTTAGTCGGCCGTGGCGCCGGCCCCATGTGGGGCAGGCATCCCCCAGGGGAGACGCCCCCCCATGGAGCCACGGCTCCCAAAGGGGAGACGCCACCCGATGGGGGCACGGCGGTCGGGGGGATGGCGAGGGGCCGGTGCGTGTGGCCGGGATGGCGGCTGTGCCACAGCTCACTGCTGAGGACCATGCACGCCTGGAGGAAGCTATATGGCGCGACGAGCGCACGCCGGGCGCGCTGCATCTCGCCGCCGCCGCGCTTCTCTCGGCGGACGAGAAGGAGGGACTGCGCGTCGTCTCTTATCTCGAGTCGATTGCGGCTGAGGACGATGCGCAGCGCAGCGAATTGGCGCGGATTCCGCTGCGGCGGGCCGTACATCACGAGTTGGCGCCGATCCGTTCCGCAGCGTTTCGGGCCCTGATGCCTCATGGGGCGCCGGAGATGGTGGCGCCGACGATGATCTCGTTTCTGCAGGCGGATGCCACGGTGCTGAGCCCGGCGGGCGCGGAGGCACTCTCGCGCCGTGGGCTGCCCGACGAGGTGATGGCTGCGGTTCTGGCCTTTGTCGCCCAGGTTCACGCGGCGCGGGGCGCGCGCCGCAGCGAGCCGGTCCGCGGGTTCCGCCGGCGCCGGCGTCCTGCCAGGCACGACTGTCTTTCGCAGCGGTCCGACAGTCCGGAAGCCTGCCGCGCTCTCGATGAACGACGCACCCTGGCGCTCCTCGGTTTCCTCGTACGCTATGCCGGGGACCATCCCGGCTGGTACAAGGCGGCGCGACAGGAACTGGCCCGCTGGTTCCTTTCCGACGAGACGCCGCGGGCACGCGAGGCGGCTCGGCGGGGGCTCTTGAAGCTGACGGAGGAGTTCCGTGTCTGGCTCGGTCCTGAGCCTCGGGTGGCCGTGGATCCGCTCAGTGGTCGTGAGTACGGCTGGAAGCAGGTGCTTCGCTTTGATCCGGGCACGGACGCAGCGACGGCCGAGCAACTCACCCGCGCCGTGGGCGAGATCCCCCTGGTCAAGGAAGGGATCTTCGTTCTCTCCGGCGGGCTTCGTATCTCGCTTGCCGAAATACCCGAGGGGGGAATCCGCGTGCGTCACCTCGGCACGCGCCACGAGAAGTCGGTTCTGCGGCTCAGCGTGCAGACGCGGCAATCCGGCGCCTTCGAGCTGGCGGTGAATCTTTCGCGCGGCATGGGGCCGGAGGCGATGGAAGAGGAGGCGCTTCGGCTGGTGGCTCTCGGCGTTCAGGGCGGGTCGCGCCGGGTGGTTGAGGAACTCGGTGGCTACTGGCCGGCCCAGCAGCTCTGGACCGAAGAGTTCGTGCCCGGCGACACCGTGACGGCGTTGCTCGCGCGCGAGTGCGCCGGGCCGGCGGCGGTCCCGCCCGAGCGGCTGGTCCCGCGCTGGATCCATCTAGCGGCCGGCGCCGTCATGCTCTACCTCGATTTCTGGGATCGGACGGGGCGTAAGCTGGTGCCGAGCTGTCCGGCTTTGGAGGACGTGATCGTCCCTGCGCACGACGACCAGGAGGGTGCGTGCCTTGTTTCCATCAGCGAGTGCAGGCCGTTCGAGGGGCTGCCGGCGTTCCTCCACGCGCTCCGGGTTGGGTTGGTGGAACTCGTGGAAGCCCGTTACCCGGCCCTGTCCGGGGCGGTGGGGAGCGAGATTCTCTTCGCGGCCATCGTTGACGTCTTCGGAGAGGCAGAGGGAGATGTGCTGCTGGCCGAGCTCGCTGCGGATGCCGAATTCGCGCGGCTCTTCCCCGCGGATGGGGATCGGCTGGAGGCGTTTCGCGCGCGCTTGCGCGAAGGGCGCTATCTACCCCGTCGCCTCGCCGCGGCCATTCGCCGCTATCGTCGGTGGGATGCCGCCAACCCCGGCGCCACGCCCCCGGCCGCCGCCCGCATGCTCCGCGACCTCTGGGACTCCTACGGGCTCCGCGAGCTGGAGACGTCGCGCCCGGAGACGAGGCTGCGGCTTTTCCGCGAGACGGTTTTCGCGGCGGCGACAGGAACCTTGGGAGAAACGCTCGATCACCTGGCCGTTTCGGCCCGCGCCGGCCACCCGATGGCAGAGACGCTGCTGCGCGAGATGAGCGAACTGGTTCGCCGCGCACCGCTCTCCGAGGAAGACGTGTATTTCCTGGCGAGGCTGACCTATGCCCACCTGCGCCCGGAGGAAACCGCCGATTTCACGCTGGTGGAGCGCGACGGCACGAAGATGTCGGATCTCGTGGTCACGCATCGCGACAGCGGCGGGCGCTACTTCCGTGTGCGACACGCCGGCCACCCGCGCGAGGTGTGGGCGTTGAACCGGCTCTTTGACAGTTCCGGCGTACGGGTCAGGTACCGCCCGGGGCACCAGTTCCTGGTGGCGGTGGACGAGAACGCCCGCGTTCTCGGCGGCTTGGTGTATCAGGCGCCGGAAGGTGATGCGGTCCACATGGAGAAGATCGTCGTGGCTCCGACGCACCGGCGGCAGGGGATCTCCGAGCAGTTGATGGAGGACTTCTTCCGGCGGATGCAAAGCCGCGGGGTTCACGCCGTCACCACCGGGTTCTTCCGGCCGCAGTACTTCCGGCGGTTCCGCTTCCGTGTGGATCGGGAGCATGCCGGGCTGGTGCGGATCTTGGATGATGAGCCGGTGCCCGAGAACTAACGAGACCTCCGCGCAAACCCGATCAGCTTATACAACATACGTGCGCCGACATTGCCGTCCCATTCGGAGAAGCCGCTTGGATCGGGAGCGACCTCGCACAGATCGAAGCTCACCACGCGTCGTCCCGACTCTGCCAGAACGCGAAACAGCGTCACAGCCTCGGGAAACGACAGTCCTCCGGGCACCGGCGTGCCGGTGTGCGGGCAGAGCGACGGATCGAGCCCGTCGATGTCGAACGACACATGCACAACGGGCGGAAGCGCGGCGATGATCTCCTTCGCCAGTGAAGCCCAAGGTTCACCGTCGTGCAGGCGTCGGCGCAGATGCGGATCGAACCATGTGCGAATGCGCGGGGCCTGCTCGCTGATGAAGGCGTGTTCGCCCGCGGATAGATCCCGGATTCCGACCTGTACGAGTGTTGCCACCGCGGGCAGCTCCTCGATGACGGTGCGCATGATCGAAGCGTGCGACCAGCGGAACCCCTCGTAGGCGGCGCGCACGTCGGCATGGGCGTCGACGTGGAGGATGCCCAGGCCGGGATGGCGGGCCGCCGACTCACGGATGAGTCCGAAGGGCGTCGAGTGATCGCCGCCGATGATTCCCACGAGCTTGCGCTGATCCAGCCAGTCTGCGGCCGTGCGGCCGACCCACGCATGCATCTGCTCGGCAAGTCGGTCAACGGCGGCGGCGCGGCGGCGCAGGTCGTGCTCTTGCGGGAGCACGGGATCGGCCCCGCCCGCTTCCAACACCGGCAGGGCGAGGCTGCGCGCCGTAGAGTTCCAAGCGACCACATCCTCTGGCACCGGGAGCATGGCGATGCCGTCTTCCCACGGGCGGCCGGTTTCGAGGTCGAAGAGGTCAACCTGCCGGCTCGCCGCCAGGATCGCCGCGGGGCCGCCTGCCGTGCCAACGCCGTAGGAGGCGGTCGCTTCCCAGGGAACGGGGATCAGTACGGTGGCGGCCTCTTGCGGCGTGTGGGGGAGGCCGTAGATGCCTTCGCCTACGGCGGCCCCGTCAGGGTCGAAGTTCGGGGGAGATGCGGGGGGCTTGTGCGACATGGAGTGATCATGCCACGTGAAGCGGCACGCGGGAAGAAGGTCGTTCCCGGCTCGTTCCTGGCAGAAGGTCGTTCCTGACGAACGGCCGACGCCACAGCCCAGTCCAATTCGTCCTCGAACGCGTGAACTGTCTGGGAGCTCCGTGCGGCGTACCACGCCCGAGCCGCTTGGGCATCGAGAACCGCATCCGGGTGGAACTCGACCCGTCGGGTGGGCGTCACCCTTGCGGGGGGCACGATGCGTTCATGATGGCCCGACGCGCCTCGGACCAGGGTACGCACGTAACCGCCCCGGTGTCGATTTCCTTAGGCCCGTTGCGCAAGCTCGAGAGCCCACGCTTCTTCGGCACCCGGATCGGTCTGTGCATCCAAGCTGTCAATCAAGGTTCCAGCCAGGGCGGCACGCTCTTCCGGAGAAAGCCTCAGGGCGTCTTCGAGCAGCCTCTTCATATTCGGCGTCATGCCTTCGAGTGTACTACCGGGCACATCCATTGCTTCTGCTTTCCTTCGTCGACGGGTCGTCCCACCTGCGGCCGCCATCGCCGCGAGAAGTGTCCGGGGATCGTCGGTGGGTTTCCGAGCAGTTTCGGTGCCAAACGTCGGGCTTGGTTTCGGGCTATGGCGGAGGGACAACCCTCTGGGATGGCACGTTCAATGCCGAGACACGGCGTGTCCACGAACCGCGTGTGCCTGCCGTCGCGTTCTTTCGTCCGCCCGGCGATCAGCAACCCGATGCGCCGGAGGGTGGATCGGGTATACTGACGCAAGCGAAGTGAAAGGAGCAGGCAATGCGCGGTGTTCAGTTTCTGGTCGACGGAGAGGGCGAGAGGACCGCGGTTCTCATCGACCTGAAGAAGAACGCAAGGCTCTGGGAGGACTTCTATGACGTAGCGCTCGCCAAGTCCCGGGCAGCAGAGCCGCGGGAATCCCTGGAGAGCGTCAAGCTTCGGCTTCGCCGGCGTGCGAAACGGAGCTAGGTGGTGCCATACAAGGTTGCTCTCGCCCGCAGCGCCCGCAGGGAATTGGAGCACCTTCCCGAGCCGCTCCAGTCGCGGGTTCTCAGGCGAATCGAGACGCTCGGCTCGATTCCCAGGCCCGGCGGGTGTCGCAATCTCGAGGGTGCGGAGGACCTGTGGCGCATCCGAATCGGAGAATATCGGCTGATCTATTCGATCGACGATGCTCGCCGGATGGTCGACATCACCGTAATTCGGCACAACCCTTATTCCCGCCCAGGCAGCGGTACCTGCCGTCACGAACGTGGTCGCCGTGCAGCGCACCGGCACCCAGTTTGCCGATGTCACCTACGACGTCGTAGACGCCGATGGCGACACGATGGCGGTCAGGCTTGACCTGTCACCCGACGGGGGCGGCAGCTTCCCGGTTCCCTGCGTGACCGTCTCCGGTGATGTCGGTGCGGGCATCCTGAGCGGCACGGGCCGACAGATTGTTTGGGATGCGGGTGTCGACTACCCCGGGCACGTGGGTGTGTACTGGGCCAGAATGGAGACGGCGGCGGGTCGGGTCGTGGGGAAGGTCGTCTTGGCGAGATAGGGGGGCATGGCGGAGGGTGCGGGTCGGCTGGATACGCCGCCTCACCCGGAAATGGTTGACGAAAGAGACGCCATGCGTCACTTTGGCCAAGTAGTTCCGGAGGTCGACAATGAACATTGCCGATTTTGTCGAGCAGTTGGCGGCCCGGTCCGACCCCCCCCCGCACATCCTGAGCCGCTTGAGGCGCGGTCATGTCACGATCCCCGAAGCAGCCAATTTCAACGTTTTATGTGGAGCTCCACATAAAACATTTCATGTGAAGCGTTTCGTTATGTGAAGCCCTCCCGTCGTTCCACCTGAAGTCCCTGTGGATCACCTCCTTGCCGGTGCAGCACTCGGTACATCGCTGCACATAATCAGTGGCGTCTTCGAGAGTCCGTCGAGCCATTCGAGGGTGCTTGGTTTGAGCCACTTGGAGCGCCCCTTATACAACGCTCTGCTGGCTGGTGGTTGTGATGCCTCCAGCGCCTTGCGCTTCATCTTCATGTTGATCTCCACGTACGCGTGCGTTGTGTTCAGGTCCGCATGGCCCAGCCAGTCTTTCACAACGCTCAAGTCATTGCCCGCCTGGAGCAGATGCATGGCCGTGGTGTGTCGAATGGAGTGGGGACTTATCTTCTTGCACTTGAGAGAAGGACACGTCTCCTCGGTGAGGGTAACATCACGGCGTACGAGGTATCGAATGCCGAAGCGAGTGAGGGGTCGGCCATTGGCATTGAGAAAGACGGATGGAGCTGGGGAACCCTCTCGCGCCTGGCCGTGGAGGTAGTCCTGGAACGCTGCCACCGTTTCCGGCCAGAGCGGACAGACTCGTTCCTTCCGCCCTTTGCCGGTCAGCTTTACCTGGAAGGGAGCTTCCAGGCGTAGATCTTCCATCTTCAGGTCGACCACTTCCTGCACACGCGCGCCGGTGTTGTAGAGAAACAGCAGGAGGGCATAGTCCCGGAAACCGTGTCTCGATCGGAGATCGACCCGTTTCAGAAGCGCACCGATCTCCTGATCCTCCAAGTACTCCATCGTCTTGTGCTCGGTGCGCTTCGTGGGCAGGGCGCAGATGCGCTGACACTGTGGCAGGAGCACCGGGTCCTGGTAGGCCACGTAACGCATGAAGGTGCGCAGGGCCGCCAGGCGGTTATTGCGCGTCGCAGTGCTGTTGCCGTGGGTGGTCTCCAGATCGTCCAGAAAGGCCAGCACCATCTTGTCATCAACGTCTTCCAGAGCCAACTGGTCGACCGGCTTCCCCGTGCGGTCGGAGCCGAATCGAAGCAACAGCTTCAGAGCATCCCGGTAACTGAAAGTGGTGTTCGGGCTGAGTCCCCTTTGGGCGGCCAGATAGTCATGAAAGAACCCTTGCAGAAACCGGGCCAGAGGATGGGGCGCGTTCATGATTCACCTCCTCCCGCCAGGACGTTCTCCCGGAGGTTCTTGAGGAAGCGGTCCCCGGCCTGGTCCAGCAACTCGGCCGTTGCATGCAGGTAGACCTGGGTGGAGCTGATCTTGAGGTGACCGAGGTAGGTGGCCAGAGCGGGCAAGAGCGCCTGGACGTCTTTACCTTGGCGATACCACTGGAGCAGGCGCGCACAGGCAAAGCTGTGACGAAGATCATGCAGGCGCGGTCCGGGGCAGCCCTTTCCTCCGCGGAGACCGCACCGGGTCAGGAGGTGTCGGAACGTGATGTCGACAGCGGTGTGATAGACTCGACGTCCCGTGCGGGTGAGAAACAAGGCATTCTCCGCGACGGCTGAAGGCACCCGGGCGCGCGCGCGGATGTAGCTGTGAAGGACGGACGAGGTCGACGGTGAAACGGGTACCCACCGAGCCTTGCCGAACTTGCCCTCCGCGATATAGAGCAAGTTCTGATCGAGCGTGACGTGGCCCAGGTTCAAGGCGAAGGCCTCGCCGCAACGAAGTCCGGTGGTGTACAGCAGTCCGACGAGGGTGGCGTAGGTCTTTGGTCGCAGAGAATCACGGGGCGCCAGCTCGCGCGCGGCTGCGACAATCGCTCTGATCTCGGCTTCCGTGTAGAGGTGGGGAAAGCGGACCGGCCTTCGTCCCGGGCACAGATCCTCCTGCGGCACGTAGCATTCCGGTTCGAACTGCCGCAGGAAGCGGCAGAACTGTCGCAGAACGGAGAAACGGTTCTCTCGTGAACCGGGTTGCAGGCTCTGCGTGGTCCGGGCATAGCGTTGGATGACTTCCCGGGTCGGCCAGAGACCTTGGAACCCTTCCTGATGGAGAAGGCGGTCGAAGGGCGCCAGAAGTTGGGTCTGGCTGTGAGGGTCGACGCCGCCCAGGCTCCGAAAGGCGACATACTGGGAGAAGCGATCGGCCAGAGTACTGAGAAAAGCGGGAGTCTGCATCATGACACCTCCTCGGGCCAGTCCAGAGGCAACTGTTGGAGTGTTGGCAGGTCGACCTTCGTATACATGAAGGTCGTGTTTATATTGC
>CAIMUX010000007.1 GCA_903844735.1 Candidatus Eiseniibacteriota bacterium
CGTCCGCACCGATACCGTCGGATCGTTCTTCGCCAATACCATGGTAATCGCCGCCGTCAGCGTCGTCTTCCCATGATCCACGTGCCCGATCGTTCCCACGTTGACGTGAGGCTTCGTCCGCTCAAACTTCGCCTTGCCCATTTCGTTGCTCCTGTCTCCGCCCTGGCACTTGCCTCGGTCCCGACCCGGACTCGCGCTTCAGTTGCCTGCGCCCTTGCGCCTCTCAGCCTTGCGTATCTCGGCCTTGCGGATCTCCTCCGCAGCCAGATGCTCGGGCATGAAGTCATATCGAGAGAACTGCATTGTATAGATGCCCCGCCCCTGTGTCATGGACCGAAGCCGCGTAGCGTACTCGAACATCTCACCCAACGGGACATGGGCCGCGACCACGCGTGCAGCCGCCCGCTCAATCATCCCTCCGACCTTCCCGCGCCGCGACGCAAGGTCGCCCATGACCTCGCCGACGAAACTCTCGGGAATCACTACCTCGACATCCATGACCGGCTCGAGCAGACGGGGCCGAGCGTGGCTCATCGCCGCCTTCATGGCCATGGACCCGGCGATCTTGAAGGCCATCTCGCTGGAGTCGACCTCGTGAAAAGATCCATCGAGAAGGCTTACCTTGACGTCGACGAGAGGGAAGCCGGCCAGCGGCCCGACGCGCATCGCTTCCCTGACTCCGCGCTCGGTGGGTGCCACATACTCGCGCGGGATCGTGCCCCCGATGATCTTGTTTTCCCAAACGAATCCCTGGCCGGGCGCGGGCTCCACCCGGAGCAGCACGTCGCCGTACTGACCGCGCCCCCCGGACTGCCGGACGAAGCGTCCGCGCTCTTCGACCTTCGCCGTGATCGTCTCCCGATACGCAACTTGGGGGCGCCCCACATTCGCGTTCACCTGGAATTCCCGGCGGAGACGATCGACAAGGATCTCCAGGTGCAACTCGCCCATCCCGGAAATGAGTGTCTCGCCCGTCTCTTCATGCGTCTGGACCCGGAAGGTGGGGTCCTCCTGCACCAGTTTGTCCAGGCTAAGAGTCAGTCTGTCCTGGTCGGCCTTCGTCGCCGGCTCGATGGAAATCTGGATGACCGGTTCGGGGAAGAGCATCCGCTCGAGGCGCACCGGATGCTTCAGATCGCAGAGGGTGTCGCCGGTGAGGATTTTCTTGAAGCCGACAAGTGCCCCGATTTCTCCCAGGCCAAGCGTGGGCACCTCCTCCCGCTGATTGGCGTGCATGCGGAAGATCCGCCCGATCCGCTCCCGGTTTCCCGTGTTGACATTCAAGACGGTGTCCCCGGTGCTCACTTGCCCCGAGTAGATACGGAAGAACACCAGCTTCCCCACAAACGGGTCGGTCATGATCTTGAAGGCGACGGCAGCAAAGGGGGCATCGCTGGATGGCGGCCGAGCCTCCTGCTCGAGAGTGTCGGGGTTCTCGCCTTCCACCACCGGCATGTCCAACGGGGATGGAAGATAGTCGACGACGGCGTCGAGGAGGAGCCGCACACCACGGTTGCGATATGCGCTGCCGCAAAGAACCGGGGTAATGCGCCCGGCGATGGTCCCCTTGCGAATGGCCCCCTTGACGAGCTCTGGCGACAGTTCATGACTATCAAGGTAGCGGTGAAGCAGCTCGTCATCGTAGTCCGCAAGCGCCTCCAGCATCTTCACCCGGTGCTTGTCCACCATCGGCATCCAGTCTTCCGGGATCGGCTGCTCCAGATACGTGGTACGGCCGTGCTCCTCGACGAAAATGACCTCTACCAGATTCACCAAGTCGATGATACTGTGAAAGTAGTCGCCCAGAACAATGGGAACCTGCACCGGCACCGGGTGCGCGCCGAGGCGATCTCGCATCATCTGCACCGCGCCCCAGAAGTCCGCCGCGACGCGATCCATCTTGTTGACAAAAGCGATGCGCGGAACGCTGTACTTGTCGGCCTGACGCCAGACTGTTTCCGATTGAGGCTCGACCCCTCCCACCGCGCAGAAGACGGCAACAGCCCCGTCGAGGACGCGCAGGCTGCGCTCCACCTCCACGGTGAAGTCGACGTGGCCGGGTGTGTCGATGATATTGATCTGGTGGTCACGCCAGTAGGTGGTCGTCGCCGCGGAGGTGATGGTGATGCCGCGCTCCCGCTCCTGCTCCATCCAGTCCATGGTAGCGGCCCCGTCGTGGACCTCTCCCATGCGGTGCAGTCGACCGGAGAAAAAGAGAACCCGCTCCGTCAGGGTCGTCTTGCCCGCATCGATGTGGGCCATGATCCCGATGTTCCGCAGTTCTCTTGTAGCAACCATCTGCGACAACGAATACTCCCGGATTATCCAAAATCCGCACCGTGCTCTCGCCCGACGCCACCGTCGAGGGCGAAAACCAAGACCAGTTTTCGATGAGCCGGGGGCTTTCGTCCCAAGCTTTGCCGGACCGATGGCGACCAAATATTTCGGTCGCTCTCCTCGGGGGCTGGCGCGGCGCCCGTTGCGCCAGGCGCCGGTGGTCCGATACGTGCTTGCCTTGCGGATCGACCCGAAGGTGAGTCTGCCTGGCTGGACCCCCGTGGACTCGAGGAACCGGGCCGCACCCGATTCCCAGACGCTGACCGTAACCTGAACCGCGTCCGTAATCTGAACCGTATCCTTACATCGAGCCGTGACCAGAACCGTACCCCTGATGTGACCCGCAGCGGCCCTAGGCCGACAGATCAGCGGTCACCAGCGATAGTGCGAGAAGGCCTTGTTGGCCTCCGCCATGCGATGCGTATCTTCCCTCTTCTTGATGGCCGCACCCTCGTTCTTAGAGGCGGCGATCAATTCCGAGGCCAACTTCTCGGCCATGGTGTGATCCGGCCGGGATTGGGCGAACCCGATGAGCCAACGCATCGCCAACGCCGTGCGCCGCTCAGGTTTGATCTCCACCGGAACTTGATAGGTGGCCCCGCCAACGCGGCGGCTCTTCACTTCCAGGTTGGGCCGGAGGTTATTGAAGGCCTGCCGCATCACGGCCAGACCCTCTTGTCCCGTCTTCTCCTCGATGATCCCCAGCGCCCCGTAGACAATCCGTTCGGCAGTGCTCTTCTTGCCTTGCTTCATAACGGAGTTGACGAGCCGACTGATCATTACGTTCCCCGTCTTGGGGTCCGGGATCAGCTCGCGTCGCTGGAAACTCGGCTTTCTCGGCATTCCGATGCTCCCTCGTACCCGGAGTATTCCCGGGGGGTGAACTCTTATCGAGCTTAGCTCTTCTTGCGCTTCGTGCCGTACTTGGACCGGCTCTGGTTGCGTCCGTCCACACCGCTGGCGTCGAGAGTGCCACGGATGATGTGGTAGCGAACGCCCGGTAGATCCTTCACTCGGCCCCCGCGAATCAGGACGATCGAGTGCTCCTGCAGGTTGTGCCCCTCGCCTGGGATGTAGCAGGTAACCTCGATGTTATTCGTCAATCGCACGCGTGCCACTTTGCGAAGCGCCGAGTTTGGCTTCTTCGGTGTGGTCGTGTAGACGCGCGTGCAGACCCCGCGTTTTTGCGGGCAACTTTTCAGGGCCGGAGCCCCCGTCTTGTCGGTCTTGGCCCGCCTTCCCAGACGGATCAGTTGGTTCAGAGTCGGCACGAAATCTTCTCCTCGACAATAGGGGCGACCGTGTACTTCCAACAGCTCGTGTACTTCCAACAGCTCGTGTACTTCCAACAGCTCGTGTACTTCGAACAACTACCGGCCCTCAGCAAAACACACCCACCCCGCCCTGCACCCGCGGTGGGGCGGCGATTAGAGCGCCGAGGCTCGGCTTCTTCGCACAGAAACAAGAGTCTACATATCGAGTCCGAGTTCGTCAACCCGAAAGTATCAACGAAAACTCCCATCCGCAAATCAAGTCCGTGGCTCGGACCTAGGCACTCTGCGCCGCTGCCTCGTCCGGGAACGCCTCCCCCGCTTCGTCGAGCGGGATGGCCCTGATCTTGCGATACTCCGGAAGCCCGGTCCCGGCCGGAATGAGACGACCAAGCGCAACGTTCTCCTTGAGCCCACGCAGCGGATCGACCGCTCCGTTCACTGAAGCTTCTGTCAGGATGCGCGTTGTCTCTTGGAAGGAGGCCGCCGCCACAAACGACTGCGTAGAAAGCGAGGCCTTTGTGATCCCAAGAAGTAGCGGCTCGAAACTCGCTGGCTTCCCACCCTCACCCCTGATCCGCTCGAGTTCCTCCCGCAGCACGATCTTGTCGACCGCCTCGTTCTGCAGGAAATTGGTGTCACCCGGGTCCTCGACTTTCACCTTCTGCAACATCTGGCGGACGATGACCTCGATGTGCTTGTCGTCGATGCGCACGCCCTGCAGGCGGTAGATTTCCTGGATCTGGTCGACCAAGTACTCCTGTACCTTGTTGATCCCCTTGACCTTCAAGATGTCGTGGGGATTGATAGGGCCGTCGGTGAGCCGGTCGCCGGCGCGGACCTCGAGGGATTCGTGCACATAGATCTGCTTGCCCGGCAGAATCAGGTACTCCTTCTGGTCGTGGTCGTTCTTAACCGTGATCTTCTTCATGCCGCGGGTGCCCTTGCTCACGCTCGCGATCCCGTCGATCTCCGAGATGACCGCCTGCTCCTTCGGCTTGCGCGCCTCGAAGAGTTCGGAGACGCGGGGGAGACCGCCGGTGATGTCGCGGGTCCGCGAGGACTCGCGCCGAATCTTGGCGAGAACATCCCCGACCCGCACTTCCTGCTCGTCGCGCACCTGCAGGCGAGCCCCGGTGGGAAGCGGATAGCTGTTCAGCGTCGTCCCGCTCTTCGTGACGATCTCGATGTGGGGCTGCAAGACCTTTTCCCTGTCTTCGGCGATGACCGGGATCTTCTGCTTGGTCGTTTCGTCGATCTCGTCACGAAGGGTGACCTTTTCCTTGATATCGACGAAGTGGATGATCCCCTTCTCGCGGACGACAATCGGCGTATTCCAGTTGTCCATCTCGTACAGGATGTCGTCTTTCCTGTTCTCCAACCTCGCGTACGTGTCGATCAACGCGCGCTTCAATTCCTCTTTCGTCGGCTCCTTACCCAGACTCTTCTTCAGCTCGCTTCTCGCCTTGTCCTTGAGGTGGTCAGGAAAGTCCTTGTGCTCGGGATCGGCGAAGAACATCACGGCACCATAGCGCGGCTCAAACCGGTCGACTACGGTGGTTCCGTCGTCCGCGTAGAGGACCATCTCGCCTCGGTAGCCGATGTTGACGAAACGAGGAGGATCGTCCTGCGTCGTGACGAAGCGCAGCCCATCCTCGTAGCGGATGTAGCGGACGCTGTCGTCGGAGCGGGCTCTGACCTTCGACTGCTCCACGATGAGGCTAGCCGCGCCGCCAAAGTGGAAGGTCCGCAGCGTGAGCTGGGTACCCGGCTCGCCGATCGATTGGGCCGCGATGACACCCACCGCCTCGCCCATCGAAACCATGAGCCCGGTGGCCAGATCGCGGCCATAGCACTTCACGCAGACACCGCGACGGGCCTCACAGGTGAGGACGGAGCGGATCCGCATCTTCTCCACCCCCGCTTCCTCGAGCCGATCGGTTACCGCCTCCGTGATGAGGGTCCCCTCCTCGACCAGAAGCTCGTTCGAGTCACGGGCATAGACATCCTCAGCGTTGACCCGTCCGAGGATGCGGTCGCACAGGGGCTCCACCACCTCCTCGCCGTTCTTCAGCGGGCCCTTCTCCACGCCCAGAATGGTGCCGCAGTCCTCCATCGTGATGATCATGTCCTGGGCCACATCGACCAGCCGCCGCGTCAGATAGCCGGCGTCGGCGGTCTTGAGGGCCGTGTCGGCCAGCCCCTTGCGCGCGCCGTGCGTCGAAACGAAGAACTCGAGGACGGTGAGCCCTTCCTTGAGGTTCGAGATGATCGGCTGCTCAATGATTTCGCCCGAGGCACCGGTGACCTTCTTCTGCGGCTTGGTGATGAGGCCGCGCATACCGGCCAACTGTCGAACCTGTTCCTTATTTCCCCGCGATCCCGAGTCGATCATCATGAAGATAGGGTTGAAGCCGGTATCGCTTCGGCGCAACCCCTCCATGGTGTGCTCCTCGACTTGGTTGGTCACACCGGTCCAGAGCTCAATCAGCTTGTTGTACCTCTCGTTGGCGGAGAGGGTCTGGTCGCGGTGGGCGCGGTTGACCTTCTCCACTTCGCGGTTCGCCTTCTCGATGATCTCCTTCTTCTCCGCCGGGATGATGAAGTCATCGATCCCCACGGTCACGCCGGCCCGCGTGGCGTAGCCGAAGCCGATACCCTTGAGTCGGTCGAGCAGTGCGGCCGTGACGTCGCGACCAAAGGAGTGAAAGGATGTGGCCACAAGGTCTTCGAGCTGCTTCTTGTCCAGCGTCTTGTTGAGAAAAGGCAACTGGTCGGGCATCTCATCGTTGAAGAGAACCCGCCCCACCGTCGTCTCGGGTGTCCTGTGTCTTTCCCGCTCTTCCTCCTCCAAGCCCTCCAGACCCTTGGCGATCTTGTGGGCGGGCACGCGGAAACGGATCTTGCTGTGCAGCCCCACAATGCCGCGTTCGAACGCGAGGCGCACGTCATCGGCGCTGCCGAAAACACACGGGCTGTCTCCCCGGACTTGCGGATTGGCCGCGGTGGCGTACATACGCCCCTCGCCCGCACCCCCGAGCCTTGGCTTGGTCAGGTAGTAGCACCCGAGCACGATGTCCTGGCTCGGGGTGGCCACAGGCCTCCCCGAGGCGGGCAGGAGAATGTTGTTCGGGGCCAAGAGCAGCTCCCGGCACTCGATCTGGGCCACGAAAGACAGAGGGATATGCACGGCCATCTGATCGCCATCGAAGTCGGCGTTGAAGGCGGTGCACACCAGTGGGTGGAGGCGGATCGCCTTCCCTTCCACCAGCACCGGCTGGAATGCCTGGATTCCGAGCCGATGCAGGGTCGGCGCGCGGTTGAGCATCACCGGATGGTCCTTGATGATCTCGCTCAAAATCTCCCAGACCCCCGGTCCCTCACGTTCCACCAGCTTCTTGGCGTTCTTGACCGTCTCACCCGTCTCTTCGAGCTTGCGGATAATGAACGGCTTGAACAGCTCGATGGCCATATTCTGCGGCAGCCCGCATTCGTGTAAGCGCAACTCGGGTCCGACCACGATGACCGAACGGCCGGAGTAGTCGACGCGCTTGCCGAGCAGGTTCTGACGGAAGCGACCCTGCTTGCCCTTGAGCATGTCACTCAGCGACTTCAGCGGACGGTTCCCTTGGCCACGAACGGCGCGCGTGCGGCGCCCGTTGTCAAAGAGGGCATCCACCGCCTCCTGCAGCATCCGCTTCTCGTTGCGCAGGATGACTTCAGGGGCCCGGATCTCGATGAGCTTCTTCAGCCGATTGTTCCGGTTGATGACTCGCCGATAGAGATCATTCAGATCTGAGGTCGCGAAGCGGCCGCCCTCCAGCGGAACCAGCGGTCGCAGATCCGGCGGGAGGACCGGGACGACGGTGAGGATCATCCACTCCGGCTTGTTGCCGCTCTTACGGAACGCCTCCACGATCTTGAGGCGCTTCAGTGTGTCTTTGCGCCGCTGCACCGAGGTTTCAATCCGCACCTGGGTGCGCAGTTCGTCCGAAAGATCGTCAAGATCGAGCCGCTCGAGCAGCTTGCGGATCGCCCCCGCTCCCATGCCCGCCTCGAAGTGCATGGCGGTGTCGGCCTTCAGTTCCTGGTACTGCTCCTCGCTCAGAAGCTCGTGGGGCCGGAAGGGGGTGTTGCCCGGATCGATGACGACGTACGACTCGTAGTAGAGGATCCGCTCGAGGTTGCGGATCGACATGTCAACGAGGTGACCGATGCGGCTGGGCACGCCCTTGAAATACCAGATGTGAGAGACCGGCACGGCCAACTCGACATGCCCCATGCGCTCGCGGCGAACACTAGCCTGGGTCACCTCCACACCGCACTTGTCGCAGATGATGCCGCGATAGCGGATCATCTTGTAGCGGCCGCACGCGCACTGCCAGTCCTTGACCGGCCCGAAAATTCTCTCGCAGAAGAGACCGTCGCGCTCAGGCTTGAAGGACCGGTAGTTGATGGTCTCCGGCTTCATAACCTCGCCATGCGACCAACTGCGGATGACATCCGGAGAGGCCAACCGGATGCGAATGGCATTGAAGTTGAACTTCCGCCGGGTCTCGCGATCCCCCCGCATGGCAGTCATGGGGGGAAGAAACGGCCCCCCGGGACCGGGGGAAGTCGGGAAGTTCAGCTCCTGGGTCTCGGCCATGGCAAATCCTCCGTCAATCTCCGCTCGCGGGCTCCTACTCGAACAGCACGTCGAGGCAGAGCGACTTCAGCTCCTTGACGAGAACGTTGAACGACTCGGGCACGCCCGGCTCGGGCGGGTTTTCGCCCTTCACGATGGCCTCGTAGATACGGGACCGGCCCTGCACGTCGTCCGATTTCACCGTGAGGAGCTCTTGCAGCGTGTAGGCCGCACCGTACGCCTCGAGGGCCCACACTTCCATCTCTCCGAAGCGCTGACCGCCGAACTGGGCCTTGCCGCCCAGCGGTTGCTGCGTCACGAGAGAGTAGGGGCCGATGGAACGCGCATGGATCTTGTCGTCAACAAGGTGGGACAATTTCAGCATGTAGAGGTAACCGACCGTAACGCGGTGATCAAACGGCTGGCCGGTCTTGCCGTCGAAGAGAACGGTCTTGCCGTCCTCGGGCTCACCCGCCTCACGCAGGCAGGCCTTGATCTCCTCCACGCTGGCACCGGCAAACACCGGCGTCTCGGCGCGGAACCCCAGTTTGAAGGCGGAGAGACCAAGGTGGATCTCCAGGATCTGCCCGATGTTCATGCGCGAGGGTACGCCCAGTGGGTTCAAGATCATCTGGACCGGGCGTCCATCCGGGAGGTACGGAAGATCTTCCACCGGTACGATGGTGGAGACGACCCCCTTGTTCCCGTGACGCCCCGCCATCTTGTCGCCGACGGAAAGCTTCCGCTTCTTGCCCACGAAGACCTTGACCAGCTTGACCACGCCGGGAGGCAGTTCGTCGCCGCGTTGCACGCGCTCCCGGTCCTTCTCCAGCTTCTTCTCCAAGCGGTTGATGGCGTCGCGGGCGGCCTCCATCTGGCGCCAGAAACGGGCGGTGACCTTGACGTCGCGGACCATCGGCGAATCGGAAGCGATGTCGTCGAAGTTGATCCCGGACAGGGTGGCAAAGGAACCCTTGCGCCCAGCCCGCATGACCGGCTTGCCGGTCTCGATCGAATCCCACCGCTCCAGAATCTGCCCATCGAGGATCCGTTTCAGCTCGTCATCACGAGCCTCGATGATACGCAGTTTTTCCTTACGGAAGGTGCGTTGCAAGCGGTCCAGCTTGAGCCGCTCCTGCTTCTTCGTCGACTCGTCCTTCTCCTTGCGGGAAAAAACCTTGATGTCGATGACGACGCCATCCATGCCAGGAGGGGCTTTGAGGGAAGCATCGCGCACATCGCCGGCCTTGTCTCCGAAGATGGCCCGCAGCAGACGTTCTTCCGGCGTCAGCTCGGTCTCGCCCTTGGGCGTTACCTTGCCGACCAGGATGTCACCTGCCCGCACCGGGGCACCGATGCGGATGATGCCGTCCTCGTCGAGGTTTCTGATCGCGTCGTCGCCCACGTTCGGGATCTCGCGGGTGATCTCCTCCACGCCCTGCTTCGTATCGCGAACCTGGAGCTCGAATTCCTCGATATGGATGGAAGTGAAGATGTCGGCCTTGATCAACTCTTCGGAAACGATGATGGCATCCTCGAAGTTGTATCCGTTCCAGGGCATGAAAGCGACGAGGATGTTGCAGCCAAGAGCGAGATCTCCCTCGCTCGTGCTTGGCCCGTCGGCGAGAATCTGGCCAGCCTTCACCCGATCCCCCTCGAAGACGAGGGGCTGCTGATTGATACAGGTGTTCTGATTCGATCGCTTGAACTTGATCAGGTTGTGCACATCGTTGCCGGCGGACTCGGTAAAGTCCTGCACCATCTCCGCCTTGTTGAGATCCGGTCGGACCACGATCTGATCGCCGCTGACAGAAATGACAGTGCCATCCCGCTTCGCCGCAACCATGGCGCCTGAATCCTCCGCCACCTTGCGCTCGAGCCCGGTGCCCACGAGCGGCGGATGACAGATGAGGAGGGGAACCGCCTGGCGCTGCATGTTCGAGCCCATCAGTGCCCGGTTGGCTTCATCGTGCTCAAGGAACGGGATGAGGGCCGCCGCGGGACTGACCAGTTGGATGGGCGAGACGTCCATGTAATCCACCTGATCGGGTGGAACCAGAGGGAAATCGCCCTTGCTTCGGGATGCAACCCGCTTGCTGAGAAGCGTCCCTGCCTTGTCGCCATCCCGCTTGATCTCTTCGTTGGCCTGGGCAATGGTGTACCGATCCTCAACATCGGCGGAGAGGAACTCGACAGTGCGTGAGACCACCCCACCCTTCACCTTACGGTAGGGGGTCTCGAGGAAGCCGAGGGGATTGACCCGGGCGTACGAAGCGAGGGAGGAGATGAGGCCGATGTTGGGGCCTTCCGGGGTCTCGATGGGGCACATCCGCCCGTAGTGGGTGTAGTGCACATCGCGGACTTCGAAACCGGCGCGATCACGGGTAAGGCCGCCGGGGCCGAGAGCGGAAAGGCGCCGCTTGTGCGTCAACTCGGCCAGCGGGTTCGTCTGATCCATGAACTGGGAAAGCTGGCTGGACCCGAAGAAGCTCTGAATCACCGCCGAGATCGTGCGCGCGTTGATGAAGTCATAGACGGTCACCGTCTCTGGCTCGTGGAGCGACATCCGCTCTCGGATGATCCGGGCCATACGCGCCAGCCCGGTGTTGAACTGGTTCGCAAGCAGCTCGCCTACCGAGCGTACGCGACGGTTCCCGAGGTGGTCGATGTCGTCGGTCTCAGCCAGGGCCGTCTCGGCTTCCTCGCTGATACGGAGAAGAAGGAGGTACTTCAGGATGGCGATGAAGTCTTCCTTGCACAGAGTTTCACAATCGGCGTCGGGAGCCTTGAGGCCCCACCGCTTCACCTGCTCTTTGCCCAGGAGTCGCAGGTGATCCAGCTTGCCATTCAGCTTGTAGCGGCCGACGCTGGCCAGATCGTATCGTTTGGGGTTGAAGAACAGACGGCTGATGACGTCCCGGGACGTCTCCGGCCGGCTCGGCTCACCGGGTCGGATCTGGGCATAGATCCGGGCCTGGGCCTCCTCTTCGGTACGGGTGTTGTCCTTGCGAAGGGTGTTGCGGATGATATCCGCTTCCTCCTGCAGGGGGATGTTATAGAGGGTGATATCCTTGATCCCGGCCTTGACCAGATCCTTCAACTTCTCCGCAGTCAGCTCGTCGTTGCACTCGAGAAGCACCTCGCCGGATTCAGGGCTAACGACGTCGCGAGCCGCCACCCGGCCGATCAGGGCCTGCATCCGCTTGGTGCGGGGATCCCCCAGCTCCGTAGCCTCGCGCTCGTAAAAGAAGTCCAGGATGTCCTGCTCCGAGGTGATCCCCAGCCCCTTGAGCAGAACAGTCGCCGGCAGCTTGCGTTTGCGGTCGATATGGACGTACATGACATCCTTGACATCGACGGAAAACTCCACCCACGAACCCCGGTAGGGAATGATGCGCGCCGTATACAGCCGCTTTCCGTTCGGGTGGGTGCTCTCGTCAAAGAAGACCCCCGGAGAGCGGTGTAGCTGACTCACAATCACGCGCTCGGCGCCGTTGATGATGAAGGTGCCCTTTTCGGTAATCATCGGGAGCTCGCCGAGGTAAACATCGCTCTCGGTGATCCCCCGCTCCACCTTCTGCCCGTCGACATCTTCGCGGATGCGCAGACGCAGCTTGACCTTCAGCGGGACCGCGGATGTCAGATCCCTCTCCTGGCATTCCTCTACCGAGTACTTCGGATCCCCGATCGCGTAGGAGATGAACTCAAGCGAGTACATCTCCCGAGCATCGCTGATCGGAAAGACGGAGTTGAAGACCTCCTGTAGACCATCGTTTCGACGCTCCCCCGGCGGAACCCCCACCTGCAGGAACGACTGGAAGGACTTCAGCTGGACGTCCAGCAGGTTCGGGATCGGAATGCTCCAGCGCTCGCTGAGCTTGGAAAAGCTTCGGATCTGGACCGGTGTCCCTTTCAAGTCGAGCCCTCCCGTAACGGTTTGAGACGACAATCGGCCCGCAATGCCCACAGCAGCCAGCGGGGCATGAGGGCGGTCGAACCGGACGAGTCGGAACTACTTGATCTCGACCTTGGCTCCGGCTTCCTCGACTTTGGCCTTCGTCGCTTGGGCCTCTTCCTTCGAGACCTTTTCCTTCAGCGGCTTCGGCGCGGTGTCGACCAGATCTTTGGCCTCCTTGAGGCCAAGGCCGGTAACCTCACGGACGACCTTGATGACCTGCAGCTTCTGGCTGCCGACCTCCTTGAGAATGACATCGAACTCGGTCTGCTCTTCGACAGCTGCGGCGGCAGGCGCCGAGGCCATAGCCATCATCGGGGCCGCGGCCGTCACTCCGAATTCCTCTTCGATGTCCTTCACCAGCTGGGAGATCTCAAGCATGGTGGAGTTACGGACCCAATCAAGCACCTGATCCTTGCTGACCGACATTTTCCCCTCCTCGATCCCGCCGGGAAACCGACGGACCGACGCCGTCACCCGTGCCAAAACCCCTAGAAACCCATGAACACCGCTTCCATCGACACAGATCCTTTAGGTACCCATTCCGACCCGCCGCCTGCGAGTCCAACCCACATCGGGGCACCCCGCGATCCGGAGCCCGTGTGGACCGAGTTCCGCCTCCCTTGGGGGCGGAAGACTACTGTGCTCCAGCCTCCGGCGTGGCTCCAGCCTCCGGCGTGGCTCCAGCCTCCGGCGTGGCTCCAGCCTCCGGCGTGGCTCCAGCCTCCGGCGTGGCTCCAGCGAGAGCCACCCCACTTTCCTCACGCTGCTTCGCCACCTGATCCAGTACATTGGCGAGGTTTCGCGGGCATGCACTCAAGACGCCAACCAGATTGGTGAGCGGCGCGTTGAGGACGCTGAGCAGCATGGAGAGGAGAACCTCCCGGCTGGGCAGCTTAGCTAATGCCTGAATGCCCACATCGTCGAAGAGATCGCCTTCCAGCCAGGCAACCTTAACCTTAGGCATCTTGTTCTTCTTGGTGTACTGATCGAGGATCCGCGCCGGGGCGACGGCATCCGTCGTGGTCGTCATCAACGCCGTCGGCCCGTGGAGGTGCGGGGAAACAGGCGCGAACCGGGTATCGCGGGATGCCCGGTCGAGAAGCGTGTTCTTCACGACCTCCAGGGTGATCCCGTTCTCGCGGCAGAGCCGCCGGAAGCCCGTGAGCATCTCCACCGACATGCCGGATAGGTCCGCGAGGTAGATCGCCTTAGCCTCGCCAAGGGTCTCCACCAGCTCCGCGACTTTCCGCTCCTTCTCAAGCCTCGTCTTCGGCATCGGCTCCTCCGGTCACTTCCGGGCGGCCCCGAGGGGCCCCCCCGTTCATCCGTCTCGCACCCCGGCACATGCTCCCGGGCGGCAACTAGCTCCGGGCGGGTGCGGCCTCGGCCGCATCCACTTTGACCCCACCACCCATCGTGGAGCTGAGCGTGATTTTCTTCACATACTGACCCTTAGCAGCCGCGGGGCGCAGCCGGACAACCTCATTGAGGAAGGCACGAATGTTCTCGACCAGTTGGGGCACATCAAAGCTGGCTTTCCCCACGGCCGCATGCAGATTTCCCGCCTTGTCCACGCGGAACTCGATCTTCCCGCCCTTGGACTCAGACACCGCCTTGGCGATGTCGAACGTCACCGTCCCGACCTTGGCGTTGGGCATAAGCCCGCGAGGCCCGAGAATCTTCCCGAGTTTCCCGACTTCGCCCATCATGTCCGGAGTGGTGATGACGCGATCGAAATCGGTCCAGCCGCCGCGGATCTTCGCCACCAAATCCTCTGCCCCCACGAAGTCGGCTCCGGCCTTTTCCGCCTCCAGAACCTTCTCCCCCTTCGCCAAGACGAGAACCCGGACGACCTTGCCCGTACCGTTGGGCAGAACGACTGTCCCGCGGACCATCTGGTCTGCGTGCTTCGGGTCCACCCCAAGCCGCACCACGCATTCGACCGTCTCGTCGAACTTCGCCGTGGCGTGCTCTTTGACGAATGCCAGAGCCGTGTCTAAAGAGAGCTCCGGCTTCAGCTTCGTCTTGTCATCCAAGATCTTGCGGAACCGCTTGCCAAATTTCACAGCACGCCTCCTAGGCGACCAAGATGCCCATGCTCCGAGCTGTACCCTCAATCATGCGGATGGCAGCCTGGACATCGTTGGCGTTCAAATCCTTCATCTTGAGCTCGGCAATCTCGCGCACCTGGCCCGCCGTGACCGTTCCCACCTTCACCTTGTTGGGGGTGCCGGAGGCTGTGGCCAGCCCGGCCGCCTTCTTGAGAAGAATGGCTGCCGGAGGCGTCTTGAGAATGAACGAGAAGGTGCGATCCTTGTAGATCGAGATGATCGCCGGGACCACCATTCCCGCCATTCCGCTCGTCGCCGCGTTGAATTGCTTGCAGAAATCAACAATGTTCACCTGGTGCTGGCCGAGGGCCGGACCAACGGGCGGAGCCGGGGTGGCCTGACCCGCCGTGATCTGGAGCTTGACCTTGGCCTTGATCGGTTTCTCCGCCATCTCGCCTCCGCTTGGCTCTTCCGCCCAATCCTCAGGTTACCCAGCCTTAGGTGACCCGGCCTCAGACTACCTAGCCTTAGATAGCCTGGACCTGGCTGAAATCCAGTTCCACCGGGGTGGGCCGTCCGAAAATCGACACCATCACCCGGACCTTTCCGCGATCGAGGTTGATCTCATCGACAGAACCGACGAAGTCGCTGAAGGGCCCTTCGACGACCTTGACGCTCTCCCCGACCTTGAAGGGCACCTCGGTAGTGACCTTGCCCTTCTCCACAACGCCTTGCCCGCGAATACGGGCGATCTCCGCTTCACTGAGCGGGACGGGCCGGTCGTCGCCGAGGAAGTGGGTCACACCGGGAACACCCGTGACAAGGGTCTGCGTTTCCGTGTTCAACTCCATCTCCACCAATACGTAGGAAGGGAAGGTCTTCCGCCGCGAGACGGTCTTCTTCCGATCCTTCATCACGGTGAAATCCTCTGTCGCTATGAGGATTTCGCCAAAACGATCCTGAAGCTTGGCGTACTGGATGGCCCGTTCCAGATTCGCCCGCACCTTGTTCTCATGCCCGGCATAGGTATGGATGGCAAACCACTTCTTGATCATGCTTCTTTCCGGCTGCGTTTCTTTCCGGCTGCCGCCCGCGCCCGCACCTAAGACACCTGATGGAACACCTAACGAGTACAAACCCGCCAGGACGCCCGCTAGAACGTCCGCAGAAGCAGAGTGACCACCTGGTTGACCCCGAGATCCACGACGAAGATAAACAGCGAGATAATCAACACTGTCATCAGCACCACCGTGGTGGACTCCTGGAGCTCCTCGCGCGACGGCCAGGTTACCTTGCGGGCCTCAACCCTCACCTCGTGGACGAAGGTACTCAACCGTTCCATCGCCGCCATTCGGAACCTCCACACAGGCGGAGGAGCTGCAAACAGCTCAGCCCATCCTCCCGGCAATCATCCAGGCAATCATCCAGGCAATCATCACGGAGAGCTATCCCCGGTGATCATCTCCGGGTGTCATCCCCGGCAATCAATTCCAGCAATCGTTCCCACCCGCCCCGCAGTGTTCCCCGGAAGCGGACAGTGGCGACTGTCGCCCGTCAGCGAGTCTCCTTGTGCGGAGTATGTACTCGGCAGAAGGAACAAAACTTCTTGTACTCTACCCGGTCGGGATGCAGGCGCTTGTTCTTCTTTGTCGTGTAGTTCCGGCGCTTGCACTCGCCGCAGGCGAGGGTGATCTGGTCTCTCACGGCTCAACTCCTCGGCCCGGACCGCGGCGCGGCGCCGGCCTGAATGCGGACGGCGCACTCCATCGGTCGCTAGTTCCTTCCCAAGGTCACTGGTTCCCTAACTTCAGTTACTCAGTGATCTTGCTGACGACGCCGGCGCCGACCGTTCGCCCACCCTCGCGGATGGCGAACCGGAGCCCGTCTTCCATAGCAATCGGCGTGATCAGCTCCACCGAGATGCGCACGTTGTCGCCCGGCATCACCATTTCCC
>CAIMUX010000008.1 GCA_903844735.1 Candidatus Eiseniibacteriota bacterium
AGTTACAACGTTCAGCAAGAACGCGTAGTACACGGCGCCTGAAGACTGAACGTAGGGGCGATAGGCATCTTCCCCTGTGTTGTCCAGCCGGGCCGCTTGCCCGATGACCGACGACGTGGGGTATCCCGTGTAAGCAAGGCCCGGCGCATAGACATCGATCGCCGCTGTGCCGGTGCCGCTGTGGGCGGTCCAGCCGTTGCTCGTCAGCAGCGCGCCGTCCCCATAATCGAAGGTGTCGATGAGCGGCGCAGCCGACGCTCCCGCGGTGAGGCTCATACATGTACCCAGGGCCACCATCACCCATAGCAACTTTTTCATGAACGCTTCTCCCGTAGTCAGGACTCCCCGCCCGCCCCCGCTATGGGGACAAGCCAACGACGCCGGACGGCTTCTTCGAAGCATGAGCCACCAAGCGGCAACACCCGCGTTAGTATATCCGATCTCCACAGGCGCGTCAATTGCTCGGTCCGGCGCAGGTTCGGCGCAGGTCCGAGGTCGTCGCAAGGAGACGCTTGCGAGGCTCTATCGCCGATCGAAGTGGTCAGCCCGCCGTCGTCGGCCCGGCGTTGTCAGGCGGGCGTCGTCCGATGTACTCTCCGGTCTGGAGGAAACCATGCAAGCCAACGATCATGAGGCGATGTTTCGGGCGGTCGTGGACGGTGATGTGGCGAGGGCGCGCGCCCTGGCGATGGAACTGGCGGAGGCACATGGAGATCTGCTGGCGGCCGTGGAGCAGGGGTTCGCCGCCGGGATCCGCCGCGTCGGCGAGCTCTGGGAGGAGGGCGAGTACTTCCTGCCCGAGTTGGTGCAGGGCGCTGAGGCGATGAAAGCAGCGATGGAACTGCTCCGCCCCGCGCTCAAGGCGAATCGCGGCGGCGCACCGGCCCGCGCGGGGGTGGTCATCGGGACGGTCCGCGGCGACCTGCACGACATCGGCAAGGGGCTCGTCGCTACGCTGCTGGCCGCGCACGGTTTCGAGGTCCACGACCTCGGCAGCGATGTCCCCCTCGATGCGTTTGTGACGCGAGCGCGGGAGACGGGCTCCCGGATCGTGGCAGCCTCGGCGCTCCTCACCACCACCATGACCGCGCAGCGCGATCTCGTGCGCGCCGTGGATGCAGCCGGTCTGCCGTCGCGACCGCGGGTGCTCGTGGGTGGCGCTCCCACCTCCGAGGCCTGGGCGGCGGAGATTGGCGCCACCCACGCGGAGAACGCTCTCTCGGCGGTCAAGGTGGCGGAGGCGATGGTCCGATGAGCGAGGCATTCTGGTCGCGCCTGCGCCACGGACCAGTCCTGCTCCTCGATGGCGGTTTCGGCTCTTCCCTGATCATGCGAGGCTTGCCGGCCGGGACGGCGCCCGATCGCTGGAACCTCGAACGGCCCGCGGAGGTCCTCGCGGCGCACCGCGCCTTCGTTGAGGTGGGCAGCGAGGTGATTCACTCGAACACCTTCGGCGGGAACCGGGTTCGCCTGGCACGCGCCGGGCTGGCGGACCGACTCGTTGACGTCAATGTCGCCGCGGTTCGGCTGGCCCGCGATTCGGGTGCCGGGTTCGTCCTCGGGGACATCGGCCCTACGGGCGAGTACCTCCCCCCGGTGGGAACGGGCGACGCCGGATTGTGGGTCGAGGTCTTTCGGCAACAGGTCCGCGCGCTGCTGGACACTGACGTCGACGGCTTTCACATCGAGACCGTGAGCGATCTGCGCGAGGCGAAGATCGCGCTCGAAGCGGTCCGCGCGCTGGCCCCGAACCTGCCATGTCTGGCCTCGCTCACCTTTGAGCGCAAGAAACGAGGCTTCTTCACGGTGATGGGCGATCCCCTTGTGCCTGCGCTGCGCGCGCTGGCGGAGGCGGGAGCCGCGGCGGTGGGGGCCAACTGCACCCTGGGCAGCGCCGACTTTCGCGATCTCGCCGAGGAGGCGCTTGGCGCGGGTGTGCCCCTCGTTTTCCAACCTAACGCCGGACAACCGGAGACGGAAGGCGACCGCGTCGTCTACCGGCAAGATCCACAGGCGTTCTCCGCCGACATGGAGGCGATCCTGGCTTTGCCCTCCGGTGGCGGCGGACGCATCGCCGCGGTGGGTGGTTGCTGCGGATGCGATGGGCGGTTCATCGCCGGGCTCCGCGCCGCGCTCGCCAGGATCGCGGGATCGTGATCACCGACCTCCCATCGACGATTCCGGAGGCGGAAGTCCGCCGGCTTCTGGGTTACCCGCCGGGACATGCCCTGGCGAAGCGAGTGCAGTCGCTGCTGGATTCCCTCCTCGCCGAAGCCGCTTCGCTGCTCGAACCCCGAGGGGCCGGTGAGCGCTTTGCCCTCTCCAACGCCGCCGCGGTGCAGCTTCCCCTGCCCGGCGTGGAGAGCTCTCTTTCGGGCTTTGCTCTAGGACTCGTGACGATCGGTCCGCGCTTGGAGCAGCGAACCACCGCCGCGCTGGAGGCGGGTGAAGCGACCGAGGCTCTGCTTCTGGACGCCATCGGCTCGGCGGCCGCCGAAGCAGCGGCGGACACGCTCGGCGGCCTGCTGGCTCAGAGAGCCGGGGGCAAGACCGGCGACGTGGGCGAAGCCGGAGGCGTCGACCGGCCCGGAAACGCGGACCAAGCTGGAGACGTGGACGATGGGCGCGGGCCTCCCTGCCGCATCAGCCCCGGCTACGGCGGCTGGCCGCTGACGGCACAGAAGGCAATCTTCGCCCGACTCCCCCACGGTGTGATCGGGGTGCGCCTCCTTCCGTCGATGCTCATGGTGCCGCAGAAATCGGTCAGCTTCGCGCTCTGGTTTGGTCCTGCCGGCAGCATAGTCACGGGCCGGGGCGGTTGTTCGCTTTGCGACCTGGAACCGTGCCCGCGGCGTGAGTGCCGGCAGAGAGGAGATCCCGCATGAGTCAGACCCATCGCCCCCTTCTCCGTGTCCTTGGCTCCGGAGAACCCGCCATTCTCGTCGAGGAAGCGATCGCCGTCCTCGAGAACGTGGGCGTACGAGTGGACAGCACCCAGGGACGTACGCTCCTCCTCGACGCGCGAGCCGAGACGGCCGGGGACCGGATCCGCATCCCCGAGCGCCTGGTGCGCGAGGCGCTGGTCACGGTGCCGCATGACATCCACCTCTTCGATCGGGAGGGCGGCCCGGCCGCGGAACTCGCCGGAGATGCCGTCCACTTCGATCCCGGCTCGGCGGCGATCCACATTCTCGATAGCGCCACGGGGAAGCGGCGAGAGGCCCTCACCGCTGACGTTGTGGCGCTCACGCGACTCGTCGACGGCCTGCCGAACTACGCCGTGCAGTCCACCGCACTTCTCGCCGCCGATGTTCCGCAGGAGGTCGGTGACCGTTACCGCCTCTACCTCGCTCTGCGCCATGGGAAGAAGCCGATCGTGACCGGCACCTTCCGCACCGACGGATTCGCGCCGATGCAGGCGATGCTGGAGGCCGCACGCGGTGGAGCCGCTGCACTCGCCGCGCAACCGCTGGCGATCTTCGACTGCTGTCCGAGCCCGCCCCTCGCCTGGAGCGATCTCACGTGCCGGGCGCTTCTCGCGTGCGCGTGCGCGCGAATCCCCGCGAATCTCATCTCCATGCCGCTGGCCGGAGCCACGGCACCCGTCACCCTTCGCGAGTCGATTGTGCAACACGCGGCCGAGAGCCTCTCCGGCATCGTTCTGCACCAACTGGCCGGACCCGGCGCCCCGATCTCCTGGGGAGGCGCACCCGCGGCCTTTGACATGCGCCATGGCACCACGCCGATGGGATCGATGGAAACAATGCTGCTGAACCTGGCCAACGCGCAGGTCGGGAAGCATCTCGGTCTGCCAGTGCATGCCTACCTCGCTCTTTCGGACGCCAAAACCCCGGACTACCAGGCCGGGATGGAAACGGGGATGGGTGCCGTACTCGCCGCGATGGCCGGGATCAACCTCGTCTCGGGTCCGGGGATCCTTGACTACATCCTGACCCAGTCGCCGGAAAAGCTGGTCTTAGACCACGAAGCATGCGGGATGGCGTTGCGGCTGGTTCGTGGCATCGCACAGCACGGAGGCGAGACCCTGCCGCTCTTCGCGGATCTCGTGCGGACCGGCGAGTTCCTCTCCCACTCGCACACCCGCGCTCACTGGAAGCGGGAGCTGACGGTGCCATCCAGCGTGATCGACCGCGACACATGGGCCGACTGGGAGGCGAAGGGTTCCCTGGATGCCGCGACACGGGCCCGGGAGGAGGTGGCGCGGCGATTGTCGCGGGAGCCTGGTGCCCCAGCCTCGGAGGCGCTGGCTGGTGAACTCGACCGGATCATGCTCGCCGAGGCGGCGCGCTATGGAATGGGGCGCTTGCCCGGCGCGCGACCCTTCCGCTAGCCGGCAGGACCGGGGCTCGGCGCGACGCGAGATCCAAGTCCCCGTCCCGCCTCCCGCACGCACCAACCGAACAGTACCAGCGTCGGTACCGCCTTGACAGAGAGGTGCAGCGCCGCGAACCAGGCAGGCCACTGCTCGATGGGTGCTTTGGCGGAAACTCCCGCCAGGGTCGGTGCCAGCGCATAGATGGTCGGAAACGCAAGAAGCACGCCCGCCGCCAGGATCGTGCGCGAACCGGTCGTGAGCCACAGCGCCGTGACTGCCGGCAGCAACATCACGAAGTGATATTCCCAGATGCTCTTGAACACGAGGAAGAACGCCGTCGTCCAAAGCCCTAGATCGAGCGCGGTGCGGTTCGGATGGTTGTACAACCGGATCGTGGCCACCAGCGCCAAACCGGCGATCGCCGCCCCGGCCAGCAGGACCACCACCCCCAGCGCGTTCAACTGAAGCGGCCCCACCGGGTGCAGCACATGCAGTGCCGGCACCTCGATCCTGGAGAGAAGATCGCGGATCAGGTTGTGCAGACTGAACGACCCTTTGTGTAAAGATGGGGTAAACGGCGTGAAATTGAGCCGCACGAATTCATGCAGATCACCCGGACGGGCCAGGTAGTACGGCACGCTGAGGATCAGGGTCGCGCCGGCACCGACGATCAGGCGCTTCAATTTGCGGTCGCGCAGGTACGGGAACGCGAGCAGCGCCGAAAAGGTCTTGAGCGAGAGGCTGCCGACCCAGCCGAGAAAGAAGGGCGCGCGGTCGAAGACGTCTTGGCGCCAGCGGTATGTGCGCCAAGCACGGAGAATCTCGAGGAATCGGGCAAGGACGGACCCGGAACAGCCATCGGTCGGATCCGCGGCGGACATCCCCGCCGTCGTCTTCGCTTCCCATCGCCATAGCATCCAGAGAAATGCCGCCATGACGATGGAAAACTGCCCCATTAACTGCTCGAGGTAGAAGGGAAAGGCCCCCAACCACAGCGCGGCTGCCACCAGCCGCCGCGCGAGCGGCCACTCCCTCTGCCGCAGCACGGAGATGACGATGGCGAAGAGGATCAGCTCGCACAGGACGACCCAGGTCCAGTAAGCGGGCCACGGCGACAGGACATTCGCGCCGAGGGCGGCCACAAACGCGGTGGGGGGCAGGTAGCGGTAGAAATAGAAGTAGGGCACCGTGCGCGGCGCCTCCGCCCGGTAGTCGTCCGAGTCATAGATGCTGTAACCGTGGGCGAGGTTGGCACCAGCTTGGTAGATCCCGAAGAAGTCCCCGGCTTGGCGCGGCCCCTCGTTGGCTTCCACGAAGATCGGGTTCAGAAAACCGGTGGACAGCGAGATCAGGAAGCAAAGGTGCAGAACTACGGCCGCGGCGAGGACGATGACCGCACCGCCGGACCGGTGCCGCGCCTGGTTGCCTTCCGGGCTCGTGAGCAACTTGTCCCGCCGATACAACAAACCATCGCCCCCGGACGCCCCTTGCCCCACGCCAAGCAAACGTGAACGACTTTAGCCGATGTCCGGGACAGCGTCAAGTTTGTTCCCGGGCCGGTGGCTGCCCTCGATCCCGGATCTCGCGCAGCACGCGCCGCGCCGGATCGAGTCGGTAGATCCCGCGGCGCCGGATGATCAGGTTGGCCGGCCTGGAAGTCGTGCCGAACGTCTGCTTGAAGCGGCGCGATCCCTCGTGGCCGCCGCTCGGGTTGAAGTCGTACCAGGAAAATCCGCGCCGGAATGCGTCGCGGATGATCCAGTCGACCAGAAAGTCGCGCACCCCGAGAGAATGCGCGGTGGCATCGTACGCGGCGTGCCACTCCACGCAGTGCTTTCCCTGGTAGAAATTAACGTTGCCGCCGACGAGCTTCCCCTCGTGGGACACGACCCAGAGACTCACCTTGGGGCCCTTCGCCTCAAAGAGGGCACGGAAAAAGGCGATCGAATAGCGGCTGCTGGTGGCGCGGCCCCACTGCTCCATCCGCGCCAGGTATATCCGGTAGTACGCCTCCCACTCGTCCCATCTCTCGGAGACCCGGGCGATGAGCGCGGCGCGGGTGCCCTTGTTGATCTGCTTGCGGGCGCTGTGGCGGAAATGGGCGCGAATCGAATCCTCGTCCGCAAAACCCCGCAAGTCGAGGATCTCCGTGGTATCCGGGGTCGTCGTGAAGGGAGCTAGAACGTCGGAAAGCGGATCCAACGGGTTCACCCTCCAGACGAGATACGGCACACTCCGCCGAATCGAATGGGTGATGGCCAGCGCTTGGTCCGTGGTCAGCGGATCACCGGAAACCCAGCCTCCATAGCACCCGGCGGGGCTGCTCTCCGCCATCCGCAGAAGACCGCCGGCCCGTGTCCGCACGAGGAGAGGAAACACGGCCTTCGTGCCGTCCTCAAAACGGTAGATCCGTGCCGAGACCTTTGTGGCCGGATTGCCTACGGCGAAAACCGAAAACCAGAGCGGCGTATGAAAGAAGGTCGCGGAGGAAGAGCAGTCCGCGATCGCCTGCCACTCGTCCGGATCGACGGGTGAACGGACCTCGAAACGGACGGAGCCGGAACTTCGCTCTGTGAATGAAGAAGGCGGCCGAGCCGGTCCCTCGCCGTTTTCCCCGGTCTGTCCTGTGCCGCTCTCTCGACAAGGCATGTCGCCGCCCTTTCATGTGTGGATGCAGGCGTGCATCCGGTCGATGAATGCCGTATCCTCGCCTAATATCGTCTATCGGGGCCCCGGGGAGGAGCAGGAAATGCCGGAGATTTCAGACGGCGGGATCGGATCTCTACTCCGGCACGCCGTCCGGGCCCTGCCGCCGCCGCTGCGAAGGAGGCTGCAGGCGCTTCGCCGTCAACGCGCCACGCCGCTGGCGGATCTTCTGCCACTGTCGCTTCCCGAGTCGATGCATATCGACCCTTCCAACGCCTGCAACTTCCGCTGCGCCTTCTGTCCGACCGGGGATGACGAGTTGCTGCGCTCCGTGCAGCGACCGGCCGGCCACATGGACTTCGATCTCTACAGGCGGATCATCGACCAAATCGCCGTCATGGCGCGGCAGACCGGCCGGACTCTCTCGATCCTACACCTGTACAAAGACGGCGAGCCGCTCTTGAACAAGCGCCTCCCGGAGATGGCGGCCTATGCCAAACGGGCGGGCGTGGCCGATCTCGTCGGCACCACGACCAACGCGTCGCTTCTGACCGAGGACGCGGCCGGCAGGCTCATCGACTCGGGAATCGACCAGGTGAGAATCTCGGTGATCCATGTCGGTTCCGAGCGCTACAAGGAGCTGACCCGGACGTGGGCCGACTACGAAAAGGTCCGGACCAACGTCGGCTTTCTCTACGCCGAGAAGAAGCGGCGGAAATCACACATGCATGTCCTGACCAAGATCAATGATACCGCGCTCACGGACGAGGAGCGGGAACGGTTCCGGGCCGATTTCAGCGGGATTTGCGACGATCTGCGCTTCGATTCGTTGATGGGCTGGTCGCTGTCCGACGTGAAGGACTTCACTCTCGGGGTCGAGGTGGCGACCGGGATGGACGGCGCGACCGCGCTGCGAGAACGGCGGGTTTGCCCCGAGCCGTTCTCCCGTCTCGCGGTCAATTTCGACGGGCAGGTATCGGTCTGCTGTGTCGACTGGAGCTTCGGCACCGTCGTCGGCGATCTGCGCCGCGAGAGCGTGACCGACGTCTGGAACGGGGAGCGGCTCCGCCGGTTCCGTTTGGCTCACCTGCGCGGCCGGCGCGGCGACATCCCCGCATGCGCGAACTGTCAGTACATAACCGGAGAGCAGGCACATCGCACCCTGGATCAGCACGCCGAAAGGTTGCTGGCGCTTTACGACCTCCCGAAGTCGTAGTCCGAATGCGCCTGGCCCGCTTCGTTCATGAAATCCGTCGCGAGACGGCGGAGATGCCCGTAGGTGCAAGGCGCGCGACGCTGTCCCGACGAAGGCGTACTCCATGCAGTACGTCGAGGAGGGAAAGCTAGCGCAACGCCGCAAATACGGGTAGATCCGATGTCGTAGCAGAATTTCATGAGCGAAGCGGGCTAGTCGAGAGAGCCGGCCTCTCGCGCCGCGGCAACCCGGCCTCTCGCGCCGCGGCGATCCGGCGCTTCAGTGCCCGGGGCTTCGCACCGCCCGGTGCTCCTCCACCGCCCGCAGGCCCACCTCGACTTCCATCCGCTGGCGTTCTTCCAGGCTCGGGATCACCTGCAGGATCTTCTCGCGGGCCGCCTCGCCCAGCCGCCTCCGGCGGTCGGGATCACGGATCAGGTCCACCAGCGCCCGGGGTAGTTCTTCCGTCCAGCGGGCCGGATCGACCAGGATCCCGTTAACCCCATCGTCGATCAGGTGCCGCGTGCCGCCGGTGTTCAGGACGACGATCGCCTTAGCGCAGCTCATCGCTTCAACCGGCGGGAGATTGGCGTTGGTCCGGTCCGAGACACCGACGAAGATGTCGCCGAGGTTGAAGTACTTGTACAGCTCGTGGCGCGGCATGGCGCCGGTAATGCGCAGGTTCTCCGCAACACCGAGTTCCAGGGCGCGTTGCTCGACCTGCTTTCGCTCGCTCCCATCACCCACCAGAAGGAGCGTCACCCGGGGAGTCTCCCGCAGAATCGCCGGCAGGATCTCGACCAGACGGCCCATCCGCTTGTCGTCCTCGAAGCGCCCCACACAGAAAAGGATCGTGTGGCCCTCGGGGATCGAGAGGTCGCGGCGGACCTCGGTGAGATCGGCCTGTGGCTGGTAGAGCGAGTAGTCGGTCCCGTCCCGCCAGAACTTCAGCTTCTCGGTGGGTATCCCGAGGCGGCGCGCGACGATGTCTCCCTCGGACCCGTCGTCGTGCATGATGATGTAGCCGGCCGGAGTGCGCAGGGCGGCGATCTGGATGAAGTGCGTGATCCGTCGCAACGGACTGTCAAGGATCCGGCCGAGCTGTGTGCCGAAGAGACGGGTGACATTCGGGATCCTGAGGGCGCGACCCACCAGGTACCCGACCGGCGCCCCGTGATAGTGATAGCCGATGACGAGGTCGGGCCGGACCCGACGGCCCAGCCGGATGCCGTGATAGGTGGCGATGATCAGGTAGTAAAAGTAGCGGAGGAATCGTGACGCGATCCGAATCGGCGCCGGGCGCGTCGGGTCCGACTCGAAGTTGATCGCCCCCCGATAGTGGTGGATCTTGACCCCTTCGTCATCCTCGAAGGCCGGTTGCCCCTTGGCGCGCGGAGCCGAGACGTGGATCTCGTGGCCGAAATGCGCATAGGCCTGGACCGCCAAGAAGAAGGAACTCGCCCCCATGCGGTTGCCGAGCGACCAGAAGCTGGGGACCCAGTAGAGGCCGAGGACGCGGAGCTTTCTTGCCGGGGGGGCGCTGCCGTTCACCAGGGGCGGCGGGGCCGAACTCGCTCCTCCTGTGCGTTCCTCCAAGACCTCTCCCGTCGGTGACAGCCTCGTCCCGGCCGCGCACTCGTCCACGATCCGGCCTTCCGATCCGGACGACCATGGCAGCCGGAGGCAATCCTAGTGGCTGGGCCCGCGGCGGAGCAAGAGGCTTCGGGCTTCGGGCCACGTTCAAGGTGAGAGCACGATCCGCGTGATCTCGGGCGGCGCCCCCAGGCGCATCGGCGGACCCCAGTACCCCGTGCCGCGGCTCACGTAGATCATGGAGTCTCCGCGGCGATGTAACCCAGCCAGGTACGGCTGCCTCAGCCTCGTCAGATAGTGCATCGGGAAAAGCTGTCCGCCGTGCGTGTGCCCCGACAACTGAAGGTCGACCCCGAGGGCCGCGGCTTCAGGGAAAGCGCGCGGCTGGTGCGCAAGCAGAACGACCGGACGGCGCGGGTCCCGGTCCGCCAGAGCCCGCGGAATGTCCTGCTCGTTCCCCTGACCGCGGGCCTGACCGCGGTCCCGCCCGCGCCCCGGCCCGAAGCCCCGGGCGGCGTAATCGTCGGTGCCGGCCAGGTCGAATCCCCTTTCTCCCCCGATCGACACCCGCTCATTGCGCAGCTCCCGGATACCCAGAGTGCGGAGGTGCTCGACCCAGGCCGACGCGCCCGAATAGTAGTCGTGATTGCCGGTGACAAACCAGACGCCGTCACGCGCGTGCAGGGACGCGAGCGGTGCTGTGAGGGGAGCCAAATCGCTGACGCTGCCGTCGACCAAGTCACCGGTGATCACGATCATGTCCGGATCCAGGGCGTTCGCCCGCCGCACCAGGCTCTCGACAAAGCCCTTGCCCACGGTCTCCCCCACATGGATGTCGGACAACTGGACCACCGTGTAGCCGGAGAGCTCGGTTGGCCAACGGGCCAATCTCACCGCGACCGTACGTACCCCCACCGGCAGGCGGGCCGAGAGAACAGCGGCGATGCCGAGGATCGTTCCACCAGCCAGGACAACGATCGCAACGGAGCGGGCGACCATCCGCCCGGCGTTCAGCCCGGGGTTCAGCTCACCCTGCCCGCCGGCGCCTCCGGCCCTCGCTGTGATCACAAGGCGCAGCACCGGTCGAAGCGGTTCGGTCACAAGCAGCAGCGCAAAGAAGAGGAATACCAGGCCCATCCAGGTGAAGCTGATCCAGGCCAACGGCACGACCACGCCGTGCGGCGCGCTGTGCATGAGGAACATGGAAATGGAGAGCACCAGGGCAAACAAAGCGATAGTCGCGGTGCCGGCCCGGCCCCATGGCGCCGGCCAGTTCGGAGACCGAACCAGCCGAAGCCACAGATAGCCATGGAAGATCAGATTGATGACGAGGACGATGGCCAGGAAGATAGCGAAACGGGCGATCCTCATGGACGCTATTGGCTCCCGCCCAGGACCCGGCCCAGGCCACCAAGGATTGAGCCCTCTTCCTTCGAGCCGCCCATCTGCGGCGCAGCCTGCAGCATCCGTCCGGCGAGCCGCGAGAACGGCAGGCTCTGCAGCCAGACCTTCCCCGGTCCGGTCAGGTTCACGAAGAAGACTCCCTCGCCGCCGAAAAGCATCGTCTTGATGCCGCCGGCCTGCACGACATCGTACTGCACCGTAGAGGTGAGAGCCGCCAGGCAGCCGGTGTCGACATGCAGCACCTCACCCGCCGCCAGCTCGCGCTCCACCACCGTCCCGCCCATGTGGATGAAGACCCAGCCGTCTCCCTCGAGCTTCTGCATGATGAACCCCTCGCCGCCGAACAGGCCGGTGAGGATCTTTCGCTGGAAAGCGATGCCGATGGAGACTCCCTTGGCCGCCGCAAGGAAGCTGTCCTTCTGACAAATGAGCCGCCCTCCGACCTCCGAGAGGCGAATAGCGAGGATGTTCCCGGCATACGGCGCGGCAAAGGCGACATGCGCCTTGCCGGTGCCGCGGTGCGTGAAGGCGGTGATGAAGAGGCTCTCGCCGGTGAGCAGGCGCTTCCCGGCGCCGACCAGCTTGTCCATGAAGCCGCCGCCCGCGCTGCGCGCCGAACCGTCGCCGAAAACGGTGTCCATCTCGACCGAGCGGTCCTTGTACATCATGGCACCGGCCTCGGCTACGGCACACTCGCCCGGGTCGAGCTCGACCTCCACGAACTGCATTTCGTGACCCTGAATCTTGAAGTCAATGTCGTCCGCACCGTAGGAGGCCGTGGCCGAACGGGGCGGTGGCGCGGCCGCGGACAGGCCACCAATGAGCTCTCCGACGCGCCCCACAGGAAGCCACTCGGTAAAGCCGGCCCGCCAGCAGAAGGCGCCGGGATTGGCCTGGGCGAAGGCGCAGGCGGCAGCCTGGTCAATCGGACCGTGCTGTTGCCCGTTGAGGTTGAAAAACCACTGATTCATCGTTCGATTCCTCCTGTGCGTATCGGTCTGTGCGGACCGACCCGCTTGTATCGGTCTGTGTTGACCTGCATGTCTGTTGCGGGTGATCGACCGAATCAGACGCCGGTAGCGTCGAGCCGCGATTCCAGTTCCCGGATGACGCCGGGATCAAGGTTGAGCCGGGCCGCGAGCGTGGCGAGGTACGCCTTCTCCGCCGGCGTGTCGGGATCGATGGCCAAAAGAGACGCGGCGTAGATCTCCGCCGCCAGCACCCGGTCATGCACCTGTGAGATCAAGCGCTCTGTGTCGGACGGCCGCGCCATTTCCTCATCGAGGAAAGAGAGCTCGGCATCGCCCGCACCGCGTTCGGCCAATCGGCCCAGGATCCGTTCGCGCTCTTGCGGGTCAATGGTGCCGTCGGCCTTGGCCGCGCTGACCATGGCGATAATCAGGAGGCGTGCCCGTTCCTCCCCGGCCGGCGCGGCAGGAGGCACGAATGGCGGCGGCGTGGCGGGCAGAACCGGACCACCCCGCACGGTATCTCCCGGGGATGCTTCCGATCCCCGGCCTCCGGGCTGAGCCGGTCCGCCTGGTTGCCCAGGCGGGGCAGGCCCTCCTGCTTGCCCCGCAGCTCCCGGATCCTTCTTTCCCTTGAAGTGCTCGTAGGCGGCGATGGCCAGCCCGCCGAGGATGGTCAGCCCCTGCGGCGACATGACCGTCCGGCCGATAGCGTCACCCATGCCCCCGCCCCGGTCGTGGCGGTACCGCTTCCGGCCAAGGCCTCCGCCGGAGAGGCCGCCGCCGATGAGATCGGAGAGCAGCCGGTCGGCATTGAACATCTCGTTCCTCCTTGCTTGTGCGGTCTCCCCCCGCCCGCGACCCATCCTGTCCGTGCGACGGCCGGGAGCCCGAAACAATGCCGCGATTCTACGCGATTCGACCTCGCCGCGCTCCGGGGAATCGGCCGCCGATGCCCTGTCGAAACCGTAGGAGTTTCCGCGCAGATTCGGAGTGCGCAACGAATTCGACAGGCTTCGGGCTTCAGACTTCGGGCTTCAGACTTCGGCTTCTGAATCCTGACCGGGTCTGATCCGAATTCTGCAGCCCCGTCTGCGCCTTCTGGACGCCGTGACGCTCGCGTTGCGCGTCGTCGCCGACAGGCTAGAGCATGGAGAAGCTGGGACTGACCTATTGAGCATCTCGTTCGCCGCTGAATGAGCGAGTGGCCGAGCACGAGAGCGATTCGGGTGCTGGCCGCCCTCTGGCAGATTGGCTGGATACAGAAACGTCAAACCGGTTCGCACCGGACTCTCTCCCGGCCAGACTGGCCTGACGTTGTCCTCGCGTTCCACGATGGTGACGAGAAAGGACCGCGGATGCTCGCCCGTCTCTCCAAGCGTACCGGGCTTCGCCCCGAGCACCTGTAGGAGCACTTGCCCTTCCGGCTTTCCGAGTGTTTCCAACGTTTCGAACATCGAAATGCGCATCGGTTCGAACGCGGAGCCTGACCCGTTCCAGCGCTCGCTATACGACTTGGACGGGGACCTGCCGGTTCTCCGTCGGCGCTTGACCGGCTCCCCGGGCCCCGTCCATACTCCCTCCCTGCGGCCCGCCCATACTCGCAGCAACAGCCCAGGAAGGACTCGGCAGCCCCGATGGAACGAACAGGCACTACCGTTAGAATCGGGATCTGGTTGTTCAAGTACCGGAGTTATCTGTTCGTCCCGCTACTGGTCGTGCTCCTTGTTTTCAGGAAACCGGGGACCACGGCCGGCTGGGGTCTGATTACGATGGCCGATCTGACGGGCCTATTCGTCGCGCTCTGCGGTTTCGCGCTGCGGGTCGCGGTCATCGCCTACAAGAAGCCGGGTACGAGCGGCAGGGGCACGAACATCGAGGTCAGAGAGCTGGTCACCGACGGAGCCTACCAGGTGTGCCGAAACCCGCTCTACTTGGGCAATTTCCTGATCTGGATGGGCCTCGTGGTCATGCGGTGGGACCTCGTCTTTCTTGCCGCGATCGTGGTGTTCTTTGCCATTGAGTACTACTTCATCATTCGTGCCGAGGAAGCCTACCTCTCGGGACACTTCGGCAAGGCCTACGACGACTTCAGGAAGAGCGTGCCTGCATTCTTCCCTAGACCGGGCGCCTTCAGGAAGCCCGATAGAACGTTCAATATGCACAAAGTGATCAAGGCAGAGTCGGCACTCCTTTTGCTCTTGCTCGTCACCCCGGCCCTGCTCAAGGTTTACGACTATGTCCGGCGCGGTGACCTTACCAGGGAGATGGCGATCGTACTGTCAGTGGACATCGTCGGCATGGCCGCGCTCTGGCGGATCGTTTACCGTGCGAACGAATTGAGGGGAGCTGCGCGCAAGCCGTAGCAAACTCTGAGAGATCCACCGTCAAGGCGTCTCATTCCCTCGATTCCACGCAGGGACGTGGTCGACCCGCCACGATCGGCGTCCGCGTTCCGGGTGGAAGGCGGGGTGACCGTGGCGCGAGAAAGGCCCGCGCCGCCGTCAGCGCTACCACGATCAAGACACAAGCAAGCAACCTCATGGAAAACCTCCTTCGCTGCCGTTGATTCCGCCCCTTGGCCCACGGCCACACCATCGCGGCAGCTAGGCGGCACACTTATGTTGTGGAAGGTGCAGCTTGGGTGGGCAGGCTGCCGGCACGCCGAAGCGAAGGCGACAGGGACACCACTTTCAGTCATGGAGACCGGAGATTCGGAGCAGGCTTCGAGCTTCAGGCTTCGGGTGGCCAGACAATAGACTAAGGACACATCTTGCTCTGGCGCAGCGTCTTGGCCGCTGAGTGCGTTGGACCGCGCCGAACTTGGCCCGGCACGGCGAGCTGATTCCTCGTTTCCAGAGACCGCTCGACGCCCTCCGGCCCGAAGCCCAAAGCATGACGCCCGAAGCCCGATTCGCAAGTTGGAACCCCATTGTTGACACATCAGTCCGCAGCCAAGTAAGCTCACGGATCTTTCCCTCGAGGAACGAGGGAATCCCCCATCTCAATCCGAGGAGCCTGAACATGCAGGTGGTCAAGCCTATCAATGAGGCCGTGCTGGAGAAAACAGTCCGCCTCTGCCGCGAGAGGAACATCATTATCCCCACCTTCGCCGAGCAGCGCGATCCGTCGCTGATCCCGGAGAAGATCCGGCGGCGCCTGGCCGACGTGGGACTCTGGGACGTGAACCCCTTGAACCTCTTTCGGATCACCTGGAAGAACGAGCCCCAGGAGAAGGGCGGCCGCTTCAATCAGGGCAACTGGCTGGAGTTCCCTCCCGAACTCACCGGCGTGAACGCCCGGATCATCGGCCTGATCGGTAAGTACTTCCCCACGGGCGCCCACAAGGTCGGCGCAGGTTTCGGCTGCCTGGTCCCGCGCCTCGTCTCGGGCGAGTTCGACCCTTCGACCCAGAAAGCGGTCTGGCCCTCGACGGGGAACTTCTGCCGCGGCGGCGCCTTTGATTGCGCCCTCCTCGCCTGCAAAGCCATCGCCATCCTCCCCGAGGGGATGAGCCGGGAACGATTCGAGTGGCTGAAGGCCATCGGCACCGACGAGATCATCGCCACGCCCGGCACCGAGTCGAACGTGAAAGAGATCTACGACATGTGCTGGACCCTTCGCAAGGAGCGCGGGGGCGCGATCTCGATCTTCAACCAGTTCGAGGAGTTCGGCAACGCCACCTGGCACTACCACATGACCGGCGGCATCGTCGACGACGTCTTCCAGCAGGTGCGCACGCCGCAAAGTCGCCTGGCCGCCTATGTCTCGGCCACCGGCTCCGCCGGCACCATCGCCGCGGGCGACTATCTGCGAACCCGCTTCCCCCACCTGAAGGTTCTCGCCACCGAGGCTCTGCAGTGCCCCACCCTGCTCAAGAACGGCTTCGGGGCCCACCGGATCGAGGGGATCGGCGACAAGCACGTCCCCTGGGTGCACAACGTGCGCAACACCGACATGGTCGCGGCGATCGACGACGAACAGTGCATGAGCCTCCTGCGCCTCTTCAACGAGGCGGAGGGCGTCCGTTTCCTGCAGGCCTGCGGAGTGAAGCCCGACCTGACCGCCAGTCTCCCGCTCGTCGGGATCTCCAGCATCTGCAACCTCGTCGCCGCGATCAAGGCCGCGAAATACTACGAGCTCGACGGCCGGGACGTCATCTTCACGCCGCTCACCGACTCGATGGACCTCTACGGATCCAGGAAGCAAGAGCTGCTTGAGGAGCACGGCCCCTACACGCGCGAAACCGCCGCGCGCCACTTCTCGCGCTACCTCGAAGGCATCCAGACGGACAACATCAAGGAACTCTCCTTCACCGACCGCAAGGCGCTGCACAACCTCAAGTATTTCACCTGGGTCGAGCAGCAGGGAAGGACATCGGAAGAGCTGGCAGCACTCTGGGAGCCCGATTTCTGGACGGAGACGTTCTCCCAGGTCGCGCAGTGGGACGAGCTCATCAACGCCTTCAACGCCCGGACCGGGCTGTTGGCGAAACTCGACTAGGAACACGCAACCGAATTCACCGAGGAGTCACAGATGACGGAACCAGAGAAGAAACTCGCGATCCTCGCGGTGGGCGGCAACGCGCTCATTGCGGATGCACAGCACAAGACGGTCAAGGATCAGTATGATGTCTGCGCGGCCACCTCGGCCCATATCGTCGGGCTGATCGAAGCGGGATACAAGCTGGTCCTCACCCACGGCAACGGGCCGCAGGTCGGCTTTATCCTGCGGCGCAGCGAGCTCTCCCGCCACGAGCTGCACGAAGTGCCCCTGGATTCCTGCGGGGCCGACTCGCAGGGGGCCATCGGCTATCAGCTTCAGCAAGCCATGTACAACCAGATGCGCCACTGGCCTGCTCCCCCGCCGGTGGGCACCGTTGTCACCCAGACGGTGGTGGATTCTGACGACCCGTCGTTCAAGAACCCCACCAAACCGATCGGCTCCTTCATGAGCGAAGCCGACGCGACGGCGCACCGGGACGCCGACGGCTGGAACATCGTGGAGGATGCAGGCCGCGGGTTTCGCCGCGTGGTGCCCTCGCCGCGTCCGAAGAAGATCCTGGAGACCGAGATCATCCATCGCCTGGTGGAAAGCGGCGTGGTCGTCGTGGCGGTCGGCGGCGGAGGCATCCCGGTGATCGAACGCGCGGACGGCTCGATTACGGGCTGCGAGGCTGTGATCGACAAGGACCTGGCCACCAGCCTGCTGGCGCGGGAACTCAAAGCGGATCTCCTGATCATCTGCACGGCCGTGAACAAGGTCTGCTTGAACTACGGCAAGCCCGAGGAAAAGGCCTTGGATCGGATCACGCTGTCCGAGGCCAGGCAGTACCTGAAAGACGGCCACTTCGCCCCGGGAAGCATGAAGCCCAAGATCGAGGCGGTGATCGAGTTCCTTGAGAGCGGCGGACGTGAGGCACTCATCACTGACCCGCAGCACCTGGTCGCCGCGATCAAGGGCCAGGCGGGGACTTGGATCGTCGCATGAGCGACGTCGGTTCCATCTCCAACATCGACGACAATTCCGGCGAGCACCCGCGATCCGGCGCCGGCTCGACCTCCGGCCCCGGTGCGGGCCTCGCCACCGGCTTGCGCTGTGTGCACTGCGATGCCGTCTCTCCCCTGAAGGACGGGATCTATGTCTGCCCGTCTTGCGGCGGAAACCACTCCGTCGAGTATGACCTGGATGCCATTCGCCGCGCGTGGGATCGGGCGGTGCTCGATGGCAACGACGACCGCACCATCTGGCGCTACGCACCCCTCCTTCCGGTGACGGGCCGCCTGGAGGGCCCGCCCGTCGGATGGACGCCCCTGGTACCCGCACCGGCCCTCGCCCGCACGCTCGGGATCCGAGAGCTCTTCTTCAAGGACGACGGCCGCAATCCCAGCGCCTCGTTCAAGGACAGGGCCAGCTCGATCGCCTTGCAGCGGGCCCGGGAGACAGGACACGAGCTTGTCACCGGAGCTTCCACGGGGAACGCCGCCTCGGCCACGGCGGTGCTGGCCGCTGCCGTCGGACTGCGCACCCGCATCTTCGTTCCCCGGACCGCGCCCCGGGCCAAGATCGCCCAGCTTCTTACCTTCGGAGCCGAAGTCCTGGCGGTCGACGGCACCTACGACCAGGCGTTCGATCTCTGCATCGAGGCCAGCCGCCGCTACGGTTGGTACAATCGAAACACCGGCTTCAACCCTTACACACGCGAAGGCAAGAAGACCGTCTCCTTCGAGATCTGCGAGCAGCGCCACTGGATCGTTCCCGATCTGGTGGTCGTGCCCGTGGGCGACGGCAACATCATCTCCGGCGTCTGGAAGGGCTTCCGGGAATTCGAGCGGCTCGGCTTCATCGACCGTTGCCCCAGGCTCTTGGCCGCGCAGGCCGACGAGAGCGCTGCCATTGTCCGGGCCGCACGGGGCGATGGGATCATTCGCCCGGTCTCCGGCGACACCGTAGCCGATTCCATTTCGGTGAGCCTCCCCCGCGACGGCGAAGCCGCGGTCCAGGCCATCCGGGAGTCGGGCGGCTTCGGCATCACCGTGCCCGATGACGCAATCCTGGCTGCCATCGGCGAAGTAGCCCGCGGGGCCGGGATCTTCGGTGAGCCCGCGGCGTCCGCCGCCTGGGCGGGTCTGCGGGAAGCTGTCCGTCAGGGATTGGTGGACCCCGCATGGTCGGTGGTAGTGCTGATCACCGGCAACGGACTCAAGGATGTCGCCTCGGCCATGAAGGCGGTCTCGGAGCCGCGCATCATCTCCCCCGACGCGTCCGCCCTGGACGCGCTTTTCGGGGCGTAGGCCGGACGTAGGTCGACTGCCCCGGCACTGTAGAATCTAATAACACTCGAAAGGAGTTAGGACATGAGGAGCTTTGCCGGTCGTGACATTCTCTCGCTGAAGGATTTCGAAAGGGACGAGTACTACCGCGTGTTCGAGGCCTGTGATGCGCTCGCGCCGCATGCCCGCAATCGCCGCAACACCGATCTCTGCGCCGACAAGACGTTGGTCACCGCGTTTTACCAGCCGAGCACGCGCACGCGCCTGGCCACGGAGGCGGCCATGCATCGCCTGGGCGGACACGTCGAGGGGTTCTCGGACGCGAAGATGACCCGTGCCGGCGACTACTACCAGGAGTCGATCAAGGACACGGTCCACATGCTGGAGTACTACGGCGACGTCATCGCCATGCGCCACTTCCAGCAGGGTGCACCTGCCGAGGCCGCGAAGTTCTCGTCCGTCCCGGTCATCAACTGCGGCGACGGCTGGGGCGAGCACCCGACGCAGGTCCTGACTGATCTCTACACCATCAAGAAGGAGCTGGGGCGTATCGACGGCCTGCGGATCCTGTGCGTGGGCGATATGCGCATGCGCACCATGCACTCGATCGGCTACGCCGCCTCGCAGTTCGACCTCGAGCTCGACTTGGTCTTTCCGCCGGACATGTCGCCGACCGCCGAGTGGAAGGCTGAACTCGAGGCGCGCAACACCCGCTTCCACGAGGTGGCATCGGTGCGCGATTGCATCGACAAGGCCGACGTGATCTACATGGAGCCGGTGGTCCAGGCGGACTATACGAAGTCTCGAGTGGATCCGGCCGACGTCAAGAAGGGCCTCACGCCGGCTGAGTACAAGGTGACGCGTGAGCTCCTGCGGGAGAAGGCCAAGCCGGGATCGATCATCCTGCACTCGCTCCCCCGGATGGATGAGCTGCCCGCCGACGTGGACGATACGCGGCACGCACGGATGTGGATCGAGGCGTTCAACGGCGTGGTTCTGCGCATGGCGTTGATCGCGCTGGTGCTGGGGAAGATGGAGTAGGGTCGACCTTACCCGCCCTCTCGCCGCGGAGCAGCGGCGACCGGAAAACGACAAGGAGAATGCCTGTAAGGGCATTCTCCTTGCTTCTCTGTCTCGGGCGCGGAGATCTCGCGATGCCGCCCTCGTCAGCTCAAGCGCGGTTCATCGTGGTAGCCGCGATCCCCCCAAGGCTGTAGCTTCTCCATCCACAGCTCCAGGAGCACCGCCAGCTCCCGCACCGGGTCGACCGGAGCACCCTCCTTGGGCTTCAGCTCATCCAGGATTTCGATCTCGAACGCGTCATCGCCCAGACTCGTCCAATCCGCCTGCAGCGCGCGATTTTGGTGCGAGCACATCGTGAGCTGAAATCGATGGCGATTCAAAGCGCCGGGAAGGTTCTGGCTGCTGCCCAGGAACACCTTCCCGTTGGTCCGATTGCGGATGGCGAATACCCCCATCGGACGGTGCGTTTCCTTGTATGCCTTCTTCAAGGCTCGTTGGTCGACCAACGGTTCACCTCCGCGTGCACCACGGCGATGAACGCGTCGATACCCAACGCGCCCGCAATCGCGCCGTCGCGCGGACGCACGTTGACCTGTGCCGCCTCTCTCTCCATTCTAGCCGATCAGAGGTCTGAACGGAAGCTCGGTCACCGCAGCCACATAGGCTGGGACCTATGGCGAAGAGACAACACTCGCGGAACTCCCGCGGCTTCGGATTCCAGAACCCAGCTATCGTCGGGCCGCCACAACAAGGCTCCGTTCCCCTGTCCATCTCGAAGGCCCCGACCGTCTGCCTTACCGCAACCCCAAGACGTACCTTGCCGTCGCGTCCATTTCTCCGCTATAGTTGTTTGTAGCTACGAGACCCGGCGCGCCAGGCGAGCCCGTTTCACAGGACCCGGCCACCCAACCCAGAGGGGAACAACGCCATGCCTTGCCGGTCGATGAGAACACTCCTTGCAGTCGCGATTCTTACCGTCGGCTTTGTGGCCGGGGCGGGCGCACAGGGCACCGCATCTGTTCACTGGTCCGATATCTCCCCCGCCGCATTCGCGCCGGCCGGAGAGCGCATCATTGTCCCCGACCAGTACCGCGCGCTGACCCTTGATCGTGACGAGCTGAGCGCCTCCCTCGCTCGCGTTCCGCTCGAGGGCTCTGCGGCGGCGGCGGTCCGCGCCGAGATCGATCTACCCCTGCCGGACGGTTCGTTCGGGCGGTTCGCCGTTGTCGAGTCCCCGATCATGGCCCCGGAGTTGCAAGCCCTCTATCCCGAGATCCGCACGTACGCCGGGTACGGCATGGACGACCCCTCGGCCACCGTGCGTTTCGACCTCACGCCGGCCGGATTCCATGCCCTCATCCTCTCTGCCGGGGGAACGATCTACATCGATCCGTTTCAGCGCGAAGATGACCGGCACTATCAGAGCTACTACAAGCGGGATTTCCGGTCGAGCAAGTCCCTCGGCGGTTGCACCGTCCTGGACGAGGACGGGATGGGGGCCGAAATCGAGAGGTTGGCCGGGCAAAGCCTCAAGCGGTCGGGCACGCAGCTTCGCACCTATCGCGCAGCGGTGGCCACCACGGGAGAGTACACCGCCTATCACGGCGGCACGGTCGCCAAGGGCCTCGCCGCGGTTGTGACCAGCGTGAACCGCGTGGATGGCGTCTACGAGAAGGACATGTCCATCCGCATGGTCTTAGTGGCCAACAACAATCTGATCATCTACACGAACTCGTCCACCGACCCCTACACCAATAGCAGCGGCAGCACCATGCTTACGCAGAACCAGACGAATCTCGACGCCGTGATCGGCACCGCCAATTACGACATCGGGCACGTCTTCTCGACCGGCGGCGGCGGCATCGCGGGCCTTGGCGTCGTCTGTCGAGCCGGTCAGAAGGCCAAGGGCGTGACAGGATCCCCGGCTCCGATCGGCGACGCGTTTGACATCGACTACGTCGCGCACGAGATGGGGCACCAATTCGGCGCCAATCACCCCTTCAACGGCAACGCCGGCAACTGCACCGGAACCAATCGCAACGCCTCCACCGCCTATGAGCCGGGGAGCGGTTCGACGATCATGGCCTACGCGGGAATCTGTTCTCCGCAAGACCTGCAGATGAACAGCGATGACTATTTCCTGTGGATCAGCATCCAGGAGATCGTCACCTACACGACGACCGGACTGGGCAACGGCTGCCCTGTCACGACCTCGACAGGGGTGATCAACCCCGTGGCCGAGGCCGGCACCGGCGGGTTCGCGGTCCCGATCAGCACGCCGTTCACGCTCACGGCCTCGGCGACCACGACCGGGACCCCCACGTTCTGCTGGGAGGAGTCGGACCTCGGGAACGCCGGCGCGCCCGATTCGCCGGTAGGAAACGCGCCCATCTTTCGCTCCTTTGATCCCGTGTCGAGCCCGACGCGCACATTCCCGAAGGTGAGCGATCTGATCAACAACGTCCACACGATCGGTGAGCTTCTTCCCAGCTACGCCCGCACACTCTCGTTCAAGGTCACGGTGCGCGACACACAGACCGGAGGCGTCGGAGTTGCGAATGACTTGATTTCGTTCACGGTCGCCTCGGCGGGGCCGTTTCTCGTTACCTCCCCCAATACCGCGGTCAGTTGGGCCGGTGGATCGCAGCAGACGGTCACATGGAACGTGGCGAGCACCACGGCGACGCCGATCAGTTGCGCGAACGTCAACATCCGGCTCTCGACCGACGGCGGGTACACATTCCCGACCGTGCTGGTCGCCGGGACGCCGAACGACGGCTCGCAGGCGGTGACCCTGCCCGGTACCGCGACCACGCTCGCCCGGATCAAGGTGGAGGCCGCCGGCAACGTCTTCTTTGATATCTCGAATGTGAATTTCACGATCACGGCGGCAACGACCGGTTCTTGCTGCGCCCCGGCGGGGACCTGCACGGTGACGACGCAGGTGGCCTGCACTTCCCCCAGTACGTGGACCCTCGCCGGCGTGTGCACGCCGAACACGTGCCCGCAGCCGACAGGCTCCTGCTGCGCGCTCGACGGCACATGCTCGGTGACGACGCAGGCGGCATGCATCGCGCCCAGTACCTGGACGTCGGCCGGCGTGTGCACGCCGAACACGTGCCCGCAGCCGACAGGCTCCTGCTGCGCGCTCGACGGCACATGCTCGGTGACGACGCAGGCGGACTGCACCG
>CAIMUX010000009.1 GCA_903844735.1 Candidatus Eiseniibacteriota bacterium
CGCTTTGGTAGTGGGCTGGGTGGCGCTAGGGGCCTCCTTTCTGCATCCGCGGTTCCGGGCGAAAGGTGCCGGCCCGGTGCACCGCGCAGTTCGGATGAAGCACATCAACCGGCGTGCCTGCGCGGAAGTCAATGAAAACGCACAGCATCGTGACGGCGACGGCATCCGCACACCGCGTGAACCCGCTTTCTCCGTCGCGCGTGGTGACTCTTGGAGCGCCGTAAGGAAGCCTGCGAGCTCCTTGTTCGACACACAGGCTGGCGCGCGCCGGTTTGGCCGAAATAACCCCGCTGGTTGACCTGCGTCCCGGCCTTCCTTACGATCCGACCACTTGGAGGTGCAAACGGAACGGATGCCAATCTACAACATACTTCGGGACCGGAGGCTGGACTGTCGGAACCCGGGTCTCCCGGGCGGACTCTTTCTTGGGATTCTGGCGCTGCTTGGCTTGGCCTGTTCGCCGGGCGAGACTTCGGTGGTCAATCCAAGCACCGATCGGCCTGGTCTCTTCGCTCCTCCGGAGACGATGTGGGTGTCGGCGACCGCGGATCGAGAGCACCGGCCGATTCTTGCTACCGGCGGTCTCTCCCAGCTTCGCCTGGCGCGTACCGATGCGGTGGAGTCGATCGCCTTCCTTCGGTTCGCCGTTTCTCTCGCCGACACAGCCGGCGTTTCCGGCGCGAATCTGCAAGTACGGCTGGTTGGCGGGGAGGGTGCCCGCCTGGCGGTGGAAGCCTACGAGGTTGTGGCCGATGCGGCCCTCGGGAGGTGGGGTGAGGTCGCGGACCTCACGAACGCCGACACCACCAAAATATTCCATCTTCTCACGCTTGCCGATACCCGGCGACTTGCGAGCTTGCCCTTCCAGACCTCGCTCGACATCGATCCCCCCGCGGTGGGTGATACCCTCCCCGTCGGAAGTTTGGTGCAGATTCCCGATTCGCTCCTGCGTCGCTGGGCCAGGCAGCCGAGCCACAACGATGGGATCGCGTTGCTTTTGAGCGCAAGCTCGAGCGGGGAGCTCCAGTTTCTCTCCCGCCATGCTGGGCCTGATAGCAGTGTCACATTGAGCTATACGCGAAACGACTCGGCTCAAGTCGCCTTGCCGACCGCCGATGCGTACGTCTACCGGTACCCGTACCCGTCTGCGTTGGGAACGGAACCGACCCTCACCATCGCCGATTGGCCCCCGCGGCGGGCGATTTTTCGATTCCCGGTGCTCGAATTGTTGGCCGATCGCTACGGGTCACTGTCCGACCGGGTGGTCATCGTGCGCACGACGTTGCACCTGAGTGCCGTCACCCAGCCCGACAGCGGTCTCAGCCTTGCCGCCCTGTCGTTTTCCTGGGACTCCTACAGAAACGAGGCCGACGATCCGGAGGTCGTCGACCTCGTCAGCACTGCCAATGCGGTGGGTCTTGGGGATTCGTTGATCAGTCCCGGGTTGGGAGTGCCGCTCGAAACGTTCGGGGTCGATGGGCATGTGGTGCGCAGCCTTGGTGAGCTACTCGCACGCACGAGCTTGTCTTTCTACTCGCACGATGCCGCCGACAGTACCCGGTGGCCCCGGCTAAGGGTCGTATACCTGCCTCCGCTCGATCCACGCTGGGGCATCGGAGGTGGGAAATGAACGCCCGCCGGATCGTCCCGGCCAGACAGACCGGCCACAACGGCCACGCCCCGACCGCCCCCATGGTCCACCGACGAACCCGCCGGGCATGGACCGGAGTCCTTGTCGCCACCTTGGCCCTGTTCCTTGTGGCTCCGGCCGTCCGCGCCGAGTCGACGTGGGGAGTCGAAGGGCTCGGCAGGCCCGAGAACCCCTACGACCACGCGGCACGCGGCGCGGGCTCGACCGGCATCGCCGTCGGTGATCCGTTCGGCATGAGCTTCGTCAACCCGGCCGCGATTGCGCACGCGCGTTCGGCGCAGTACCACGTCGGCATGGCGATGCAGGATCGCCTTATCGAGTCCGCCGACGGGGGGCCCGATCGGCGGTTGAACGCCCGTCTTACGATGGAGCACTTTGTCCTGCCCTGGCCTCATCCCTTGTGCTGGTCGTTCGGCTTCCGCAATTTGACCGATGGAACCTACGACGTGAAGATCCGCGCGAATCGCGGACGCGAGGACGAGTACACCCGCACCTTGGTGGGGACCGGCGGCATCGGCGAACTCTCCTCCGGAGTCGCCGCGCTGTTCGCCGGGGGCCGTCTAGCGGCCGGCCTGCGGCTCGGTTTCATCAACGGGAAATTGCTCGATGTCGTGGAGGATACGTTTTCCGACACCCGTTTTGGAGGCCGCAACCCGACGATGCTGACGACCCGCGTGCGCAACGGACGGGCGGTCAGTCTTGGCGCGCAGGCCACACCGTTACGAGGTATTTCGTTGGGGGCGATGTGGCGGTCGTCCTCTTCGGTGGACTTGAGCGGGCCCGACTCCGTCGTCAGTGCGTACTGGTCCCCGCCCGCCTCCTTCGAGCTGCCGTCTGAACTCGGCCTCGGCCTGGCGGTGCGCCGCGACCGGGTCCGCGTGGCCGCCGATTGGAACCGCGCTGCCTGGGCAGATGCCAAGTTCGATACGAAGGGCGAGGAGACCTCTCCTGCGCCCGTTCTGTTCCGCAACACGGATCGGCTTGGAGTGGGCGTCACGCTCTTCCCCGCGGTGACCGAGGCGAAGGGAACCTTGCTGCGCCGCTCCGTCTGGCGCGCCGGTTTTTCCTGGGGGCAGCTCCCGGTCCGTCAGCGATCCATCACGGCGAATGGGATCCGTGCCCTCGACGGGCCGACCGTGTCCGAGTGGGCCCTTACCGCCGGATGCGGCCTGCCGGTCAAGGTGGACCGCGGCTGGATCGACCTTTTCCTCGAGGCCGGTCGCACGGGCAACCTCACGGATGTCCGGCTCCGGGAAACATTCCTCCGCCTCGGTGTCGGTGTCACCTTTGGTCGATTCGCAAAGACGTTCTGAGCCGAGCACCATTGACCCGGCGGTAACCTCAGAGCAACCGGCCGTTGATTCGGCGCCGAATGCCCCATTGTTTGAAAGGACTCCGATGCTCGATCGCCTGGATTACGAAGCCGTGGGTCTCATATCCGGCCTGGAGGTTCATCAGCAGCTTAGGACGAAGCACAAGCTCTTCTGTCGCTGCCCCGCGGGGCTCTACACAGAGACCCACGACGGCGAGGTGCTCCGGCACATGCGCCCCACGCTCTCGGAACTCGGTGAGTACGACGGTACGGCCCTGATGGAGTTCAAGACAAAAAAAGAGATCGTGTACCTTCTGAATCATCTCAATGTCTGCACCTACGAGATGGACGACACGCCGCCGTTTCTGGTCAACCAGGAGGCGATCGACGCTTCGATCGAGCTTTGTCTGATGATGAACATGGATATCATCGATGAAATCCACATCGCCCGCAAACAGTACCTCGATGGCTCGATTCCCACGGGCTTCCAGCGCACCGCCATCATTGGCGTGAACGGCTCCCTTCCTTTCCACGGCCGGGATCTCACGATCACGCACGTCAGCGTGGAAGAAGACTCCTGCCGCGAGGTGCGCGACAAGGGCCACCAGATCGTGTGGCGCACGGACCGCCTGGGTATGCCGCTCACCGAAACGGTGACGGGCCCTGAGCTTCGCACCCCCCAGGAAGTGCGTGACGCCATCCTGCTGTGCGGCATGACCGCGCGTTCCACGCAGCGCGTGCGCACCGGCATCGGCGCCAGCCGCCAGGACGTGAATGTCAGCGTCCGGGGGGGCGACCGCGTCGAGATCAAGGGCGTGCCCCGCGCCGGTTACGCCGTGAAGTTGGTCCACAACGAGGGCATTCGCCAGTACAACCTGCTGAAGCTGCGGGAGGAACTCCACCGCCGCGGCTTCACGACCCGCGAGTCGATTCGCGTCCATCCGTTCGACGTCTCGGATATCTGCGCGGGTGCGGATCTCGGCTTCCTGCGGCAGGCCCCGAGCAACGGGGGGAAGATTTTCGCGGTGAAGGTGGAAGGCGTGGCGGGACTCGCCTTGCACCCCACGCAGCCCGACACGACATTTCTCGATGAACTGAGCGGACGCATCCGCGTCATCGCCTGCCTCGACGAGGCTCCCATCGTGCTGAGCGGCGCTCTGCTCCCCGAGTTTCCGGGCAAGCACCGGATGCTGGAACGTCTGCGCAAGCGGGTCCGGATCAAGGAGAACGACGACTACTTCATCGTCTTCGGCCCCGAGGAAGATTGCCGCACGGCCGCGGACGAGATCCGCCTGCGTTTCGCCGATGCCACCCAGGGGATCCCCAAGGAGACCAGGCAGGCGCTGGTCGGCGGATTCACGACGTTCGAGCGCATCCTGCCCGGCCCGGACCGCATGTATCCGGACACGGATTCGCCGCCCACTCCGGTGACGGAGGCGCGCGTGGCCACCCTCAGGGCACGACTGCGGCCCCCGCCCTGGGAGCGCATCGAAAGGTACATGTCCTGGCGCGTGCCCGAAGAGACCTGTCACTACCTCATCCGTCGGGGCGGCGCGGAGATCCTCGACGCCGTCATCGAGAAGACGGGCGTGGACGGCCTTGTGGCCGCGATCGCGATCGGTCAGCACACGCGGGCGATGAAGCGCGCGGGGGTTCCGGTGGAGCGGTTGGGCGCCGGGGAGTGGATGCAGATCTTCGATCTTCTCACCGACGGCCGTATCCCGCGGGAGAGCATTCCGGTCATTGCCGCGAGCGTGGCGAAGGACGGGGTCAGCGCGGAAGCGGCGGCCGCGGCGGCGGGCGTGGCCATGGAACCGCGTGAGCGCTGGCTCGAGAGCGTCGACCGGTTGACGATGGACGGTTACCTTGCCGGAAAGACGGACACTCCGGGCAAGCGGCTGCGCTTCCTGACGGGGCGGGCCGTGGATCAACTCCTGGGCAAGGCTCCGGCGAAAGACGTGGCCGAGTACTTGCGCCAGAAGCTCACGGAGGTGCCCTCATGAGTGCTCCCGAGACCCCGATCAGCGAGCGGTCCGACTGCTTCCAGGGCTATCGCGGCCCGGCACGCGACGCGCTCGCGAAGTTTTCGATCGGCGTGTGGAGCGAAGTGGAGATCGTCAACGACCAGGGCTCCGCCTTTGTGGGCGTGATCCTGCCCCGCAGCGAGACGGCCGACGATCAGCACGTGGTCATCAAGCTCTTCAACGGCTACAACGTGGGGATCAGGGCCGACCGCATCGCCTCCGCCAAGGAGACGGGCTACAAGAAGGCCGTCTACAAGATTCCCGAGAAGGCGTTCCCGTTCGATCCGAAGAAGAAGAGCGTCACCTTGCTCGGGACCGGGGGCACCATCGCCAGCCGGCTGGACTATCGAACCGGCGCGGTGATCCCGGCCTTCACGCCGGGCGAGCTCTATGGTGCCGTTCCGGAGCTGGCGGACATCGCGAATCTGGACACGCAGAAGCTTTTCGGGGTGTTCAGCGAGAACATGGGACCCGAGCAATACAAGGCGCTGGCGATCGCCATTGGCCGGGAGATCGAGAAGGGCGTGGACGGGATCGTGGTGGGCCATGGCACCGACACCATGTCCCACACGGGCGCCATCCTGAGCTTCATGGTGCAGAACAGCCCGGTGCCCATCGTGATCGTGGGCAGTCAGCGCTCCTCCGACAGGCCTTCCTCGGACGCGGCGCTGAACCTCATGAACGCCGTCCGCACCGCCGCGGAGTGCGAGATCTCCGAGGTCATGCTCTGCATGTTCGGTCCGACCTCGGACAACTACGACCTGCTGCACCGCGGTACCCGCTGCCGCAAGATGCACTCCTCCTACCGCAGCACCTTCCGCACCATCGGCGCTACGCCTTTGGCGACGGTGAGCCGTTATCCGAAGGTGCCGGGCGGCAGCCACTTCACCTACATCTCGCAGGAGATCCTGCGGCGGGACAAGACCCGCAAGCCGGTCATCAACCCCTCCTTCGAGGAGAAGGTGACGATCCAGTACTACTACCCGAACTTCAACCCGGACATCATCGACGGCCTGTCGGCCATGGGCTATCGAGGCATGGTCATCGCGGGGACGGGGCTGGGGCACGTGAACAAGCCGATCTATCCGGCGCTCAAGCGGGCCATCCAGAAGGGGATGACCGTGGTGATGACCGTCCAGACCCTCTGGGGCTTTGCCCAGATGTATGTCTACGACACCGGACGGGATCTTCTGGACTTGGGCATCATCCCTCTGGACAACATGCTCATTGAGACCGCCTACATGAAACTAGCCTGGGTCCTGGGCCAGGCAGACGATCCGACGACGATTCGTGAGATGATGACCACACCCATCAACCACGAAATCGAGTCGCGGGAGCCGCACAACGGCTATCTCATCCTGCAGGGCGGACTGCCGGAAGTGGATGCCTTTGTGCAGAAGCACTGGAAGTAGGTTGTGGATCGACTTCTGTTGATCAGGACTGGAGAGCGGACCTGACGGCAGCTTCCGGAACAGGTCTCAAGCGGTCATCGGCCGTCACCTCCGGCATCGCAGCCCCATGCGCCCCGCACTTGCAGGCCCAGGCTGGTCACCTTGAGCGCGACGACGACGGCGATCACCGCGGGGAGCCCTCCGCGTGGCAGGAGCCACAAGCCCGTGACCATCGTGCCGGACGCAGCGCCCGCGAGGTCTGCGAGGTAGAGACGGCCGAGAGGCGACGTCGCACCCGGGGCAACCCGCCCCGCTGCCGCAAACTGCACACCCATGGGCACGGCGGTGAGCAGGGCCAAAGCGGGCAACAGAAGGTATCCTGCGATCCATCGCGCCATGTCCGGCGCCCCGGGACCCAAGCCGCTGGGATCCAAGCCACCGGGACCGCAACCGTCGGGGACGAGGTAGCCGGCGCCCAATTTGCCGGCGGCCAAGAGCCCCAGTGCCATCAGAGCCATGGCGGCGTCCGCGAGACGAATCTGCACCCGCGCGCTCCATGGCAATCGGGGCGCCACGAGAGCGCCGATCGCCGCACCTCCCAAGAAGAGCGCGACCAGCAGCGAGAGTCGAAGGTAGAGATTTCCGAAGATCACCTGGAAGAGGAGCAGCACAGCCAGCTCGAGTGCCATGGCGGCGAAACCGCTGGTAGCGACCGCCGACAGGCTCGTGACGGGCGGGACTCCCCCCGGGGATGGCACGTCGAGCCCAACCGGCATCGGCCGTGGACATCTGCCGGGCACCGAAGTCAGGCGGTTGACACGGAAGCGTGCCGCAGGTGACCGCAGCCATCTGCCAGGTACACACGCCAGGAGGGTGATGAGGATGCTCGCCGCGACGATCGCATGTATACGTCTCATTCCGCCGGCGTCGAGCCGGGCGCGCAGGTCCAGGAAATGGCGGAAGGCGGCGGGGGCGAGATCGCGGTTGACCGGCTCACGGTTGGCCGGCTCGCGATCGGCGAGATCCGGGCGCTCGACGTTTGGGTCCGCCGTGGCTCCTTGGCTTGAGCTCCGGTCGGCATCACTCGGAGGATTTCCGCCGCTGCATAACAGTGCCCGCAGCTTCTCGCCGCGGAAAGGGTCCGAGAGTTCCGCCCAGTCGTAGTCGAGAAGCCTTCTCGTCACGATCCCTCGCTCGGCGAGGATCGGCTCCAGATCGAGGTCCGCCCGCCGATCACTCGCCATATACAGGTGCGACTCTCCGGGCAGGACCGTGATCTCAGGGAAGGAGCGGCCGAGCGCGGCGATGATGGATCGCTCGAGGGCCAACTGTTCGGCGCCGAGGTAGTTGGGCGAGGATGGCAACAGGAATGAGACAACCCCGCCGGGGCGCAGTGCGGCGTGCGTTTCGCGGAAGAACTCCTCGGTGTAGAAGCGGTTCAGTTGCGCATTCTCGGGTCCGGGGATGTGCAAGAGAATCGCATCGTAGTCGCCACGGTGACGCCGGACGAACGCCCGCCCGTCGCCGGCGAAGATCCGGACCTCTGGGGAGTCGAGCGCAGGCTCCGGAAATGGTGCGGGCACGGCCCCGCCGGGGCTTCGGCCCAACCGAAAGATCGCGGCGTCGGTCTCTACGCAATCCACGCGCCGGGGCCGGTGGAGCATCGCCACCCGCAGCGATCCGGCAATGGATCCGCCGACGAGCAAGATCCTCGCCCCTTCCGGCACCTGGCAAAGCGGCGGGTGGACGCGCGTCTCGGCCGAGAGGTCGCCGGTGGAAGTGAGCGGGATGGCGTCCTGCCAGAGGTTGCGCTGCGTGCCGGTCTGCGTCACGGCGAGCTGTCCGAACGGCGTGTCGCGGACGAGGAGAACCTCCTGCCCGGGGTAGCGCCAGCCGATGGTGACGTGATCTGTCCATGGGCCGATGGACCAGAGAACGATGATGAGCGTCACGATGGCAAGGACTTTGCACCAAGCGATGAGGGGAGATCGCCGATGTCCAACCGCGGCGGACTCGCGCCCGGCGGTCGTCGCGGCGGACTTGCATCCGGCGGCCGTTGTGCCGGACTCGCTCCGGGCGGCCATCGCCCCAGTCCCGTACGCGGCAGCCACCAGCACATGAAGCGATCCGGCGAAGGCGAGGCAGACACCGTGCGGCAGTCCCGCGGCCAGCGCGATTCCCAGCAGGAGTCCCCCTCCCGCTGATCCGGCGCTGTCGAGCGCATAGGCCCACCGCACGCCACTTCCATCTCCCGGAGGGATGGGTGCGGGTGGATGACTGGAAGCCAGCCGCCCCAGCATCGGCACGATACCCCCGGACAACAGCCCGTAGGGGAGGAAGACCACCAGGGTGCCGACCAGCGCCGCGGGCAGGCCGAGGGCCGATCCGCGCACGCCCGCCACTAGCGGGAGCGCGCGCATGGCGGCCAGCATGGCGAAAGGCAGGAGGGCGAGCGCAATGTGCGCGCCGGCGAGTTGCCGCCGAGGAGGACCGACGCCCCGCGCGAGGCCGCGCGCCGGGCGGTCGATGCGCGCTCCCAGCAGGCTGCCCAAGCCGGTGCACATCAGCCAAAGCCCCAGTGCCACGGCGGCTGTGAGCTCGCTTCCGGCGAAGGTGGCGAGAACCTCGCGCAACAACACGACTTGGGCCACAACCGAGCCGGCGCCGAGAGTGAGCAGCGACATTCGCGCATCGCGCGCGGTGGTTGGCGTGAGCATGTTCCCGCAGAGCTTACCTGCCGAGGTTCGGAACCTCCTATGACCAAGTGGTGATGGTCGTCCGCGGCATCACGAACGGCACGACAATCGTCTCGTATGGATACGCCATGACCGACCTCCCCACCGCGGTCAAGGATCCTGACTCGCTCACGGCCGGACCGCGGCTCGTCGATGCCGGGCCGACCGCCGGGGGCGAGCGGCTTTTCCGGTGGGACGGCCGGGACGGATCCGGCTTTCCGGTGCCCTCCGGGGCGTACTTCGTGCGGGTCGCGACGGCGGAGGGACAGGCGCTGAGCCATCGGTTGACCGTCATCCGTTAGGGCGGGGGTACCACGAGGGGCGAGGCACCTGAGCCCTGCCCCTCGACTTCTCTCCGGCCTTGACAGGCAGCGCCAAAGCCCTTCCAATGTTGATCCGCATCCGGGATAACCGGAGTGCTCGGAAGTGGAAGGAGATCGCCCGATGAGCAACCCATGGCTGACCGTGTTTCTGGTGGTCTGCTCGCTCGCCGTCATCGTGGTGACCGTTGTCCTTGTTCGCATGGCCAATCAACTGGTGCGCTCCGGTGCCGAGCTCGAGCGCTTGGCGCGCTCGCTCAGCGAGGGACTCCTGCCCCGCGCCGAGCGGGTGCTGGACCAGGCGCAGGCCGAGTTGGTCGAACTGCGCGCGGCGACCGAAGCCGCCCGCAAGGTGACCCAGGCGACGAGCCGGGCCGCGGAGACGGTCAGTGAGATCACGTTGACGACCCGTGATGCCATCGCGCCGATTCTGGGTGCGGTGCGTGAGATCGGGGACGCCATGAAGCATGTCACGGCGGTGACGGCGGGATTCAAGACCGCCCTCTCCGTACTGCGCCGACCCCGTTAGCCGGGGCTCGATGCACACTCGCAGGGAGAAGAAAGGAGTACCGATGAGCAAGAGCACGGATACCGCAATGGCATTCCTCCTTGGCGCGGTGGCCGGTGGGGTCATTGCCCTGTTGCTCGCCCCGGAGAAGGGCGAGGTCACCCGCCGCAAGATTCGCGTGGGCGCCGGTGACATCTACGGCAAGGGAAAGGGTTTCGCGGGCGAGACCGGTCAACGCACCAAGGAGAAAGCGCTCGAGGCGGGCGAGTGGGTGAAGGAAAAGGCCTCGGATGCGGCCACCTCCGCGCGCACCCAGGTCGAGGCGGTGAAGTCCGCTGTGGCCGAGGGCAAGGAGGCGTACCGCCGGGAGCTGGAGAAGAGCTGATCCCCGCGTGAGCCCGCTCGAATCGGAACGTGCGCCGGACGGTACGCTGAAGCTTTGCCTGCGCGGGCCGATCGGCTTTCGCACGGCGGGGCCGCTTCGCCTTGAGATGATCGCGGCCCTCTCCGGCGTGCCGTCCGGTTCCCGCATCCTCCTGGACACGGCGACGGCCGAGCCTTCGGATTCCGCAGCCGCCGGTCTCGTCTTGGAGTTTCTTCGTGCCTCCCGCGAGCGAGGGCTCGTTCCCTCCGTCGGCGATCTCGACCCCGTGACCCGCAACTTCCTCGACCTGGCTGGAGCGGATCTGCTGCGATCATCTCAACCTGTCGTCATTCCCGGCCTCGGGCTGGTGGAGGGTGCCGGACGGTTCGTCCTGGACGCGCTGCGCGAAACGGGGGAAACGATCGCCTTCGTCGGGCGCGTGACCCTCTCGATGTTCTGGAGCCTGCGCCACCCGCGTCGCGTGCGGTGGGGGGAGATCGCGTTCTTGGTCCAGCGATCGGGCGCGGAGGCGCTGCCGATCGTGGCACTATTGAGTTTTCTGGTGGGCCTGACCACCGCCTTTTCCGCGGCCGTGCAACTCCGCCAGTTCGGGGCCGATATCTTCATCGCCGATCTCGTCGGTATCGGGATGACTCGCGAGCTGGGACCGCTGATGGCGGCCATCCTTCTCACCGGTCGGTCCGGCTCGGCGTTTGCGGCCGAAATCGGGACCATGAAGATCTCCGACGAGATCGACGCCCTCACGGTGATGGGAATCCGTCCGCTCGGCTACCTCGTCATGCCACGGATCTTCGCGGTGATGCTCGCGCTGCCACTGCTGTCGCTTTTCGCGGACGTCTGCGGAATCGCGGGTGGCATGACCATCGCCGGGCTCAGCCTGAACCTGACTCCTTCGGCCTTCCTCGGCCAGTTGCGCAACGTGGTCGGGCCGTGGGATGTGTTTTCCGGGGTGCTGAAGTCGGTGGTCTTCGGGATGCTGGTGGCCGGCGTCGGCTGTCACCGCGGCATGCGAACCGAGGGCGGGGCGCTCGGCGTCGGGCGCAGCACCACGGCTTCGGTGGTGAGCGGGATCTTCCTCATCGTGTTGGCCGACGCGCTCTTTGTCGTGCTCTTCCACTACCTGGGATTGGAGTAGGTGATGCCGGGTGGAGCGAGCCGGCCGGTCGGTGACGCGAGTGAGACCGTTGTCGAGGTGAAAGACCTCACGGTGCGCTTCGGCTCCCGCACGATCCTGGATCGCATCTCGCTGGAGGTGCGGCGCGGGGAGATCTTCGTCATCCTCGGTGGCAGCGGGTGCGGCAAGACCACTCTCTTGCGGCACATCATCGGACTGCGCAAACCCGAGGGCGGTTCGGTGCGGGTCCTAGGCGTTGATCTCGCCAAAGCCGGGGACACCGAGCGGGACGCGGTGCGGCGTCGAACCGGCGTGCTCTTCCAGTCGGGAGCGCTCCTCAAGTCGATGACCCTCGATGAGAATGTCGCCTTGCCGCTGCGCGAATCCACGGGTCTGCCGGAGCCGTTCATCCGCGAATTGGCGCGGCTCAAGCTGGCCATGGTCGGTCTGGAGCATGCCGCCGGCTTTCTGCCGTCCGAGCTGAGCGGCGGGATGCAGAAGCGCGGGGGGTTGGCGCGAGCGATCGCTCTCGATCCCGAGATCCTCTTCTTCGACGAGCCGGGGGCGGGGCTCGACCCGGTCACCTCGTTGGAGCTGGACGAGCTGATCCTCGGCTTGAACCAAAGCCTCGGCACCACCATGGTGGTGGTGACGCACGAGCTGCAGAGCATCAACAAGATCGCACAGCGGGCGATCATGCTCGATGGCGAGGCCAAGGGAATCATCGCCGAGGGAACCCCGGCGGAGATGCGCGAGAACAGTCCGCTTCCGAAGGTGCGGGCTTTCTTCCGGCGCGAGCGGGTGCAGGAAACCTGAGTTTGAGACGGCGCCTGTGCGCGCCGGGTTCCGCAACGACGCCGTCCGGGCGGCACGATGAACGGAGGGATCATGGCCACGCGCACGCGGGCGTTCTGGGTCGGTGCGTTCGTCCTCACCGGGGTCTTGCTCGCGGTGGTGGCGCTGGTCTACCTCGGCTCAGCCGACTGGCTGCGACCGAAGAACCTGTACGTCACCTACTTTGACACCACGGTGCAGGGGCTCAACATCGATGCCGAGGTGAAATACCGCGGTGTCTCGGTGGGACGTGTCAAAGGGACGCGCATCGCTCCCGATGGGAAGCTTGTCGAGGTGACTCTCGACATGCAGCCACAGATGCCCATCACGCCCGACCTGCGGGTGGGCCTGACCCTCGCCGGCATCACCGGGATGAAGTACCTCGAGCTGAACTCCCCGTCCTTGGAACTGGCGGACCGCCACCCCGCGCTGTCCTTTCGGCCGCCTCACCCGGTGATTCCTAGCGTCCCCAGCGGTGTCCAGCAGGTGGAGGAGTCGCTGCGCGCTCTCTACGCGCGGCTTATGGCTCTCGACATTGAGGGGGTGTTGAAATCCTCGAAGGAGTTCATGGATGCCGGCCTCCGGGCTACTTCGGGCCTCGACAGCCTTCTGCGCTCCGGCGAGTTGACCGGCTGGGCGCATTCCCTGACGAGCGTTGGGCGCCGGGCGGATTCGCTCCTGGCGGCCTTCGATGCCACCCGCTACGACCTTCTTCTCGATTCGACCCTGACACGGTTGGATGATGCCTCCCTGCGGTTCCAGCGAGTGATGACGCGGCTCGACCAGGAGACGGAAGGGATGCACGTTCGCGGCCGGGTCGACTCGCTTCTGGTCGCGGCCCAGGGAACGGTGGATGGGAGCCGTGACTTCGTGCGCCGCACGCGGTACTCCTCGACCCAGTTGCTGACCGGCGCTCAGGCCACCCTGCTGGAGTTGAACGCAGCGTTGGATCGGATGAACTCCCTGCTTCTCTCGCTGGAGAGTTACCCCTCGAGCATCTTGTACACCGCCCCGCCGAAGGAGGAGAAGTAGACATGCCTGGAACCAGGGAGTCTTCTCGGACGGGCCGGCGTGGCCTTGGCTGGGGCTTTCAGGAGTGGGGCAACCCTTGCGTGTTTCTGGTGTTCCGGTTGGCTGCCGTTTTCTTGGCGTTGGTGGTCCTGCTCCCGGCTACCGGTTGCGTGCGGATCCCGCGCGAGCGGCTGGAGATCCGTCGCTATTCGCTCGATGCCCCCACGATCCCAGAACCTCCCGACACGGAGTACCCCGGCGCGGCGGCCAGGGCCTCGGTGTTGCCGGTGCGGGTCCTTCTCTCGCCGTTCACCGCCGACGCCCGGCAGCGGGGCGAACGGATGCTGTTTCGCGCGGAGGAGAACCGGCTCGAGTACTACTACTACCATCGCTGGATCGCCTCTCCGGAGAGAATGATCGAAGACATCCTCGACACCGAGATCGCGGAGTGGGGGATCTGCGGCAACGGTTTGCACCGGGCGGAGGCCGGGCTCATCCCGACCCACGAGGTCCTCGGGCGACTTACCGCGCTCTACGCCGACAACCGCAAGAATGCGTACGCCGCGGTCCTGGAAGTCGCGCTTACGGTGATGCGAGTCGACCCGCTGACAATGGAGAAGACGATCGTCTTCCAGAAGACGTACACGGTGACCGAGCCGCGGAAGAACAACCGGGTCGATAGCTTTGTGCAGTCGGCCAACCGCGCGGTGGAGCGGTGGCTCATCGAGGTGCGGCCGGACCTGGATGGAGTGCTTCGGGGGAATACAGGGCGGTAGGCGGGAGCTTGGGCTCGCTTGTGACTGGTCGCAACTCTTGCCCGCTTCATTCATGAAATCCGTCGCGAGACGGCGGAGATGCCCGTCGTCGCAAGGCGCGTGACGCTGTCCCGACGAAGGCGTACTCCATGAGTACGCCGAGGATGGAAAGCTGGCGCAACCCAGCACATATGGGCAGATCCGATGTCGTACTGGACTTCATGTAGGAAGCGGGCTAGTGCTGCCCCCAAGGTCTCACCGCCCGCCCGCCCACCCCACGCGTGAGAATCCCCGAGCCGAGCGCTTGCGATCCGGCAACGGCGCCCAGGCCTTCACCGTGGGGCGCATCGGGCGGGATCAGTTATTAGAGGACTATGCACCCACTCAGGGCCAAGCCCCGGACCTATCTTGTCAGCAGAAGCTTCATCGCCTTAACAAACGGGCCGGCCTCCAGGCGATAGAAGTACACACCGGAAGCGGCCGGAGCGCCGGAGGCGTCTGCGCCGTCCCAGTACTCCGAGTGGAACCCGGCCGGCATATCCCGATCGACGAGAGCCACCACGACCCTTCCGGTCACATCGATAACCGTGAGCCGGGCGTGAGCCTCCCGGGGAAGATCGAAAGCGATCTCGACCCCACCGCTTGTCGGATTCGGACGACACGGGCGCAGACAGAAGACCGTCGGCGTGCCGGCCGCACCCTCGGCGGCGGACAACTGACTCTCAATACTGCTTGCTGGTCCTTCGTTACCGGAAAAATCGGTGGCCGTCAGGTGGTAGAAGTTGAAGGCTTGCCCGGAGACATCGGCGGTCGTCGAGGAGGTGCGCAGGATGACCTCCGCCGTGCCGTCCAGCTCCGCCTGATCGGACCCGTAGAGACTGAAATAGTCGAAGTCGGCATCCCCCGCCTCGTCCCACGAAAGGACCGCCGGCTGCGGGAATCGCAGGTTCCCCGGCGGTGCCGGGGCGAGGTTGTCCACCGAGTAGCCACTGTCCGGCGGGGTATCGAAGTATAACGAGGGCACGGCCGTGGCCGCGCGAACGAAGAACACCGACTCGCACATACCCTCGGCAAGAGTCGAATCGCAGAGTGTCGGGGAGATGGTGCTGTAGTTTGCCTCGCCATGAGCCGGAACGATCTTCACGAAGTCCCACTCACCCGGCGGGTATCCTCTTCCACTGCGGAGCTTCGCCGCATCGACCTGACCCCGATCGCGGGCGCCGACGTCGACCCGCCTCCACAACTCATAGGCTGTCACCAGGGTGTCAGAACCTGTCGCGTCGCATCGGGCCCGCTGCCACCGAACCCGGACATCCCGCCCCTGATCGCCGGGGACATCCACGACGGATCGTATCCGGTAGGATGCGCCATACGCGCCCATGGGTCCGCAGCCGGGCGTGCTCAGACAGGGAGATCCGTAGCTGAGGTGAAAGTCACCGTCCTCGGGATTGGAGAAGAACGGGTCCGCAGAGATGTTCCCGTTGATTCCGAGTTGGCCCGCTATGGAGCCGATCCAGTCACCCTCGAAATTGGCGTTCGCCCAGAGGTCGCAGCACGAGAAGGTTATGGCACCTTCGGGTGCGATGATGGCCCCACCGCCGCCGGCCGCGATGATCGAATTCGTCACGGAGATCGCGCACAGGTCTTGGCAGAAGATCCCGGACACGTAGTTATACGAAGGACCATTTCCCCAGAACGTGCACGATGCAATCGTAGATTGGGCGGAGGCGAAGGCGATCGCTCCGCCCCAGGTGGCGGAGTTCCCCTGGAATAGACAACCTGCAAAGGAGGAGGATGCACCCCAGATGGCGACCGCTCCACCAAGGCCGGCGAAGTTGTCCACGAAGCTACACTCAGTCAGGTTCAGTGCGGATCCCCAGGCGCATAGGATCGCCCCTCCCCAGTACCAGTAGACACCGCTGTTCTCCCTGAAGACGCACCGGGACAGCGTCAACGACGAACTACCGCAGTCTACGGCCCCTCCGCCCTGAGCGAGATTTCTGACGAATATACAGTCCGTCAGTGTGGGCGCCGCGCCTCTACAGAACAGAGCCCCTCCGCTGTCGGTTGTCCGGTACCCGTTCGTAATGGTGACCCCGGCGAGCACGGATCCGGGACCCTCGCCGGAAACGAAGGAGATGCCCCGATGAGGCTCACCTTCACTCCCCTGGCAATCGATCACGCACTGTTCGGGATTCCCGCTCAGGGATCGCACGGTGATCGCGCGACCCAGGTACTCGATGTCTCGATTTCCCGGACCAACAAAGACCCCGTCCGCCAATTCGACAATGTCTCCGTCGGCGGAAGAGTTGATGGCCGCCTGAATGGTCGGGAAATCCCCGGTCCCGTCCGGCGTGACCAGATAGGTGGCGGCAATTCCGGAGGTCACAAGGACCGCCGACCACAGAATTCCACAAACAAATAGCGCAGTCTTCACCTAGGCAGCTCCTTCCTCTTGCGCTGTATGCATCCGGATTGCAGAGCCACCAGCCCGGAGCGTAACCAGCGGCCGATAGAAAGTGACTCCATCGTCCCGGGGCGCCCTTCGCCCGACTCGGACCAGACGAATATACCTCGGGGCGAATGCAAGGTCGCCACCTGGCCACTCGTAGATCGTCACAGGCGGGAATCCCAGCCTCGGCGGGGGAAATTGGTTGCCGTCGCCCCGGATTCCAGGACCTTCGGCTCGATCGGGGCAGACGTCGCCCCTCCAGCCCGTTCGGAGGCCAATAGTCCCCCTGGCTGGTCACGGTCCACCGAGGTGTCCGCCGTGCCCCCTGCGGGGGGCGTCCCCCCGGAAGGGGGCCGTGTCCCTGCGGAACGGAGCGAACGCGGCGGCGATCCTGGGTGGTCCTATGGAGGCGGTCGAATGCTCGGCTCCGGTTCTCCGGAGTCCCCCCCTACGGGGACACGGTCGACCGTGTCGCCTACCTCACGGACGGAAGCGCCGTCCTCCTCCGGCAAGACGAATCCGAGGGAGCGCCCCTTCGAGGGCACGGCCCCCTTTCCGGGGGGACGCCGGACGACCTCGCCGGCGCCAGGGCCGGCGCCGTGGTCGGCAATCCCAAGTGTCTGAGAATTGTTCCCACGACCTCGGGATCAGAGAGGAGCGCAAGCACGATCATAGGAACGGTCCGCGCGGCGGTCCCCCACGGGGGGCACGGCGAGCATTTGGGACACGCGAGCCCTTCTACATGCAACACGCGGCGAAGAAGTTGCTCCCAGGAGAACCTTCGTCGTCGCGGGCCTGGCGGCTCGGCGGATCCGCTCGCGCTCCAGGGCCTCCCGATCATGCGCTTGTACAGTAAGCGCCAACTGAACCCCATCCTCACCTGAACGCGGGATCCCGATCGATCGTCTCGCGGATTTCCTCCTGCGTGCAGCGCGTCGGAAGCAGCTTCTCGAAGTCTTCGACCCGTTGTGCCTTCGGCAATTCGGTCAGAA
>CAIMUX010000010.1 GCA_903844735.1 Candidatus Eiseniibacteriota bacterium
GCGGACTGCACCGCGCCCAGTACCTGGACGTCGGCCGGCGTGTGCACGCCGAACACGTGCCCGCAGCCGACAGGCTCCTGCTGCGCGCTCGACGGCACATGCTCGGTGACGACGCAGGCGGACTGCATCGCGCCCAGTACCTGGACGTTGGCCGGCGTGTGCACGCCGAACACATGCCCGCAGCCGACAGGCTCCTGCTGCGCGCTCGACGGCACATGCACGGTGACAACGCAGCCGGACTGCAGCGAGGTCTGGGTGGTCTCCGGTGGGTGCGAGCCGAGCACGTGCTTCGCGAGTGGTCTCGGCGATGCCGAACTCGTCACCATCCTCGGCATTCACGCTACGCCGAACCCGTTCACCGGGAGCGTGGCATTGCGGATCGCGGGTCCGAGAGCGACGGCGGCGCGGATCCTGATTTTCAATGCTGCGGGGCGTCTGGTGCGTACGCCGTGGAAAGGAACGCTGACCGGCCGTGCCTTTACCGTGAGTTGGGACGGTCGCGATGAATCCGGCCGCGAGGTACCCGCGGGGGTCTACCTGATCCGGGCTCAAGGCACATCGGGAAGTGCCGTCCGCAGACTCGTACTGATACGCTGAGACGAAGCCAGCCCGGTGGAGAACGAACTTCGCCGGGCTTGCTGACCCTTGTTTGCGCCCAAGCGCATCCGACCATAGCCTGAGAATCGGCGGACGACCTTCCGTTCGCGGCGCCGGCCGAGACGTTCTTGCGAAAACGGAGCGTGATGCCCGGGTGTCGCGGTGGATTACCCGTGGTATAATCGGAACCAAGCACCTTGGCATCCGCATCGCAGCGTCAGAAAGGCCCCACATGCGCCCTCACTCCCTCCGGTCTGTCGGTCTCACCGCCCTTGCCCTGACCTTCGTCCTCGTGAGCGCGGCCACGGTCGCCCGCGCGGCCGAGGCCATAGGCGACACTTTGACCGTCATTCAAAGACCGCTCCTGAATCTGCCGGCTTTCGCCCTTCCGGGTGGCAGCGTGGCCATTTCTTGCCAGGCGGTCCCGGGCACCACAGGCTGGGCCGCGGAGTTGATCCACGGAACGACTCACGTTCCGCTGAACATCACGGCGTCGATCTACGAGACGTCGACAACCTGGTGGCGATTGGAGGCATCAGTCCCGGCGGGCATCCTGAGCGAACTCTACGATTTGAGAGTCACTGCTGCCGGGGGCATCGACGATGTCACGAGGCATGCCGTCAAGGTTCTGCCAACCTATCGGAGCAGCTACTACTTCGTCCAGATCACCGACTGCCACGTACCAACCCACCTCTACTACACCGATCTCGGGGCGGACGCGGACAGCGCGTCGACCGTCGACCTCCGCGAGGTCATACGCGACATCAACGTTGTCAACCCCGAATTCGTGCTCGTGACCGGCGACTTGGTTAACGAAGGGGAGCTCGAGGACTACCTGCTCTTTCGGGAATATACCCGGGCGCAGCGGCTGCTGGGCGAGTTCCACGTTCCGGTGTTTCTGACCTCCGGCAACCATGACGTGGGCGGTTGGGACTCGACACTGCCCTCCGACGGCACCGCCCGGCGTGACTGGTGGCGTTTCTTCGGCTGGAAGCGCCTGAGCGCTCCGCCGGCGGGCGCACCCGCTCGCACGCAGGATTATAGTTTCGACTACGGTCCGATTCACTATATCGGGATGGAGGCGTACCTGAACTACGATGGCTGGCTGCCTGCGATCTACGGCACCAAGAGCTTCACGGCAGCGCAGCTCTCTTGGCTCAACACAGACCTGGCTGCCGCGTCGGGCTCCACATCGCAGGTGCTCTTCACCCACAGCGATTTCAGCAACCAGCTCAGCCTGACATCCTTAGGGCTGGAGATGACGTTGAGCGGGCACACGCACAGCAACAGCGGCAGCCTGACCACGAAGCCGTACAAGCTGATCACGGCCGCAACGGTCGACGGCGCCCGCTCGTACCGCGTCGTGCGGGTGGCCAACGGCGTGGTCACACCGCTGGCGACAGTCAGCGCGGGTTCGGACGGGCAGAACCTGGACGTAGCCTACACGCCATCCAATGACGGCACCCAGAATGCGATCACCGCCTCGATCTCCAACGGGTTGCCTATCCGATTCGAGAACGCTCTGCTCCGTTTCGTGATGCCGGCAGGACCGGCGGCGTATGTCGTGACCGGAGGAACTCTGCAGCAGACCGAGGACACCGGTGTCGCCACCATCTGCTACGTGACCGTGGATCTGCCGGCGAACGCCACGGCCAGCGTGTCGATCGAAGCGGAGATTTCCGCGACACCGACCGGTTCGTGCTGTGCCCCGGCGGGTATCTGCACGGCGACGACGCAGCCGGACTGCACCGAGACCTGGACCGTTTCCGGTGAGTGCGAGCCGAACCCATGCTCAGCGAGTAGCCTCAACGACGCAGAACTCACCACCATCCTCGGCGTTCACGCTACACCGAACCCGTTCACCGGGAGCGTGGCATTGCGGATCGCGGGTCCGAGAGCGACCGCGGCGCGGATCCTGATTTTCAACGCCGCGGGACGTCTGGTGCGAACGCCGTGGAAAGGGACGCTGACCGGCCGTGCCTTCACCGTGAGTTGGGACGGTCGCGATGATTCCGGCAGCGAGGTACCCGCGGGGGTCTACCTGGTCCGGGCTGAAAGCGCATCGGAGAGTGCCGTCCGCAGACTGGTACTGATTCGCTGAGACGAAGCAAGCCCGGCGGAGAACGAACTTCGCCGGGCTTGTTGACCCTTGTTTGCGCCTCTGTTTGCGCCTCTATACAGCCCGCCGCGGCGGCGCCTTCGCCTCCAGGTCACCAAGGATCCGCGCCGGGCTCTCGAAGCGGGTCAGCAGGATCATGGCCGCGATCACGTAGAGCTTGTGCTCGGCCTCGTGGTACGTGGCGTCGCGGTAGCGATCGAAGACGCTCGCGGCCACCTCGCCCGCGGGGCAGCTCACGTCGGTGATATCCGCGGGCAGGCAGTGCATGTACAATCCTTTGCCGCCCTTGGTCAGGGCCATGAGCTTCTCGCTGCACTCCCAGTCTTTGAATCCGGCGTTCAGGGCCAGACCTTCCTTCTCGATCTCCTCGACCTTGCCGCCCTGCCCGGCCTTGAGCAGCGTGGTCCGCTTTTCCATGTGGACGAAGGGAGCCCAGCTCTTGGGGTAGACGATGTCCGCGCCTTCGAACGCCTCGGCCATGCGGTCAACCTGACGGAAGGAGCCTCCCGAAGCGGCCGCGTGGCGCCCGGCGATCTGCAGGGTTTCCGGCTGCAGGTCATACCCCTTGGGATGGGCCAGGACGACCTCCATCCCATAGCGGGTCATCAGCGTGATGATCCCCTGAGGCACCGACAGCGGCTTCCCGTAGGAAGGCGAGTAGGCCCAGGTCATGGCGATCTTCTTGCCACGAAGTGCATCCAGACTGCCATACGTCTTCTGGAGATGAAGCAGATCGGCCAACGACTGCGTCGGGTGATCCCGGTCGCACTGGAGGTTGATCACGCACGGGCGCTGCGGAAGGATGCCGTCGCAGAACCCCGTCTCCACGGACTCGGCCACTTCCTTCATGTACTCGTGCCCATAGCCCACGAAAAGGTCGTCGCGGATCCCGATGACCTCGGTCAGGAAGGAAATCATGTTGGCCGTTTCGCGGACGGTCTCACCGTGGGCGATCTGGGACTTGCTCTCGTCGAAATCCTGCGCCGTCAGCCCGAGCAGGCTGGCCGCGCTGGCGAACGAGAAGCGGGTGCGCGTCGACTTGTCGCGGAAGTTGGAGACCGCCAAGCCTCCCTGGAAGACTCGGGTAGAGATGTTGGCGCGGTACATCTCCTCCAGGATCTCCGCCGCATAGAGGACGGCGCGAAGGTCGTGATCCGACTGGTTCCAGGTGAGGAGGAAGTCCTTCTGATAGAGACCGGTCTTGAGGTCGCCGAGCTGCGCGATCAGGCTGCGAATGTTTGCCGCATCCATCGTGATCTCCTTGTTGGGTGAAAACGTCAATGAGATAGCCTAGCAGGAGCGGAAATATCGCGCAAGGCGGCGGCGAGACGTGGGCAGCCACATCGGGGACGAAGACTCTGGTGAAATATTGTTACCCGGGACATATTGACACGATCATTTCACCCGGGTATTATCTGGTTGCTGATTCGGGGCCGTATCCCAATCAACTGTAACTAGATGTCTTGCAACGCAAAGGAGTGATCCATGGAAGACCGGAAGCGCCCCCTGGAAGAGGAACGGACCTACACTGCCTTCGCCGGCAACCGGCTTATCGCCTCGGGCGACCTGAAAACGATGGTCCTGGGGACGAAGGAACATCTCGATCGTGGCGAGGCCGACGGGCTCCTCATCTTCGAGGATCAGACCGGCGTCCAGATCGATTTCGACCTCCGGGGAACGCCGGACGAGGCATTGGGACGGCTATCAACCCATCCCCGATTCGCGTCCACCGAGCCGCCGGCCACAGTGCGCAGCGGACCGGGGCGCCCCAAACTCGGGGTGGTCTCGCGCGAGGTGTCGCTGTTGCCGCGCCACTGGGCCTGGCTGGATCAACAGTCGGGTGGAATCTCGGGAGCGCTACGCAGTCTCGTCGACGAAGCCGGAAAGCACGGACGGAGCAGGGAGCGCGCGCGCATCGCCAGGGACGCCGCGAGCGAGTTCATGTGGGTCATGGCGGGCAACCTCCCCCACTTCGAGGAGGCGTCACGCGCGTTGTTCGCCAAGGATCAGGAGCGCTTCGACGCCCTGATCCACGATTGGCCGGAGGACATCCGACATCACCTCGAGCGGTTGGTGGAGGAATCCGTGCGGCTGGAGAACGAAGCCGCGAGTCCGGACGGGCAGGGATAGAGGAAAACAAGGATCGACCAGCGAGCCTGAGTGTCCTCATTCCGGCTCCTGAATTCCTACTCCGCGAACGTATTGATGCCGCCCCCGGCACTCGTGTATATTCGTTCGGTGAGGAAGATCTCGGCCCCGAAGGCCACAGAGCAAACGTCCGACGCATGGCTGAAGTCGTGGCGCCCGTATGCAGCCCTCGTGCTGCTTACCGGTCTTGTTTATGGGCGAAGCGTCTTCTTTGGCTACACGAATTTCGACGACGACATCTTGATCCTCAAGCAGTTGGACCGGTTGAGCCACCTTTCGGCCCTGGCTCAGGCGTTTCAGTCACCATTTCTTGGGACTTACTACCGCCCCATCGTGACCCTGTCCTTGATGATCGATGCACAGATCGGCGGCGCTCGTCCCTGGATCTATCACCTTTCGAATCTCCTGTATCACGCGATCGTCTGCTGTCTGGCCTTTTCTCTGCTCGTCAGACTGCAGATCCGTCGCCTTCCCGCCCTGCTGGCGCTACTTGCCTTCGCCGTCCATCCGATCGCCACTCAGGCCTTGGTGTGGATTCCGGGAAGGAACGACACCCTGCTGGCCGTGTTCCTCCTCCTGGCGGTCCCTGCGTACATGATGATGTGCGAAACCGGCAAACTGCCGTGGTTGATCGGCCACTGGCTGGCCTTTGTCGGCGCCCTGCTGGCCAAGGAAACGGCTTTGGTCATTCCCGTCATCGTCCTGCTCTATCACACCGTCGTTGCCCGACAACGCCTACTCTCCCGTCCTGCGATTCTCTCCGCTTCCGGATGGATTCTGATTGCCGCCGCTTGGTATTTGGTGAGGCACCCGATCGTAGCGGCGGGGCCGGGGGTTCCGAACACCGCTCATGGAGTAACTTCAATGTGGCCGTGACCTCTCGGCCACGGATGGTTGCGGTCACTCGCCGAGCCTGTTTGTGGGCCGCGACGCTTCAATGTGGCCGCGGCCTCTCGGCCACGGATGCTCGCAGTCGGTACCACACAGGAACATACAGGGCAAGGTACGACATCCGCTGTCGTATCCCCCATGCCGGAAATCTATTTTGAGGGATGCAGAGTCGGGGATTCCGGCGTCACCATCAGCATTCGGCTCTCCCGTGCTCCGCGAAAAAGCGGTGACGAACGATCTTCAGCCATAGCGAATGGGGCCAAGGTCTCCGGCCGAGAAGCTTCACTGTCTGCAGCGCATGGTCGATGCTCCCAACGAGCGATGCTGGGTGCGCACCATCAAGGATGGATGACCCGCGAGTCCGGCCGACGCCTCGATGTTGATGCGCGCCATCTCCGAATCGCTGAGGCAGCTCGTTCTCTCCGTGCAGATCGAATCTGCCACCTCATCTTCACTGATGGATTCTCTCTTCCCGGTTCGAAACCGACCTTTCGCCCGGCGGATGCCGGGAGCAGCTCGACCGCAGAGTCTGACAGGACGAGCTGGAACTCCGTACCCCGTGCCAATCGAGTTCGAGCAGGCGTGCACGGACCGGCCCATCACGGGCTTCAGATCGGCAATTCGACATTTCCCCCGCCGGGGACACGGCGAGGCGGACGGGGCCGAACGAACCGCGTGGCCGCCGCCACCAACCTGATCGCCAGGAAGATGAAGCATGCAGGCCACAAGCTCGCGGTCACAATCCCGCCCACTCCCTTACCGGCGTCCACAAACGCCGCGTGCGACCAAGCCGCGCGCAACCAAGCCGCTGCCACCAGGTCGGCGGCGCCCCCGACCGCCTGCGGATACTGCAAGATCTTCTCCGGGAACGCGCGAACCACCAACTGCCCGATGAACGCCGCGTGCAGCAGCACGAGAACCAGGTACACCATCACAAGTCGTCGCGGTGCCGTGCGGGCACCGGTCGGGTCGCCGCTCCCGCCCAGACCGAGCAACGTGCGCACACCCTCGCCCATCCGGCGATGGAGATTCGGCAGCCCGGAGAGATCCGACAACAGCCAATAGCCATCCATCTTGAACACCGGATTGAGCGTGTAGAACATCGAGAACAAGGTGATCCAGACGAGTTGCAGGGCGATCGGGCTCGACGTGAGGAGACCGTAGGCGCCCAGCACAACCATCACAGCGCTCTGAAAGTAAAGACCGCCGAGATCGACGACCGCCCGTTGGCGCGCCGGAAGACGCCAGGCTCTGGTCACGTCCGTGAACAGCGCCGGGAAGATCACGTACAGACCGATGCCGATACGGCCCGGCGGGCATCCATAGCGCAGGCACGCCGCCGCGTGGCCGAACTCGTGAACCAGCACGCTCAACAGGGCGGCTCCATACAGAATCGGCACTTCGACTCCGGATACCGGGGTCAAGACCGCCCCGGTGGCGCGGTCGATCGTGGCTACCATGACCGGAATGAACAGGATCAGCGTCACCGCAGCGAGACGGCGATCGAAGCACCAGGTCAGATGCCGTGCCAGCCGCGCGACCATCGCCTCCGGAACGAGCGTGATCTTCAGCCGCAGTGGAGTTCGACGAGGCGGCAGAACGGTTGAACAAAAGGCAGGCGGCAACGCTTCCTGCACCATCTCCTTCAGCTTCGAAGGAGAGATGCTGCGGCCCGTCTTTCGTTCGATGATTGAACCGAGCGCGTCGAATGTTCGCGGACCTTCGGCCAGAGCGGCCAGGACGTCGACCATGGCCGGCGATATGAGGTACACCCGATCCGCGAACTCGACCAGGTAACGGCGGTCGCCCGCTGCATTGTCGTCAAACAAGGAGATCCGAAGATCCGGCCTCAGGCTGGCGAGCGCCGTATCGCCCTGTGGCAGCGGGACATTGACGCTGCTCACCGGGTATCTGCCGGTTCGGTGCCCGGTGACGGATCCTTCGCCACGGCGTCCGGAGGCCTCGTCCAGCCGGAGAAGTTTTTGTGCAGGCGAACAATCCGCTTGTACCAGAGAAAGCCCGCTTTCATGTGCATGTCGAGCGCTCGCGGGACGGTCGAGCTGTCCGGCAGAACAGAGAAGTAGACCGTCAACTCGTAAACCGATACATGCTTGGGCAGCTTCTTCGGGCAATACACCAGCTTGTGGGGAGTCCCGGTTTCGCCGTCGAGCCACGCAGTGCCGACCAGCGGTCCGATCTCGTCCTTCTTTTCCCTCTGCGAGGGTGCGGAAGGCGGCGGCGTTTCCTCGAAACGAAAGATGATGCAGGAATGGCCGTCCAGCGTGTCCTCGCCGGCTCGTTCCTGCGATGCCCTGCCCTCCGATGACGCGAAGAAGGGATTGTCCTTGGCTCCCAAGTCGATCGCCACCGTCAGACCTGACTTCTGCACGACAGTGTGCGTCCTTTCCGTCTTCCACATCGCCTCCTGACCGTTCCAGCCGGCCAGAGTTTGGATCTTGTCGTGCGCCTCCATTAGCTCTTCGTCGCCGTTGTACACTTCCGTGCGCGTTTCGATTCGGGACGCTACGGACCCGCCGGCCTGCGTGACTGTCGCGACGGCTCGATTCCAGAGCGGATCCAGGTCAGCCGCCCTGGCGGCGGTGAAGCGGAAAGTCAGCAGGCACACCCAGAGCACGAACCCCCTGCTTCTCATGACCGTCTCCTTCATGCCGATTCTTGCCGTGATTCCGACAGTGCCGCCGCCTCCGCGAGTTGCCTCTCCAGACAGGCCAGAAGCGAAGCCAGAGCCGGAGATCGGCTCTGGAACCGCTCGCGCAGACTTGTCACGGCCGCTTCCCACCCTTCGGGATCTTTCGGCAGAGACACGGCTCTTTCGGTCTGGCTGCCGAACCTGGGCCAGTAGATCCATTGCTCCGGATCCCGGCGTATGTGCGTTTCCATGTTTCGCGCGATCGCGGCGGTCGTCTCGAACAACGCATCCACAGTCGGACCGTCTCCGGCCACGGCAAGAGGCGGGTCGACTTCCAGCCTGAAACGACCGGGTCCGACGGGCCGGCAGTACAGTGGCAGAAGGCGGGCTTTGAATCGCAGCGCGAAGAAGGCGGTGCCTGCCATGAACACCTCAAACCTGCCGAAGAGCGGGACGAATATGGCGCTTGGTTCCCATCGGGAGACATCCGGCATGAGACCGAGCACTCCGCCCCGTGCCAGTCCCTTGGAGACCTTGACGAGTCCGGCGCGACTGTTCCAAACAGACTCCGCGCCGACCGCCATCCGGTCGAAGATTCCCCGCATCGTGGGCGAGTAGCGATTCAACTCCGGCGGGTCGTAGAAGAGAAACAACTGTTTGCGGCCGCAGGCCTCGAAAGCAACTCGCAGCGTCGCCACAAGAAAACTGCCGAAGTGGGGGGTGAATACCACCACCGGTTCTCGCGCATCCAGGGCCGCGTCAAGATGCTCCCGGCCTTCCACGGCAACTCGATCGGCCACGAAGCGTCGCAGATCCGGCCCGGAGAGGTTTTCCAACAGACGGTGTTCCACCCAGCTTCGATATCTCGCACGCCAGTATTCACGGCACCAGCGCAGCCGCTTGTGGTCGTCGACCTCGGGCAGGGCCACCCGCAGCGCCACACACACAGAGTCGTATCCGTGAGTGCCCGGTCTCCGCTCGACGTCCGCCAGCAGAGCGGCAGCGCGGGCGCAAAGCCCGGGTGCATGGACCACCGCGGCCCTGGCCGCGGCGTCAAGGGCAGGGACACCTCGCCCAGCGGTCCGATTCTTCACCGGCCGGCCTCCCGCGGCAGAGCGATCACCTCGGGCTCTTCGCGCTCCAACCGTTCCAGGAACTCTGCAAGCAACCGCCGATGAACGATCGGGGCGGTCGCCCGCCAGGCGCGGAGGAAACCGGCCGTGAGGTTCCTGTCCAGCAGATTCCATGACGCCCGCGCGCGCACGGAACGAGCCGCCACAGTGGTCCAGGAGAGGACCGATGACGGGCAGTCGCGCATGGTCGATTCCAGGCAGGACGCCAGCCAGGCGAGCGGTTCCAGCACGGCATCCTCGGTAACCGGTCGCTCCGTACTGCTACGCCTGTACTCCACCCAGACCAGACTTTTTCCGCAAGCCTCGTCGCCGGGCGCCAACGTCAGGATCGGAGATGCTCCGCGGATCAGCAGCAACGCCTCCAGGAGGGCGAACCAGTGGTCCTCGCCGAAAAAACGAACCCGGCGCGCTGTCTCCTCGCCCGTCCAGTGGTGGTCGGGGAAGGTGACATAGATCGTTCCCCTCGCCGCCGGAACACGCGGGGACAGATTGTGACGGATCAGCTCCCTGGGGCTGTTGAGCTCCATTCGATCGGGCATCGTTTCGGCGACGGCCCGCAGAATCGGCTCCACCAGCGGCGTTTTCTCTACCCGCAGGATTCGGTGCGTTCGACCGGATAGTTCCTCCAGCAGCGTCACGGCCTCGACCGTGAACGGGAGGGCAAGAACGTACGGCGTCGCCTTCTGATCGAGGGCAAGCAGCGGCCCAAGGTCGATGCGCCGCGCGAATGCCGCCGACAACCGCGGTGCTCCGGCTCGCAGTGTTTCGGCTCGCGATGTTCCGGCTCGCGGTCTTCCGGCTCCGCCCTGTCGTCGTCCCAGTTCTGTCACGAGATCGGTTTCCGCCGCGACGATCCGGGAGGCGATGGTGGACGCCGCGTCTTCCGGAAGACCGATCATGGAAGAGACCGCCGCGGTGAGCTGTTCCGCGGGTCCAACGACAGACCGGATCGCCGGAGCCACGCCACGAAAGCGCGGGATCGGCCGGGAGTGCCGCGTGCGCACACGTCGCAGGCTCGTAAGCAGATGGTTCATCGTCGCCGCCTTCCTCGCGAGTGTGAGTCTTGTTGGTGCGAGGCCTACCGCTCCTCACAGTTCGCCGATGGATCGGATCGGGGGCCACACGAATCGGTGCCCCCCGGTCGCGCTGATACCGGATTCAGAGCAGGAGTCTGCTAGATGCCGTCGTAGGTCTCCGGCGGCAGATCGTCGCCGCCGCATTTCGAGGTGCAAGTACTGCTGGTCGTGCTGAGAAGCGGCTGCATTTCCAGCCGAGCTTCCAGTTCTTCGATCTGGAAGATTTCCTCGTTCTTCATTTTCGTTGCCCCTTCTGACCCTGATGGGTCGGTGACAGTTACAGTCGACGGACCTGACGATCCGCCGTTCGCCCGTGAATCGACAAGGCCGTCGCTTCCGTCGGGCGCCCCGCGCCCCATCGCAGGAATTCCGGAGCGCGTCGCGCGATTTCCGTGTCGGTTCCGTGACGGTTATCAATGGCAAGCCTCGATCGTGCCCACAACGAGCGGCAGAGTCGATTCCCAGAGAGTCTCAGAGATTCCCTGATCAGTTGACCCGCGCGAGGCCACGGCCTATAGTTGGCCGAACTGCCGCGCCTGCGCGACGTTCCACAGGAGGTACGCCATCATTCACCAGGACACCGACCGGCTGATCCGGGAAAATCTTCTCCACGCCATCCGCGTCGCGCGCGGCTTCGAACCGGCAGACCTCGTGCTGCAGAGCGCTCGGATCATCAACGTCTTTTCCGGGGATATTCACGACGGGAATGTGGCCGTCGCCAACGGCACGGTGGTCGGCATCGGCGACTACAAAGGGCGAGAGACCATCGACCTGCACGGAGCCTTCCTGGCCCCCGGTTTCGTTGAGGGGCACATCCACATCGAGAGCTCCATGCTGACGCCGCCGGAGTTCGCCCGCGCCGTCATCCCCCACGGCACCACGACTGTGGTCGCCGATCCGCACGAGCTGGCCAATGTGCTCGGCCTCGAGGGGATCAACTTCATGATCGCCCAGACCGAGAACCTGCCGCTCTCGGTCTTTTTTATGATCCCTTCCTGCGTCCCATCGAGCCCGCTGGAGACCTCGGGTGCCGTCTTGAGCGCCCGAGAGATTCACTACTTCGTCAACGAGGCGAACGTCCTCGGTCTCGGCGAGGTCATGAACTACCCCGGCGTGCTGGCCGGTGACACAGCGCTCGTGGAGAAGCTCCTGGCCGCCGGCGAAAAACGAATCGACGGGCACTGCCCCGGCCTGCGCGGCAAGGACCTCTCCGCCTACATCCTCGCCGGGATCAAGTCGGACCACGAGTGCGTGGACATCGACGAGGCGAGGGAAAAGCTCCGGCTCGGCATGCACCTGATGGTGCGCGAAGGATCCACCGCGAAAAACCTGGAGGCCCTGGCGCCGCTGGTGCGCGAGCTTTCGAACGTCCGCATGAGTCTCGTCACCGACGACAAGCACCCGGTGGAGCTGGCCGAGGAGGGGCACATGGACGCCCTCCTGCGCCGCGCCGTCGCCTGCGGCATCGACCCTGTGCGCGCCATCCAGATGGTCACTATCAACCCGGCGAAGTATTTCCAGACGAGCCGGATCGGCGGCATCGCCCCCGGCTACTGGGCGGATCTCGCCGTCCTCGATGACCTGCGCGACTTCCGCGTGCGGCAGGTATGGCACCGCGGCACGCTGGTGGCCGAGGATGGAAAGCTGGTGCGCGAGTTCACCGCCGCGTCCGCTTCCGGCATGCGCGCCAGCATGAACGTCAACTGGGCGAACTGGCAGGGTCTCGGCATACGCGCCAGGGGGCGTCACGCCCGCGTCATCGTTCACCGCTCCGGACAGATCGTTACCGGCAAGAAGATCATGGAGTTGGACTGCCGCGACGGGCACGTGGTCGCCAACCCCGATCGAGACCTGGCCAAGCTCGCCGTGGTGGAACGTCATCGCGCGACCGGTAACGTCGGACTCGGCTTCATCGAGGGGTTTGGTCTCCGCCGCGGTGCGATCGCCTCCTCGGTGGCCCACGACGCGCACAACCTCGTCTGTCTCGGCGTCAACGACGCCGACATGGAGATGGCGATTCGCCGCGTCTGCGATCTCGAGGGCGGCGTCGCGGTCGTCATCGACGGGAAGATCCGCGCCGAGCTTCCGCTTCCGGTGGGCGGCCTCATGTCGGACCGACCGCTGGAAGAGGTCTCGATCTGGATGAAGGAGCTCTTGCGAGCGGCGGCGGAGACCGGCTGCGTGATGCCCGATCCGGTGACGGCGATCTCCTTTCTGGCGCTGCCCGTCATTCCCTCTCTCAAACTCACCGACCACGGGCTCGTCGATGTCGATGAGTTCCGGTTGGTGCCGCTCTTTGTCGACTGAGCCGGAGAATCGCGGGGAAACCATGGCGGGCACAGAGGACGAAACGACAGCGGGCGGCGTCCCGCGGATCGTCGGCACCTCTCCTGTGCGGACCGACGGCTGGGAGAAGGTCTCCGGTCAGGCCATGTTCATCGCCGACCTGCCGTTAGCCGACGCGTGGATCGGCGGCACCCTGCGCTCCCCGGTGCCGCGCGGACGACTCCGCGGCATACGCCGCGATCCGGCTTTCGACTGGTCGCGGGTGAGCGTCGTGACGGCTGCTGATCTCCCCGGGCCCAATACCGTGGCGATGATCCGCGAGGACCACCCGGTGCTGGCCGCTGAGGAAGTTCGCTTTGTCGCCGAAGCGGTGGCTCTCGTGGCAGCGCCCGACCCCGAGACGCTCCGCGCCGCAATCGCCGCCATCAGCCTCGACATCGAGGGGCTCCCGGCTGTCCTCACCATGGAGGACGCTCTCGACGGCCGGATCGTCATCTGGGGCACGAGCAACATCCTGGCCGAGTACTGTGTCAGCCGTGGGGACGTCGCGGCCGCCCTCCACGACGCCGACCTCGTGGTTGAGGGTGAGTACCGCACCGGTTACCAGGAACATCTCTATATCGAGACCAATGGTCTGGTGGCCATCCCGCACGACGGCGGGGCGATCGAGATTGTCGGGTCTCTGCAGTGTCCCTTCTACGTCCGCAACGCCCTGGCCCGGGGCTTGGCACTTTCCCCGGAGCAAGTGATCGTGCGGCAGGTGGCCACCGGCGGAGCGTTCGGCGGCAAGGAGGATTTTCCATCAGTCCTCGCCATGCATGCGGCCGTCCTGGCGCAGCGTTGCGGCCGGCCGGTGCGCATGATCTATGACCGCACCGAGGATATCCGCGCCACCACCAAGCGGCATCCCTCCATCGTGCGGCACCGCACCGGAGTCCGACGCGACGGAACCATCGTCGGCGCGGAGATCGACATCGTCTTCGACGGCGGCGCTTATACGACTCTGAGCCCGGTAGTCCTGTCGCGCGGGATCCTCCACGCCGGCGGCGCCTACCGGATACCGGCCGCGTCGATCCGTGGCCGCGCTGTGGCCACCAACACGCCCCCGAACGGCGCTTTCCGCGGTTTCGGTGTTCCCCAGACGATGTTCGCCATCGAGCGGCAGATCGACCGGATCGCCGCGACGCTCGGCCTTGACCCGCTGCAAGTGCGTCGGAAGAACCTCCTTCGCACGGGCGACATCCTCCCTTACGGACAGGTGCTGGAGGAGGATGTCGGCGCCGAGGCGGTCCTGGAGCGGGTGGTGGAGATCTCGGGGTACGAGGCATGGCACGGCAAGGTCGGCAGATCCGGCGCCTCCGACGGACACGGCGTATCGCCCGTTGCCGTCGACGGTCGCGGCGACTCGCCCAGGGCTCGCGACGAACAAGACGGCCGGTCCCTCGCCCGATCGGGACGCCGCGTCCGCCGCGGCCTCGGACTCTCGCTCTTCCACCACGGAAGCGGCTTCACCGGTGCGGGCGAGGACAAGATCGCCGGCCGTGTACACGTCCGCCTCGTCCCCGGACCGGCGGGTGATGCGGATGGCGTGTACGAGGTCCTGGTCAGCAGCACCGAGATGGGCCAGGGCGCTGCCACCGTCCTTTGTCAGATCGCAGCCGAGACGCTGGGCGTGCCGCTGGAGCGGGTGAGCATGCCCCTACCCGACACCTCGGTGGTTCCCGACAGCGGGCCGACTGTCGCCTCGCGCACCACGATGATCGTGGGACGAATTCTCGTCGATGCCTGCCATGACCTCGCTCAAAGGCTCACCGATGCGCGGGTCGCCGGAGAACGCGGGCCGGTCACGGGCAAGGCTGTCTACCAGCCGACCCCGGGTCTGGCATGGGACGAGGTCGCCTATCACGGCGATGCGTACAAGGCGTATGCGTGGGGAGCCGACGTCGTGGAAGTGGAGGTCGACGAAGATACCCTGGAGGTCAGCCCTGTTCGGGCCTGGGCCGTAGTGGAGATAGGCAAGGCCGTACACCCCGTCCTTGCCGCGGGACAGGTCGAGGGCGGGACCCTGCAGGGGTTCGGTTGGGCATGTCTTGAGGAGATCAAGAGCAGCGGCGGCCGCTTCCTCAACGACCGCATGGCGACCTATATTGTGCCAACCGCGTTGGACGCGCCCCCTATCACCGTGGAGATCATCGAACTGCCGCATCCTCGCGGGCCGCTGGGCGCCAAAGGGCTCGGCGAGCTGCCGATCGACGGCCCCGCGCCCGCGTTTGCGGCGGCGGTGACCGACGCACTCGGTCTGTTTCCATGCGAGCTGCCGATCACGCCGGAGCGGCTCTTGGCCTTGCAGGACGGCCCGCCGACCGATCTCGCTTCGGCCGCGGAGTCACCATGAGGATTGCTTTCACAGTGAACGGCGTGCCGCGCGAGGTGGACGCCCCTCCCCTGCGCCGGCTTCTCGACATCCTGAGGGACGACCTCGGCCTCACGGGCACCAAGGAGGGGTGTGGCGAGGGGGAGTGCGGCGCCTGCTCGGTTCTCCTTGACGGGGCGCTTGTGCAGTCGTGCCTGGTTCCCGCGGTACAACTCTCCGGGTGCCGGATCATCACCATCGAGTCACTGGGGTCGCAGACAGCACCCGACCCGGTGCAGCAGGGCTTCCTCGACGAGGGGGCCGTACAGTGCGGCTTCTGCATCCCCGGGATGGTGCTGGCGACACACGCACTCCTCGCGCGAAATCCGAAGCCGAACGAGGAAGCGATTCGCGCCGGACTTTCGGGGAACATCTGCCGCTGCACCGGCTATGAGCGGATCGTGCGGGCGGTGCAGCGGGCAGCGGAGTCCGCCTTACCCTCCACGCCTATCGCAAAGGCGGTCGCTGCGACAACAGCGCGCCCCCAGGCGGCGCAGGGATCCGTCGTTCACTCCCCCACCACCTTGGAAGAGGCACTGATCGTGCTTCGGACCAGCGCGACTGGTGGCGCGGCCGACGGCACGGGCGACCGCGCGGCCGACGGCGCCGCCGAGACCCTATCTGGCCTCACCATCCTGGCCGGCGGCACCGATCTCATGCTCCCGGGTGCACAGGCTTCGCCCGCAACCGGCAGCGTTCTGGACCTCTCGCGCGTAGCCGGCCTTGCCGGCGTCTGCATTCACAAGGACATCATCGAGCTCGGTTCCTCCACAACGGTCGCTACCCTCGCCGACAATCCGGATGTGGACCGGTATCTCCCGGCGCTGGCCACAGCGGCCCGGCTCTTCGGCGCCCCCGCCATTCGCAACCGCGCCACGCTCGGCGGGAACCTTGCCGGCGCCTCCCCGGCGGCAGATCTTCCTCCGGCGCTGCTCGCCCTCGACGCCATCGTGGTCTTAGCCTCCGCCAGCGGGCGGCGTGACACTCCGCTCGACGTCTACTTCACCGGCTACCGCCAAACCGTGCGTCGGCTCGACGAGCTGATCATCGCGGTGCGCGTGACCTTGCCGGCACCGGATACACGGCAGGCGTTCTTCAAGGCTGGGACCCGCCGCGCCCAATCGATCGCCCGAGCCTCGGTCGCCGGTGCCGCGCGCGTGGACGCCTCGGGCACCCTCCGATCGGTCCGCCTCGCCGCAGGCAGCGTGGCTCCCATGCCGATTCTCCTGCGGGAGACCATGCGGCTTCTGGAAGGCCGTGTTCTTGACGCAAAGTTGATCGAAGAAGCCGATCGGCTCGCCGCCGCGGAGATCACTCCGATCGAGGATGTGCGCTCGAACGTCGCGTACCGGCGTTTCGTCACCGGTCGGCTCGTGGCGCGCTTCCTCCGAGAGTACTGCCGTCCATGAGTGTCGCCGGGCTTGTGCTCGCAGCCGGAAGCGGGACGCGGTTCGGTGGACCGAAGGCGCTCGCGGTCACCGGTGAACGCACGTGGCTCGAGATCGTGATCACAACACTCCTGGAAGGCGGATGCCGGCCGGTTGTCGTGGTGCTTGGGGCAAGTGCAGCGGCCGCGCACGCGGCGGTTCGGATCGATCGTCTCCCGACCGACACGGGAAACGGAGCACCCGCGGTCCTCTGGGTGATCAACGACGCCTGGGAGAGTGGCCGCGCCGGCAGCCTGCAGTGCGGCCTCCGCGCGGTCCCGCCCGAAGCCACGGGCGTCGTGATCCACGCGGTCGATCATCCCGACGTGCGGGCAGGGACAGTGGCGGCGCTTGTCGCGGCACATGCGGGGACCAGCTCGGGCGCTCCGAACACATCCGACATCCCGATCGACTTCGGCGTCCGGGCCGACTCCGGCATCCGGCCCGACTCCGCCGGCCCCACGCACGTCCACCGAGAACCGATGGGCGAATCGGTTTTCCTCCCGGTTCACCGCGGGCACCGCGGGCACCCGGTCCTGTTGGCTCGCGCCGTCTGGCCGGAAGCCTTCGCCCTCGCGCCGGACGACCCACTGCGCGCAGTGGTTCTTCGCGACCGCGCTCGCCTGTGCGAGGTGGAGGTCGACGACCCCGGCATCCATCGCAATCGGAACGAGCGGGAGTCGGGGGACATGGCTTCGACCGCTCAGCCACAGAGAGGAGAACGATGAACGCCGATATCCTACGCGCCGCGCTCCGCGCCCTGGACGCGGGCGAAACGTTTGCCTTGGTTTCGGTCCTGGAGGTAGACGGTTCCTCCCCCGCCTCACCGGGCCAGAAGATGCTCGTGTACCCGGACGCCCGAACAGTTGGGACGGTGGGCGGCGGCAGCCCGGAGCTGCGTGCGCGCGACGAGGCTGTGGCGATGCTGGCGCGTGGCCGCGGCGGCGTGCTCCGGCTGCGTCTCGATGCCTCCGAACCCGGTGGCGTCGACTCGCTTTGCGGCGGCACCGCCGTTCTCGCCGTCGAAGTGGCGATCGGGGGGCCGCGCGTCTTGCTCTGCGGCGCGGGACATGTCGGATATGCACTGGCCAGGATTCTCGTGGAGCTCGGCCTCGTCCACGGCGTCGTCGATCCGCGTCCCGAGCAGGCCAATGCGGAGCGTTACCCTCACGCAGCCACGGTTGTCGCGGAGCCTCCCCCCGACTGGATCGCCCACAACGGGCTCGCCGGGTGGTCGCACATCGTGATCCTCACGCACGGTCACGCCCTGGACGGCGCCACCCTGCGCGCCGCCTGGGACAATGGCTTCTCGGGGTATGTCGGTATGATCGGCAGCCGGCGTAAATGGGAGGAGACGCGCAGGGACCTCGTGGCTTCCGGCGTGGCCGAGGACTGGCTGGGTCGGGTTCACTGTCCGGTGGGGCTGCCTATCGGCGCACGCACGCCGGCGCAGATCGCGGTTTCGATCGCGGCGGAAATCCTGAAGGAAAGTCCGACGGCCTGAGGCGGTTGACCGGTCTCGGTCATCGACCCTGGTATCGCGGCGCAGGAGCCCCGGGAATCAGTAGATGAAGGGAATGAGTTTCGTAAGCGCCAACTGAACCCCATCCTCACCTGAACGCGGGATCCCGATCGATCGTCTCGCGGATTTCCTCCTGCGTGCAGCGCGTCGGAAGCAGCTTCTCGAAGTCTTCGACCCGTTGTGCCTTCGGCAATTCGGTCAGAA
>CAIMUX010000011.1 GCA_903844735.1 Candidatus Eiseniibacteriota bacterium
AAGGGTCTTTGGTTGAGCACCCCTTTCATACCACGGGAGGAGTCTGTTTTCACCCCTGTTTTACTGGCGTTTCGTACATTTCTCTCACGCAGCAGTCAGGCCACGCGCCGACGACAGTGCCCGAGGCCCGCGAAATCCGGGATGATGGATCAGCCTCTTCGGTCGTAACAAGGCGCCTCGGGCGAGGCGTCATCTCGATATCGAACGCGTGTCGTGGACGGCGACGTTTCTTCTCCCGACTCGCCGTGCGGTCCGAGCTGCGGATCACAAACGTCTGCCGGTCCCCCGCCGCGAAACCAGGGAATCCACGCCTGCGGGCGACCTTCCGCCACCGAGTGAGGCCTTGACGACAGACAGCTCAACGCGACGCCACCGGCCACTACTTATACAACACCACCCCGTTCCGTTCACTTCCATCCGCCAACAGCAGCGTCCGCAACTCCGGCCACGCCACAGCCTCGTACCGCGCACCGGCCAGCCGCAGCGTCCGTACGATCGTCACCTTGTCCCCCGTCCGCTCCACCGTGACGGTGAACTCGCCGGCGTCGTTCCTCAGCCGCACCGGTTCGGGCAGGCGCACAACCCGGTCGGCGGACAGCCGCAAGCGCACCCGCACCTCCTGCACCAACGAAGCGGGGAAGATCACCGGAGCGAGGCGAACCGGGTCGGACAGGTGAACATCGCCCGGCAGCAGCGCCTTCACGCCACCAATGGGCGCACCGATGACGAGTTTGCGGCGGCCGAGATCGTCGGGCTTGCCGGATTTCACGGTCACGCCCATTCCGGCCACGACCCGGCTCGGTTGTAGTACCGCAAAGTTGTACCCGTTCATCGTCGCGCGATCGAGCAGTGATCCGGTGATCGCCTCGCACCTTCCTTTCGCCTCGTCCCCGAGCCCGACCATCGAGCCGTAGGGCGAGAAACAGCCATCGGCCTCTACGAATCCCTTGCCCGACCAGGAGGAATCATCCTCGGCTGCGGCCAGGTCGAGGCCGATCCGCAGACGGCTCACGCCTTGGTCCGCCCCGCCGCGCTGCGCAGGCCGCTCATCACGCCCCGGCACCCAAATAGTCCGCCCCGAAAGAGACGCGGTACCGAAGTCGATCTCGCTTGTGGCGGGGTCGTAGACGCCGAGGAACGCCGCGGCCCCGGGCACCTCGCGCAGCGTATCGGGAGGCTCCCGCAGGATCAGCGCGAGTTGCTGCATGCGACCAAGCGTGGGTATTCCCTCGTCCACATTGCCGCATCCCCGGCTACGGTACAGCGGCTCGGCCTCGAGCCCCATTCCGCGGAAGAGGGCTGCCGCCAGGGCCGCCCGATCAAATGCCGAACCGTACCCGGTGGCATGCACACGCGCTGCCTCACGCGGGCATGGCCGCAGGAGTGCTTCGTCGGATTCCACCAGGCGGACCCGCCGGGCAACGAAGGCGGCCAGGCCGCGGGCCCTCTCCGCGGGGATCGGTTCTTCGGCCGCCTGCACCCGCACAGAGTCGCTAAGCGCCGCATCGAGTCCGATCGCCCGCTCAAACCCGTCACGGAGGAAGGAGCCGTAGGAAGCCCAGTCAGCCCAGGTCGACCAGCTCGCGTGCGGCAAGTATGCCGCGGCGTCGACCGAGACCGTCCCGGCCGCTTCGACAAACTCCATTCTTGCCCCACGCCGCTCGGCCCCGCCGGCCGCACTCTGCTCCGAGAACGGCGAGGGCGCGCCGCCGCCCGTCTCCAGCAGACCGGTTCCGACCGGAACCGTGAAAGACAGCTCGGCACGCACCACAGGATCCTGCTGAGCAAAGACAAAGACCCCTTCCGCTCCGCCGCGGAACGGCAAAAGATCGGTCACGCGCCACGCCGTCTCCACGATGCAGGGGAGCCCGACGCCGTCATGGAGCAGCATCCGCTCGCGGATCCCGGAGAGATCAGGGGCCCGATCGAGGCCCGCGGGGGTCATCTCCACCTGCGCCGTCGGCCCGCTCTCGATCCAGTGACCGTCACGGTAGGTCCGCAGGGTGATGACCTTGAGCTCCGTGTGGAGCGAGTCATACGCGACTCGCAAATCAGCATATCCTTCCGCAGCGTCATCGGCGGCAATCCGCACCGCCCGGTGGACCGTCACAATTCGACGCCGATCCGCCGTCCATTCCACCTCACACCGCTCAAGCAGGACCACCGCGTCCTCCCGCGAAAGATCCCAGCGGGTGGCAGCGGCACGCTCAAGTTCCCCGAGGTCGGTCCGGCCGTCCGCTCCCGGAAGCTGACCGGGGCAGACCCATTGCGGACGCTCCGCGGCCGCGGCGGGAGTCCAAGGTTGGATCGCCAGCACCATCACCGCCAACGTCCCCAGCGGGATGCCCGTCGCGACCCCGCGCCCACGCCGGTTCATCGCGCACCCCCCTTTTCGACACGGAAACTTTGCTCCGACCACTCCCCGATCCTCTCCATCACCTTCGCAAACCCGGCAAATCCCGCGGGCGGAATCTGTCGCCGACGCAACTCACCCTCGGTCGTCACCGTCATGATACCTCTTCCCCCCACGACGCGTGCGTCAAACATGGCGTAGGTCTCATCGGCCTTCTCTTTCTTCGGAGGCTCATGCAAGGCATACCCGGCGGGAAGCCGCACCGTCTCAGTCCCGTCGAGCCGCTGCGTGAAGTAGAGCAGGATGTCGGTCTTGCGCTCCTTCTCCCAGGTGACACTGGCGCCACGGAAAAAGAGATAGTGACCCTTCACCAGCTTGAGGAGTGGGCTTAGGAATTCCATCCCTTCGCCGACCGGCAGAGCGTACTGAGGAATCCGGTATCGTATGCGCAGCCACATGTCGCGGTCGAAGTCGTCGGGAACCCCGTGCTCGCAACCCCGGATCTCCACCGCGTCTGAAACCACCGCCAGCATGCCGGCGCAAGCCTTCTCCAGATCCCGGGTGCGCGTGCCGGAAACGAAACCCCGGAGTCGCCCATCGACGGCGCCCTTCCCTTCGAGGGATAGCGTTCCCTCCAGCGTGCCGTCGGGAAGAAGCGTCACGTCATCGGTCGCGTGCAGAGGCGACTCGCCCGGCGGGCTATAGGCGATCCGGCTGCGGGTCTCGCCACGCGCCGATCCGATGAGATAGTGCTGCTCCGCTTCCGATTTCGACCACACCGGGCGATCGAAAGGAGCCCAGGTCGGATCGTACATGACGTACCGGCCGTCAGATCCGGGGAGCGCCACCACGCAGTGGTTGAACTGGTCGGCCGGGATCTCCTCGATGCGGCTGCCTGCCATGGTCATCGCCGCGTGCGAATCCATCCCCGCCGCGCGCATCATCGTCACCAGCATCCCCGCGATGTCCTTGCAGACCCCGCTGCGCTGCTGGAAAATCATCTCGCCCGAGTGCAGGGTGTAACCTTCGCCCTCGCCCATCGTCTGCCCGCTGTAGCGGATGTTCTGCGCCACCCAGTGCAGCAGAAGTTCGGCCTTGCGGGCCTCCGGGGCGTTGGTCGCGCCCTTGGCCTCCAGAATCTCCCGCACCTTCTCGCGGATCGCTTCTGTGACCTCGAACTGGCCGCGGTTCACGTCCAGAAACCAGCGGCTCTTCGCCTCCCAGCTCTCCACCGTCGCGAGCACCACCTTGGGGCAGATGTCGGTATCGTCTGGTTGACGGACCTCCGAAGGCAGTGCCGGCAAATCGCGCCCTCGCCAGGAGTAGATGGTGCTGTCGGCCGTGTAGCGGGTCGCGGCGTACAGCGGTCCGTTGTACACCTCGGACTGCAGCCGCTTTCCGGCCGGGAGGACGAGCCGGTACTCCATCTCCAGGATCGGCACCATCGCCTGGAAACGTACGATGTCGAAGTACTCCCCCTCCATCGGCGGGACGAAGCGCGAGTCACCGGTGGTGTCGGGCAGGGTGGTCCCGGCCCCGGCGGCACCGGCGGCGCCGGTCAACGCCACCGCGGAAGCCTCGGCTCCCGCCCCCGCTCCTGTCCCCGCTCCTGTCCCCGTTCCGGCCCCCGCCGCGGGAGCCCCGCCCCCCGCGAGCAAGGCATAGCTGAACCCCTTGCGAAACGTGACCACCTCGATCCCGTCATTCACTTCAAGCCGCGGAAGCTGCAGGACCTTCATCCGCGAACCCCAGTAGATCATCTCTTGCGGTTGGGGCAGGTCGAGAACGGAGTCGAGTGGCACGGGGATCCGCACCGAGTCACGCAGCACGGTGACGGCGCGCACCTCGACGCGGCTGGAGAGCGGCTCGTAGTCGAAGCGGAGCACGCCCAGCTCGGCGGCGCCCGCCGCCGTGAGCACCTTGTACAGCGTGTACCCTTCCGTCCACGCCACCCCCCGCGCGCGCAGTCGGTTTACTGTTTGCTGGTAGGCCACGAGGTTGTCGACGTCCGGATGCTCCTTGGCGGTGCCGGCATCACGCAACCGCGAGAGGGCTGTGGGTGGCGGCGTGTCACCGGGAGGAAGAACCACTGCGGCGAAAGAATCGGCAGCGACAGACGGTGGACCGGCCGCCGCGGACGCGGCCGGGCCCGACGCGGAGACGGCGATCATGCCCGAAAGCAGAAGAATGGACAGGAGCACGGCCGCGGATCGCGGGTGCGGCAGGCGAACCGATCGTTGCCTCGGAATCATGGGGCCTCCTTGTGCGGAACAGACCGCTCGCCCGGCCGCCGGCGCGGCAAACCGTCGGAATCGTGACGTGCCGTCAGCAGGACGCGGGTGGTCCCGATGGCCGACGGAGGATTCGCTGACCGCAACATCGGGGAGAACGCTAACACAACATCGCACGCGGCCTCAAGCGAGGCGCGCCACAGCCCAGCCCTCAGCGCCGGCGGAGCGCCTTTTCTGCAACGCGCCGCCAAAGCACGATATCCTCGCGCCCGGGCACCACCAGTCGATACAGAGGGATGCCCGTGATCCGCCAGAAGAAGAAAGCCATCACCAAGCTCTGTGCCGTGTAGCTCGCGGTCGAAGCGAGCGCCGCGCCGAGGATTCCGAAGCGGCGGATCCAAAAGAAGTTCAGCACCAGGTTGAGCCCAAAGCCGACCGCCATCGCCGCGGTCATCTCCAGCCGCCGGTTCCGCCCCGACAAATCGGCGGAGAGCACGTTCCCGACCGTCAGCGTGACGATCCCCGGCAGAAGGGCCTGGAACGGAGCCAGCGACGCGTCGTAGCCGTGGCCGTAGAAGAGCCACAGGAGCAGCTTCCCCGTGGCGAGGAGCACCGCCCCCGCCATCAACACCGCAGCCAGGGTAGTGCGGCATACCAGCGGCGTGATCCGATCCGCCTCCTCGCTCCCGACCGCAGAGATTCGCGGGAAGAGGACGAACTGCACGCTGGCGGTGATGTGGCTCAGCTTCTCGGCTAAGAGTACCGCAATCGAGTAGTACCCCTGCGCAGCGGTGCCCAGCCAGCGCAGGACCAGGATGGTGTCGAACCGGTAACTGAACTGCGTGAGGATCGACCCGAGGTGCCCCTTCATCCCATAGGACAGACTGTCGCGAAAGAGCGGTCGCGACCAATGCAGACCGGCGCGATCCTCCGCAGTCAACTGCCGCCGTATCCAGAGTAGCGCGGGCACCAGAAGCACCGCGAGACTGACCTGGTAGGCGATGATGGCGAAGTGGGCCCCGCCCCGCGCCACCAGGAGGCCCAGCGCCACAAGGAGAAGCAGGGCGAGCTGGGCTACGACCGTGAGCGCGTTGTACTTTTCCACCTGTCCAACGGCGAGGTAGAAGCAGAGCGCCAGATGGCGCGCCACGATCAGCGGCACCACCACCGCGGAGAGAATCAGGTAGGGTCCGAGCGCCGCCCCCTGCACCCCGACCAAGGGGCGCACCAGAAGGATGTACGCAGGAAAGATCACCGCCACCGCACCGAGCAGGATGACGAGAGAGTTGGCCACCACCGGACCCATCACGCTCCGGTCACGCGCCAGGAAGTAGAGGTGCGCGGCGTCCAGCCCACACAGCCCGATCCCGGCCCAGAGCGAGGGAAGGGCGACCGCCGCGGAGTAAATTCCCTGGCCTTCGGCCCCGAGGGTCCGGGCGATAATCATGCTGATCGGGATATTGACCAGCGTGATGACCATCCGCGAGGCCAAGGTCACGAAGCTCTGACGGAAGAGACTCACAACGGCTCGTCAGAGCACTCGCGCGCGCTCCGGCGCGTGAGGATCGCATCCAACGCAACCATCGATCGCCTCCGGGGGCCGCCGCGGCCGCGCATGCGCCATGGCCTCAGCGTGCCCCCTTCGTCGTGCGTCCCGTGCCTACTTCACCGGCGCGGTCGCCTGCGCCAGCCAGCGCCGCTCTGGCGCGTCGAGTTGAGGACTGAGGGCCTTGCGCACCCCGGCGTGGTACTCGTTCAGCCACTTCTTCTCATCCGCCGACAACAGCTTCGGCTCCACGAGGCGCGTGTCAATGGGACAGAGGGTGATGGTCTCGAACCGCAACCACTGCTTGCCCGGGCGCGTCCGCACCGGATCCTCCGTCACCAGGATGAGGTTCTCGATCCGGATCCCGTACGCTCCCGGCTCATAGTACCCGGGCTCGTTGGAGAGGATGTTTCCGGGCTCCAGCACCGCATTGGCCTCGCGCGTGCCGATCGACTGCGGACCCTCGTGCACGCCGAGATAGGCGCCGACACCGTGGCCGGTGCCGTGGTTGTAGTCGAGCCCCGCTTCCCACAGGGGAATCCGCGCCAGCGTGTCCAGTCGCGGTCCGCGCGTTCCGGCAGGAAAGGCAACCCGGGCTAGAGCGATGTGTCCCCGGAGCACACGCGTAAACCGCTCCTTCTGTTCCTTCGTCGCCTTCTTCCCGAGAAGCACGGTGCGGGTGATGTCGGTTGTGCCGTCCAGGTACTGCCCACCCGAGTCGATGAGGTAGATCCCCTCCGGTTTGAGCGCGGAGTCGGTCTCCGTTGTCACCCGGTAGTGAATGATGGCCCCGTCGCCCAAGTAGCCGGAAATGGTGTCGAAGCTCGGGCCGCGAAAGTGTTGGCCATCGGCGCGGAAAGCGTCGGCCTTGTTGGCGGCGTACAGTTCGGTCACCGTCCCGAGCGGCACTTCCTGCTCGAGCCAATAGAGGAAACGGACCATGGCCGAGCCATCCCGCACGTGCGCGGCCTTCATCCCCGCGATCTCGACCGCGTTCTTGCGTGATCGAGAGAGGAGGACCGGGCTCGCCTCGGTCACCAGCTCACATCCGGCGAGCAGATCGGCAATCCAACGGCTGGCCGCCCCTTCGTCGATCCAGGTGCGGGATTTCTCCGCGGCCAGAGCCCGGAGCGCGTCGCCGAACAGCTCGTACGGGCGCACACGCACGCTCGGGGCCAGCATCTTCTCCAGTTCAGGCGATACCGTGTCGACTCCGGCGAAAAGGAACGCTTCCTTCGCCATGACCAAGGCATAGCCGATCGCCACCGGGTTGTACTGGACATCCCCGCCGCGGATGTTATACAGCCACGCCACCTGATCGAGCACCGGGATGACGAGAGCAGCCGCTTTGCGCTCGGCCATGGCGGCGCGGACCACCTTCAGCTTCGCCGCCACCGTCTCTCCGGCGAACTTCCGCGGGTGGGCGACGATCGAACGCCCGGGCCGTTGCGGACGGTCGCTCCAAGCGGCGTCCACGAGGTTTTCCTCCAAGAAGCTGGCCCGGGCGTGGACCACCTTGACCGCGGCTTCCAGCTTGCGCGCCTCGGCGACCGACACCGTGGCCGGGTCAAGGCCGAGGAGGTCCCCCTCCTTCAGGACCTTGGCGAGGAAGGCATGCAGCGTCGGCACGCCCGGATCGCCCATGCGGAAGAGTTTGATTCCACTCCCTTGCAACTGCCCCTCGGCCTGCAGGAAGTAGCGACCATCGGTCCAGAGACCGGCCACACGCGCGGTCACCAGAAGATCGCCCGCCGAGCCGGTGAAGCCACTGGCCCAAGCCCGGCGTCTCCAGCACTCAGGGACGTACTCCGACTGGTGTGGGTCCGTGCTGGGAACGAGGTAGGCGGCGAGGCCCCGCTCGGCCATAAGCCGGCGCAGGGCGGCGATCTTGTCACGGGTCTTCATCCGGTCCTCCCCTGTTTGTGGGTGACAGCAGTTCCGGCCTCGCTCTGGCTGGGTGCCGGCCCGCGATGCACCCCGATGTCGGGTGATGGTACCAGTCCGCGGCATTCGGCCGCATCTGCTTCGTTGCGCACCGCCCCGCCTCCTCGACGTACGAAACGTACGCCTGCGTCGGCGGGGCTGCGCGCGCCTCGCGTCTACGACCGACTGCCGCGGCCTGGAGGCGGGATCCGGACACCGATGGTGACGGGAATCGAGGGCGGGAAGCCGGCATCCCGGCGGCCACGACCGTTCAGGTGGCACCCGGCCCGCGGTCGGGTACACTGCGGTGGGCAGGTCACGGGAGGCACAATGCGTTTGCTCATCCTTGGCGGCACGATCTTCCTCGGTCGCCACCTGGCGGAACAGGCCATCGCGGAGGGGGATACGGTCACTCTCTTCACCCGGGGAAAGCACAACCCGGACATCTTCCCACAGGCGGAGCGGATCACCGGCGACCGCGCCACCGACTTGCACCTCATAGGGAAACGCCGATGGGACGCGGTGGTCGACACCAGCGGCTATCTCCCGGAGGTGGTGCGCGCCTCGGCGAAGCTCCTTGCGGGCAACGTCGGGCATTACACGTTCGTTTCGAGCATCTCGGTCTACCGCGACTTCCGCACCCTCGGCATCGACGAGGACTATCCCTGTGGTGCCATGCCGGAAGGGGCCGCCCAGACTGTCACGGGCGAAACCTACGGGCCGCTGAAGGCGATCTGCGAGCAGGCCGTAGCCGAGGAGTTCCCCGGCCACGCGCTGAACATCCGGCCCGGTCTCATCGTCGGCCCGCACGATCCTTCGGATCGCTTCACCTACTGGCCGGAACGCGCGGCGCGCGGGGGTGAGGTGCTCGCTCCCGACAGTCCCCACCGGATTGCCCAGGTGATCGACGCCCGCGACCTGGCGGCCTGGATCCTGCGCTCCGTGCGGGAGGGCCGTACCGGCGTTTTCAACGCCACGAGCCCGGGGGGCGTACCCGATGGAAACGCCCCCGGCTCGGCAGGCGGCGGGACAGCCTTCGGCTCGCCGCCCGCTGGAATCTCGTCGCCCGATTTTCCTCTCACTTTCGGTCGCCTCCTCGACGCCTGTCGCAGGGTCAGCGGTTCGGACGCCCGGTTCACCTGGCTCCCCGAGTCGTTTCTCGCCGAAGAGAAGGTCGGCCCATGGATGGAATTGCCGCTCTGGGTCCCGCAGGAGCCGGACATGCTGGGCTTCGACGCGGTCTCGGTGGAACGGGCGGTGGCCGCGGGCTTGCGTTTTCGGCCGATCACGGAGACCATCCGCGATACCTTGTCCTGGACGGCGACCCTGCCGCCCGATCGCACGCGCCGGGCCGGGCTTGACCCGGCCAAGGAAACCGAAATCCTGCGGCGCTGGAAGGAGCGGGGCGGCGCCCCCGCGGAAGGAGAGCACCCGGCATGAAGGCGACCATCCTCACCCTGACCCACGCAACCCGCGTCGCTTCGATTCTCGTGTTCACCTTGGTGCTCGCCGCGCTTGCGGGTCTCCCGGCCGACGGGGCCGACAACACCGCGAACACGAACGCCGACGCCGACAGCGGGCGTTGCTCCCTATGGATCGACCTCTACACCGGGGAGCCGGCGAGCTTTGCCGATATTATCGAGGATCTGCACCAGGCCCGCGTGATCTACCTCGGTGAGGGACATACCCTTCAACGGCACCATCAGATTCAGGCTGACGTGGTCAACAGCCTGGCGGAACACGGCGACACGCTTGTTCTCGGCCTCGAGATGCTCGAGACCTACATGCAGCCGGAGGTCGACCGCTACTGGAAGGGGGAGATCCCCTTCGACACACTCGCAGCGCGGGTCAACTGGCCGAAGCGCTGGGCTAATTACGCGCAGTACCGGGAGCCCATGGAAGCGGCCCGACGCCGGGGCTTCCCGATCCTCGCCTTGAATGCGCGCCGCGAGGTGGTGCACCAAGTCGGAATGCAGGGACTCGACCGGCTTTTCGCCGAGGACCGCGCTCAGCTCCCGACGGAGATCATCTTCGACCAGCCTATGTACGAAGCGCAGATGAACACCGTCCTGCAGGTCCACGCCAAGGCCATGGGCATGCCAGGACTTTTGCAGACGATGTATCAGGCCCAGGTGGTGCGCGACGAAACGATGGCCAACACGCTCGCCGAGTTCCTGAAGAGCGACGCCGGACGCGGGAGACGGGCGATCGTGATTCTCGGTGCGGGCCACTGCCAGCAAGGAATGGGCACCCCCTCGCGGGTGCGGCGCCGGATCCCCGGCATCACCGACCGGATCATCGTCATGTCGCAGAGCGGCGATGTGGAGCTCTCCGAGGCGGAGAAGAAGCTGGCCAGTGGCGTCGAGATCACCCACGCCCAGCTCGGCCACCTGCAGGCGCCGCTCGCGGACTATCTGCATATCGTGAGCCTCAGGCCGTAGACGCGGCAGCGAGCACGCCCAACGCGAGGACTCGGGCAAATCGCCCGGCCACAGTGCACCACCGCGCGCCACGGCGGCTCTGGCCGTTGCATCCCCCAGTGCATCCACCTCGGTCAACGGACCACATCCCACAGCGCACGTCCAACCTGTTGTCTGCCAACGCACTGCGAAATCTTCCGTTTGCGTCTATTCCGGTAAGGAATCCGCCGATCTTGGCATCGCAATTCCCATGCTCCCCCGGGGAGCAGTTCGCTCCTTCGCCGGAGACGATCCAGGGCACGCCGTGCCCGGGGCTTTGGTTCGGCAGAAATCGGTGGGCACGGAGAGCCCGCCATGCAGAGAGGGGACACGTGCTCGCATCTGGGTCGGCCGGAGGGATGAAGGTCCCGAGCATCGCATCGAGACACCAAACATCACGTCCCGCGACGGCCGTGCTTTCGTGGCTGTGCGTTACCGGGCTCTCGCTTCTTCTCGGGATGCAAGCCAACGCCGAAAGTGGCATCCAAGGAGCAGACCTCTCGCGCGTTTGCTCTGAGACGATTCGAGAGAGAGAGATCGGCGCACCGCTGATCCAGGTCTACGACACCGAGGCCCACAGCTCGTCCCAACAGAACTGGGCCGCCATGCAGGACGCCCAAGGCGTGATGTACTTCGGGAACGGTGCGGGCGTGCTCATCTTCGACGGACAACGTTGGCAGTTGGTGGAAACATCCAACAAGGCCGTCGTCCGATCTCTGGCCAGGGACGAACAGGGCGTCATCTATGTCGGCGGCAACGGCGAGATCGGCTTCCTCGCGGCCGACAGCACCGGGCAAGCCCGGTACGTTTCCCTGATGGAACACGTGCCCCAGGAGGATCGTGACTTCGGCGATGTCTGGTCCTGTCACGCCGCTCCGGAAGGGGTATACTTCGTCGCTGATGACAAGGTCATCCTCTGGCACGCCGACTCCGTGCGCGTCCTGCAATCCCCGGGTCCCAATCGCGGCTATCTGATCTCCGGACAGCTCTTCCTGGCCCGATCCGACCAAGGGATCTTCGAGCTCAAGGACGAGCTCACCCCGAGCCTCCTGCCCGGCACCGAGAAGCTGAGAGTCGCGGTACACGGCCGCGCGATCGTGGCTTCCTGGGCGCCGGACACCTTGCTGGTCGCCACCGCCCAGAAGGGTCTCTTCCTTTATGACCGGCAAGCGGGCGTTCGCGCCGCCGCGCGGCCCGACAGCGCCGACGTGCGGCCCGGCATCACTGATGACGACTCGCCGCTCCGCCCGTTCCCGACCGATTTCGACCCCTTCCTCATGGCGAACCGCGTCTATAGGGTAACGACGTTGCCCGACGGCACCTTCGCCATCGCCACGACGGGCGGCGGCATCGCCATCATGAACCGCCACGGTCACCTGCTGCGCACCATCAACCGGAGTGACGGACTGACCAGCGACGGTGTTCTCGCTCTCTACGTCGACCGAGCGCAGAATCTTTGGGCCTGCCTGAACAAGGGAATCGCGCACATCGAGATCAACTGCCCCTGGAGCTCGTACGGACCCACCCGGGGCCTGGACGAGTCCGTCCTGCAGTTCAGCCGCCACCAAGACCGCATCTACGTAGGCCTCTTCAACGGCGTTCGCTCCCTGCCGGACTCAACGATCGCTCCCGGCAAACGGCATACGTTTCAACCCGTGGCCAACACCAGCACCAACTGCCTGGCACTGCATTCCGCCGGGGAAATACTGTTGGCCGGTCAAACCGGCCGGGTGGTGGCCATCCGCGGGGATTCGGCGGAGGTGGTCGCCGACATCGACGGCACCCCACTCTCGTTCGGCACCTCTCCGCGCTTCCCCGGCGTGGTGTTCGTCGGGCTAAATAACGGTCTGGGCGTCATCCGTTTGCCGGAGCCCGGAGACCCCGCGAAGAAACCCCGATACGAGCGCCCCTCCGCCTATGCCGAGCTGGGTGACGCCTTTCCCCGCGTCGCGAGTGATCGCATCGGAGATCTCTGGTTGACAACCTACGTGTCCGGAATCTGGCACGTTCACTTTCGCAGTTCTGATCCGCTCGACGTCCAGGTCACACACTACACCAAAGCCGACGGGCTCCCGGATGACAGCAGCGTCGGCGTTAGCATCCTGGACGGCCGGGTGTTGGTCGTGCACGGAAAAGGACTGCTCGAGGCTGTCCAGCGACCGGACGGGGTGCCCGGGAAGCGGTTCGATTTCGTGCCGGAAATGACCATCGGGAAGCCCCTGAACGATGAGCAAAAGCCGGTATACGACATCCAGCGAGACAGCCTCGGTCGTGTCTGGGCTGACACAGAGAAGGGCGTCGGGATCATGCGCCTCAATACGGACGGCGGCTATCGGATGGACCGAACACTCTGCAAGGAGCTCCCGGGCAACTCCCACAACATCTTTCCCGACCAAGGCGGCGTCGTTTGGATCAGCAGCAGCAAATCGTTTTCTCGCTATGATCCCGCAGTGACCAAGACCTACGGTCAGGGCTTCGCCACTCTGATCTCCTTGGTCAAGACACCCACGGGTCCGTCGCTCTTCAACGGATTTCTCTATGCGGTCGAATCGGGGCGAGATGGCGTCTTTCCGATCCGGTCCTCCAAACAGCCCGCCCTGCTCACGCCGCGCCTTCCCTACGCGCGGAACTCGCTGACGTTTGCGTTCTCCGGCGCCTGGTTCGAGCGTCCGGACAGCACCCGTTTCCGTTACCTACTCCAGGGATACGACCGGGATTGGAGCGACTGGACACTCGACAGCAAGAAGGAATACACGAACCTTCCTGAGGGCAGCTACACCTTCCAGGTGCTAGCCCGCAATTCCACCGAGCAGATCGGTGACGAAGCGGTCTTCTCCTTTCAGATCGCCCCACCCTGGTATCGTACAGCTCTGGCCTACCTGGGCTATCTTCTGGCGTTGGCCGGACTGGTGGCCGCCGGAAGCCGCATCCAGTCCCGCCGCCTCATCGCGGCCAAGGTGCGACTAGAGCGCATTATCGCCGAGCGAACGGAAGAGATCACTCTGCAGAAAGAGGCGATCGAGCGAAAGGCCGCGGAACTCCTGGTCGCTAACCAAATCGCCGAGGAGCAGAGGGCGGCCGCAGCGGCCGCAAACCAGGCCAAGAGTGAGTTCCTGGCCTGCATGAGTCACGAGATTCGCACGCCCATGAACAGCATCATCGGCTTCTCCGAAATGCTGGGAGATCACAGCCTCACGGATGAGCAGCGGGATTTCGTGCGGACGATCTCGCGCAGCGGAGAGGCTCTGCTGGCGATCATCAACGACATCCTCGACCTCTCCAAGATCGAGGCCGGCGAGCTCTCCTTCGAACCGGCGGACTTCGACCCCGAGCTCATTGCCTTTGAGGTCTGCGAGCTGCTGGGTCCGCGCATCGGTGCCAAACCGATCGAGCTCCTCTGTCGCATCGGAGATTCCGTTCCGGCGTTTGTGCACAGTGATCCGACCCGGTTCCGCCAGGTGCTGGTCAACCTCCTTGGAAACGCCATCAAGTTCACCGAAGAAGGGGAAATCGAGCTGGCCTTGAAGGTGGAAGAGGACAATGCGTCGCAGGTCATGCTCCATGTCGCCGTGCGCGACACCGGAATCGGCCTTCCAAAGGAGAAGCAAGAGCTGATCTTCCTTCCCTTCCGGCAGGCAGACGGATCGACCACCCGACGCTATGGCGGCACAGGGCTCGGGCTCGCGATCTGCCGGCAAATCGCCGGGAAGATGAACGGCCGCACTTGGGTGGAAAGTCAAGCGGGATGGGGCAGTACATTCCACTTTCTGGCTTCCATGGGCAAGGCTGACAAGCAAACCCACCGGGAAAAGAGTTCGGCGACGCTCGACGGCCGGCGCGTACTGTTCGTCGACGACAACGACCAGAGCCGGGAGATCCTGGCCCACGTCCTCCGCCGGGAGGGAGTGGACATCGTCACCTTGGCCCGTTCGACGGAGACCATCGGTGAGCTCCAACGCGCCGCGGAACTGAAACGTCCGTTTGAGCTGTGCATTCTCGACCTGCACATGCCGGAATTGAGCGGCGATGGCCTGGCCCAAGCCATCCGGCGACTGCCGCCGCCGCTCGGTCGCATCCCATTGCTGGCTCTCTCCTCGGCGACGGTGCGACGGACCGAGTTGCACAAGGTTAGCGGCTTCGATGCCCATTTGATCAAGCCGGCGTCGCGAGGCCGACTACTCCAGGTGATCCAACGCCTGCTCTGCCCGGGCGAGCGGCAGGAGTCAGCCGACTTGATCACACCTCAGTCAATCTTGGAGGAGGCCAAACACTCCGTTCGTATCCTTCTGGTAGAGGACAACGTCGTAAACCAGAAGTTGGCAACCTTTATGTTAGGCAAGGCCGGCTACCAAGTGACCGTGGCCGGCAACGGAGCCGAAGCGGTCCGGATGTTCTCCGATGCGCCGGACAGCTTCGATCTCATCTTCATGGACGTACAGATGCCGGTGATGGATGGCATCGAGGCCACGGCCGAAATCCGCGGCACAGGCTTCCGGGACATTCCGATCATCGCCATGACCGCGGAGACCATGCAGGGAGACCGTGAGCGATGTCTGGCTGCCGGCATGGACGACTACATATCCAAGCCGATCAAGCGGGATCTGGTCTTCCGCATGGTGAAGAAGTATGCGCTGCAGGAGGAAAGAGAGGCGGCGTGAGGCCTGGGGCTTCGGGCCTCAGGCTTCGGGCTTCGGCCCCCTCCGGCCTGAAGCCCGAAGCCTGAAGCCACCCTCCGCCGTTTCTCCTACCGCTTCGGGCACGGCTTGCCGTCCGACCTCCGCAGCATGATGCGACTGTCGGCCACCGAGCACCCCTTCCCCTCGGGGTGGACGATCAGCGGATTGATGTCCAGCTCCGAGATCGCCGGGTGGTTGCACACCATGGCGGAAAGCCGCAGGAGCGTCTCCTCGATGGCGGCAATGTCGGAAGGCTGATTGCCGCGCACTCCGGTAAGGATCTTGTAGGCCCGGATCTCGCGGATCATCTTCTGTGCGGAGATCCGCCACATCGGCGCCAGCCGGAATGACACGTCCTTCAGCACCTCGACAAAGGTTCCGCCGAGCCCGAACATCATGAGCGGCCCGAAGCGCTCATCGCGCGTCGCACCGAGAATCACCTCCACACCCTTGTCCGCCATCTCCTCGATCAGAATCCCGTCGATGTTCGCCCCAGGGACGTTTCTCGCGATATTCTCGTGAATCTTCCGCCAGGCCGCGCCCGCCGCCTCCGGACCCTGGACGCCGAGGAACACGCCGCCGGCGTCGTACTTGTGCACGACATCCTTGGACATGACCTTCATCGCCACCGGCCGCTCGAACTTCTGCGCGATCTCGGCCGCTTGCGCCTCGCTGACCGCCACTCCGCTGCGCAACAACGGCAGCCGGTAGCACTCGAAGATCGGCCGACACTCCGCCTGGGTCAGGTAGCGCTCTTCGGCGGCTCCGAGATAATCGGCGATGATCCCGGCGGCTTTCTCCACCTGAACGTCCGGGAACTCCGGGAACTCGCGGTGCGGTACCTCGCTCAGCGTAACGAGCGCGTTGGCCGCCGCGAAAGCCCGGACGGCGTCCTCGGGGAACGGATAGTTGGGGATACCGGCGTTGCGCAGGATTTCCACCCCGGCGGCCACGTCGCGCGCGCCCATGAAGGAGCAGACCACGGGCTTGTCGAGTCCCTTGACCGCTTCCGGAACCACGCGCGCCGTGTCCTCGATCTCGGTCATCGACTGCGGGGTGAGGATGACGATTCCCATGTCAACCCCTGGGTCCTGCAGGATGGTGCGGACAGCCGCCTCGTAGCGATCGGCCCGCGCGTCCCCGATGACGTCGACCGGGTTACGCAGCGACGCCGAGGCCGGCAGCTTGCCCCGCAACTCGTTCTTGGTGGCCTCGGATAGAGTCGCGATCTTCATCCCGACACGCACCGCCGCATCGGTGGCCATGATCCCGGGCCCGCCGGCGTTGGTGATGATGGCAAGGCGATTTCCTTTTGGCAGCGGCTGCGTGGTGTAGAGCGCCGCGTAGTCGAACAGTTCGGCGATGGTGTCAACGCGCTGCACACCACTCTGGATGAGGAGCGCATCATAGATCGAGTCGGAACCGGCGAGCGATCCGGTGTGACTGCTCACCGCCTTGGCCCCCTCCGCGGAGCGGCCCGACTTCAGGCAGAGCATCGGCTTGCCGGTCGTCCAGAAGATCTCGCGCGCCGTCTCGATGAAGGCCCGGCCGTTGGTGACGTCCTCTAAGTACATGGCGATAACACGGGTCTTGTCGTCCTGAGCCAAGTACGCCAGCAGGTCGATTTCGTTGATGTCGGCCTTGTTCCCGAACGAGATGAACTTGCTGAAGCCCATCCGCCGCTCCTCGGCGTAGTCGAGCACCGAGGTACACAGCGCGCCCGACTGCGAGATGAACGCCAGATTGCCTGGCTCCGGCATCTTGCGGGCGAACGTGGCATTGATACGGATGTTCGGATCGGTGTTGATGATCCCGAGGCAGTTCGGTCCGATGAGCGGGATGCCGGCGGCACGCACCGCGTCGCGCAACCGCACTTCGAGTTTCGCTCCTTCCTCGCCGGTCTCCTTGAAGCCCGCGGAAATCAGCACCATCGCCTTGACCCCGGTGGCGGCGGCGTCAGCCACCACATCGAGGATCGCCGCCGCGGGCACCACGACGACCGCAAGGTCGGCGGGTTTCGGCGTGTGACGCAGCGACGCATAGCAGGAGACGCCGAGGATCGACTCGGCCTTCGGGTTGATCGGGTAGACCGGCCCGTTGAATTCCGTAAAGATCAGGTTTCGCAGCAGGTCGTTGCCGACGGTGCGCGGCTTCGTCGATGCGCCGACGAGAGCGATCGATTTCGGGTTGATCAGCGCGTCGATGCGCGCAACTTGGTCCAGAGACATGCGGATACCTCCCATCCCATTCCCGGCCCTCGCCGGACCCCCCTAGGTTCGGCAGTCACGGCCGAGCATCTGAGCCGATTCCGACGCAGGCCAGCCGAGAGCGCCTTCCCAAAGAGAGTCGAACGGAGCGAGGGCTTCATCCCCAAAGGCGCAGAAGCGGGCGGCACGCCGAGCTCCGGGCGGAGGGCGAGAACCCCAGACGCCGAGCGGGCGGGTGGATCGTCCGTATCTGTGCCGGTACGAGGGAGATCTTACGCCCCCGCCGGGATGCTTGTCGAGACGATCACTCGCGAGGACGAATCATGGATGCGGCAGAGAACTGACCGGCTGGTGATCAGGGGACGAATGAGATGCTCTTCATCTCATCGTCGTGGGCGAAATTTCGCACGCGCTCGGGCAACGCCGAGGTAACCTGATGCCCACGTTTCGGCACTTCGTGGAGGTGAACTTCGAGGAGGAACCCGACCTCCGGGCTTTCTTCCGCGACTCGCTGAACCCATCCCGACTCCGTGAGAAACTCGCCGCCTATGGACCGCACGATCCCGAAGCAGGGACCCCGGCGCTCAGGATGCAGGAGCGTCTTGCTCGTCCTCGATCAGCGAGAGCAGGGGAAACATCGCGTTGTAGTGCTTCTGGAGAAACAGCGCCGAGCGGCCCCCATAGAGCCTTGCGCCCAGAGCGTCGACGATCGGGATGAGGAGCCTCTCGTGTTCGCACAGAACGGGCGAGACATGATCGACCCGTCCGGTGGCCTGCCAGTTGAGGCAGCCGCAGGTATGGTTGCATCGCGGTTCGATCGCGCACGTGCGGCACGGCTCGTGATCGCGGGCGGACATCTCGGCGAGGTTTGCGCGTCGCTCCTCGTCCACACCGCTCCACACGTCTCCGATCGCGAAGGTACTGTCGGCCCCGTCGCGGGCGAACTGCACGCACGGGAAGAGGCGGCCATCGGGCGCCACCGAAAGCTGGCGCCACCCCAGCTCGCACCGTTCCCGCTGGTAGTCGGCGCCATGGATGTGGCTGGCCAGCTTGACCTCGAACGGCGAGAAGTAGAACTTCCGCTCCTCGCGCATCCACGCCTCGTACAGCCCAGCCAGTGTCCGGTACTCACGGCGGAGCGTACGGAGCGTCGCCGCGGTCCAAGCCCCCGAGTAGTCGATCGACGTGATTACGTATCGGAAGCCGAGATCGAGCAGGTACTGGACAGATGCCGCGTAGAAACGCACCGTGTCGGGCGTGACGGTCATGAGCACCGGGGCGTACGGCCGCCGGGCGAGGAGAGCGCGCGCCCGCTCTTCGACGACGGCATGGGTACCCTCGCCGTCTTCGCCCACCCGGTGCGCGTCGTGTGCGGCGGCCACGCCGTCCAGCGACAGCGCCACGAACAGGTCCTCGGCGACGGCGAAGTCCAGGAACCGGCCGTCGAGGAGGAGGCCATTGGTCGTGACCTTGAAGTGGAAGCGGGTGGGCAGGCGGGCTTCGCGGTGCCGGCACGAGGCCACGATCTCACGAATGTGATCGGCGAGGAGCAGCGGCTCGCCGCCGAAGAACACGATGCCGCAGTGTTCGGATTCGGCCGAACCTTGTACGGCAAACTCGATCGCCTGGAGCGCCGTTTCGAGCGTCATGTCGCGGGAGGTGAGCGTGTCGGGCCTGGCGTAGCAGTAGCGACAGCGGAGCGGGCAACGCGTCGTGAGGTGTAGCGTCAGGTTCATCTGGGCGGTGTCCCCGAGTGATGCGCGCACAGCGTGGCGGTGCAGCACCGTCGGTCGTGGTGGACTTGCGCCCGCCGCGGGCGACTATCGCAGGATGCCCTGCTCATGGAGCCACACGGCGAAATCCTGGACCTGGAGGCGCAACAAGGCGCGCGAGCTGTCTTTCGCCGCTGCGGAAGCCTCTGCTATCCGCTTCCCCTGCTCGTTGAACCCCACCGCCACCGCCTCCTTGAACACCTCGTCCGCTACGGAAATCGACGGCTCATAGAAGACCGCGATTGCCTCCTGGTCATCCTCGGGGGCCCGGGCATTGATACGTCGCGCGAGGTCGCGTGCCGCTTCCGCGAATTCGTACGCCTGGACCGATGATGACACCACCTCGCCCCGTGAGCCCTCGATGCCGTAGGAGTTCCGGTCCAGCCCGCCCAGATTCTTGTACCGGGCTTTCGAGACAAAGGCGTAACCCACACGCCGCGTCGAATCGTACCCGTCAAGCGCCAGTGGCGTCGGATCCCCCTCTGCCGCGACATGCGCGCCATGCCGTTCGAATGTGATGAACTCCGGGACAGAATCGCGCGGCGTCGGATCCCCCCTCTTCGCGATTTGCGCGCCCTCGTCTCGCCTGACCGCGTCCCGGTCGGGGTAGACGTAGTGTCGACGACGGACCAGCGACGGGATCGTGCGGGCACCGGGCGCGAGTTTGAGGCCCGCGCGCTTCAGCTCCTCCGTCACCACCTGCCGGGCCTCTTCCTCGCTCAGGAACGTGGGCGGGGCGATCGCCTCGCAGCCGAAGCTGCCGCGGCCCGCTCCGTGCTCGAACACCACGGCGATGGGCCGCCGACTCGGCCCCGCCTTGCCCGAGGCCGACGTACCGAGTGTCGCGGCCGTAAGCGCGGCGATCACCGCCGCTCGGCCCTGCCAACGATCCGGCACCTCGCGGGCCAGCAATGAAGGTTGTGTTCGGACCAGATCCCACGTCGGATAGCGTGGCCGCGGCAGACTGCGGACGGCCTTCAGGCGCGGTGACATACTCCCCTCCGCTAGGTCGCCAACCCCTTCAGCGCCACGGACCGTTCGACGCTCTTCGGGTAGGCATGCCTACTTCGCAATGACTGCCAGAATGGTGCCGACAGCCGAGACATTCCATCGCCCCCGGCAGTCTCAGGCCCCACTCTGCGGGGCCAGCCGATAGGTCGATCTATCGCCCCCGGGCGCCCTTCGCCCCACTTCGAACCGACGGACACGATAGCCGACCTCGGGGCGAATGCAAGGTCCTGCGGAGCCACCCGCCGTGCCCCCATTGGGGTGGACCATGTAGGCGAGCGGGCAGTTCGGCGGTGGCGTCGGTCACAACCGGCTTCGAGTTCGAAGATCGTCGGACAAGGCACCTCGATCAAGACGGGTGCGTCCACCACTTCGGGGTAGAGAATCGAGAGGGCGAGAGTTCGGCCCGAAACCCGTCACAACAGCGACCTCGGCCGGGTTCTCCGGTTGACGCACCCTGCGATTCGAGCATCGGACCCCGCGATCACGCACCCGCAAGTCACGCCACATGTTGCGCATAAGGCGATGTGCGCGGCGGTAGGGCCAGGAACCGGCACCCGCGAACAACTCCACGAACACGCCCTGCTCGAACCCCGAAATCACGTTCCTGTTAACTCGCGAGCCAGTGTCAAGGCCTGAACGTGGCATTCCTTTTAACTCGCAAGCCAGTGTCAAGGCCTGAACGTGGCGTTCCTTTTAACTCGCAAGCCAGTGTCAAGGCCTGAACGTGGCATTCCTTTTAACTCGCA
>CAIMUX010000012.1 GCA_903844735.1 Candidatus Eiseniibacteriota bacterium
GGATCGATGGTTTCGTGTGGACTTGCCGCGGCCGCTGCGCATCCGAGGGACCTATCGCAAGAGGCGGGCCAAACGTGGAGACCGCGTGCCTGTGAAAGGCAAGAAGATGGATGACTGCGGTAACTGGTTCTGTCGCAAGCACCGAAGATTCGGCGGCGACGTTCGGCGGGCGAGCCGGCAGGAGCGGAACACGGAACGGGCGGCTTGAGAGGTGTGAATGAGATTCACAGTGTGAAAAAAACCGTGAATGAGATTCACACCTCCGCATGGGTGTTCGGTGTTCTGACGGGACGGCAGCGGCCTCCGTTTGATGGCTACAGGTCCGAACGGGAAGAACGTCGGAGGCATCCGCAGGCACGGGCGGGAAAGGCGAGCGGAACGCGTAACCTGCTTGGCAGCAAGGCACTCGTGTCTTTCTGACACTGCGGGAGCAGCGCAAACGGGGTCGTCGCGACGGAATCACCATGGTGCGCGCACACGTGAGCGGGCCACCGTGTCATGGACCGGCCGGTCACTCGCATGCAGGCGGGCGAGGGTGCTGTTGACACGGCGGGGCGCCCGCATGTGGATGGATGGCCGTGCGCACATCTCGAGGGCTTACTCGCATGCGTGTGGCGTTCGTGTCGGTGTTGTGGCCGGTCATGCATACGTGCGCAGGGGTAGTGCCGCCGTCACGGGGGCCCACTTGCCTGTGAGTGAACCACCGTGCAACTGCCACCAAGGTCCACTCACATGCGCGTAACCGGCCGGTCCATGACACGAAGGCCCACTCGCATGTGAGTAGCCGGCCGTGACCATGACACCAAGGCCCGATCACGTGTGAGTGTCGGCCGTGCCAACGGCACGAAGGCCCACTCACGTGTGCATAGCCGGCCACACCATGGGTACGGTGGCCCCCCCCCAGGTGCGAGAACGCGCCCGCTCTCGCCCCAAGGTCACGAGCGACAGGGGCGCCTGAAGCATCGCCTTGGTCGAAACGTAACGACTCGGGCTTCGGGCTTCAGACTTCAGGCTTCGGGCCGGAGGACGTTGAGCAGTCTCTGGATGCCGCAAGTCAACTAGCCATACCGGGCCACGAGCACGGCGTGGTCCTCCGCGCTCACGGTCGGCCTCCTGAAGCCTGAAGCCAGAAGCCCGAAGCCAGTAGGCCGTAGACACAGGGTTCAGAAGCCCAAAGCCTACGCAGCCTCCGCTCCCACCGACGCGCCCCGCCTGGCCTGCCTGAGACGGGCCAACCCGCGCCCAACCAGTCCGTGCCGGAGAACCTCGTCGAAGGTCGACACTCGCACGAACTCGAGTCCGGCGCGGGCCTCCTCGGGTAACTCCGCGATGTGCCGATCGTTGCCGGCCGGGACGAGCACGATCCGAACCCCAGCGCGCAACGCCGCCAGGCTCTTCTCGGCGAGCCCTCCCACGGGCAAGATTTGGCCCCGCAGCGTCATTTCTCCGGTCAAGGCAACCGAATCCTTGGTCGGTATCCGGGTCAGGGCCGAAACCATGGCCAAGCCGATCGCAGCACCCGCGGACGGACCGTCCTTGGGGATCTCGCCCTCGGGGATGTGGACATGGATGTCGACCGTGCGGTGGAACTGCGGGTCGAGCCCCAGCCGGGTCGCCCGGCAACGGACACACGAGAGCGCGGCCTGGGCCGACTCCCGCATGGTCGCGCCGAGCTTTCCCGTGAGGATCAGCTTCCCGCGGCCGGGCAGGATCCCGACTTCGATTTGCAGAACCGATCCACCCGCTTCACTCCAGGCCAAGCCGGTGGCCAGGCCGATGCGGTCGCGATGATCCACGGTTTCAGGGAGGAAACGCGGGACACCCAGCAACGGCTCGACCTCCGGCGCCCCGATCGTGATCGCCCCGGGGAAGTCCGCTCCGGCCTTGCGCCGAGCCGTCCGCCGGCAGATTCGGGCGGTCTCCCGCTCGAGGTTGCGCACGCCGGCCTCCCGGGTGTACTCGCGGATCACCCGCAGCAGGGCCGCCTTGTCGACCGACAATTCACCCGGTTTCAGGCCACATGCTTCGCGCTGCCGAGGCAGGAGATACTTCTCGGCGATGACCAGCTTCTCGGTCTCCAGGTAGCCGGGCAGGCGGATCACTTCCATGCGGTCCCGCAAAGCGGGCGGGATTCCTTCCAGGGAATTGGCTGTGGTGAGGAACAGGACCCGCGAGAGATCGTAGTCGACCTCCAGATAGTGATCGTTGAAGGCGTGGTTCTGCTCCGGATCGAGAACCTCCAGCAGAGCGGCGGCCGGGTCACCCCGATAGTCGACGCCGAGCTTGTCCACCTCGTCGAGGAGGATGACCGGATTGACCGTCCCGGCGCGACGCATGGCCTGCACGATGCGGCCCGGCATCGAACCGATGTAGGTGCGGCGGTGCCCGCGGATCTCAGCCTCGTCGCGCACGCCACCCAGCGACATCCGGATGAACTTACGATTGAGCGCCCGCGCGACCGAGGCTCCGAGCGAGGTTTTCCCCACCCCGGGAGGTCCCACCAGGCACAGCACCGGGCCCCGCACGCCATGCGAGAGCCGCATGACGGCGATCTGTTCGAGAATCCGCTCCTTCACCGGCGCCAAACCATGGTGGTCATGGTCAAGAATGCCGGCGGCGACCTCGAGGTTGCTGCGGTCACGGGTCTTCTTGTGCCACGGCACCGCCAGGAGCCAGTCGAGGTAGGTCCGAGCCACCGTCGCCTCGGGAGAGAGGGCAGCCATGCGGCCGAGCCGGTCCAGCTCGCGGCGGGCCTTCTCCGCCACCGCGGCGGGCATGCGGGCCTTGCCGATCGCCGCCTCCAGCTCCGCCAGCTCGCGTTCGACCTCGTCCCCCTCGGCGTCCCAGTCGCGTTTCCGCTCTCGGCGGCCGGGTAGCTCGAAGGCACTTGCCCGGGCTCCACGGGAAAGACCGGCGGTGCGACGCTGTTCGATCTTGCGGCCCAGGCGGATGACCTCGGACTCAGCCTCCACCATCCGGGCGATGAGGTGGAGACGCTCTTCCGCACCGGGCGCTTCCAGCAGCTCCTGGCGCGCTCCCAGGCGCACGAGAAGGTGGGCCGACATTCGGTGGGAGGCCTCCGCAGACCCCTCGCAGGAAGAAATCGCCAGAAGGACGTCTTCGGGGATGCGGTGATCACTCGCGGCGTAATCGAGAAAGACCGACTTCACCTCGCGGAGCAGGAGAGGCAAGGCGGCCGAACGGGTAGGGGCTTCGGGGACGGGAACAATGTCCGCCTCGAAAAGACAGTCTTCTCCGTACAGTTTCTGGAGGCGGGCTCGGATCAGCCCCTCCACTAAGACGCGCATGGTCCCGTCGGGCAGCGTGAGCACTTGGCGCAGAAGCACCACAACCCCGGTCTCATGCAAGTCGGTCCGGCGCGGCACGGTCACCTCCGGCCGGCGCTGGGCTGTGGCGAAGAGGATCTGGTGCCCGGAGGCGGCCTTCTTGACGGCCGCCACGGAGGCAGGTCGGCCAACGAACAAGGGCAGACTCATCCCTGGAAACAGAATGACATCACGGAGCGGCAACAGTGGGAGTTTGCCGGTCACGTGCACCGGCTTCCCATCGACGAGCACGGAGAAATCCATACCCTCCCTCGTCGGATGTGCGAAAAGGGGCCGCGGGGCCCCCGGACGCGTCAGGCCTCTTTGCGGGCGCGTTCCCGGTAGACGACCGTCGGAGCCTCTCCCCGGGTGATCACGCCTTCCTCAACGATGCAGGCCTCCACATCCTTCCTGGAGGGAAGGTCGTACATGATGTTCAGCATCGCGTCTTCGATGACCGCGCGGAGTCCGCGGGCCCCCGTCTTCCTTTTGATCGCGATGTGCACCACGGCCCGGAGCGCCTCGTCGGTGAACTCCAGGCGGACATTCTCCATATCAAAGAACTTCTGGTACTGCTTGATGATCGCATTCTTCGGCTGGGTGAGGATGCTGAGCAGGGCCTCCTCGTCCAGTTCGGTGAGGCTCGAAACCACCGGGAGGCGGCCCACCAGCTCGGGGATGATCCCGTAGCGAAGCAAGTCTTCCGGTTCAATGGCGGCGTACAGCTCGCCCAGCGAATACTCTTTCTTCGTGCGGCCCTCGGCGCCGAAACCGATAGCCGTCTTCCCGATGCGCTTGGCGACGATCTTCTCGATCCCCTCGAAGGCACCGCCGCAAATGAACAGAATGTCCTTCGAGTTGACCTCGATGGTCTTCTGCTGAGGGTGCTTGCGCCCGCCCTGCGGCGGGACATTGGCCACCGTCCCCTCGAGGATCTTGAGCAGCGCCTGCTGCACGCCCTCGCCGGAGACATCGCGGGTGATGGAGGGGTTCTCGCTCTTGCGCGAAATCTTGTCGATCTCGTCGACATAGACGATGCCGTGCTCCGCCGCCACGAGGTTGAAGTCGGCGGCCTGCAGCAGGCGGACGAGGATGTTCTCCACGTCCTCGCCCACGTAGCCCGCTTCGGTGAGGCAGGTGGCGTCGATCATGGCAAACGGGACTTTGAGGAACCTTGAGAGGGTCCGGGCCAGGAGGGTCTTGCCGCTCCCGGTCGGCCCGATGAGGAGGATGTTCCCCTTCTCCAGCTCGATGTCCCCCGGCAGGGTGACCGGCGCGCTGATCCGTTTGTAGTGGTTATAGACCGAGACGGAGAGGATCTTCTTGGCCCGCTCCTGCCCGATCACATACTCGTCGAGGACCTTCTTCATCTCCGCAGGCTTGGGGAGCTGTTCGCGCCCCATGGGCAGCGCCGGGGCCGCCTCCCCCTCCAGGATGTCATTGCAGAGGCGCACGCACTCGCTGCAAATGTAGACCGAAGGCCCGGAAACCAGACGGGCGACCTCTTCCTGGCCGCGCCCACAGAACGAACACCGGATGGGGGTCGGCGTACCTACGCGCTTCTTCATGCCTGCTCCCGGGTTAACCCCGTCTATCGCCTGGTGCGGATCTTCGTGCTCGTCATAACGGCCTACTTCAGTCATCGGCCGTCCGCCACGGTTCTTGATGGTTCAGCGCGGCTTCTTGTAGATCACTTCATCGACGATGCCGTACTCCATCGCCTCCTCCGCCGACATGAAGAAGTTGCGGTCGGTGTCCTTGCGGATCCGGTCCGCCGGCTGGCCGGTGTGATGGGCCAGGATTTCGTTCATTTTCTCGCGCAGGGTCACGATCTCCTTCGTGTAGATGAAGATGTCGGAAGCCTGCCCCCGGCTGCTGCCCATCGGCTGGTGGATCATGACCCGCGCGTTGGGCAACGCCCGCCGCTTTCCCTTGGCCCCGGCCGCGAGAAGCAAGGCCCCCATGGAGGCCGCCTGGCCCATGCAGATGGTGGCCACGTCGGGCTTGATGTACTCCATGGTGTCGTAGATGGCGAGCCCGGCGGAGACGACCCCACCCGGCGAGTGGATGTAGATGTTGATGTCCTGGTCCGGATCCTCCCCCGCGAGGAAGAGGAGCTGGGCGATGACCAGATTGGCGACCATGTCGTCGATCGGCGTGCCGATGAAGATGATCCTCTCCTTCAGGAGCCGGGAGAAGATGTCGTACGCGCGCTCACCGCGACCGGTCTGCTCCACCACGAACGGAACGAGTGACATCCTTATGCCGCCTCCCGGGGAGTGAACTACGATTCGCCGGCACTCCCCTCGCCGACGCATCCCGCCCGGGCCGTATGCTTGACGCCCGGTTCCGTGCCGCCTGATAGCACGATGATATTCGCAGGCCCGATCTGGATTCTGACTCCTGACTTCCGCTTTCTGACTACTGAATTCTGACTACTGACTCCTGTCTACCTGAGTAGTAACGACATTCGGAGGTGCTTCCCCTAGGGCACGATAATGCTCGGAGGCCGCCTGCGCGGCTCGTAGACCCGATGGACCGTCGCCTTCTCGAGAAGGAAGTCGAAGGTTTTCCTTTCCAGCAGGTCACCTCGAACCCGCTCTAGTTCCTCGTCCTTCTGCAGGCGCCGACGGATGTGCCTTGGGTCGACCCCCGGGGGGGCCGAGTGGCTGATCTCGGCGTCGAGTTCCTCGTCCTCGATGGCGATCGACTCCTGCCGCGCCATCGAATCGAGCAGAATCCCCCGCTTGTTTAGCCGCACCACCATCGGGGTGTAGATGCGGTTGAACTCCTCCTCGTCGAGCCCCGGGTCTTCCTTCCGGGCCTTCTCCATGGCCTGCCCCAGGCTCCGCTCCACGATCGCCTCCGGAACCTCGAAGGGGTTCTGAGTGATGAGCAGATCGATCAGGGCTTCCTCGGTCTGCCGGCGAGCGCGGAGTCGTTCCTCTGCTTCCAGCCGCAGACGGATGCGCGAACGAAGAGCCTCCAGGCTCGGCAGTCCATCAACCCGTCCAGCGAAGGCATCGTCCAATTCGGGGAGCTTCTTTTCCATTACTTGTCGGACGTGCATCCGATAATGCCGCTGCTTGCCGGCCAGTTCCCGGTCGCCGAACTCCTCGGGATAGGAGATATGAACCATCCGCTCCTCGCCCGCCCGCAACCCGACGGAGATCTCACGAAACTCGGGGAGAAGAGAGGCCCCTCCGGCTTCCATCCGAACAGTCTGGCGCTTGGCTCGCGGAAGGCGCGCGCCGTTCAGATCGACGGCGATGATCGAAACCTCGACGATGTCTCCTGGTAGCGCCGGTCGCGCCACCGGGAGGATTTCCGCCGAACGATCTTGTAGGGCTTGCAGGAACTGGTCGATCGTTTCCTCGTCGATGTCGACGACGGTCTCGCTCAGCTCGACCCCTTCGAACCCCCGGACCTCGACGCGCGGCCAGATTTCCACGAGAGCGACGAAAGTCAGCGGCTCCCCGGGACGGAACCGGATGTCCTGGATGCTGGCAGGGGCGGCAAGCTGCAGCGCATGCTCCGCGATCGCCTTCCCGATGGCGTCGGGCAGGAGGTGCTGGAGCAGGTCGGTCTCCAGGCTATCGCGGAAGTGGTGCTTGACCAGCTCCTCGGGCACCTTTCCCTTGCGGAAACCGGGAATGACCGCTCGTTTCCGGTAGTTGGAAAGGACGCGGTCCATCTCCCGCTCCACCTCGTCGGACTCGAGGGTGATCGTGATCGCCCTCTGCCAGGGGCCTGTTTCTGCCACGGTGCTCTTCACGGCCTTCCTCCAGTCGATGCCGGGGCGGCTCGGCCGGACGATCCGGCCCGGCCATCCTACGCTTTCCCCAACCGCGTTCGCGCGCAGCGCTCCCGGCGCAGAGCGCGGGCGGCGAGCACAGGCGCCTTCCGTTGTGCGTGTGCGAGAGGGGGGACTCGAACCCCCACGAGTTGCCTCACTGGATCCTAAGTCCAGCGCGTCTGCCAATTCCGCCACTCTCGCGGCCTCCCGCCGGGGCGGGTGAGTCGGGGAGTATAGGCGGGGACGGGCGGCGGGGCAATGGGAGCGAATGGCTTCGGAGTTCGGGCTTCGGGCTTGTACCCGATCAACGTCCGCGAAACTGCGGCTTCCGCTTCTCCAGGAACGCACGGGTGCCTTCGGACCAGTCCTCGGTGGCGGCGGCGCGCCCGAACTGGGCAGCCTCCAAGGCCAACGCTTCGGAAAAGTCGCGGTCCCGGCCGCCCAGCACCGCTTCGAGGGCGAGAGAGACAGCGCACGGTCCCCGGGAGGTGATGCGGGCCGCCAATGTACGGCAAGCTCCGAGAAGGTCCGTCGGCTCGACCACGAGGTTGGTCAGGCCGATCCGGTACGCTTCCGCGGCGTCGATCGGGTCTCCGGTAAGGATCATCTGGAGGGCCCGGCCGGTCCCGACGAGACGGGCCAGCCGCTGAGTCCCGCCATAGCCGGGAATCACGCCCAGCGAGACCTCGGGCAGGCCGAACTTCGCCGTCTTGGCCGCGACGCGGATGTGGCAGGCGAGGGCCAGCTCGCAGCCGCCACCCAGGGCCCAGCCGTTCACGGCGGCGATGACGGGCTTTCCGGCGCGCTCGATGGCGTCGAAGACTGCCTGACCGCGCCGGGAGAAGACTAACGCTTCGGCGGGACCGAGCGCGGTAAGGCCGGAGATGTCAGCTCCGGCGACGAACGCTTTCTCGCCTGCACCGGTAAGGATCATGCCGCGGAGGTCATCTCGCGCCCGCAGCTCGGCCATGGCGGCCGCCAGGCCGTCCAGAACCTCGGCGTTTAGCGCGTTGAGGGCGGCGGGGCGGTCGACGGTGACTTCCAGCCAGGCGGCGTGCTCCATCGATGAGACCAGAGCGTCGCTCATGGTTCACGTTCCTTCCCCCGGCCCGGCGGACCGGAGACGCAGAAGCCGCGCCCGACGGACGAGTGCGGCCCCGCGAACAAGAGAATGAAACGGCCAGGCGTTCAGGCAGTTTCGCGTCAGGGGATGGCAATCAAGTAGATCGTGACCGTGACGGTTCCGCCCCCCGAGACCATAACCATGGTCGGTACCGGGTTCGGCCAGGTGCTGGTGCCGCTGATCCCCCACCAGTCGCCCGCGGAGAAATCGCCGGAGTGGTCAACGTCCGACCAGACCTCGACAAAGTAGCTTCCCGGGGTAACGCCGGTCTCCGAAATACCGACTGTGGGCCCGGATCCGGAAACCCGGCCAAACGGCCTGGCCGAGGTATCGCTGTTCCAGTTGTCGAGGGAAGTGAACAGTCCGACCCGGGCATTCCCGAGGTCGCCGGGAAGACCCGCCGGCAGGCTGACCACGCCTGAAATCGTCCCGGTCGTCTGCGACACGCAGGGATTCGTGGCACACGAGACGTTGTCGCCACGGTAGGTGCCCCCGTTCTGGGCACAGTTGGCCGCCGAAAGGGTCATGCACGAGGTGCCGACACAGCAGGCACCCGTCGTCGCAATCGGGGCGGTGGTCTCTTTGTCGCCACAGCCGGAGAAAATGGGGATCACGGCCAGGCACAGAACAACCGCCAAGCTCGCTCTAAGAATTCCGCGTGACATCATGACTGAACTTCTCCCTTCCAAGTCCCGAACGGGACGTTACGCCGGCTGGTCCGAGACGCGACCCGGAGCAGGCTGACCGCCCCCGCATGTCGTGCGCAAGCGATATTGCCCTGTGCAACGATCCTTGTCAACGTGTTTCCCCGCGAATCTCCGGCCGACCCCGCCAGCCGGACGGGCTCAGACGGCCACATGGGCCCAGACGGCCAGGCCGACCGAACCGACCTCGGACGGTGCCCAAGGATCGTGCCGGTCGGCGTGCCGAGGCTCGGCCATCTCCCAGCTCACTTCTTCGCCGGCCGCGGACCGCGCGAAGTGGATGACATCCCGACCGGCCGGAACCGGACCACGCGTCCCGCCGCCACGGTAAACCTGGTGACCTCCACCGTAGCGTCCGCGGCTATCGTCCCACTGAAGGTCCGGACCGTCCCTGCGTTGATCACCCGAACGTCGTAACCGATCGATGAGAGCCCCGAGCTGCAACCGCTGAACCAGTCGACCTCGACCTTGTACTCACCGATCGGAGCGTTCGCCCAGAAGATGTTTTCCGGCCGCCCGTCGATGTAGTTGCTGCACAGGTTGTCGATGTCGAGACTGCCGCCGGTCGATGTCGTCGAGTTGCCGTAATAACAACGGGTTCCGTCCGGCTCGGTGACCCAGAGATCGAGATCGATCGCCTGGGCCGAGTGCCAAGTCAGCGTGACCTGGACCTCACCGGTGCCCACCGAGGGTGTCGGGATCGGGGTGCAGGCACAGGTGCTGTCGATCACGTCTCCGGCGAGACCGCCGAGGCTGAGCGGCGTTGTCCGCGGCTGCGAGTAGGTCCAGGCCTCATTGACATGGATGGGGTCGAGGAGCACGTGGTGCGCAGGCCCCGGCGGAGAGCTGATCGTGCCGGCCCGGCGCATCTCCGCACAGAGGCGGTACGTTCCTTGCGGCACGAACCAGAGTCCGTGATTGGTCACCCCGATCTCTCCAAACGGCGCCCATGAGCTGGACGCCTCACCATGGAAATCGGCATCGGCGTCCGGGTAGTCCACTGTGTACTGCTCGACGCAGAGGTTCAGCCACTGATCGAGGCTGCTGTTGGTCACCTCGATGGCGCCCCAGGCGGTGTTGACTTGAGGGGCACCGGCGACGAACCACGGCGAGAGCTTGTAGGTCTGAACCGCGATGGTCTTCGTGGCGCGGTCGTAGGTCCCGCCGTACGGCTCTGATTCCCCGGTGCTTTGATTGACGCGATAGAGGATGAAGGACTTGCCGGTCGTGTCGCCCAGGACCGGAATCTTCAGTGTCACCGGGCGCTCGAAGACGAAGCCGTCAGGGCCGAAGCGGTAGATGTCGGAGGTCTTGGTGTGTCCGGTCGGAAACGTGACGGCAATCGCTTGGTCGCGCTCGATCGAGAAGGTCATCTTCCCTTCACCGCCGTCGGTGGTTCTGGGGACGGCCAGCAGCGGCACCTTGAGCCCGGCTCCGCTGACGGCGTTGATCTCCCCCGACTCGAAACTGCCGACCTGGCCGGTGGCGATACAATCGGCGGGCGTCGGGCACGTCTGCGCATCACAGACGCCCGCTTGGGTCCAGGTGTCGGTGCCGGTGCAGTTCGCTTGCGTCGTAACCGTGCAGGTGCCCGCGGGGGCGCAGCAGGAGCCGGTCACCGGAGGCGGGATCACCGTGCAGGGATTCGGCGTGCAGACGCCCGCTTGGGTCCAGGTGCTGGTGCCGGTGCAGTTCGCCTGCGTCGTCACCGTGCAGGTGCCCGCGGGGGCGCAGCACGAGCCGGTCACC
>CAIMUX010000013.1 GCA_903844735.1 Candidatus Eiseniibacteriota bacterium
GACAAGCTCACGATGGTCCGCTCGATCGCGGAGAAGTGCACCCAGGAATCCGATCCTAAGATCCTGCAGCAGGCGGAGCTCCTGCGGGCGGCGGCGGACCCGATGGACGCCGCGTTCCGGCGCCGGTCGGAAACGCGAGTCGCGGAGTCGGCGGCCTACGGCCAGCTCCAGACCCGGAAGATCGAGGCCATGGACACCTGCCGCCGGATCGGCTTCCACTTGTCCGGGCGCTTCCCGTTCAACCATGAGCGGGTGCGCACCTTCTTCCGCGTCAACTACCGTCAACCGAGTTCCGCGGCGCCGGAGGAGCCGGCGGCGCCTGCGGCCGTCGAAACGCCGCCGGCCGAGGTCAAAGCCGGCAAGCTAGCGGCTTGACGGACGTACGCCCAGCTTGGCTGGGGATCGCGAGACCCCTTTCGGTGTGAAGCCGGGAGGGGTCTCAAGCGTTTGTCGGTAGCATCGCATCCCTCACAACCCGGGCCGGAGACGGAGTGGGCCACCTTTTTCACGGTTGCTCTCCCGGGCGACGCGGCGTTCGTGAAGATCGCGCGCGGTCATCGGCGCCGACAACTACGCGTGGCGCTTCGCCCACACCCTGCTGCTCAGCGACACGCCGGCGGAACTGCTCGCGGGCGCATCCCCGACGGCGTGGGGCCGATCCGCGCGCGTGAGACCCCGGACGCGATGGTGCCGCTGACTGGTGACGGCGGCAGCATGAACCCGCCTCCGCCGCTCGTGGATACCGGTTCAAGTTCGAGTGAGAAACTCCGTGGGCGAGACCGTCTGGGGCGGGCGCATTCATGTGTGGTGAAGCCCGAAGCCCGAAGCCCGAAGCCCGAAGCCCGAAGCCCGAAGCCCGAGGCCTGAAGGCGTTTTCGTGCCCTGGTGAAGCCGCTGGGACGCAGTTATGTCCTTGCGCGGCCCATGCCGATCGAATGTCCTCTTTCTCGCCATAGGGATAATTGGATCTGCAGGTTCAGCCGTCGCCATCTCTATCCAGCGGTCACAGGGACGGGGAGCTCCGGCGGGCTCTTTCGACAGGGGGGGGCGATGAAACGGAAGCTGTACCTGCTCGTACCGATCCTATTCTTGTTCGGATGCGGTGGCGACAAAAACACGAAGCCTCTCAGCGACACAACGCCGCCGGCAACGGTCCGCGATCTTGCCGTCGCTCCCCTCGGAGCCTCGTCGGTGCGCCTGACCTGGACAGCGCCGGGCGACGACGCCGGCTCAGGCACGGCGACCCAGTACGACATCCGGTACTCCATCACCCGCATCGAGGGCGATGCCTGGGGGAACGCGACATCCGTTGGCTCTCCGGCACCACACATCATCGGGACAGGAGAATCCTTCACGGTGACCGACCTCTCTGGCTCGGACACGCTGCACTTCGCTCTGCGTGCCGCCGACGAGATTCCGAACTGGTCCCCATGGTCGAACGTCGCATCCGGGCGGCTGGACGGCGTGGCCCCTGCCGCGGTGACCGATCTGGCGTTGGCATTCGCGGCCGACACCTCGATCACGCTTTGCTGGACGGCCACCGGCGACGACGGCCGCGCCGGCCAGGCCTTCCAGTATGACCTCCGCTTCGCCACGAATCCCTCCTGGACGTGGGAGGAGATGATGCAGGTGGCGATCCTGCCCAAGCCTCGGACAGCCGCAGCCTATGACATCAGGTACTCCACCACTCTGCTTACGGAAGCAGTCTGGGCGTCCGCAAACCAAGCCGCCGGTGACCCTGCACCTCACCAGGCTGGGACGATTGAGAACTTCACCGTTGGCGGCTTGAATAGCGGCACGGTCTTCTACTTTGCCGTGAAAGCTTCTGATGACGCTGGCAACCAAAGTGCGTTGTCGAGCGTCGTGGTTGCGGCGACCCCGGTGGCCCCTCCCGGCCCACCGCCGGGCATGGTGCTGATCCCAGCAGGTTTCGTCAGGCTGGGGCAGACCGGTCTCGCTGCGCCCGTCCACAATATCTATATCGAGGGCTTCTATGTCGACATCTATGAGGTCTCGAACGCCAAGTACAAGGCGTTCATCGATGCCGCGGGGTACACCACCGCGGCGTACTGGAACCCGGTTGGCTGGGCGTGGAGGGTGGCAAACGGCATAACGCTGCCAGCCTACTGGAACGAGACCACCTACCACGGAGGAGGGATCGCAGGTAACGAGCGGTTCCCCGCGAACGGCGTCTCCTGGTGGGAAGCTGACGCCTACTGCCGCTGGGCCGGCGGGCGTTTGCCGACCGAGGCCGAGTGGGAGAAGGCGGCCAAGGGGGGCTGCGAGACTCATGGAGACGCCGCGCAGTGCGACGCCTCCGATACCCCGAGCTACCCCTGGGGCCAGGATATCAGCGCTCCGCGGGCCAACAATCTGGACAGCGGGGATCCGTACGAGAACAACGGCTGGACGACGCCGGTGGGCTACTACGATGGTGGCACCCACGGAGGGTTCCAGACGATCGACAGCCCTGGCCCCTATGGTCTGTACGATTCGGCAGGGAACGTCTATGAATGGTGTAGCACGAAGTGGGGGTACTCCTACCCCTACAACCCGAATGACGGCAGGGAGAATCCACCTGCCAGCTACAACGAGCGCGACCGGGTTCTGCGTGGCGGCGCCTGGGGCGTTGAGCATTACGGCAGCTACTTCCTCGGGTGCGCCTACCGCGCCAGCGGCAACGTCCCGAGCCTCCGCGACCGCATGGTCGGCTTCCGTTGTGTGAGAACCGGTTCTTGACCCTGGTCCCTTTTCCCTTAACCCTGATATAGCATGGACAAGGAGACCCCAGGATCGCCGAAGTAATGACCATCGGGTGCTTCGGCGAGCAAGCGCAGCGTGGCTGCCGGAACGGGCCGCGCAAGGGACAGGCCGGTCCGAACTAAGACCTATGAGCCCGCCTACCGCTGTCGTGGATGCACTCGGTGAACGCTACGTCACCATGAACGAGGAAGTCACACTCTTCCGGGCACTTGCCGATCCGGAGAGGCTGGCCGGCGGGGCACCCGGCCTCCTCGTGATCGACGAGGTCCAGCGTGCTCCCGGCCTGATGCCGGTTGTCGAGCTCTCTGTCGACCTACTACGTCTTCTACACGGTGGCGACGGTGATCTCCTTCCAGCTCAACAACTACATCGCCCGCAACATCCTCAAGGCGGATCCTCGCTGCTGTAACTACGCCGGCAACCCGGAGGCGGGCGCGTTCTTCCAGAAGATCATGCGACCGGGCGCGACGCGCGACTGGAGGAGCCTGCTGCGCGAGGCGACCGGCGAGGAGCTGTCGACCCGGGCCTTGGCCGAGTACTTCAAGCCGCTCATGGCGTGGCTCGATCGCGAGAATCGCGGGCGGCAGATCGGCTGGGAGTAGGGACCGCGCGCGTCAATCCGACAGGTAGTACTCGATCGTCGCGAAGGAAGGGCAGTCCTGTAGCTTGGGTATGCCCGAGGCCTCAGCGCTCCAATACCCCCGCATCCAACACCTCGAACCGCACCCTGGAATGCTTTGTCCGCAGTGCGCATCGGGACCACGTCTCTTCCAGCTCGCGCCGCACCCGGCGATGCTCCGCAACCGTCAGCCGCTTCCACTTGACCTCCGCGACGACGAGGCCCGAAGCGTCCTCAGGGTCAGGTGCCACGAGATCCAGCTCCAGATCACTCTCCCAATAGCGCCGGGCGCCGGGAAAGGCGGATCGGCAGACATCCTCGAAGACCGTGGACGCGTGGTCGTGGATCAGTTTCCGTTTCTGTGACCTCGGATAGGTCTGCCAGAGACTGCGGTGGGGAGAGAAGACCCGAAACCAGAACCGCATCGTGGGATCATCGATCCGATACAGAACCTTGCGTGTGGACCGGATGCTCTCGCCGAATGGAAGATCGCGCACCAGAATGAAAGCGTCGAGGAGTTGCTGCAACAGCCGCGAAAGGTTGGTCTGCGCCGTACCCAGCCACGCGGCGATCTCAGACGGCCGTGCGGCGCCCCGACCGACGGCCTCCAGCACTGCCACCGCGTTCAACCCGGCCGAACCTTCGTCCCTCAGGATCCGGTGGGGCTCTTGCTCCATGTACGGCGCGAAGTCGAAATAGAGCGACTCCGCCAGCGCCACCGCATCCTGCCCGTGTTCCACGAACTCCCAGTATCGAGGGATGCCGCCGACACAGGCGAACAGTTCGAACGACTGCGGGTCGGTCGGTTTCCGCCGACAGGAGCGGCAGAAGGCGCCGTAGTCCATCGGCTGGATCGGCAGGAGTTTCCGCGCGCGTCCGTACAACGGCGCCCCTTGATGCAGGAAGAGGTCGTTCATCATGCGCGTGCTCGATCCGGCGAGGATGAGCAGGCATCCGGGCGGAATCGAGTGATCCAGCCACTTCTGGAGGCGACTGGGCAGTGAGCTGTCGACGGCCGTGAGGTAGGGGAACTCGTCGAGACAGATCGCCCAGCGCCCTTTCTGCACCGTGAGGATCTCTAGCAGCTCGGCCCACGAGCGGGGCTCGATGTCGGTCGTGAGCCCCGGACGCAGGTCCTGGTACACCTGCCGGATCTGCTGCTCCGGCTGCGCCTCGATCGCCTGACTGTAGAGGCCGCCCCGGGAACCTATCCAGTGGCGGAGAAGTCTCGTCTTGCCGACGCGCCGCCGACCGTAGACGACCAGGAGGCCGCCGCTTCGGGCGGCTGCATCCAGCTCGCGGAGTTCCCGCTCCCGGTTCACGAAGGCCAGACTCATGGGACGCAGAGTGGCTCACGGGACTGATGCTTGTCAAACATTATGTTTGCTGAGCATCAGACGGCAGGACCCTTTGGCCGAATGTCCTTCCCGAAAACTCCAACCCCTTCGAATCTCACATCCTCCTGAATCTCTCTTTGCTCGGCGCCTCTGCCATCCCGACGCATTCCGCAGGGAGTGAAGAACTCGTTGGACCGAGAAGAGGTCTTTGATCTCCCCAGCGCCCGTGCTAGGTTGGGAGGCGGTTGGGCTGAGGGAGGTGCAGAATTGCACAATCGTTCTTGGAACATACTTCTCTGCGCCGTCCCCTTTCTCGCAGGCACGCAGGCCTGGGCTCAGGAGACGCTGCCTTGCGCCCTGAGTGAGGTGCAGCAGGTCTCTCAGTACAACTTCTCGATTCACATCCTGGCCATGTTGTTGGTGGGCTTTGGTTTTCTGATGGTGTTCGTGCGGCGGTACGGCTACAGCGCTGTCACCGGCACTTATCTCGTCGTGGCCGCCGGTCTCCCGCTGTATCTGCTGCTGCGTGCTTCAGGCGTGCTCAGCAGCGAGCCACTCGCGCCCAACACCATCAAGGCACTGCTCTTCGCGGAGTTCGGGACCGCCTCGGCGCTGATCGCCATGGGCGCCGTGCTGGGACGGCTTCGTCTCTATCAGTACGCACTGCTGGCGGCATTCCTGATCCCCGCGTATCTCCTGAATGAGTGGCTGGTGCTCGATGGCGGACTGGGTGTGACCCGGGGCTTCGTCGATGCCGCCGGTTCGATCACGATTCACGCCTTCGGTGCCTACTTTGGACTGGGGCTGGCCCTGGTCTTGACCAGCCGCCAACACCGCACGCAGGCGATCGAGACGGATGCCACCTCGGACCGATTCTCCATGCTCGGCTCCATGGTGCTGTGGATCTTCTGGCCCAGCTTCTGCAGTGCGATCGTGCCCCTCCGGGAGGTCCCGCAGACCGCCATCAACACCGTGCTGGCGCTTTCCGGCGCCACGCTGAGCACGTACCTGCTGAGCACCGTGCTGCGCAAAGGCAAGACCTCGATCGCCGACATGGCGAACGCGGCCCTGGCCGGCGGCGTGGCTATCGGCGCGACCTGCAACCTCGTGGCCCCGGCGGGGCGTTCGGCATCGGTCTGCTGGCCGGGGCCATCTGCGTGGTCGGCTATGTGTTCGTCCAGCCGGCTCTGCAGGCTCGGCTCAAGCTCGTGGACACCTGTGGGGTTCACAATCTCCATGGCATGCCCGGGCTGGTCGGCGGACTGATCGCCGTGGCCGTGGTCCCCGGCGTCGCGACCGCCCAACTCGTGGGCATTGTGTTCACACTGGCGCTGGCTCTCTCCTCCGGTCTCGTCGCCGGCGTGTTGATCCGGGTCACGGGCAGCAGACGCCTGGCCTACGAGGACCATGAGGAGTTCGGCGAGTAGGATTTGGCCCCCGCGACCCTTGACGCCCCCGCCCCCAACCATCACCCTCTCCTCACCATGCCCGCATCCGTACTCATCGTAGAAGACGACCCGCGCATTGCCCGCCTCGTTCGCCAGAACCTTGAGGCGGCCGGTTTGGCCTGTCGCGTGGCGCCCGACGGGGACGCCGCCCTGGCCGAGTTCGAGCGCGACCGTCCGGCGCTCATCGTGCTGGATCTGATGATCCCCGGCCCGGATGGCCACGAGGTCTGCCGCCGGATCCGCCGCACCAGCGATGTCCCGATTCTCATGCTCACCGCGCGGGGCGACGAGGCGGAGAAGGTCCTCGGCTTTGAGCTGGGGGCTGATGACTACATGGTCAAGCCGTTCTCGACCCGCGAGCTGGTGGCGCGGGTGCGGGCGCTTCTGCGCCGCTCGGGCGCGGCGGAAAAAGGAGAGCCGATCCGCCGGGGCGGGCTCCTGGTCGATCCGGCTCGCCGGGTGGTGGAACGCGATGGTGAACGGTGCGAGCTGACCACCCTGGAGTTCGATCTCCTGCACTTCCTCGTGCTGCGGCCGGGCCGGGTCTTCAGCCGGGACGACCTTCTGCGGTATGTCTGGGGCGAGGATCGGGTGGTCGACAACCGGACCATTGACAGCCTCGTGAGCCGGCTGCGCCGCCGTGTCGAGCCCGACCCGGCGAACCCACGGTACATACAGACGGTATGGGGCGCGGGCTACCGCTTCGCGGAGTCGGAATGAGATCGACTGCCGGCTGCCGGCTGTGGGACGCGGCATGAAGACGCCCTCGGCGGTTGCTCCAACCGGGATACGCCGCTGGTTGACGGGCCGTCCTTTCCGTCGTTCCAGCCTGCTCTGGACCTTCAGCGCCGCGTTCCTGGGTGTTCTGGTTCTGGGGGCGCTGTTGCAGATGGCGCTGGTGTACGGTGTGATTCGGCCGGCCGCGCGACACTGGTTGCACAGCCAGGGCGAGGTTCTCGCACGTGCGGGGGCGCAGGCGGTGGGCGCGGCCCTGGATCGTGATCCACGGGCCCGCATTTCCGAGGTGCTCGCCTCGGTGACAAACCGCAGCGGACTGGTGTCGCTGGTTTATCGCGATGCGGGTGGACGGTTCGGTGGCTCCGATCGACCGATCGGCGGGCGGCGGCACTCCTGGCGCGGCTGGCGTGAACGGTTGGGTGGTCAGGCGCCGGGATCCGCCGGTGGGCCGCGCGCGGAGGACTCGTTGTCGGCGGGTCCGGGCGAACCGGCCGACTCGGGCGATCCGGCCCGGAACTACGGTCCGTTTCCGGCAGGTGCACCCTCCCCGTACGCCACGCTACGGGGAGAACCGGGGGCGAGGTCCGGGCGGCCATTCCCGCAGTTCGAGGCCGGGCCCAATGCGCCGGAGATCGGCACTCGAGTGGTGGTGATGGTGCAGGGCCACCCCGCAGGGGAGGTGATCGCGATTCTCCCGCCGCTGGCATCGCTCGGCTGGCCCGATGGAATTCCCCGCCCGTCGTTGCTGTTCGTTCCCATCGCCGCGGTGCTCTCGGGGGCGGCCGCGTACTTTCTCTTTCGTTCGCTCTCCCGGCGGCTGCACCGTCTCGAAGAACATGCCGAGCGCGTCGCCGCGGGTGATCTTGATGCACGGGTGCCGGGTCTCGGTGGTGATGAGGTGGGGCGACTTGCCGAGAGCCTAAATCGGATGACCGATCGTTTGGCAGAGGCGCGACGGAAGGTGGCCGAGGCAGAAGAGCAGCGGCGGCGCTTTCTCGCTGACGCCGCCCATGAGCTGTCCACGCCGTTGACAACCATACGCGGCAACACGGAGACGCTCCTCGATCCCGGCGTGCCCCTCGCGGCCGCCGACCGGCGGGTCTCGCTCCAGGACATCCTCGCCGAGGCGCAGCGCATGGATCTCCTCGTGCGTGACCTTCTCGACCTGGCGCGGCTGGAGTCGGGTGCGCCGGAATCGGCCTCGGAGCTTGTTGACTTGGCGGGGCTTGCGCGGGAGTGCGTCCGGCGCTTCACGGCGGCCTATCGGGACGCCGGGCTCGCGCTGAGCGGGCCTGGGAATGGCGTGGATGTGAGCGCGGACGTGAGCGCGGGCGCGGGCACGGGGGCGAGTGCCGAAGCGGGCACGGGCGAGGGCACGAAGACGGGCACGAAGACGGGCACGCGGGCGGACATCGGGGCGGATCGTGCCGTCGTCCACGGGGTCCCGCGCCGGCTCGAGCAGATTCTCGACAATCTCCTGCTGAACGCGCTTCGTTATGTGCCCCGCGGCGGATCAGTGCGTGTTGCCGTGGAGCGAACGGGGGACGAGGTGCTTCTGATCGTCGAGGATGACGGTCCTGGATTCCCCGCCGAGGATCTGCCTCGAATCTTCGACCGCTTCTACCGGGCCGACCACTCTCGCTCCCCAGACGGGACGGGGCAGGCGGGAGGGACCGGGCTCGGTCTGGCCATTGTCCGGGAGATCGTACGGCGACAGGGTGGCCGGATCTCTGCGGACAATCGCGTGGGAGGTGGAGCTTGCGTCAACGTGGCGTTGCCATCCGCGAAGGGGACACGGCCGGCGCCGTGACGGTGGGCGAAGGCACGGCCCCGGAGATGTCGAGACACAGGCATGACCAAGGAGGCGCCGCCCGTTTGGCAAACCGAAGGAGGATCCGATCATGAAGATTCAGGTCTGGTTTCTCGCGGCTCTGGGCTGCTTGCTCCTCCTGGCCGGCTGTCCGTATGAGTCAAAGGTGCCGCTTGCGACATCGCGCCCAGGTTCCCTGGATACGCGTCTGTTCGGGGCCTGGGTCGGAACGGTGAGTGAGGGGGCCGATTCGAACAGCTTCCTGGTGGTCCCTTTCAATGACGCGGAGTACTTCATCGAAGTGACGGAGAAGAACGGCACGGCGAGCCGCTATAGGGCGGTCGGGCTCGAAATCGGAGGGCAGCCGTTTCTTCAGATCAACGAGGTGTCGGAGGAGATCCCCGGGAAATCGTTCATCCTCGCGCGCTACACGCTCGCCCCGGGCGGGCGCTTGAACGTGCGGCTGGTCGGGGAGACGATTCCGCCGAAAGATCTCGCCACGGATGCGAAAGGGCTGCTCGGATTCGTCGCCGCGCATGTGAATGACCCGGGTCTGGATGACGAGGACATCCGGCTTCAACTGCGTTCAACCGGCTCTTCCGGGGCGCTCCCGGACGGCGAAGGCGGAGGGGAAGAATAGGGACCCGCTCTCGCGCCTGGCGTCGGCGGCGTTGGCCCGATCGCCCAGATCCCCGACCGGGACTGCTAGTGATCCCGCGCGCCGCATACACCAGGATTTCCATTGACATGTTGCCACAGTGACGTCACAATGACGTCATACCGACAACGGGAGGGCATCATGCTACGTAGATCCCGAGAGGAGCGCGGAGGTTGGGAGCGCACCAGCCTGCCGCCCAACGTAACCGAAGAGTGTTTCGGTGGTTGCGGGTTTTCCCCTTTCTGGCGGCCGATCGGGTGCCGGGCCGGATCGGTGCGCTGAGATGGACACCAACGAGTTTCTGGACGCGATTCGCGCTGACTTGCAGGCGGTGACGGCTGGCGACGAAACCGCGGCCGTTGTCGCCGAGCGGCTGTCACGGGCTTTGGAGTCCTCGCTCCATCTCCGGCTTCTGGACGCGATGGGCCAGGCCGCGCTCGAACTCTCCGGTCAGCTTCCTTCGGGCCATGTCGAGGTCCGGCTTGCGGGGCGCGACGTGCACTTCGTACTCGTCGAGACGGTGGCCCCCCCCCCGGCATCGACGCCCGCCGCCGATGAAGGCGTCGCCGCGCGACTCACGCTCCGGATGGCCGACGCGCTCAAAGTCCGTGTCGAGCAGGCGGCCTGCCGTGAGGGGCTCTCCACGAACGCCTGGCTCGTCCGAGCCGTCACGCTCGGGCTCGATCAAACCCTCGGATGCCGTCGTAGCGGCGGCCACGTCACCGGTTTTGCACAGAGCTGAGAGATGCGCCCAAGACAGGAGGACGAACCATGGACCCCATGATCTTTCCGACCCCCGACGGCCTCGAACTCGACGTGCGGGTTCCCGCCGGCACGATCACGCTGCGGGCGAGCGAAACGATCGAGACTCGCGTCCATCTCACCGGGGAACGCGATTCCGAGGAGGTGACGATACGGCTCACGCCCCGCCCCACGGGAGGCCACCATCTGATCATCGAGCACAAGCCCGGAAGGAGCCTTGCCTGGTTCGGCAGTCCGAAGCAGGTACGGGTGAAGATCGACGTGCCTCTAGGAACCGCCATCGCGGCTGAGAGCGGCTCGGCGGATCTGGCCGTCGTCGGCGAGATCGGCGCACTCTCCTTCCGATCGGGGTCAGGCGACTTGGCGTTCGGGGAAGTCCGGGGGGGCGTCGACGTGAAGGTGGCCAGCGGCGACATCCGTGGGGAATCGGCGGGGGCCGATCTTCGCGTCCAGAGCGCCTCGGGCGACGTACGAGTCCGGCGGGTAGGTGGGATCTCCACAGTGAAGACCGCGTCCGGTGACATCGAGATCGAAAGCGCAGAGGGATCGGTGCAGGTGATGACGACCTCGGGCGATGTCACCATCGGGACCGCCTCCGCCGGCCAGATCAACATCCGGACGATTTCGGGAGACGTCGGTGTGGGGGTCGCCCCGGATACGCGGGTCTGGCTCGCTCTCGAATCGAGAAGCGGTGCCACCATCTCGGAGCTGAAAGCGGCCGAGGCGGGTGACAAAGCCCGATTGGAGATCCGTGCGGTCAGCGTGAGCGGTGATGTCCGCGTTACTCGCAGCTCCGTGGGATCGCCCTGTTGATCGCGCTCTGACTCGCTGCGATCGTCAAACATCCTGGCGCCGGGGTCTTCCGCTGGAATACGATCACGCCCGTCAAGACCGATTGGCTGGGACCGGCGAGAGAGGCGTACATGGCCAAAGAGACACCCTCCTGGGGCGTGGAGCGCGTGCCCAAACGGCTGCGTGTCCTAGGCGTGTTCGACTCGTTTCTGCTGTGGACGAGCTTCGGGATCTCGATACTCGTTTTGGTCTCTGCGGCGTATCTCGGCTTGTCCCTGAAGCAGGCGCTGCTCGCGACGCTGATCGGTGGCCTGGTCGGGAACACGATGCTCGGCATCGCCGGCATGATCGGGGCCGACGCGCGCGTACCGGGGATGGTGCTGCAGCGTGCACCGCTCGGGCAACGCGGCTCGTACATCGCCACCGGTCTCAATATTTTGCAGTGCCTCGGCTGGGCCGTGTTCGAGTTGATTATCATCGCGACGGCCGCATCGGCGCTGAGCGGCCGCGTTTTCGGGTTCCACGGGCTGTGGCTGTGGAAGCTCGTGTTCGGCGCCCTGGCGACCGGGATGGCGCTGCTCGGGCCGATCACCTTCGTGCGCCGCTTTGTTCGCAAGGTCGCGATCTGGGCCGTGGCCGCGTCGATCGCATACCTGGCCTGGTGGATCCCCGCGCACGCCGACCTGCACCGACTGTGGCACGCGGGCGGCAGCGGCGGGTCGTTCTTCGCCGGCACGGATCTGATCATCGCTCTCAGCGTCTCGTGGATCCCTCTTTGCGCGGACTACACACGGTTCGCGACGGGCCGGCGCGCGGGCTTCTGGGGCACCGGACTCGGCTATCTGTTGCCCACGCTTTTCCAGTTCGGCTTCGGTGCCATCCTCGTCCTGTCGCATCCGTCTATCCAGGGGCCCGCGGACATTCTCACGACGGTCGCGGCGGGCGGCGTGGCCGGCCTCCTGGCGTTGCTGGCACTCACCGTGGATGAGACCGACGAGGCGTTCGCGAATATCTACTCGGCCGCGGTCTCGATGCAGAACCTGGCTCCGCGACTCCGGCAACGTGGGTTGATCGTCGCCTGCTCGGCGATCGCCACATTGGGTGCGCTCGCGATCGACCTCACCCGGTATGCGCAGTTTCTCTACCTGCTCGGCGCGTTCTTCGTGCCGTTGTTCGGGGTCCTGCTGGCGGACTGGTTGCGGTGCGGCCGCCACTACCGGCGCGCGGACATCTTCGACGGGCCGCTATACCGGCCGGGGATGATCGGAGCCTGGCTGGTCGGCTTCTTCTTCTACGAATGGATAGCGCAAACACAGGGACTGGGCTTCTGGACGGAGTTCCTGGGTCGCCTGCACCCACTGCCCAAGATCGGCGCGTCACTCCCGAGCTTCGCGCTGGCCTTCGGCCTCGCCTGGCTGGTCGGACTCTTCCGGCGTCGCGCTTCAGACTGACAAACCGGCGCCCGGTGGCCGCCCACAACTCGCTGCTGGGAATGTTCTTCGGGTTCTTCCCCGCGCTGCTCGCGGAGATCAAGCAAGCACTTCGAGCCGACATCGGATGGCAGCGGATTCTAGGCTACCTCCGGTTCCTTGAAGGATCCTTGCTCCTGCGTCTGGTGCGTCCCATCGAGTTGCGCCTGAAGAAGGTGCGCGGGCCAGCGAAACTCTGCGTCGTGGACCACGGGCTCCGCGCCAGTTGGCTCGAAGAGAGCATCCCGCTCGACCCTGTGCGGCTCGATGAGGTGCCGCACCTCACCGATCTTGTCGGCCACATCGCGGAGAGCGTCGTGGGCGCCTTTCTCACGGGGATCCCGAACCTGGACGTCGCACATTTCCCCGAGCGCGCGGCCGAGCCCGAAGTGGACTTCGTCCTGACGATCGGCGAGAAGCGGATTCCCGTCGAGGTCAAATATCGCCGCCGGATCGATCCACACCGGGACACGCTGGGCCTGCGCTCGTTCCTCGAGAAGACCCACTACAACGCGCCCTTCGCCGTGCTGGTGACGATGCTCGAAGACGTCGAGATCTCGGACCGCAGGATCGTGCCTGTATCGCTGCGCTCGCTGCTTCTCACGCGATGAAAGGACCCTGTCCGTTCCGCCGTGCCCCTTCGAGGGGAAATCTCGAATTGTCGATCTGAAGCCCGTATGGTGCCACGAGTCCGTCGCCTGTAGCATGAGCCGGCGCTCCGAATCCTCCGGGCTCATCTCATGTTGGAAACAGACCCATGTTTCAGGCTCACTTCATGTTGGAAGAGGCTCGGGCTTGACCCCGCGAACCCCGGAACCCCATGATGCGTATCGACACGCGTAACGGTATGTTTATCCGTGCGCTTCAGCAGGTCCGTCGATCGCAGGATGGTTTCGTTATCGTCGGCAATCCGGGAGGCTGCCTCGGTGGGTCGAATCATGAAGCTTGTGAAAAAGCGCCTCCCGCGCCTGCGTCGTGGGGTGGCATTCATCCGCACTCTTCCGCTGCGCCTGGCGGGCCCGGAAAGGGCGTTTACCCGGGTCTATCGCCGGAACTCCTGGGAGGATCCCGAATCACTCTCAGGTCCCGGATCGAGCCTGGCCGAGACCGAGGCGATTCGTGAGGCCCTGCCCCGACTGCTGGCCAGGTTCGGATGCCGGAGCATGCTGGATGCCCCCTGTGGAGACTTCCACTGGATGAAAGAGGTCGGGCTCGACCTGGACCTTTACATCGGTGCGGACATCGTGGAGGCACTCATCCACTCCAATCAGAAGGCCTACGAGACAGATCGCCGGGTGTTTCGCAAACTCAACATCATCACGGATCCGCTTCCGAAGGTGGACCTCGTCTTGTGCCGGGATTGCCTGGTTCATCTTTCCTTCAAAGACGCGACATCCGCTCTGCGCAGCTTCGCCGGAAGCGGGTCCACCTACCTGTTCACCACGACCCATGTCGACTGGCCGGACAACGCGGACATCGTCACGGGGCAATGGCGGCCGCTGAATCTTCGGCGTGCGCCCTTCAGCTTCCCCGAACCGATCGAGCTGATCAATGAGCGCTACTCGCTCGGGGAAGGCAAGTATCGTGACAAGAGCCTCGGCTTGTGGAGGATCACGGATCTGCCCGGTCTGCAGTGAAGAGCCCGGGTCAGCAATACCGAGTCGGCGGTTCGTGATCCAGCCAGGCGCGCGCTCCCAGGTACCGACAGGCGCGTGCCGCCCAGTCGAGACCTTGTTGGGCGCACACCGCCGGGTCGAGACCATCCAGCAAGGCATCGAGGAAGCCGGCGGCGAACGCGTCGCCCGCGCCGGTGGCGTCGATGACCTTCGTGGGCGCGGCGGGGAGCTCCGCTGTCAGCCCTTCCGCGGTGCGTACGACGACGCCGTGAGCCTCTCGTGTGCGTACGAGCACGCGGACGCCGGCGGCGAAGATGGCGGCGACTTCCTCGGCCGTCAACGGCGGCAGGGAGCGCGGGCGATGGATCCGGCTGCGCTCGGGGAGAGCCTCATCGGGAGGAACGCAGGACAATAACGTGTGGCCACCGCTCGCCGGAAGGACCGCTGCCTGATCGATGCCCGAAGGCGCTTGCCTCCCAACCTCTTCCGGCACTTGCAGGTATCCCAGGTGGGGCAGTGCGGACTTGAGCCGCTCCATCCCCGCGGGCGAAAGGATCATCGAGTTTCGGACCAAGGCGTTGCGTTCCTTGCCCAGTGCCTCCGTCCTTGCCGTGAGCCATTTCGGTGCGGCCGCAGCGAGCCGGTCGAGAAGCAGCACCCGCGCTTCCAGCAGCACCACAGGAGTCTCCTCCCACGGCGGCACCGAGTGCTCGGACAGCGCTGCGGCGAATGCAGTGGCGTGCGTCCCCTGCTCCACGAAGCATGTGTTCAACTTGGTCGTGTGCCCGGGGAGAATCTCGCAGGCCGTCTCGACGCCGCGTCGTTGCAGCGCCTGGAGGCAGGACCGGCCCGGCGGGTCGTCCCCGACCCGACCCACCAGGAGGACGCGCCGGCCTGCCATCGCCAGCGCGCAGGCGGTATTGAGGGCACTGCCGCCGCCGTCGGTGACCACAGCGCGGTCGGCCTCCCGGCCGGCAGGGGCGCAGGGGCGGGCTTGCGGGTCCGGCTCTTCCGGGATTCGTTCCACCAGGCGGGCGGTCTCCCAGACCGGATTTGCGATGACGAGGAAATCCCATGGCATGACGGGGAGATGCTAGCGGGCGGGAGGGTGGCCGGCAAGGAGGGCTCATAGAAGTGTACCCATGAAAGTGCCGAGCGTATTCTGAGTGGGCGGCAGATCGGCGCGTGAGCTGGGCTATAGGGTTTTCGAGGAGTACGGATCTGGCGAGGCGAGGATCTGCCGGAGCACGTTGGTGATCTGGGAATGGCGATGGCAGCGGACGCAGAGGTCCCGGCGGCAGCGCGAGCCCGGCGAGCGGTGGTCGTGACTCTGGATGCGGGTCTTCACTCGCCCACGCACCAGTCATCATTGAGAGTCATCGACCAGGGAGCCAGCCCGTGATCGACCTTCTTCTCAGCAACCCGCTGATTCTCCTGTTCACCGTCATCGCGGTCGGCTACCCGCTCGGCCGAGTCCGGATCGCGGGGGTGAGCCTGGGGGTCGCCGCCGTCCTCTTCACCGGACTGGCGGTGGGTGCCCTACATCCGGAGATGAAGCTGCCGGAGCTTGTCTACCAGCTCGGCCTCGTGCTCTTCGTTTACACGGTGGGCTTGAGCAACGGGCCGGGGTTCTTTGCGTCGTTCCGCCGCCGCGGCCTGCGCGACAACATCTTTGTGGCACTTATCCTGGTGTTTGCCGCCGGGCTGTCGGTCGTGGTAGGGAAACTCTTCCAATTGCGTCCCCCGCTGGCGGCAGGCATCTTTGCCGGAAGCCTGACCAACACCCCGGCCCTGGCCGCGCTTCTCGAGGCGATCAAGTCGACCTGGCGGCAGGGGGACCTGGCGACCGCCCTGGCCGATCCGGTGGTAGGCTACTCGGTGACGTACCCGGTCGGTGTTGTCGGGATGATCGTGGCGCTCGCCCTGGCCCAGAAGATTTGGCGTGTCGACTACGCCGCCGAGGCGCAGCAACTGCGCTCCCTGGGTGCCTCGGTGCGCCAACTCTCGAGTGTGACTCTGCGGGTGACGCGACCCGCCGCGATGGGGCGGGCGGTCAGCGATCTCCGGCACGCCGAGGCGTGGGACGTTGCCTTCGGGCGTCTGCAGCGAGGCGAGCACACGGAGTTGGTCACAGGTGAGACGGTCTTTCTGCGCGGGGACCTTGTCACCGTGGTGGGCGCGCCGGAGGATCTGGAGAAGGTCGCACTGTTCGTCGGCGAAATGAGCGCGGAGCCGATTGATCTCGATCGCGACGAGTTGGACTATCGGAGGATCTTCGTCTCCAGCCCGAAGGTCATCGGGCGGCGGCTGCGCGACCTCGACTTGGCGCACCGTTTCGGTGCCGTGGTCACAAGGCTGCGGCGCGGCGATGTGGAGTTCGTGCCGCACGGCGACACCGTGCTGGAGCCCGGGGACCGCGTGCGCGTTCTCACCCGGCGAGAGAGCCTCCCGGTGGTGACGGCGTTCTTCGGCGATTCCTACCGGGCGTTGAGCGAGATCGACATCTTGGCCTTCAGCGTCGGGATCGGGCTGGGGTTGCTTCTCGGACTGGTGCCGATCCCCCTACCCGGGGGAATTACGCTGCGCCTCGGGTTGGCCGGCGGGCCGCTGCTGGGGGCTTTGATTCTTGGCGCACGCGGTCGCACCGGTCCCATGACCTGGACCCTTCCGTACAGCGCTAACCTCACCCTGCGACAGGCCGGGCTTGTTCTCTTTCTGGCCGGAATCGGCACCCGCGCCGGGGGAGCGTTCTTCTCCACGCTGCATCGGGCCGATGGGATCCGCATCCTGCTGGCCGGGGCCGCGATCACTTGCAGCGTGGCTGTGCTCACGCTTTGGATCGGGCACCGGGTGCTGAAGATCCCCCTGAGCTTGCTCGGCGGGATGTTGGGTGGGTTGCAGACGCAGCCGGCGGTGCTGGGATTTGCGCTGGAACAGACGAGGAACGAGCTGCCGAATCTCGGCTATGCCACGGTGTATCCCACGGCCATCGTGCTCAAGATCATCTTGGCCCAGGTCGTGTTGGCGCTCATGCGGTGAATCCGACCTTCGCTCGCCGCCGAAACTCCGCCTCGTGCGCTGCCAGCACCCGGCGCGGGACGATGAGGAACTCCCGCTCGGAGCGGTAAACGAGGACGAAGGCGTGCCGGGTCTCCAGCACGCGGCGAAGCGACCGCCAGGGTAGCTCGGTTCCCGGGCCACCCTCCGGCGGTTCAAGAAAGATCGCATCCAAAGTGAGCCGGAGACGGTGCTTCCTCTTCCAGACCGCGTTGGTGCGGAAATCGATCAAGGGGGAGAATCGCCAGGAGAAAAGCAGCACCCCGGCGAAGCAGAGGATCAAGAAGAGAGCCGGGATCATCGCGGCCGGCCCGCCCGTGCGTCCGGAGCCACCTGTCACTCGGGCAAGAGCCAGAAGCACAAGCGTCACGCCCGCGAAGAGAAGGCCGAGACGCAGACGGGTGCTGCCTCGGAAACGCGCACGCTGCGCCGGCACTACCTCGTTCTCGCGGTAATCCAGGGGCAGAATAATCTCGTCGTCCGGCATCACACCCTGTCTTTCACCGCTCGGAGCACCACGATTTCTTGCGGGCGCAGCACCCCGGATTCCCGTGCGCGGAGCACTTCGATGGGACCAGCGGCCGCCCCTGTATTCCCTGTCTCCCCGGCCTTCCCTGCCCCCCCTGCTTCACGGGAGCTGATCCCCTCGATGCCTCTGCCTCCAGCACCGAGAAGCCGCTCGGCTTCCTCCATCCATGACTCCGGGACCGGGATATCGATCTCGCCCGGGTTGATCCAGAGCATGGCTGCATCGCCGGGGGTGGCGCGGTGGCCCGTCGACAGGGCCTCCACGCTTTTGTACAACCGGACCGCGCCCTCCTCCGCGGCGGAGACGACCCGGATCGGCGCCTCCCCGTTCAAGACAGGCGTTGAGGCTTTCCAGGCGTTGACCGCAGCGATGAACTCGGTCAGGTCGCAGGCCACCGGCTCCCGATCCGACACGCGGCTATGCATGACATCGAGCTTCTTCCTGGCTCCGTACTCGAAGCCCATCGGGATCATCACCCCGGCCGAGAACGCGGCGGCGAAGAGGTAGCGTTGCCGCAGGATCTCCGACCGGCCAAGCGACTCCTCCGCGAGGCGGGGCGTGTCGTGCGTTTCGGGGAAGGAAATCGAGGGAGCGAGATGGCGGTGAGCTTCGTACTGCTGGAGACACCAGGGGGCGCGGTAGTCCCACCACTTGGAGCTGTTGAACAGCAGGTCGAAACCGGCGGCGGCGATGCCGTGGGTCTCCTCCAGGCGGCATCCGAGCGTTTCCGCGCAGAAGAGCGTGTCAGCGCGCACGCGGCGGGCGGCGTCGATGAGGGCGCGCCAGGTCTCGGCGGGGACCTTGTACGCCGCATCGCAGCGGAATCCGCAAAACCCGAGGGCGATGGCGTGCTCCAGGAATCGCTTCCAGTACAGGGTAAGGCCGTCTCTCGACTCCGGCCTCTCGTAATCCAACTCGGCCAGGTCGCCCCACACCGTGATGCAGCGCGCGTCGGCCGGGTCGATGGCCGAGGGGGATCGCAGGCTGCCGTCCTCTTCGTGCCGGTACCAGTTCGGATGGGCCTCCGCGAGGATGGCGTCCTTGCTGGTGTGATTGATGACGAGGTCGAGCATGACACGCAGGCCACGGGTTTCCGCCGCGGCGATGAAGAGGCGGAGGTGCTTCTCGAAGGCGCCGGGCCCCGGCTGCAGCCCTTCGCTCAGAACCTGGTTATAGGCATACGGGTCTTTGATGGCGTAGAGGCTGCCTGAGAACCCGGCGTACTGGATCGGGTTCATGTAGACCCAGTTGAAACCCATGCGCGCGATGCGGTCGAGATGAGCGTCCCATCGGGTGACCGGACCCGCCAGCAGCGGAAAGAGGTTGTAGATGCGGGGTCCGTTCATGTGCGCTCCGTGTGTCCTTGATTGATTGTGGCGCGCGTTACGCGAAGAGGTCTCGCAGTCGAATTCGGGTCAGCCGGCCTCCGTCGCGCGCTGCCTGCAGGGCAGCCAGTCGCTCCTCGAACGGACCGATCTCCCAGCACTCCTCCGCAGGCAACGCCTCGACGGCCCGGCCCGATTCATTCAGTGGGCAGATGTCGCGGAGTTCAGTCGGTTCGCCGGAAGAGGTCTCATCCTCCCACCGCAATGGCAGGCCCTGGGTACGGCAAACATACGGCCGGTGCTCGTAGATGCGGCAGACACCGTCGTCGTCGAGGAAGGCGCAGCCGCCCGCGGGATGCGGCTCGCCGGCGGAGAGGAGCTGCGGGTGGCCCTTCCGGATCCACTCCGCCTCGATCTCGAATACCGTGATCTCGTCGACGCAGCAGAAACAGCAGCCGCGGCGGCAGCGCAGTCGGTCGCCATGGATCCCCTCCAGCTCGCGCGCTCCCTCGTCCACCTCGTGGTGAAGTGCCTGGAGTTGGGTCCGGCCGCGGGTGCCTTCGTCGACTTCGTGTGCGAACAGAATCGTTCCCGGATCGTTGCCGATCCCGAACTCCTGAAAGCCGAGCTTCTCCAGCACCCGAATCGAGGCGGAGTTGGCCGGTGTGACCTGCGCCCGCACGATGCGCGCGCCTTGCTCGGCCGCCCACCCTACAAGCGCGGCGGCCATCTCGGTGGCAAGGCCGCGGCCCTGGTGGGTCGGGAGAACCGAATAGCCGATCTCCACGGCTCCCTCCTTGTCCGGTGGGCCCTTGAAGCCGACGGAGCCTACGAGCGTGTGCTCGCGATCGGAATCAACTTCCTCCGCGGCGCCATCGCTGGTCGCTAGCTCGATCGCATACCAGCCGAGCCAGCCGATCCATGCCGGGTTTGCTTCCAGCAAGCACAGGAAGAGCAGGCGTGCATCGAGCAGCTCGCCCGGTGGCCAGTCGGCGGGAACGACCGCGCCCAGCAGCGCAGCGAACGCTGTCGCGTCGTCCAACTCCGCCTGGGCCAGGTTCGGTGTGGCGGGAATGATGGCCAGTCGCCGGGTCCGGATGGTGGTGGGGATCGTCATGGAATGATAGTCTGCATCGATCCGCCGGGGCCCCGTTGCGCGAATGCTGTTCGTTCTCCGGTGTGTCTCGGGCGATCGGCGCCACGCAGCGCGGATCTCCGCCGGAAAACATAGACCGTCGTGGAGCGGGAGTCCAGCTCTACCCAAGTAGACAGGATTCAGAAGTCAGAATTCAGAAGTTTCAGATCGGGCGTCTTTCTCCCAGGCCAAGGCCCAGGCGTCGCAATACGCAGGTAGCCTGGGCCGCGGTGTCTCTGTGTGGATCGACACACTCCGCCTGCCAGCCCACGCTCCGCGCTGCCGCCACATTCTCCGCCCGATCGTCGAAGAAGACGATCGTCCCGCCCGGCACGCCGCTGTTCTTCTCGAAGGCGCGATAGATAGCAGGATTAGGCTTGGCCAGGCCGAGCAAGTGGCTGGCTTCTCGTCGTCCCAGCGCGGCGAACGCGGGGTAGCGCAGCGGCTGGGCCGTCATCAGCTCCCAGTGGCGTTCGTTGGTGTTGGAGAGGCAGGCGGTTTCCATGCCCGCCGTGTGAATGACGCCCACCAGGCGGTCCATCCCGTGGTACTCGCCGAGGATCCAGGCATCGTGCACGAGGGCGATCTCCGCTGCCGGCTGACGACCGTCGAGGGCGGTCTCCGCTCGTGCGAAGTATTCAGCGGTGGAACAAAGCCCCAGCTCGTAGGCGGTCTCGGCCTGCGCCATGCGCGCGCGCACCTCGTGGCTTTCGATCTCGGGACGGTACGGCACGCCGGCGCGGGCACACCCCTCCCGCGACGAGGCGCAGGTGCGCACGACCACGCCGCCGAGGTCGAAGCAGACGAGGCGGATGTCAGACATCTTCGCGGCACGCATCGCAGGAGAATAGCACCTACGGCCCCGTGCTTATCGCAGAAGGACGATCGGCCTGGTCCAGGTTCGCCTCGGCGTGACGAAGCGAAGGTAGTAGGTTCCCGACCCCGCCTGGGCGCCGGAATCATCGCGCCCGTCCCAGACCATGCTTCGCAACCCCTCCTTCTCCGACCCGCCGCGCAGAGAGCGCACCTGGCGGCCGGCCGCGTCGAAGATGCGCATCTCGACCGGACACGCCTCCGCCAATGCGTAGTGAATCGTGGTCGTGCCCGCGAACGGGTTCGGGACGATGTACCCCGGCTGCGAAAGGCGGAGCGATGGCTGGCCGTGCACCACCAGCACCCGCTGGATCGTCTTGGACGGAAACTCCGCCTGGAGGAGTTCCACGTTGCGCTCCACCTCCTTCAAGATCCCGATTCCGACCGGCGCGGCCGAGCAGTTCGTCTCGCACAGTGTGATCACGTTGTCGGCCCGACTGACGGGATGCGCCCCCGAGCGGATCTCCCGCCCTCCGGGACCTCCCGACTTTCACCCCCCAACCCGCCGACATCCCCCCGTCGACCCGCCCCCAGATCTCGGGCTGATCATCATCAACCACGGCGTCCGCCGCGCCCCCGCTGCGGGGCCGGTGTCCAACCGCCCTGGAACACGCTCAAGCTGGGCCTGGCGGCGATGTTGGCGGGTCACCCAACCACGCAGGAGCAGGCCGTCCCAATGCCGGCGAGAACACTTGCTCACGCGGGTGCGAGCCTTCGTGCCATTGGCCCGGCCGACTACCCGCATGCGAGTGAGCCTTGGTGGCGGTGGCACGGGGGCCCTTTCGCCCGCGCATGCGCCGTGGTGATTCGGTCATGGCGATCCGGTATGCGCCGCTCCCGCAGCATCCGGAAGCGCGACTGCCCTGCTGCCCAAACCACCGAACATCCATGCGGAGGTGTGGCGCTCAGTCACGGTCTCGCGGCACACCGTGACCCACAGTCACGCCTCTCGAGCCGCCCGTTCCGTGTTCCGTTCCTGCCGGTTCGCCCGCCGAACGTCGGCATCGGATCTCTGGCGCCTGCGGCAGAACCAGTTACCGCAGCCATCCGTCTTCTTACCCTTCTCAAACACACGGTTTCCACGTTTGGCCCACCTCTTGCATTGGGTCCCCCGGATGCGCAGCGGCCGCGGCAAGTCCAACCGAAACCATCGATCCACGTTCGAGTGTCGGCGCCCACTTGCCCCCGGGACACGGGCGGGCCCCGACGAGAGGAAGTCCTTGTGTATAAGCGACTGATGGACCGGTCCGCGGAGACGTGTGAGGCCACGGGAGGGCGCATCCTTCCCCGGCTGAAGGCGGATCCGCGACTGGCGGACGCCGCGGCCGCGTTGCAGGCCGGGCAGGATGGGCTGAAGGCGAAGGGGTTGGCGTACCGAAACGCGGTGGAGGCGGTGCGGAGCGCCGGGGCCGCGCGGGACCAGGTGTTGCGTGACATGGAAGACCGGCTGCGAGAGTTCGCCCTGAACCTCCTGTCGGTGGTGCGCAACAACCATGGCGCCGACGCCTATCTTCGCTATTTCCCCGCGGGCTATGGTTCCGCCCTGCGCGAGAAGCCGGAGCAGATTCCCGAGATCACGCGGGTGGTCCTGGGCAAGCTTGCGGAGAAAACGGACCCTTGGCTGGTCTCGTTCCGGGACCGGATCGGCGCGACCCTCACGGCGTTCCTGGCTGCCCAGAGCCTCTGTGTCGCGATGGTCGGCAACCGCAATGACGCGATGTCCTACCTCAAGGCGGAGAAGCGGCTGTGGATCTAGGCCCTGTCCGTGTCTCGCTTGAGGTCGGGAGAAGTCTGCCTGGGCGATGAGGCGTATGTCCGGGCGATCTTCGCGCCGGCCTACCGTTCGCGTCGGGCGGCCGCGTCCGGTGCGGCAGACGGCGACGCGCCACCCGAGACGCCGGCGAAGCCGGAGGTCTCGGCGGCGGGGTCCTCGATGGTGCAGCCGGCACCGGTCGCGGCGGGGTTGCAGGTGATGGAGGCCGGCTAGGGACTTGACGTTCTCATCAGCGCTTGGTTTGACGGCACCCACGGAGTCTGAACGGGCTCCGTGGGTTTGCCGTTACTCCCTCATCACGGCAGCATCACCGCCCGAACCCGTAGTGTCCGAACATCCGATCGTCCTTGCCCATGCCCCCGCGGAAGGCTCGCCGATCGGAGGGCGAGCTCGTCGGAGTCAGACCGGAGGGCAGGCTCGTCCTTTCTCACCCAGACAACGCCGGTCGAGGTATACTCGACCATCACGGGGTCCGGAAGGTCGACCGACTCGTCTGTCAGCTTTGCAGCCTCCGCGGGCACGAGATCAGGGTCGCGGAAGACAGGGAGCAACTCGATGCGACTCGACGCAGGCCAGATCGAGGTCATCGATCAAGCGATGGCGGACATTCTCCGTCGGAAGACGCCTGCCGAGCGTCTGGCGATCGCCTCCGGGATCTGGACGTCCGTGCGCATCATGCTCCTGACCCAGCTCGCTGAGATGCATCCGGACTGGAGCCGGCCGCAGGTCGAACGCGAGGTCGTCAGGAGGATGTCTCATGGTGCCGTATGAGCTCCTGGAACGCGTGGTTGCGATCTTCGAGCGCCTGGGTATTCCCTACTTCGTAACCGGCTCGATCGCAGCGATGGCTTACGGGGAGCCGCGCCTCACCAACGACATCGACATTGTGGCCGAAGTCGTCGAGACCCAGATCCCGCCCCTCGTGGCTGCATTCCCCGCGGAAGACTACTACATCAGCGCGGACATGATCCGAGAAGCCATCCGGCACCGGAGCCAGTTCAATATCATTCACCCGACATCCGGCCTGAAGGTCGACGTGATCCTCCGACGCAACACTCCCTTCGACCAGAGCCGGTCTCAGCGGGTGCGCCGCATCCATCCCGCTCCCTCCTACGAGGCGAACTTTGCCGCCCCGGAAGACGTCATCATCAAGAAGATGGAGTACTACTCCGAGGGGGGATCTGAGAAGCACTTGCGTGACATCACGGGGATGCTTCTTACGAGCCCTGGCGAAATCGACCGGGACTACATCGGGCGATGGGTGGTGACATTGGGGCTTTCCGGGGTCTGGAGCGCGATTCAGGCCCGGCTGGGGCCCTGACGGCGGCGGTCGAATCGGAGGCTGCGGCGCGAACTTCGGCCGATCGAGCCGAACTCGCTCACTGGAGCCGGTTGCCTGCCTACGTCGGCTTGATCTGGGATTGAGAAACGTGACGACCTGGGCCTGTCGGCAATGACCCGGTCCGCGAACGTGGCCGCAGGAGTTGGCGATGGATTGGTTCGGCCATGACAAGAGTCTATCGGACTCCAATGCTGGTCTCGTAACCCACGTAGCGGCCAGTCGTTCCGATCTTCAGACAGGACGGGGTCGGACTGTTCGGGAGAATTGGACGCGGGCAGCTCAAGTCGATATACTGCTGCGGCAGGATGCTTCATCGTGCTTGAACACAAACTGCAGGAGGGTGTCAGATGAACCCGACAACTACCTCGGTCTTTGACCTAAGCCCGTCAGAGAAGCTCCAGCTCGTGGAAGACTTGTGGGATGACCTTGCGGCCACCCCCGAAGCGGTACCCGTCCATGACTGGCAAAAGGAAGAACTGGCGCGGCGAAAGGCCAACCTGATCAACAACCCGGCCTCTGGACTCACGTGGGAAGAAATCAAACAAAGGATCAAGACTCGCTATGGTCGCTGAGTTGATCCTTGCGTCGGAGACCGAGCAAGACGTCCAGGAGGCATACGCCTGGTATGAGGGGCGACGGATCGGCTTGGGCGAAGAACTGTTGAGCTGCATCGATGCATGTATTGAAGCAATCCGGCGCACGCCCGAGATGCATTCAGTCGCCCACGAGAGCTATCGCCGAGGTTTGGTGCGCCGCTTTCCATACGCGGTCTTCTACGAGCATGCCGAAGGCACAGTGACCGTCTACGGTGTATTTCACACCTCTCGCGATCCAGACAAGTGGCGTCAGCGCCTTCCTTGAGTACTCGTTCCACGATCGCCACGGTCTTGAAGGAACACGGAATTGCGCCGACCCCAGACCGTCTGTCAAGCAGGAAAACCTTCATCAAGTCGCATGCTGCGGTCATCGCGGCCGCGGACTTCTTCACGACCGAGGTCTGGACGGCTCGCGGCCTGGTCACGTATTACACGCTGTCTCTTCCGTCGCCGCAGAGGATCGCCCGCCTCTCCGCACGGTCACCTTCGTCAGTGAGAAAGGCCGACCGACCCCGCGCACAATCGCAATTCCGAAGGAGGGTCCCCAGGGAAAGGCCATAGCGTGACGGCCGTTTGTGAGGCCGGGCCCGACGCCTACGACTTCACGGCCAACCTGGCCAACCGCACGCGCTTCCTCCACGCCTTTGTATCGAGATCCTCCTCTGCCGTCGCGTTGATGAAGTCGACATAGGAATCGAACTCGAGGCGGCGTGCTTCGAACTCCCGGAGGAGGTCGCGCTGGATCCGATCCTTCATTTCTACGCAATCAAAGGTCTTCCCGACCGCCATGGGTCACCTCCAAGGGGCTCAGGATTGTCATGGTTCGATATCCTAAGACGAGATTCACGCTGTTGAATCCGCGGATCCGATCAAGGTTCACGATGTGCCTGAAGTTTCAACTCAGGATGAGGTCAGCACCGGCAACGGTTGCCGCGGCAACGTGGAGGGCGTCTGCCATCGGGACTGGGTCAATCAGCCGCCCGGATCCGGCTGATCATCATCAACCACGGCGTCCGTTGCGCCCCCGCTGTGGGGCCGGTATCCAACCGCCCTGGACCACGCTCAAGTTGGCCCTGACGGCGATGTCGGCGCGTCACCCAACCTACGCCGTAGCAGGTCATCCCAATGCCGGCGAGACCGCTTGCTCACGCGTGTGCGAGCTTTCGTGCCATTGGCCCGGCCGGCTACCCGCACGCGAGTGAGCCTTGGTGGCAGTGGCAGGGGGGGCCTTTCGCCCGTGCATGCGCCGCTCCCGCAGCATCCGGAAGCGCGAATGCCCTGCTGCCCAAACCACCGAACATCCTTGCGGAGGTGTGCCGCTGGGGCACACTTTTCGGCACACTGTGGCGCTCAGGCACACCTCTCGAGCCGCCCGTTCCCTGTTCCGCTCCCGCCGGATCGCCCGCCGAACGTCGCCATCGAGTTTCTGGCGCTTGCGGCAGAACCAGTTACCGCAGTCATCCGTCTTTTTGCCTTTCACTGGCACACGGTCTCCGCGTTTTGCCCGCCTCTTGCGGTGAGTCCCCCGGATGCGCAGCGGCCGCGGCATGTCCCAACGAAACCATCGATCCACGTTCGAGTGTCGGCGCCCGCTTGCCCCCGGGACAGGGGGCGGGCCCCGACGAGAGGAGGACCTTATGTATAAGCGACTGATGGAGCGGTCCGCGGAGACGTGTGAGGCCACGGGAGGACGCATCCTTCCTCGGCTCAAGACGGATCTGCGACTGGCGGAGGCCGCGGCCGCATTGCAGGCCGGGCAGGATGGGCTGAAGGCGAAGGCGTTGGCGTACCGAAACGCGGTGGAGGCGGTGCAGAGCGCCGGCGCCGCGCGGGATCATGTGTTGCGTGACATGGAAAACCGGCTGCGGGGGTTCGCCCTGAACCTCCTGTCGGTAGTGCGCAACAACCATGGCGCCGACATCTATCTGCGCTATTTCCCCGCGGGCTATGGTTCCGCCCTGCGCGAGAAGCCGCAGCAGATTCCCGAGATCACGCGGGTGGTCCTGGGCAAGCTCGCGGAGGAAACGGACCCTTGGCTGGTCTCGTTCCGGGACCGGATCGGCGCGACCCTCACGGCGTTCCTGGCTGCCCAGA